>CAZVST010000040.1:0-16452 GCA_964629725.1 uncultured Mycobacterium sp.
TCAGCACCGACAACCTGCGGATCAACCCTCCGACTTTTTCAGGTCGAAGTAGCTATCTGAGCGCTCACCCCATCGGGTCGGCGGCGCGCAGCGCGTCCTCGACAGGATGGACGTCGGGCTCCGGGTAGAACGGCGGAGTTCTGGCGCCCCATTGCACACAACCCCACCGACCGTCGGTGATCGGCGCCAGCGCTACCGCCTCGGTGTTGGCCAGGTGGTGGTCGAGGACGAAGCTGCCCTCCACCCCGGCCAGCGTAGCCGCGGCCAGCCGGATCGCCGCGCCGTGGCTGACGACGACGATGTCGCCGGACCAGGCGCGGTCGTCGAGATAGCGCAGTCGAAGTTCCTGCAGCACCGGCAGATACCGGTCCAGAACGTCGTGCCCGCTCTCCCCGCCGGGTATCGGCACAGCCAGGTCACCCTCGAGCCAGCGCTGGTAGGTCCGATTGAATTCAGCGATCGCGTCGTCGTCGGTGCGGCCCTCCAGATCACCGGCCTGGACCTCGTGGATGCCGTCGACTTCGGTTGGCACGATCAACAATTCGACGCCGATCGCGCCGGAAGACAATTCGCCGCTGATCGCGGCGGCGGTCTGCGCCGCCCGGCGGGCGACGGAGTGCAGCAGCATCCCGGGCGGAGCAGTCCGCGAGCGCGCGAAATCCCGAGCCTGCTGCACACCGAGATCGGTCAGGTCCGCGCCCGGCGGGCGGGTGTCGAGGCGCCGTTCGACGTTGCCGTACGACTGGCCGTGCCGGACCAGGATCAGCCGGCCGCTCATTGTTCGCCCCGGCACACCCGGGTCAGCCATTGCTCGGCCTCGTCGAGTTGGGGCGGCACGACGCCGGTCACCGCACCGGTCGGCCACGACCCCAGGTACCGCACATCGATGCAGCGGCGGTGCAGCGCCTTGAGCGCCTCGGCCACCGCACTGTCGTCGATGTGCCCGACACAGTCCAGGAAGAACATGTAGGAGCCGAGTTCGGTTCTGGTGGGCCGGGATTCGATCCGGGTCAGGTCGATGTCGCGGATGCCGAACTCGCTCATCGCCGACACCAGCGCACCCGGGGCGCTGGCGATCCGCAGCACGACCGAGGTGCGGTCGGCGCCGGTGCGCGGCGGCGGCGGGCCGGGCTGGCCGACCAGGACGAAGCGGGTGCGCGCATTGGGTTCGTCGACCACCCCGTCGGCCAGCGTGGCCAGGCCGTAACGCTGAGCCGCCAACGCCGTGCTCACCCCGGCGTCCGCTCGGTCCTGTGCGACGTCACAGGCGGCGGCCGCATTGGAGTTCGCCGGGACGACGACCGCCTCGGGCAGCTGCTCGGCCAGCCAGCGGCGGACCTGGGCGGCCGCGACGGGAAAAGCGGCCACGGTGCGCACGTTCGCGGCCGTCATCCCGGGCCGGGTGACGATGCTGAACGCGACGTCGAGGGTCAGCTCGGCGAAGATCTGCAGTGGCGACCCGCCGGCCAGGTTGTCCAGCGTAGGAAGAACGCTGCCCTCGATGGAGTTCTCGATCGGCACACAGGCGAAGTCCGCGGCGCCGGTGCGAACGGCCTCCAGCGCGGCCGGGGTGCTGTCCGTCGGGACCGGCTCCACCGCGCCGCCGCCGGGCACCATGGTGCCGGCGACCATCCTCAGCAGCGCCGCCTCGCTGAAGGTGCCCTCGGGTCCGAGGTAGGCGATGCGGGCCACGGGGCAACACTATCGAGCCGCTACCGTGGCGGGGTGAGCGCCAGCCACGGCGAGTTCCTCGGCGAAGACCGGCGGGCCATGCGCATCGAGGTCGGGGTCATGCTGGCGATGACCTTCGGGGTCTCCGCGATCGTCGCGCTCCTGCAATTCGGCGACGCGGTGCTGTCCGGGCTCGGGGGCTTCCGGGTCCGGATGAATCGCGACCAGTCCCGCTATGACCTGATCAACCTGGGCCTGAACCTGGTCTCGGTCGGGCAGTTGGTGGCTTGGGGCGGACTGGCTCTATACCTGTTGTGGCGCAGCGGAATCGGCCCATCGGCGATCGGCCTGGGACGGTTGCGGCCACGCCGGGACGTCCCGGGCGGTATCGGCCTGGCGGCGATGATCGGAATACCCGGCCTGCTGCTGTACCTGGTCGCCCGGCATCTCGGCCTCAACGCCGAGGTTCAGCCGTCGGCCCTGCACAACTCCTGGTGGCGGATCCCGGTGCTGATCCTGGCCGCCTTCGCCAACGGATTCGCCGAAGAGGTGGTCGTTGTCGGCTACCTGGTCACCCGGCTGCGCCAGTTGGGGCTCAGCCAGTCCCGGGCGGTGTGGGCGTCGAGCGTGCTGCGCGGCCTCTATCACCTCTACCAGGGCATCGGCGCCGGAGTGGGCAACGTCGCGATGGGCCTGGTGTTCGGGTACGCCTGGTGCCGTACCGGTCGGCTGTGGCCGTTGGTGATCGCCCACGGCATCGTCGACACGGTGGCCTTCGTCGGATACGTCGTGTTGTCCGGCCATGTGGCTTGGCTGCGCTGAAACTGCGCCATGACCAGCTAAATTGTCCTGGTGAACCCGGAGCCGCCCGGCCGGCGACATCAGATCCCGGACCGGCCGCCCGCCGCGGACCCGCCGACGGAGCGGATCCCGCGGATCCGGCCGCCGGTGCGGCGCCGGCCGGTACCACCGCCCGGCGAACCGCCCCCGGTCATCCGGCGCGGGTCCGGCTACCCGCCGCCGCCGCGGTTCCCGCCGCCGCCGCGATTCCCGCCCCCACCACCGCGGCTGCCGCCGCTGCCGGGGGGTCCACCACCGCCCCGAGCCGCGCTACCGCCGCGGCTTCCGCTACCGCCGCGGCTTCCGCCTCCGCCGCGGTTCCCGCCGCCGGCTGCGCCACCTCCGCCGGTTCCCCCGCCACCACCGCCGGCTGTGCCGCCAGGCCCACCGCCGCCGCGGCCCCGCTCACCGCGCGCGCCCCGGACGTCGGCCGATCCGCCACGGCCCGCGCGCACATCTGCGCCGAACAAGCCGGCCCGGCCCACGCCGGCCCGCGAGGCTCCGGTGACCAGAAAGTCGTTGCGCGACAGAGTTGCTACGGTGCGGGCGTGGTTCCGGCGGATCGTCGCCGCCGCCGTTGCCGTCGCCCTCGTCGCCGTCGCGACCACCGGGGTGACCGCGGTGTGGGTGGACTCGTCGTTGCGGCGGGTGGCCGTCTTCAGCGACTATGACGGCCGTCCCGCCGCCGGTGCCGGCACCAACTGGCTGCTGGTCGGATCGGACAGCCGGGAGGACCTCACCCCCGAGCAGCAGGCGGCGCTGGCGACCGGCGGCGACGTGGGGGCCGGACGTACCGACACCATCCTGGTGATCCACATCCCCGGCCTGCTCTCCAGCGCTCCCACCACCATGGTCTCGATCCCCCGCGACTCCTACGTCGACATCCCGGGCCACGGCATGGACAAGATCAACGCGGCCTTCGCCATCGGCGGGCCGGCGCTGCTGGCGCACACCGTCGAGCAGGACACCGGGCTGCGCCTCGATCACTACGCCGAGATCGGGTTCGCCGGCTTCGGCGATGTGGTCGACGCCCTCGGCGGTGTCCGGGTCTGTCCGGCAGACCCGATCAACGACCCGCTGGCCGGGATCGACCTGCCTGCGGGATGCCAGACCCTCGACGGCGCCAGCGCGCTGGGATACGTGCGCACCCGCGCCACCCCGCGGGCCGATCTGGACCGGATGATCCACCAGCGCGAGTTCATGTCCGCCTTGCTGAACCGCGCCGCGAACCCCTTCGTCTGGCTCAACCCGTGGCGCTGGTACTCGGCGCCGCATGCCGCGCTCTCCGCGCTCACCGTCGACTCCGGCGCGCACGTATGGAGTCTGGCCGGGCTGGGCTGGGGCCTGCACGGGTCCACCGGCACCCTTACCGTGCCCATCGGCGAGTTCACCGTCACCGAGGCCGGTGACGTCGTGGTGTGGGACAACGCCGCGGCCGGCGCGCTGTTCGACGCGCTGCGGACCGACTCGGCGATTCCCCAGCAGGTACTCGACGCCCAGCCCTAGCTACGTCTTCGTCAGGCCGTTCTGCAGCCACGCCTTGGTCCGGCCCGGGTGATTGGTGGCGATCCACCCCACTCCGACCTCGCGGCAGAATTCCACGTCCTCGTAATGGTCGACCGTCCAGCAGTACATCGCGCGGCCCTGGGCGGCGGCGCGGTCCACCAACTCCGGGTGCTCCCGCAGCGTCGCAATGGACGGGCCCACCGCGGTGGCACCCACCGTGGTCGCCGCACTCCCGCCGAGATAGCGCGACGTCTCGCCCAGCAGCACGGTGGGCAGTAACGGCGCGGCACGGCGGATTCGCCATACCGCGGCGGCCGAGAACGACATCACCACCGCCCGGGACCGGTCGGCCGACGGCGGGGCGGCCACCCCGTAGCGGTGCAGCAGGGCCAGCACCTTGCTCTCTACCAAGGCCCCGTAGCGCACCGGATGTTTGGTCTCGATGAACACCTTCACCGGCCGATGCCAGTCGAGCACCAGCGTCAGCAGTTCCTCCAGGGTCAGCAGCCCGGTCTCGCCGATGGATCCGTCCGGCCGCCAGCTGGCATGCCAAGCGCCCCAATCGAATTCCTTCAATTCGGCGAGGGTGAGTTCACTGACCAGTCCGGTGCCGGTGGACGTGCGGTCGACCCGCCGGTCGTGCACGCAGACCAGGTGGCCGTCGCGAGTCAGGCGGACGTCGCACTCCACCCCGTCGGCACCTTCCTGCAGCGCCAGCTCGTAGGCAGCCAGGGTGTGTTCGGGGCGTTCGGCCGACGCGCCGCGGTGCGCCACCACGAAGGGGTGCGCCCCGGCTGCTCCGGCGTCCGACGACATGGGCCTATGCTGCCGGTTCCCGGTCCCTGGACTCAATAGCCGCCGACTCGTCGTCGGTCTCCGGATGTTCCTCGCCGGTCTCGGCAAGGTCGGGAGACGGCGCGACGACAGACGGCGCGACGACAGACGGCGCGACGACAGACGGTGTAACGGGGTCGGCGGCCACCACGACCCAGCGGTGTGTCGGCCTGGCCGCGATGGTCGCGGGGCCGATGAACCCGGCGAGCACCCGCCAGACCAGGACGAGAACGGCAAGCCCAGCGAGGTAGGCGATCACCATCGTGACCGTGTTGTCGGCGATGGCCTGCGGTTCGGCCGCACGCAGACCCGTCCAGGTGGCCCAACCGCAGATCAGCGCGGCGACCATCCAGGCGATCGCCCACATCAGGACGGGGGGGTTCTGCCGGTCTCGGCATCGTTCGGCCTGGGCGAGTTCGATCACGAACAGCGGCGCGAAAAAGAAGTTGACCGGCGGGACCAGGCAGCCCGCCCACAGCTGCCATGACGGCCGGGGATCGTCCTGACCATGGCGGCCGAACGCCTCGGCGCGGCGGCCGATCAGCCAGGATGTCAGCGCGACAGCGACGGCGGCGATGGAGACAAGTGCGGCCAGGCTCACGAAGATGCCGGTGATCAGCGACCCGATCGCGATGAACGGCGGCAACAGCGTGGTGCGGTTGATGAGCAGCAGCAGGTAGCGCAGTGCGTGTGCGGCGGCCGCGAGGAAGAAGACCCCGCCCGCGACCAGGAGAACAGTTCGCACCGTCGAAGCCGACGCGTACTTGTGGGGGGTGTGCTCCGGGACGGGGGCGGCGATCTGGTCGACCAGTCCCCACCGGGGAATGGTCTGGTAGCGCGGAGTCGGGCCCAGCTGACGACGTTGGCGCCGCGGTGGCGGCGGCGGGCCCGGACGGACGGCGATCCATCGGAATCCCCTGCCCCGCGACACCGGCTGAGCGACCGGTTGAGCGACCGGCCCGCCGGGTGGCCGCCCGACCGGAGGGGTGACGGGTGCGGTGGGTGCGGTGACGCCCGGGGCGAGCAACGTGCCGTGGCAGCGTGGGCACCACGTCCGCTCCCGTTCGCGCACGTTCCATCGCGTCCCGCACTGGGAGCACACCTGAATCACGCGACCAGCCTAGCGAGGGTTTTCCGCCCGAAGACGGACTCCGTAGGAGCGATTATTGTGGCACGCGATGCCAATTTGGTTGACCGCCCAGACAGCAATGCGGCAACTATCCACAGTTTCCACAGGTTTATCCACACCGACTTTTTCCGCTCGGCGGCGATCGTGCACTAAGGACCGCATGGCCGGTCGGGAACTGTGGATGACACGCCGGTCTCGGATGACAGCAACCGCGACGGCCGGCACACCGGCGAGCGAAATCCCCTGCCGCGCTTCGGCCGTCGGACACCGCACGACGCGCCGGACGACACGCCGCAACGGCGTGGCAACCGAGGCCGGCAGCACCGCATCACCCCCACGGAGTCACTTGGCTGTTACCCAGCCGTCGCCTTTTTGATACACCGCGGCACTGCGCGTTATGATCGCGGCCTCAGCATCGTTGTGACATTTTTCACCGGGGCACACAGGGGTACACCATTGAACGTGCAGGTCATGGAGTTGTGATAGGTGCCCCGTCCTTCGATCCCCACCAGCGGGCCGCGATGTCGCCCTGGGTTTCCTCGACCTGCAGCCGGTCGTATGTCATCGGCGCGATTCGGGCCGGCGCAATCGCCCTGGTTCTGTTGGGGCTGCTCATCATGATGGTGCTGTTCTGAGGCCCGGCCGGGCACAGCAATCCCGTCCGCTGCCGTCCTTGCGGTCAATCTGCCGATAGAGCAATGTTGAAGGTGCGTGCACAGAGTCGCGCGCGGACAACCGTCGAGCCTGTCGATCGACCGCATACTGGAAGGAATCACGTGGCTGAATACACCCTGCCTGACCTGGATTGGGACTACGGCGCCCTGGAGCCGCACATCTCCGGGGAGATCAATGAGTTGCACCACAGCAAGCACCACGCCGCCTACGTCGCCGGCGTGAACGCTGCGGTCGCCAAACTCGAGGAGGCTCGGGCCAACGACGACCACGCCGCGATCTTCCTCAACGAGAAGAACCTCGCCTTCCACCTCGGTGGCCATGTGAACCACTCCATCTGGTGGAAGAACCTCTCCCCCAACGGTGGGGACAAGCCGACCGGCGATCTCGCCGCCGCCATCGATGACGCGTTCGGGTCGTTCGACAAGTTCCGTGCCCAGTTCACCGCGGCCGCCAACGGGCTTCAGGGCTCCGGCTGGGCGGTGCTGGGTTACGACAGCCTCGGCGACAAACTGCTCACTTTCCAGCTGTACGACCAGCAGGCGAACGTTCCGCTCGGGATCATCCCGCTGCTGCAGGTGGACATGTGGGAGCACGCGTTCTACCTGCAGTACAAGAACGTCAAAGCCGACTACGTCAAAGCGTTCTGGAACGTGGTGAATTGGGAGGACGTTCAGAACCGCTATGCCGCGGCGACGTCCAAGACCAAGGGCCTCATCTTCGGCTGACACCATTGCACTGACGGGGCGTCTCGCATCATGCGGGGCGCCCCGTCTGTTCCCCGCGTCGCTTCGCTCCTGCCCGCCGTCCGGCGGTTTTAGTTAGCACTCCCGTCCTATTGCGTGCCAACGGCCTGGTACCCCATGCTGTTCCGAACCGACCCGCTGTCGTGTCGCTCGTTGGAAGAGTCGCGGAGGCGAGATGGATCGCAATTCAGGTCGACCGGTGGAGATAGCCCCGTTCCACTCTCGAGGTGCGTTGAGGGGCTTTGTGGTGTACGGACGCTGGCCGGACTCCACCAAGGAGTGGGCTCAACTCCTGACCGTGGCCGTCCGGGTGGCCTCACTGCCTGGCTTACTCGCCACCACGACGGTCTTCGGCGTTCGGGAGGAACTGCCCGACCAGCCTCAGCCCGGGACCGTCGGACTGGTCCTCGCCGAAGGAACGGTGGTGGGCGAGTCGGCGGTGGCGCCCGGACATTTCGCCGGTAAGCACCCCCCGGCCCTGATGATGTTGCATCCGCCGTCGGAAACCACACCCTCGCTTCCCGAGTGCGCAGGGGCGGCGTCAGGTTGCGTCCTGCTTCCGGGGCTCCCGCATCTGGGATTGGAGCACCGCGCGGCCTGGGTCGAGGCCGAGGCCGACGGGACCATCACCAATATGGTGAGCCGCGTCGGCGTCGATCCGATCAGCCACCCCGATACCGCCATCCTGGCGATGCTGCTGGCCGCATAGGCCGACGCCGGCCTGCTGGGCCCGCTACTCGGATCTCCGATCCCGACGCCCAGCGGATCACCTCACCGTTCGCGCTCCACCGCGCAAACCTGTGTTCCTGCTGAGTTTTCCCTGAGCCTTTCTAGCAAACCGTTGGCTTTTTCACCCATCCGTGGCAACCGGTTGCCGGCCGTCAATAGCGACATATCCCGCGTGGGGCCCAGCCGTGCGCCGCGCTATTTCCGAAACATCGACCATTAGCCCACTTAGGGCCCTATTACGTTGGATAACCGGACATAAGCCGCCGTTATCCGCTATCGTCCCCGGTTTGCCGACCGCCGGCGCGGCCGATTGCTCCGGCTCGCTTGGAGGTTTGCAATTGGTTGTTTCGATGGCAAGGTTGTAAGCTGGTCAGCAAATACGTCGAGGGTGATGCAGGCTCCGATATTGCTACTGGAGGTCAAACATGAGCACAACATTTGCGGCGCGACTCAACCGCCTCTTCGACACGGTTTATCCGCCGGGTCGCGGACCGCACACCTCTGCCGAAGTCATTGCTGCGCTCAAGGCTGAGGGTGTCACCATGTCGGCGCCCTACCTTTCCCAGCTGCGCTCGGGCAACCGTACGAATCCGTCGTCGGCCACCATGACGGCACTTGCCAACTTCTTCCGGATCAAGCCGGAGTACTTCACAGACGACGAGTACTACGAGAAGCTGGACAAAGAGTTGAACTGGCTGGCCCAGATGCGCGACGAGGGTGTCCGGCGGATCGCCGCGCGCACGGTCGGTTTGTCGCCGCAGGCTCAGCAAGACGTCGTCAACAAGGTCGATGAGTTGCGTCGCCAGGAGCACCTCGACAGTTAGGTTTCCGTCCTCGTCGGGTGGTCGGCGACTGCGGCAACGTCACCGACCGTCGACGGCCCCCTGGTCAGCTGCCGGTATTGGCCGGCGATCTCGAGAATCCAATCGCGGTCCGGACAGTCGGGCGGCTGGCGCAACCAACTACGGCCGGGGAACGCACTTCCCACCTCGTTCGGTCCGGCGGCGATCCACTGGGCGACCACCCGCGCCTGTTCGGCGATGGCGAGACCGGGCGGCGGTTCGGAGTGCGCCGCGTGTTGTGCCGCACCAGCCCCCGCACGAGCACCCTCCAAATACAGGGCATCCGAGATAAGGGAAAGCTGCTCAGCGACCCGGAACACCAGCGGACCCCGCGGCCGCACGCCGATGCCGATATCGGGGTGGCGACGTCCCATCTCGGCGCGCAACGCCGCGATGCACCGCAGATCCCGGCGCGCACCGACCCAGTCCTCCAGCGCGGGCAACAGTGCGCCGGCCGCGACGGTACCCATGGCGCACACCACCAGAGTGACCGCGGGACCGACGCCGGCGAAGCGGGTGCCGCCGACCGCCCGGCCGACGAAGAACGCACTCGCCGCGACCAGCAGCGCGATCCCCGCGGTGAAGATCAGCAGCGCACGGCCACGACGGCTGGCATTGGACAGTCGCATACCCACCCAGGCCACCATGCTGAGCACCAGCAGCACGTACAGCAACGGCACCAGCCAGTCGAACAGCTCGCCGGACAGTCCGATGTTGCGTTTCAGGTACTCGCGCGTCGACATCTCCGCGGCACGGCCGTTGTTGAGAAAAAGCAGCAGGGTCACCGCGGCGATCACGGCCGCCACCGCGTACTGCGCGACAGCCCGGCGACGGGTGACCTCCGGGGAGCGGGCGGAGGCCACCGAGGTGATCATCACGAAGCTGCCGGCCGCCGAAGCGACCAGAGCCATCTGACTCAAGCCCACCGAGATGTTCGGCCATTGCAGGGCCGTGTCCACCAACAGGGTCAGCGGCGGCCAGTTCAGTGCCGCTACCACGGCGAGGTTTCCCAGCGCCACGATCATCGCGCTGCTCACCAAGGATTGTTGATGGACCAGCGCCCAGCCTATCCGCAGCCCGGTCGCCATCCCCAGCAGACCGGCGATGATCCAGACGGTCAACCAAACGCCTCACCGAGGCGAACCTGCACGATCGACGATCGGTCGCAGCGCAGCCGCCCGAGCCGATACAGCAATAGGGCGGCAAAGTCCTCGGCCTGCTGCTCGACATCTTCGCCGCCCGGCCCCATGCAGCCGGTGCGTTGATTGAGCATGTAGCTGATCAGGTCGTCGCTGACGAGTTCGGTCGACTCCCGGGCCGCCTCGCCCACCGAGATGCCGTCGTGGCCCAGCACGAGGTGGCCCAGTTCGTGCGCCAGCGTGCGGTCGACGGTCGGCAGACCGTCCTGGATCAAGAACTCGTCGTGGTCGGCGTACTGGCGCCACTGACCGGAGACCCCCGGCGGCAGTTCGGTGGTGCTGACGTCGATGCGGCGGCGCCGGTGATCGCCGACGGCGGACACCAGTCGTGACAGCGAGACCTCCCCGCGCCGGGGTGCCAGCGCCAGCACGTCGTTAACGGCCTTGGTCACCTGCCGGTCGGCCGACATCAACGGATCCCGGCCGCGAGCGGCCCGCTCATTGCAGGAACCGGCCGGCTCCGGCGGCCCGCAGAACATAGCCGGCGCGCGCCTGGCGGTAGCCGATCAGCCCGCCGAGGACCGTCATCCCGACCAGGGCCGCCAACCCCGGTAGGGCGCCGGCCGCGATCCGGCCCAGCTCGTCGGGCCGAAGCTCAGGGGGATAGCCGAGCTGCGGAGGCTGCGGAGGCTGCAGAGCCGCGCCGGGCGGGGCGGCCACCGGGCGGGACAGCCGAACGGGCGGCTGGCTGAGGCCCGCCGGGCCAAGCGGACGGGCCGACGGGGTGAATCCCGGTGGATTCACCGCCGATGCGTCTGGCGCCGGTGCCGACGAGACGACCCGGACCCGTGCGATGGGTGCGGGTGCAGGCATTGCGTCAGTGGCACCGCCCGCGGGGTTGAGAAGCTGTTGCGCCGGCGGAAGAGCGAGGTCGGGGGCGTCGGGATCGTCGCTCGCCGGCGCTCGCCCATTCCCGAGCTTCGACACCGGAGTTACCTGGTCCGGATCCGGCGATTCGACCTCGATCCCTCCGCGGACGTAGTAATTCTTCCCTTCCGGTAACACCGGTGAAAACGGCGCGGGCCACGGCCACGGACATGGATCAGGTGCCGGGTCGGTTGCCACCGCATTGTTGCCACCGCCCCTGACTCCGGGTAACCCGTGGGGTGCCGGTTCGGGCGTCGGCACGCGGCCACGTGTCCGATGGTGATCACGATCCGCGGTCGTGTCACTGGCGGTCGCCGAGTCGTCAGCAGCGGCGGGCGCGGTCGCGGCGACGGCGCTGAACATCACACCGGCGGTGATCGCCCACACGACCACCGTGGTGCGCCGTCCCGACCGGTCCACGACGAATTCTCCCTCGACTGCAACGGGCACCCTGGCGGGCGCGGGTTTGCGGAAGTCCACCAATTGTGGCATATCCGCAGGTCGCGAAATCCCCACTTGGCGCGGGCGATAGGGTTTAGCCACGGTGGGCGAAACCAGCCTGACCGACCGTCCGCACCCTCACTGAAAGGCATGCTGCGATGGGCCTTTTCACCAAGCGCAAGAGCCGCGCGACCAGGCGCGCGGAAGCTCGCGCCATCAAGGCCAAGGCCAAGTTGGAGGCCAAGCTGGCCGCCAAGAACGAGGGCAAGCGGATCAAGTCGGCAGAACGGGCCGGGAAGAAGGCCGTCAAGACGCAGGCGCGGGCGCAACGCGACAGCGACAAGGCAGCCGTCAAAGTGGCTGAGACGAAGCTGCGCGCGGCCCAGGCGGGAAAGTTGCTGGCGCCGGGGCGGATTCGGCGCACGCTGACCGCGTCACGGCTGCTGGCCCCCGTCGTCGTCCCCGTCGTCTACCGGGCGGCGATCGCGGCCCGGGGCGTCATCGACGAACGTCGCGCCGACCGGCTGGGTGTTCCCCTGACGCAGCTGGGCCAGTTCTCCGGTGCGGGCGGACGGTTGTCGGCGCGCATCGCCGCCGCCGACCATTCGGTGCAACTGGTCGCCGACCGTCGTCCCGATGACGCCGAGACCCAGCGGTTCGTGGCGGCGACCAAGGATCGGCTGGCGGCGTTGTCCGCGGCCGTAACCGCGGCCGAGAACATGCCGGGACCGCGGCGGCGGGCCGCGCAGGCCTCTATCGGCGAACAACTCGAGGGCATCGAAGCCGACCTGCTGGCCCGCCTCGGAGTGCTGTGAGGTCGAGGCTTGCGGCGCGCCACCCGCTGGTCGCGCTGATACTCGCCGCCCTGCTCCTGACGGCACCGCAGGCGTCCGCCCATACCGTCCTGACCGGCACCGATCCCACTGCCGACACGACGTTGGACGCGGGACCCGCCCAGGTCACCGCGACCTTCAACGAGAACCTGCAGCCGACGTTCGCCGCCATGACGGTCGTCGGCCCCGACGGCAACCTATGGTCGCAAGGCGACACGGTCGTCACCGGCGCCACCGCCAGTGTGGGTCTGCGCCCGCTCGGCCCGTCCGGCCAGTACACGGTCAACTACCGGGTCACCTCCGATGACGGGCATGTGGTGTCGGGGGCGTGGTCGTTCACTGTCCGGCTGCCCGGTACCGGCGCCCCCGGTCCGGCGGCCGCAGCATCGACACCGCACCGTATTCCGTTGTGGCCATTCATCGTTGGCGTGGCGGCGCTGGTCGCCGGGGCCCTCGCCTGGGGGTTGCGCCGACGCTCCTGAGAGTGCGGCATGATGGGAACCGTTCGCCGACGGCGACCCGCCACGAAGGAGGAGCGGCAGATGGCAGATCCTCAGGACCAGCCGGGCGAAGGGCCGACCCCGCCCGCCAAGAAGGCCCCCGCTAAAAAGGCGCCCGCCAAGAAGACGGCGGCCACCCCGGCCGCGGCCAAGAAGACGCCCGCCAAAAAAGCGCCGGCCAAGAAAGCGCCGGCCAAGAAAGCGGTAGTGCACAAGGCGCCCGCCAAGAAAGCCCCCGTTAAGAAAGCCCCCGCCAAGACGGCGGGGGCCGCGCAGCCCGCACTGGCCGCCCGCGCCGACGTGCCCGCGTTGGAATCCGCACCGGCGAAGGCCGCGCTGCTCCCGCCCGCGCCGAGACCGGCCGACCCCGGACCAGGTGCCCCGGCGAAGCGGGAGAGTTTCGGTCGCGGTCACCAGTTACCACTGTCGATCGCACTGGCGGCGGCCGGCCTGGCCGTGCTCGCCCTGGCCCGGTTGCGGCGCGACTGAAGGGCACCGGCGATGTCTGTTGAATTCCGTCCCACCGCTGACCTCGTCGATGAGATCGGAGCGGAGGTCCGCAGCTGCGATCTTCAGTTCCGGCAGTTCGGCGGCCGAACCGAGTTCGCCGGACCGATCGCGACGGTCCGGTGCTTCCAGGACAACGCGCTGCTGAAGTCAGTGCTGTCCGAGCCGGGTGACGGCCGGGTTCTGGTGATCGACGGCGACGGGTCCCTGCACACCGCACTGGTCGGTGACGTCATTGCCGAACTGGGCCGCTCCAACGGGTGGGCGGGCCTGATCGTCAACGGGGCCGTCCGCGACGCCGCGACGCTGCGGACGCTCGATATCGGCATCAAGGCGCTGGGCACCAATCCGCGCAAGAGCACCAAGTCCGGCGCGGGCGAACGGGACGTCGTGATCAGCCTCGGGGGTGTCGAGTTCCGTCCGGGCGAGGTGGCCTTCAGCGACGATGACGGCATCGTCGTCGTCGCGCCGCGGTGAACCGGCGGCACCAACCCACATTGGACCCCATCAACGGTTCTCACCTAGGGTGAGCGGCATGTCGGACCAGTACCCGCCGACTCGGCCCACCGTCCGTCGGCTGGCACTGTTCTGCGTGCTCGCCGGCGTCATCGTCGCGGGATTGTTGTTCCCGGTGGTCGGTGGCGTCGGGATTGCCAGCAACCATGCCTCCGAACTGGTGGCGCAGGGCTCCGCCGACATCGTCGACGGCGAGATCCCGACCGTCTCGACCATGGTCGACGTGGCCGGCAAACCGATCGCATGGCTTTACGTCCAGCGGCGCTGGGAGGTACCGACCGACCGCATCGCCGACACGATGAAGCTGGCCATCGTCTCCATCGAGGACAAGCGCTTCGCCGACCACAACGGCGTGGACCTGCAGGGCACCCTCACCGGACTGGCCGGCTTCCTCAAGGGTGCGGGCGACGCCCGCGGCGGGTCCACCATCGAGCAGCAGTACGTCAAGAACTACAACCTGCTGGTCAACGCCGAGACCGAGGCGGAGCGTCAGGCCGCGGTCGAGACCACCCCGGCCCGCAAGCTGCGTGAGATCCGGATGGCGCTGGCGCTGGACAAGACGTTGAGCAAGCCCGAGATCCTGACCCGCTACCTCAACCTCGTCCCGTTCGGCAACGGAGCCTACGGGATCCAGTCCGCATCCCGCACCTACTTCGGCGTCGACGCTTCCCAACTCAACTGGCAGCAGGCCGCGCTACTCGCCGGCATGGTGCAGTCGACAACGACGCTGAATCCGTACACCAATCCCCAGGGCGCCCTGGATCGGCGCAACCTGGTTCTGGACACCATGGCCAAGAACATGCCCAACCTGGCCGGCGAACTGCAGGCGGCCCGCGACACGCCGCTGGGGGTGCTGCCCAAGCCGGCCTCGCTGCCGCAGGGCTGCATCGCGGCCGGCGACCGGGCGTTCTTCTGCGACTACGTCCTGGAGTATCTGGCCCGCGCCGGGATCAGCAAAGAGGACGTCGCCCGCAAGGGCTACCTCATCAAGACCACCCTGGACCCCGTCGTCCAGACCAGCGTCAAGGACGCCATCAACAACGTGGCTCCCCCGACGCTGGACAGCGTGGCCAACGTGATGAGCGTCATCCGGCCCGGTAAGGATGCGCACCGGGTGCTGGCAATCGGTGACAACCGCGGCTATGGCCTCAAGCTGGAGGAAGGCCAGACCGTACAACCGCAGCCGTACTCGCTGGTCGGCGACGGCGCCGGTTCGGTGTTCAAGATCTTCACCAGTGCGGCCGCCCTCGACATGGGCATGGGTACCAACGCCCTGCTTGACGTGCCGCCCTATTTCGCCGCCAAGGACCTCGGCGACAGCGGCACACCGGGGTGCCCGCCGAAGACCTGGTGCGTGAAGAACGCGGCCGGCTACCGCAGCCCGCTGAGCATGAGCGATGCGCTGGCCCTGTCGCCCAATACCGCCTTCGCCAAGCTCATCCAGCAGGTCGGGGTGGCACGGACCGTCGACATGGCGGTGCGGCTGGGGCTTCGCTCCTATGCCGAACCCGGGACGGCACGCGACTACGTGCCCAAGAGCGACGAGAGCCTGGCCGACTACATCAAGCGGGAGAACATCGGCTCGTTCACACTGGGGCCGTTCGAGGTCAACGCGCTGGAGCTGTCCAACGTCGCGGCCACCCTGGCCTCCGGCGGTATGTGGTGCCCACCGAGCCCCATCGAGAAGGTCATCGACCGCAACGGCAAGGATGTGGCGATTCCCACCCCGAAGTGCGAGCAGGTGGTGCCCGAGGGCCTGGCCAACACGCTGACGAACGCGCTGGCCAAGGACACCACGATGGGCACCGGCGCCGCAGCGGCGGGGTCGGTGGGCTGGGGCCTGCCGATGGCCGGCAAGACCGGCACGACGGAGTCGCATCGCTCGTCGGCGTTCCTCGGCTACACCAACCAACTCGCCGCCGCCAGTTACGTTTTCGACGACTCCCCCAAACCCGCCGCGCTGTGCGCCTTCCCGCTGCGCAAGTGCGGCGGCGAGGGAGACCTGTACGGCGGAACATCTCCCGCGCAGACGTGGTTCCTGGCGATGAGCCCGCTGGCCAACAACTTCGGGCCGGTGACATTGCCGCCGACCGATCCGCGCTACGTCAACGGCGCACCCCCTGTCGCCGTCCCGGACGTCAACGGCCTGAAGTTCGACGCCGCCAAGAAGCGCATCGTCGAGGCCGGTTTCCAGGTGGCCGACCAACCGGCGCCGGTGGACAACACCGCGGCCAAGGACACCGTGGTCGGCACATTCCCGAACGGTCAGGTGCAGCCCGGTTCGATCATCACGATCAACACCAGCACCGGCTACGCTCCCCCGCCCCCACCGGTCTACGTACCGCCGCCACCGGGCTACAACCCGGGCTACACCGACGGCTACAACTCGCCCTCCCGCCGCGACACCTACAGCGAGCCCACGTATGACGGCGGGTTCAACCCGCCGCCGCCCCCGCCCGCACCAGAGGCCCCGCCACCGCCGCCCCCACCGGACGTGAACATCATTCAGATCCCGGGTCTGCCGCCGATCACGGTTCCGATGGCGGCGCCGCCACCACCGCCACCGCCGCCACCACCCCCCGCGCCGGAAGCGCCTCCGCCGCCGCCACCGGCGCCGGAG
>CAZVST010000040.1:16552-44619 GCA_964629725.1 uncultured Mycobacterium sp.
TTCATCCCGCCGCCACCACCACCGGCGCCGGAGTTCATCCCGCCGCCGCCACCGCCGGCGCCGGAGTTCATCCCGCCGCCACCACCACCGGCGCCGGAGTTCATCCCGCCGCCGCCACCGCAGTAGGCGGCCGGCCGGTCACGAGGCGGGCGGCCAGGCCAGCAGACGGTCAGCCGGCCAGGTATTGATCACCCGGTCGGCAGGGATGCCGGCGTCCAGCGCCCGCTGCGCGCCGTAGCCCAGGAAGTCCAGTTGGCCGGGGGCGTGCGCGTCGGTGTTGATGGCGAACGCGCACCCGATGTCGGCGGCCAGATGCAGCAGCCGGGTGGGCGGGTCCCGCCGTTCCGGTCGTGAGTTGATTTCCACGGCGGTGTTGTGGTCCCGGCAAGCGGTGAAGACGGCTTCGGCGTCGAATTGTGATTCCCTGCGCAGGCCGCGGGCGCCCGCCACCAGCCGTCCGGTGCAGTGTCCGAGCGCGGTGACGCGCCCGTCCGACACCGCCCGGATCATCCGCCGGGTCATGGCCGGGGGGTCCATTGCGAGTTTGGAGTGCACGCTGGCGACCACGATGTCGAGCCGGTCCAGCAGTTCGGGGCGTTGGTCGAGGGTGCCGTCCTCGAGGATGTCCACCTCGATGCCGGTAAGAATCCGCATCGGCGCCACGCGTTCGCGCAGTTCGTCGATCAGGTCCAGTTGCCGGCGCAACCGGTCGGCAGACAGGCCGTTGGCAATCGTCAGCCGGGGCGAATGATCGGTGAGGGCCAGGTAATCGTGGCCGAGCGCGGCGGCCGTCGCCGCCATCTCCTCGATCGGCGCGGAGCCGTCCGACCAGTTCGAGTGGCAGTGCAGGTCGCCGCGCAGCGACTCGCGGATCACTCCGCCGCCGAAATCCTTTGCGGCCTTCCGTAATTCGACGAGTACATCCGGTTCTCGGCCCGACCAGGCCTGGGCGATGACGGTCGCGGTCTTGGGCCCGATACCGGGCAGGGACCGCCAGTTCTCGGACTGGCCGAGGAGGTCGCGGGTCTCGTCGTCGAGTGCGGCGATGACGTCGGCCGCCTTGCGGTAGGCCATCACCCGGCGAACGTCGTCGCCGGCACGGTCCTTGTAGAAGGCGACCTGCCGCAGCGCCGACACCGGATCCATTCCTCCAGTGTGCCGACTGGCCATGGGTTCAGCCGCGCGACGATCAAGCGGCGACGAAGGAGCCGCGATGAGGAACGCGGCAATCCTGCTCAGCCCAGCGGCTGGTTGGACCGGACCCCCCGGTAGATTCCGCGCCGGACGATCCAGGGCATCAGCACCTGGCGCACCGGCCAGGCCGGAATCCGGAAGGGTCGCCCATTCGGGGCGAAGACCTCGACGCCGTCGTCCTGAACGCCGATGACCGATCCCCACCGATGCTGCGGGGCACGGTAGGACTTCAGCGGCCGGCCCTCGGGTTCAGCCAGGATGTTGTGGGCCAGTATCGAATCGGCCCGGTTGCGCGCCGAGGACCGCAATGGGTCGGTCGCGGCGACGTCGCCGATCGCGAAGACCCCGCGGTGGCCCGGAACCCGCAGTTCGGGTGTGACGACCACGAAGCCCTCGGGGTCGAGCAGTTCCAGCGGCACCCATTCTGTGTTGGGCCGCACCCGCCCGATCGCCCAGAGCACCGCATCGGCGCTCGCAGGCTGCTGACCAGTGCTCCACCGGACCTCTCCGGTGGTGATGGCGTCGCAGTCGAAACCGTCGGGCACCTCGGCGCGGTGGCCGGGATGCAGTCCGACGCCAACCCGAATCAGCCTGCGCCGCAGATGTTCCCAGATTCTGCGGTGATGGTCGCCCAGCGGGCGGTCCTGCGGGAAGTAGAGGTCGACGGCCGTCGCGGGGAATTGGGCGGCAAGGTTGGCGGCCGCGCTGACCGCCGCCGCACCGCCACCGATCACCATGATCGACCCGGCCGCGGCGAGCTGCTCGTGGGCAGCGGTGAGGTCGGCGCGGATGTTCGCCGGCGACTGCAGGGCGGCGCGGCGCCAGAACCCGTTGCGCACACCCGTCGAAATGACTAGGGAGTCATAGGGTTCGGTAATCTCGCTACCGTCGGGCCGCCACCCGTAGACGCAGCGGGCGGTCAGATCGACGCCGCTCAATCTCGCCTGCACCGTGCGCACCCCGTCCAGCGCGCGGTAGCGGTCGAACGGCACCAGGTAGTCCCGCGCCCACTCGGCCGGACGGGCCAGTCGCACACCCAGTTCCTGGCCGCTCACCAGTGCGGGCTGAGCCGAAATCCCCACCACATCAGCCGAGCCGGCGAGCCGGATGGCGGTCAGCACCCCGCTGTCGCCGAGGCCGGCGATGACCACCCGCCTGCGGGTCATGCCCGGGCAGCCTTGGGCGGGCGCGGAACCAGCATCGGCACCCGATCGATGACGGACTGATAGTCCGGCCGGCGCTCCAGGGAGCGCTTCTCCATCAGCGGGATGCTCGCGCCCAGGAACATCGCCAGCATCACCGCCACGCCCACGAACAACCACCACGCGTCGCGGGGGGCGGCCGATACCCCGAAAAGGGCGAGGGAGAACCAGAAGCTCACCTCGCCGAAGTAGTTGGGATGCCGCGACCAGGCCCATAGGCCCCGGTCCATCACGCTGGCGGTCTCAGTGCCGGCCTTGCGGGCCGCGACGAAGCGGTGCATCTGCACATCGGCCGCCAACTCAAGGGAGACCGCGGTGATGCCGATGGCGAAAGCCAGCCAGGCCAGCCACACCACCCCGTCACCCGGTCGGGTGGCGGCGACGTAGACCGGCAGCATGCCGACGAACACCTGCAGCGTGGGGAAGAGGTGGATGCCGAACAGGTCGGCCAGGAAGGCGAAGCGGCCCGCACCCTCCCGCAGCAGCGGGTAGCGCCAGTCCTCGTGGTGCAGGCCGGGGAATCCGTACACCCAGTTTCCGGTCAGCCGGACCGCCCAGTAGCCGACGACGACCGCCATCAGCCAGCAGCGCAGCGCGCCCGGCCCACCGGTACCGATCGGACCCTGCCACCACCAATACGCCAACAGCAGCGGCGGAGCGACGCTCCAGTACGCGTCGTAGAAGCTGGAGTTGCGGAAGGCGCGGCTGAAGACGAACACCACGCACGTGGCCAGCACGTCGGCGATCAGGGTGTCCAGCCACAGTGCCCTCCCCCGAGTCGCTTCGCTCCCGCCCCCGGGGAGACCGGTCCTCGGGCCCCACACCAGCCACGCCGCCGCCGCCGCGATCGCGACGACATAGGCCAGGCGACCAAGGCGAGTGAACGGCGTTTGCTCATCGGGGCCTCCTCGACGGGCACGTCAGTGGGACTCGATGTTAGACGACCGCCGCCGGCGGGTAGCGCTCGTCGATGACCACCACGTCAGAGTCCGGGGTGCTCGATCCTGGGCGTCTCGGTGCTGCCGTTCATCTGGAACATCTTCAAGAGCTGGCGCTACGGCGAGATCGTCGTCGTGGACGATCCGTGGGGGCATGGCAACTCGCTGGAGTGGGCCACCAGTTGCCCGCCGCCGCGGCACAACTTCACCGAGTTGCCTAACATCCGCTCGGAGCGGCCGGCCTTCGAGGTGCACTATCCGCACATGTCGGCCCGGATGCGAGCAGAGGCGCACATCGGACGCCGACCGAAGCTCACGGAGACACCGGAGTCGGTGCACACGTTCGGGCCCCGGACCGAAGCCGACCCCTGAGACATGCGCCTTAGGGTTCGACGGTGATGGGCAGGGATCCGCCCCGGCCGGCCTCCGCCGGCGTCTTGACGATCACGTTGATCATCGATCCTCCTGCGATGAGATCGGGGTTGGGGTCGATCCGCATCTGGAGCCGGAAGGTGAGGGTCTGACCCGCCTTGATGACGAAGGGCGGAACGAGGTTTTGGTAGTAGTAGTCCATGCCGGTCCCCTCGCGATCGTAAGGGACATCCACCCAGGTGCTGGTGGTCGGATCGAGCATCCTCATCGAACCCGTCGGCATCATCGCTGCGCCGGGGCTCGGTGCGCATGTGCAGTGACCCAGCGCAAGAACGAGTTCGACGTCGGCGATGTCGGCAGAAGTGGTGTTGGTCAACGTGACGGTGAACTCAAAGGGATCGCCGCCGGGCTTGATGGGTCCTGAATCGCTTGCGGAGATGCTCGAGTCGATGCCCTGGACGGATCCCGTCGACGACGGCGGGGGCGGCGGTGGCGGCAGCGTCGAAGAGGTGACCACCTGCCGATACGGCGGCGTGGCGGTGGGCGTGTCGGACAAAGCACAACCGGCGAGCGAAAGCGCCGCTGCGGCACTGACCAGCGTGGCGAACAGACGCGACGATGTATTCATGACTGTGCGTGCTCCTTACAGCCCGATGAGCAGGGAAACCGTCGATCAGTCGAGTCCTGGCGAGGCCGCCCCTCAGAGTGATCGGCGCTGGGAAGCACATACCGACCGATGGGTATGGTGACTGTCGTGAGCACCAGCAATGCCGCTGCTGATCGGGTCGCTGAACTGGCCCATCAGGTAGTCACCGAACACGATCCCAAGCAGGTCCCGCTGACCGAGTTCCTCGGCGCCTGCTACGACGCCGGACTGTCCTGGGTGAACTTCCCGGAAGGGCTTGGCGGCCTTGGTCTTTCGCGAGGCCTGCAGGCCGTCGCCGACGCGATCCTGCAAGGCGCGGGCGGCCCCGTCCCGCTGGGCCTGAACCCGATGGGGTACGGCATGGCCGCACCGACGATCCGTGAGCACGCCCAGAGCGAGGAGCTCAAGAGCGCTTTCCTGCGCCCGCTGGCCACCACCGAGGACATCTGGTGCCAGCTGTTCTCCGAACCGGGCGCCGGCTCGGATCTGGCCGGTCTGGCCACTTCCGCGGTGCCCGACGGTGGTGAGTGGGTGATCAACGGGCAGAAGGTGTGGACCAGCCTGGCGCACAAGGCCCGCTGGGGTCTGCTGCTCGCCCGCACCAACCCGGATGCCCCCAAGCACAAGGGGCTGACCTACTTCATCCTGGACATGTACGCCCCCGGCGTCGAGTGCCGCCCGCTGCGTCAGCTCACCGGCCAGGCGGAGTTCAACGAGGTCTACATGACCGACGCCCGGATCCCGGACGCCCACCGGCTCGGGGCGGTGGGTGACGGCTGGCGGGTAGCCATGACGACGCTGATGAACGAGCGCAGCGCGCTCGGCGCCAGCGGCAGCCGGCGCGGGGCCGGAACGATTTCCGACGTAGTGCAGTTGTGGGCGTCGCGGCCGGATCTGCACACCCCGGTGCTGCGCGACCGGCTGGCGTCGCTGTGGCTGCGGGCGGAGGCTCAACGGCTGACCTCGGAGCGTTCCCGTGCCTCGGCGACGTCGGGCGGACCGGGCCCGGAGGGGTCGATCGGCAAGATGGTGGGGGCCGAGCTCAACCAGCAGATCTACCAGTTCTGCATGGATCTGCTTGGGCCGGAAGGGATTTTGTACCACAGCTACGCCATGTGGGGCGCCAACGCCGGCACCGGCGACTGGCGCGGACCGATCCAGCAGCGCTATCTGCGCAGCCGGGCCAACACCATCGAGGGCGGCACCTCGGAGGTCATGCGCAACATCCTCGGCGAGCGGGTGCTGGGCCTGCCCGGCGATCTGCGCGCCGACGCCGGGATGCCGTGGAAGGAGGTGCCGCGTGGCTGAGGAGCTTGCGGATCAGCCCATCAACGTGGCTGAGGAGCCTGCGGATCAGCCCATCAGAGTGGCTGAGGAGCCTGCGGATCAGCCCATCAGAGTGGCCAACGCGAGCGGCGAGTTCAGATTCACCGATGAGCAGCGCGCCCTGCGCACGGCGGTGCGCAAGTTCAGCGCGGAGAACTTCGACGAGGCCACGGTGCGCCGACTGATGGAGTCCGAACCGCGCTTCGACCCGGCGGTGTGGCGGCGACTCGGGTCCGAACTGGGCGTGCTGGGCATGTCGGTTCCCGAGGCCGACGGCGGCGTCGGCGGCTCCCTGGTCGACCAGGCGGTCGCGGTCGAGGAGTTCGGGGCCGTGCTGGCCTGCGGCCCGCTCTTCGGCACCGTCTACCTGGCGATCCCCGCCCTGGTGGCCTGCCCGGCCGGTTCGGCGCGCGACGACCTGCTGGCCGCACTGGTCGAAGGCGAGACCACCGCGGCGTTCGCCGTCCCCGACCGCGGCGGCGCGTTCGATGCGTCGGCGATCAGCGTGACCGCCGACGGCGACGCCCTCACCGGTGTCGTCGAGCGCGTGGTCGACGCGGACGCCGCCGACGAATTACTCGTCGCCGCACTGGGTTCCGGCGGGGTGAGCCTCTATGCGGTAGCCGCCGGCACCCCCGGCGTGCAGCGCACACCACTGGTCACCATGGACCTCACCCGTCCGCAGGCCATCGTCGCGTTCGACGGCGCTGCGGGCCGGTTGCTGGCCGGTCCCGACGACGCTGAACGGGTGATCACCCATGCGCTTGAGGTGGGCGCGGCGCTGCTGGCGGTCGAACAGGTCGGCGCCGCCCAGCATCTGCTGGACATCTCGGTGGACTACGCCAAGTCGCGGCTGCAGTTCGGCCGGCAGATCGGCTCGTTCCAGGCGATCAAGCACAAGCTGGCCGACATGCTCGTCGACCTGGAACACGCCCGTTCGGCCGCGTACCACGCGGTGTGGGCGCTGTCGGACGGATCCGACGATCCAGCGCTGGCGGTCAGCATCGCCCAGGCGCTGAGTTCGACTGCGCTGCAACGCATTGCCGCCGACACCATCCAGGTGCACGGCGGTATCGGATTCACCTGGGAGCACCAGGCTCAGCTGTACTTCAAACGCGCGGCCACCGACGCCGCCCTGCTGGGCAGCGCCGAACAACACCGCAGCCGGGTCGCCGACCTGGTGCTCGACACCGCCGTCGCGCACAGCGGCGCGGTTAAGGTGGCGAACGGCCAGCCCTGAACACCAAGCCCGGACGGCACGCGGCCCGCGACCGTCTAACCCACGATCGGAGGATTCATGGCAGACAAGGTTTCGGACTCGGTGAAGATCAACGCCTCACCCGAAGAGGTGATGGCCGTGATCGCCGATCTGGCGGACTACCCCAGCTGGAGTGAGGGTTTCACCGCCGTCGAGATCGTCAGCACCCACGACGACGGTGCCGCCAAGGACGCGTCGTTCAGCATCAACACCCCCGTCGGCAAGGACACCTACGAGATCTCCTATGTCTGGAAGGGCAACGAGGCGGTCAGTTGGACGTTGAACTCCGACGAGTCCGGCAAGCCCAAGTCGAGCATGATGAAGAAACTCGACGGAACCTACCGGTTGACTCCGGACGGTGACGGCACGAAAGTCACCTATGAGCTGGAGATCGACCCGAAGATCCCGATGATGGGCTTTATGAAGAAGAAGGCCGCCTCGACCATCGTCGATCAGGCGCTCAACGGATTGAAGAAACGGGTCGAGAAGGGATGAGCTTGCGGCTCAGCACTTTTCGTACTTCTGCCGCAGTTCGACTTCCAGCCGGTCAGGGTTGCGGCCCGCGTCGGCGGGGGTGCATCCGCCGATGGTGAACAGGGCCCCGTCGAAGTCGACCTTCGCCCGCTGCGGCAGTTTCTCCAGCAGCGGCAGCACCATCCAGGCCTGCGCGAGGTTCTTTTCCCGGTCGCGAGACGTCACGAAGTTCACGTCGACGGTGGTGGGAGTCTCGCGGCGGCTCATGTCGGTTTCGGCGCTGACCTCTCCGGCCGCTCCGACCTCGGCGACGATCTTCTTCCACAGATCGCGCAGTGCGACGTCGGGGACCATGCCCGCAATCCGGTACACCTCGGGGTAGTCCTCGGCGAACGGCTTTGTCTGCATGAGGTTTCCACCGGTGAGGATCCACTGCGCATGGTCGAGGTCAGGATAGGTCTTGGCCAGCGCTGCCAGATCGCCGTCCTTCGCGTTCTGGTCGACGGTGATCTCGACTGCCCCCTCCGGCCGGTTCAGGCGGACGCTCTGCACCCCCGGCGACTGCGCGATGCCGAGCCACTCCTTCAGCGCGGCCGGTACTCCGGCACCGTTCCCGTGATCGAGGCTGATCGCGGCCGACGACGTCGACGGCACCCGGTTCATCCGATCGACGACGCGGTACTTGACCTCGAGTGCGACGTCGTCAGCGGAGAAGTCCTTCTGAGCGATGCTGTCCGCGAACGTCTTTCCCAGTTCCTGCGCCTGCTCCGGGGTCGCGTCGTCGCGCAGCACCGCCGTCAAGTCGAACCGCTCGTCACCCTTGGGCCAGCCGGAGCCGTAATCGAAATCCGCCGAGGCGACGCCGGGGAGTTGAGCGACCGCGTCGTTGATTGACTGCGCCGCGCCCTTGCGGCTCGGGGCGCATCCCGCGACCGGGAGCAGTGCGAGGCACAGCATGGCCGCGAGGAAGGGCTTCTGCATCGAAGCACCGTAGCCCACCGGCGGTTTCACCGAAATCGTTGGCGGTAGGCCGCTTCGTCCCACCCTGCCAGGAACTCCGTCGCCGCGGCACGCCTGATGTAGAGGGCGTCGAGTTCCGCACCCGTGGCATCGAAATCCACCACGCCGACGTCAGTCGAGTCGACCCGGATGGTCCGCGCACTCACCCACGGCTCGCTGAGGTAGGCCTGGTCCCGCCCGACCAGCATGGTGGTCAGGATCTGCTCCAGCAGCCGCGGTCCGCTGAACATTCGCACCGGCGCCAATCCGGGGATGACCCGGTCATTGCCCTCCGGCAGGTTCGGCAGCAGAGTTACTCCCACCGTCGGCCAGCGCGGCGGTTTGCTGTCCAGCCGGTCGAAGGTGTCGATCGGGTAATTCGACAGCAGACCACCGTCGACCAGGGTGGACTCCAGGCCGGCAGCGCTGGTGATTTTGACCGGGCGGAACAGAAACGGAATCGACATCGACGCCCGCACCGCGTCGGCGACATGCTGCTCATCGGGGTCCAGCCCGTAGACGCCCCGGTAGTCCCACGGCAGCCGGACCAGCTGGCCGCGGGTGATGTCGGTGGCGGTGACCACCAGCCGGTAGCGGCGTTCCGCGGGGACCTGGTCGTCGTGGAGGCGCAGGTCCCCGAACGTCTCCACGCCCAGGCTCTTCAACTGCTCGGCGACGAAGTCGTGCGCATAGTCGCCCTTGTAGACACCATGGCCATCCAAGATCGCCCAGGCAGGTCCGACGACGGGCACCCGTTCCAACGCGCCGGGGTCGAGGAACTTGGTGAGTCGATGCTCATGGCGAGTTCGCGGATCTCGTCGGGCCCCTGCGTCCCGGACACGGCTCCGGCAGCCACGATCGCGCCGACGATGGATCCTGCCGACGTTCCGGCCACCCGGTTGGCGCGGTAGCCGGCTTCCATGAGTCTCACAACGGCCCCCACGAGCCCGACTCCATTCACCCCTCCGCCGGAAAGAACCAGGTCGAACCGCTTACCGGTGTCTGATGACGCGCCGCGGACGCGTCGCGCGCTCGGCTTGCGCGTCTTCGAACCAGTGGCCAATGCTCACCCCTCCAGTACGGCGTCGATCACCCGGTAGATCCGCTGCTCACTGACCGGGCGGGCGGTCCCCAGTTGCTGTGCCCACAGGCTTACCCGGAATTCCTCGATCAACCTGGCGATGTCGCGGACGTCGTCGGCGTTGGATCGAGCTTGCGACAGCGCACCGACAAGTTCGTCGTAGGCGTCCTGCACCGCCCGTACCCTGGCCATCCGCTCGCGGTCGGCTGCCAGCGCCTGCGGGAGCCGGTCGAGCCGGCGGGCGATGGCGGTCAGGTAGCGGGTGAGGTCGGCCAGGTGCCCGGCCCCGGTGGACGCGACGAAGCCGGGACCGACCAGGGTCGCCAACTGCGCCCGGATGTCGGCGAGCGCGTCGGCCTGAGGGGGCGCCGCGGTGCCGGGCATCGCCAGCGAAACCTCTTGCAGCGCCGCGAGCACCTTCTCGACTCGGCCGAGGATCTCCTCGGTCATCGCACCGAGGTCGGCCGAAACACGTTGGCGCGCAACATCGAACTCGCCGCGCTTCCACACCGGTGCGCCCACCAGGACATCGACTGCGGCGTCTGCGCAGTCCTCCAGCAGTGCGGTCAGCGATCCGTCAGGATTGCTGCTCAGGGCAAGTCGCCGCCGCGGATCGAGTTGCTTCTCAGTGGATTTCACCGGCGAGGGGGAGGCCAACCGCAGTAGTCGGCGCAGGCCCGCCCGCATCGCGGCGTCGCGTTCGGCGGCGGTGGCGAAGACCCGGACATCGACGGTCGCGCCCGTGTCGACCAGCCCCGGGTAGCCACGAACTCCGCGCCGTTCGATGCTGCGCGGTATCTCGTCGAGGTCGTCGGGCCAGCCCCGCAGGCCGGTCCGTTCCACGGTGCCGACGGCGTCGACGACGGCGCGCCGGGTCTGCCCGGCCAGTCGGATCTGCAGGGTCTCCAGGTCCTTGCCGCGGGCCAACTCCTTGCCGTCCGCGCCTTGGACGGCGAAGGTGACCCGCAGGTGCGCCGGCAGCTTGTCGAGGTCGAAGGCGCTGCTCGGCACCAGAACCCCACTGGCACGATGCAATTCGCGCTGCAGCGTCTCCAGCAGTGGCTCTTCGGACGGCTGCATGTTCGCGAGCACGGCGCGCGCAGTGTCGGGCGCGGGGACGAAGTTGCGGCGCAGGTCCTTCGGCAGCGAACGGATCAATGCGGTCACCAGTTCCTCCCGCAGTGCGGGAACCTGCCAGCTGAACTCCTGGCCACCGAGGCGCGCCAACACCGCCACCGGAACGTGCACGGTCACGCCGTCGTCGGCCGCACCCGGATCGAAGCGGTAGCTCAACGGCAGCGACAGGTCACCGGCCCGCCAGTGGTCGGGGCGGTCGGTGTCGGCCCGCGAGTTTTCTGGGTCGACCCGCAGCAGGTCGTCGCGGGTCATCGTCAGCAGGTCCGGGGTGCGGTTCCGCTGCTTGCGCCACCAGCCATCGAAGTGCCTGGCGGACAACACATCCGCGGGGATTCGGGCGTCGTAGAACGCGAAGATCTCGTCGTCGCCGACCAGCAGGTCACGTCGGCGGGCACGCTCCTCCAACTCCGCGAGTTGCTCGCGCAGTCGGGCGTTGTCGGCGAAGAAGTGGTGCCGGGTCTGCCAATCCCCCTCGACCAGGGCGTGACGGATGAACAGTTCGCGGGCCAGGGCCGGGTCGACCGCCGCGTATCCGACCCGCCGCCGGGCCACCAGCGGCAGGCCGAACAACGTCACCCGCTCGAAGGCCTGCACGGCGCCGCGCTGGGCATCCCAGTGCGGCTCGCTGTAGGTGCGCTGCACGAGATGGCCGGCCACCCGTTCGACCACCTCGGGTTCGATCCGCGCCGCGGTGCGCCCGTAGAGCCGGCTGGTCTCGACCAGATCGGCCACCACCACCCAGCGGGGCGGCCGGCGGGTCAGGACAGAGCCGGGAGCCAGGACGAATTTCGCGTTCCGGGCGCCGGTGTATTCGCGCGATTCGCCATCGCGCAGACCGACGTGGGACAGCAGTCCCGAGACCAGTGCGGCATGGATGCGCGCGGCGTCGGGAGCCTCGGCGGATCCGTCGGACTCCTCCCCCGCGCGCAGGCCACCACCGGCGGCGCCGGTATTCAGGCCGATGCCGGCGGCGATGCTGCGCAGCTGGCCCGCCAGGTCCTGCCACTCCCGGATTCGCAGGTAGTGCAGGAAGTCCTCCCGGCACATCCGCCGAAAGGCGCTGCTGGACAGTGCTTTCCGCTGGCCACGCAGATAACGCCAGAGGTTGAGGTAGGACAGGAAGTCGCTGCTCTCGTCGGCGAAGCGGGCATGCTTGGCGCGGGCCGCCTCCTCCCGGTCGACGGGGCGCTCCCGGGGATCGGGAATGGACAGCGCCGCGGCGATGATCAGTACCTCCCGCAGGCAGCCCTCGGCATCGGCCTGCAGGATCATCCGGCCCAGACGGGGGTCGACGGGAAGCTGCGCGAGCCGGCGGCCAAGATCGGTGATCGTCCCTTGCGCGTCGAAGGCGCCGAGTTCCTGCAGCAGGGCGATTCCGTCGTTGATACTGCGCCGTTCCGGCGGGTCGAGGAAGGGGAAGTCGGCGACGTCGCCGAGGTGCAGCGCCGCCATCTGGAGGATGACCGCGGCGAGGTTGGTCCGCAGAATCTCCGGGTCGGTGTATCGGGGCCGGCCGGTGAAGTCCTGCTCGGAGTACAGCCGGATGCACACCCCGGGCGCGGTGCGTCCCGAACGGCCGGCCCGCTGCGCCGCCGAGGCCTGTGAGATCGGTTCGATCGGCAGCCGTTGCACTTTCGTGCGCCGGCTGTAGCGGGAGATCCGGGCCGTGCCCGGGTCGACGACGTAGCGGATGCCCGGGACCGTCAGCGAGGTCTCCGCGACGTTGGTGGCCAACACCACACGTCGGGTCAGCCTGCTGGTGTTCGGGACGAACACCTTGTGCTGGTCGGCGGTGGGCAGCCGGGCGTACAGGGGCAGCACCTCGACGTCGCGGCGCGCCTTCTGGAAGTGGGCGCGGATCGCCTCGGCGGTGTCGCGGATCTCCCGCTCCCCGGACAGGAACACCAGGACGTCGCCGGGCGGCTCGGCCGAAAGTTCCTGCAACGCATCGATGATCGCCTCGGTCTGATCGCGCGGCTCGACGCGGACGACCTCGTGGTCGGGGTCGTCCGGATCTTCGGAAGCATCCGCAGGCGAGGGCAGTTCCAGAGGGCGGTAACGGATCTCGACCGGGTAGGTGCGTCCGGACACCTCGACGATCGGGGCCGGGCCGGCGGCAGAGCCGAAGTGCGCGGCGAACCGCTGCGGTTCGATGGTGGCCGAGGTGACTATGACTTTCAGGTCGGGCCGGCGCGGCAGCAGCTCGTGCAGGTAGCCGAGCAGGAAGTCGATGTTGAGGCTGCGTTCGTGCGCCTCGTCGAGGATCAGGGTGTCGTAGCGCAGCAGTCGGCGGTCGCGCTGAATCTCGGCGAGCAGGATGCCGTCGGTCATCAGTTTGACCAGGGTGCGGTCGCTGACGTTGTCGGTGAACCGCACGCTGTAGCCGATCGCCTGACCGAGGGACACATTCAGCTCTTCAGCGATGCGCTCGGCGACCGTGCGGGCGGCCAGGCGTCGCGGCTGGGTGTGCCCGATCATGCCCCGCACCCCGCGGCCGAGTTCGAGGCAGATCTTGGGCAACTGGGTGGTCTTGCCCGATCCGGTCTCGCCGGCCACCACCACCACCTGATGGGCAGCGATCGCCGCGGCGAGTTCGCCGCGCAACTGGCTGACCGGAAGGTCGGGATAGCTGATCGCCGGCACCGCCGCCGCCCGACCGGCGACCATCGCCTCGGCCGCGGCGATCTGACGGGAGAAATCGGCGAATGCCGCCTCGCTTACCGGATTGCGCAGCGAGCGCAGCCGACGGCCCAGGCGGGAGGCATCGCGGATGGTCAGCCCGTCCAGCCGGGCACGCAACTGGCACACATCAGCGGGAGACGGCTGGGACACTGGTACCAGGGTAGTTGCGACCACATGCTGAAGGGGTTCGCCCATGACGACTGCGCTGATCATCGGCGGTGTGCTGCTGCTCGGCATGGGGATGGTGGCCAGTGAGCTTTTCAAGCTCAAGGACTGGCTGAAGAAACAGCCGGCGGTTCCCAATCCGGACCCCGACGCCCTTCCGGACACCATTCCCGACGCCGGCCCGGACACCGACGCCTACACACCCGACACCCCCGACCCGCCGGCGCAGGCCTGATGCTCAGCGTGGCGGGTCGCCGCGCCAACTGAAGCTGTTGACGTACTTGCCCATGTCCTGGGCGATCTGCAGATTCGCCGGCGACGGCGGCCCCGGCCCGAACAACGGGGTGAACTCGCGGAACGGTCCCGCTGCGACGGCGATGAGCGCCACGTCGTTCTTCACCGCGACAACGACGATGACCCTCAGCAGGTCGGCCTTGCTGGACGCAGCCAGCGGCCGGAAGTCATAGGCCGCACCGAATCCGGGCTGATAGCCGACCGTCGCATTGGGCAGTTCGTAGACCAGCCGGGCGTCGGGGAAAATGTCGTCCACCAACGTCTGGGCGATGTCCCGGGCGATGCGCCCCGCGGCCGGCCGGCCGGCGAGTCGCAGGGTTCCGCCGTCACCCGCCGTCCACACCGCGGTGACTCCGTGGTCGTCAGTGGTCACGTCGTAGGCCGCTCCGGGCACCGGGTAGGACACCGAGAATTCACCGCCCGGGGCGGTGAACCGCGGATTGATCGCCACCGGAAGCCCGGTGGCGGACGGCCGCAATCCGGCGGGCACACGTAGCGGTTCGGCACGTCGGGCACCCAGGCATCGACCACGATGAGGATCACCATCCCGATCGCCAGCACCAGCGCCCACACCCCCAGTGTCACGAAGTATTTGGGGCCTCGTCGTGGTGCAACCGTGTACGCGCCGGGCGGTACCGCGTAGCCGGTGACCGAATCCTTCTCTCCCACAATGTCTACTGATTGGCTCATGCGCGGTCTTCTGATTGGCTCATGCGCGTTCGGTCCGGATCAGAATGATGTCCCTGACAAGGCTTCCGACGTTCGGGCTGCCCAGTCCGGTCACCATGTCATAGCCCCGGTTTCCGGTGCTGACTGCGTTGCCACCGAGTTCGATGTCCCGGAAGCCTGGCAGGGCAGAGCCTTTCGCGACCGCATAGAGCAGGGGGTTGAGGTCACCCAGCGGCCGCAGGCCCTGGTCGGCCAGCAGCTGGTTGACCACCGCGGCGATGCCCGCCCATAACGGCGCCGCCTGCGAGGTCCCTCCCCCGGTGACCACCTGTTGGCGGTAGACGAACTTCACCCCGGTGAACGGGTCGGCGACGGCGGCGACGTCGGGCACCAGCCGCCGGTCGGCCGGCCCGGCCGCGGCCGCGACGTCCTGCCAGGGCGGGCGCCCGAACAGCGCCGAGGCGCCGCCAGCGCTGCCCTGGGTGAGGGGCACGTCGTACCACGACTGTTCGGCCAGCCAACCGCCCCCGGCGTCGGTGGACAGCGTCGTGCCGCCGACGGCGGTCATCTCCGGCACCGACGCGACGGCGTCGACCCCGACGTCGTCGGGACTCGGTGGGTCCGACCACCGCTTGCCGCCCCGGCACTCCAGGCCCGCCATGTCGCCGGTGGCGTCGAAGGCTGTCGTGCCGTGCCGGTGCGCGGCAGCGAGCGCGGAACGGACCGGGGCCAGGTCCGCGGCGGTCATCAGCCGGTCGCAGCCCCACCCGACCGAAAAGCTCCACACCGCACCGGGAAACCGGCGGTCCACCGACTCCATCAACCTGCCGAGTTTCTCGTAAGCCGTTCCCTCGACGGCCGGGCCTTCGACGGTGGGGCGGGCGTTGACCATCACCAGCCTGGCGTCCGGGGCGATGGCGTGGATCATCTGCAGGTCCATGGTGGCTTCACCGGTGCGGTGCGACGGCGTTCCGCCCACCACCTCCGGGGTGAACCGCGGGATGTCGAACCAATCCGCGAAGCTGTCCAGATCGGCCTGGTCGAAACCGTCGAAGCTGAACACCACCACGGTGGAGCCTTTGCCGGTGAATCCGCCGCGGCTCAGCCCGGCCATGTTGTAGGCGCTCACCAGTTCGGTCGGCAGCAGTCCGCCGCCTGGCACGTCGCGGGGCGGGGTCGGCGGCAGCCCCTCTCGATACGGCGTATAGGTCAGGATCCGGCCCAGCCCGGCGACCTCTCCGGAGGCCGGAGCCGGGACGCCGGGCTGCTGCGCGGCGGCGTCGAAGACCTCGCCTCCGGGAGCCCGGTAGCGGCGGATGGATACCGCGAAGGCCGCGGCGACGGCGTCCGGCGCACCTGCGACGACGGCCCAGGCATCCCCGGCCCGCCAGTGAACGGTCAAGCCGCGCAGGCTCGCCCACTCATTCAGACTCAGCGGCATCGCCGGCCGGTTCAGTGCGGCGATGAGCCGCACCGCACCGCCCTGGGCAGGGCCGAGGTCGGTGGATTCGCCCAGCAGCCGCGCGTACGGCCCGTCAATCGGTCGTGACGCGTCGGTCCGGTGCACGGCGACAGGCCCGATCGCTGCGGCGGCGAGGACGGCGGCCATTGCCAGACGGCGCCGCACTGCGCTACGCCCGGGGCGCGGAGAATCCAGCAGCGGCAACGGAGTTCAGACCCCGGTGGTCAACTGGGCGTAGATCAGCGGGGCGATCTTCGCGGCCATGTAGGCGTGCCCGGCGTCGGTGGGATGCACCCCGTCCTGGCCGATCAGGTCCGGACGCCCGACGAACCAGTCCTCGGCGATCGGGTCGACGAAGGTCGCCCCGATCGCGGCGGCCTGGCTCCGCAGGGTGTCGCGGATGGCCAGCACGGCCGGCGGCGGAGTACTCGACGGCCAGGGTGGCCCGATCACCAGTACGCGAGCGTCCGGGGCGATGAAGTGCGCAAGGTGCAACGTGCCGGCAGCCAACCCGGGAAGCTGGGCCGGGTTCACCGGTTGGTCGTTGCGGGAACCGAAGAAGACCACCAGCGCGTCGTTGCGGCGCACCGCTCGGGCGGTCAGATCCTTAAAGACGCTGCCGTGGGTCCCCGGCTGCCCATAGCCGGCCCCGCCTTCCGCGGCGACATCCGCCAGAATCTGGATGCCCCTCTGGGCCAATAGTTTCCATGCCTGTTGGGTCCAGGACAGCGGCCCGTTGCCGCCCTCGCGGGATCCGGCGGTGTACGAGTCGCCGATGACGGCGACGTGTGCCGGACCGTCCGACCGACCCAGGGGCGCCGTCCACACGGAAGTCGCACCGGCCCCGGCGATCACGATCGCCAGGAGGGCCCGAACGGCGGCTTTGCTCATGGTCGTCCCCACCTCACAGTGACGTCAGCGTAATGCCGGCTCACCGCCTGCGGGCGGATGTACGTCGCGGGCGTCGATCATTCGTCGCATCCAGCGCTGCGCGGGCTCCTCGACGAGGTGATAGAGAGCAACCGCGGCGAGAACCGCCACCACGATCAGGCCGGCGGCCGCCAGTTTGGCGGTCGACATCGGCACGACGATGCGGTACTGCCGCACCATCCAGTCCCAGATCGTGTGCACCGGTTCGTGAATCATATAGAGGCTGAACGAAATCCGTCCGCCGTAGCGCATCAGCCGGGTGGACAGCAGCGCCGGCAACGGACCGGTGCCCACTGACAACGCCACCACGAGCGGAAGGTACAGCACCGCTGTCAGCCCGCCGGAGTCCACGATGCCCGAGACCGGGTGGGCGTCGTAGTAGTACAGGCCCACGACGATCGCCGCGACGAGCAGGACCGACACATAGCCGGCGGCGAGCCGGCCCCGGCCGGAGAGCCGCAGCCGTCGGACCGCCGCGCAGGCCAGCGCCCCGGCGGCGAACTGCGCGAGGATCCGCGGCAGCCAGCTCCACGGCGAATAGAACAGCCCGGTGCCGAGCAACAGCGCCGTCGGCGGCAGCGCGGCAATCATCGCCAGCACCAACAACATTCGCGCCCGGGTCACCAGCGCGATCCGGAAGACCACCAGGACCAGCCCACCGAACAGCAGGTAGGCCAGCCACTCGGCGCTGATCGACCAGGCCGGCCCGTCCCAGCTGGTGTTGTCGAAGAACGGCTCGAACCAGAGCTGGACCATCAGCAGTTGACGCACATAGCTGACGGCCGTGAGCCGTTCGGCATCTGGCGACGGGAAGTCTCCGACGTGCAGGGTGACGAAGATCCACAACGCTGCGAGGTGCATGGTGACCAGATAGACCGGCCAGACCCGAGAGAGCCTCAGCCATAGGAAGTGCCACGTACCGCGGGCGGACCATGCCGGCCCCATGCGGTCGAGGTAGTTCCAGGCGAGCACGAATCCGCTGAGGATGAAGAACAGGTCCACGCCCTGAGCACCGGCGTCGAGGAGCGGTGCGAAGTCGTCGTGCATCCGCGGGGAGGCGGCCCACAGCGGCGGACGATAGTGAAACAGCACCACCCACAGCGCAGCGACGATGCGCAAACCGGTCAGCGCCTTGATCTCTCCGGTTCGCACGGCATTCATCGCCCCCGACGATACGGGGCGTCATCCGCCGGGCGATGCAGGCTCCTAGCGGGCACTTACGTCGCCGCCAATGGACGCCTAGACCGCCTTCCTACTGTCGGCACGGTCCGGCGAACGAAGCCGGGCGCAACCACCAGATTGGAGACTCACCATGTTCGAGCGCACGTTGTCCGCTGCAGTCCTGAGCACCGCCGGGGCGGCATTGGTCGGCGGGGCACTAGCCTTCGCGCCGTCGAGCCAGGCCGCGCCCGGCACCGACACCCAGCCGCCCTGCCTGGCCGAGCACACCTGTGCACTGCTGATCCCGAGGACGCAAGCGAGCTACCTGCCGCTCACGCCGACGTCGACTCCGCGGTTCGCACCGTTGACGCCGCCGGCCCGCTAGCCGGAACGGGCCGAGGCGCTCATTACAGGACGTCGATGATCTCGTTCTTGAGCGCCTCGGCCTGGGTGCCGAACACCGCCTGCACACTGCTGCCGACCTCGATGACCCCGGCCGCACCGAGTGCCTTGAGCCGGGCGTGGTCGACCAACGACGGGTTGGCCACGTCCATCCGCAACCGGGTGATGCAGGCGTCGACGTTGACCAGGTTCTGCCGGCCGCCGAAGGCGGCGATCAACTGCTCGGCCTTGCTGTTGGCGAGCGGCCTGGCCGCGGTCGCGACGGCACCGGCTGTCGGGATCGCGGTGGCAGCATCCCTGCCCTCGCTGAGGTTGGCGCGTTCCTCGGCCTCGAACTCGCCTTCCGGCTCCCGGCCCGGGGTGCGCATGTTCCACTTCGTGATGACGAACCGGAACAGCAGGTAGTACAGCGCGAAGAACACCACCCCCATACCGATGAGCAGCGGGATGTTCTTGGCCGCCGGCGCCGTGCCGTACAGCAGCAGGTCGATCAGTCCCGCGGAGAACGAGAAGCCGAGGTGGATGTCGAGCAGGTAGGCGATCGCCAGCGACAGCCCGGTCAGAATCGCGTGCACGATGTAGAGCGGGAACGCCACGAACATGAAGGAGAACTCCAGCGGCTCGGTGACGCCGGTGAGGAATGCGGTCAGCCCCGCCGCCGACAGGATGCCGAACGCCACCTTCTTCTGCCGGGCGTTGGCGCAGTGAATCATCGCCAGGGCAGCGGCGGGCAGGCCGAACATCAGAATCGGGTAGAAGCCCGCGGTGAGCCGCCCGGCGGTGGGGTCGCCCGCGGCGAACCGGGTCAGTTCACCGGTGACGGTGGTGCCGTCGGGCTTGGTGAAGCTGCCGTAGATGAACCACACGAACGAGTTTAGAATGTGGTGCAGCCCAACGGGAATGAGCATCCGGTTGGCGAAGCCATAAACAAAGGCGCCGAGCGCACCCGAACCGCCGATGAACTTGCCCAGACCCGTCAGCCCGGCGTCGAAGACCGGATAGAAGTAGCTCATCGCGAACGCCACCACCAGGGTGGTCAGCGAGACGGCGATCGGGACGAACCGCCGGCCGCCGAAGAAACCGAGATACGGCGGCAACTGGATCGTGTGGTACCGGTCGAAGAGCCACGCCGTGATCAGGCCGACGATGATGCCGCCGAACACGCTGTAGTTGATCTGCGCCTGCTCACCGGCTTTGTCGAGTTGCCCCTCGAGGACGAACGGCGACATGGTCTTGAACACCGCCTGCATGACCAGGTAGCCGACCACCGCCGACAGCGCGGTGGAGCCGTCGGCCTTACGGGCGAAGCCGATCGCCACACCGACGGCGAAAAGCAGAGCCAGGTTGGAGAACAGTGCGCCGCCAGCCGCGCTCATGGCCTGGAAGAACGGTCCGATCACCGGTGCCTTGATCCGGCCGAGCAGGTCGTCCTGGCCCAACCGCAGCAGGATGCCGGCGGCCGGCAGCACCGCGATCGGCAGCATGAGGCTCTTGCCGAGCCGCTGCAGCTGCGCGAAACCCGGAATCTTCATCCCGGATTTTGCTTGTGCCCCTGAGGCTTTGGTCGCATCGGTCATCTGGGCCCGGCCCTTCCTAAATCGCAGCTCAGCGGAAGCTTAGACGCCCACCGGGCAGGAGAGCCGGATTTGACCTCCCTGACCGGGGTTCCTCTCTATCCTTGCCGGGAAGCGAGCCGTGCCCACAAACCACCCGCAGAGGAGGGCTCCCGTGAGCCAGACCCCGGTCTTCGCGCCCGTCGAGGGCCGCGCGATCCCCCTCGCCGATGTCCCCGATCCGGTGTTCTCCGGCGGCATGGTGGGGCATGGGGCCGCCGTCGATCCGCCGCATGAGGTGAGCTACGCCGTCGCCCCGGTCAGCGGCAAGATCCTCAAGCTGCTCCCGCACGCCTATGTGATCATGACACCCGACGGCGTCGGCGTTCTCGTGCATCTGGGCCTGGACACCGTGACGCTCAACGGGCAGGGCTTCACCGCCCAGGTCGCCCAGGGCGACACGGTCGAGGCTGGGCAGCCGGTGATCATCTACGACGTCCCGGCCATCGTCGCGGCGGGGTTCTCGCCGGTGGTACCGGTGGTAGTGATGGACGAGCGTGAGCCGGGCAACATCGACCTCACCGAGGCGGTCACCACCGGAGCGCGGATCGATTGCTGCGCACACCTTTTCACGGCGAACAAGTAGAAGCGGGCGGTAACAAGTGGAAGTCATCATCCTGCGGGATGCCGAGGAGATCGGCGAGGTCGGCGCCGATGTGTTCGAGAAGCTGTTGGCCCGCAAGCCCGATGCGGTGCTGGGCCTGGCCACCGGCTCCTCCCCGCTGTCCATCTACGACGCCCTCGCCGCGCGCTACGACGCGGGCCGGGTCTCGTTCAAGCAGGCCCGCGGTTTCACCCTCGACGAGTACGTGGGGCTGCCCGCCGATCACCCGGAGACCTACCGCAACGTCATCACGACGACGTTCGTCTCCCGAGTCGACTTCGCTCCGGGCGCGGTGCAGGGCCCCGACGGCCTGGCCACCGACATTCCCGCATCCTGCGCGGCCTACGACGAGGCGATCCGGGATGCCGGCGGGGTGGATCTGCAGATCCTCGGGATCGGCACCGACGGGCACATCGGCTTCAACGAGCCCGGCTCGTCCCTGGCGTCGCGCACCCGGATCAAGACGCTCACCCGCCAGACCCGGATGGACAACGCCCGGTTCTTCGACGGCGATCTCGACGCGGTGCCGACGCACTGCCTGACCCAGGGGCTGGGCACCATCATGGACGCCCGGCATGTGCTGCTGGTGGCCACCGGCCGCGCCAAGGCCGAGGCGGTGCACCACATGGCCGAGGGCCCGGTGACCGCGATGTGGCCGGGCAGCATCCTGCAGCACCACCCGCATGTCACCGTGCTGGTCGACGGCGCCGCGGCGCAGCGGCTGCAACTGGCCGACTACTACCGGGAGACCTACGCCGCCAAGCCCGACTGGCAGGGAATCTAGGTGCTGCTCACCGCCGGTGCAGTGTTCACCGGCTCGGAGGTGCTGCGGCCCGGTTGGATCGAGGTGACCGGCGCCGGCATCACCGCGCTGGGCGGGGGATCCCCGCCGCGCGCCGCCGATCACGACGTCGCGGGCGCGACGGTGGTGCCGGGTTTCGTCGACACCCACGTCCACGGTGGAGGCGGCGGGGCCTTCTCGCATGCCGAGCAGACCGCCATGGCGGTGGCACTGCACCGTCGGCACGGCACCACCACGCTGGTGGCGTCGCTGGTCACCGAGGCGCCAGACGACCTGTTGCGCCAGGTCAGCGAACTAGCCGAGCAGGTGCGGGGCGGACTGATCGCCGGGATTCACCTCGAAGGGCCCTGGCTGGCCCGGGAGCGTTGCGGCGCCCACGATCCGGCGCTGCTGCGCGACCCCGACCCCGACGAGGTCCGGCGGGTGTTCGCCGCGGGTGGCGGCACGATCCGGATGGTGACGATGGCCCCGGAGCGCACCGGCGGTCTCGACGCGATCCGCCACGTCGTCGACGCCGGCGCGGTGGCGGCCGTCGGCCACACTGAAGCCACCTACGCCCAGACCCGGGCGGCCGTCGGCGCCGGCGCCACGGTGGCGACGCACCTCTTCAACGCCATGCGCCCGATCCACCACCGCGAGCCCGGACCGGTGATCGCCCTGCTGGAGGATCCGCGGGTGACCGTGGAGGTGATCACCGACGGCGTCCACGTCGATGCCGGCCTGTACCGCCACGTCACCCGTAGCGTCGGGCCCGACCGGCTGTCTCTGGTGACCGACGCGATGGCCGCGGCCGGGATGGCCGACGGCGCCTACCGGATCGGACCACTGGCCGTCGAGGTGTCCAATGGCGTCGCGCACCTGGCCGGCACCGACACCATCGCGGGCTCGACGGCCACCATGGACCGGCTGTTCGGATTCGCGGTGGCCAACAGCGATCTGCCGCGAGATGACGCGCTCCAGTTGGCGGTCCGCCAGTCGTCGGTGAATCCGGCCCGCGCACTGGGCCTTCCCAGTCCGGAACTGCGTGCCGGCGGTACGGCCGACCTGGTGGTGCTCGACGGCGACCTCGCCGTAACGGGCGTGCTGTTCCGCGGGCAGTGGGTGCCCGAAACGATCTCGGGCGCCTAACGATTGGGTCAGAGGTCGGCGTCGACCCTGGCCCGCCCATACTCCCCTATGGTCTCGTAGATGCAATGAGACCCATGTTGCGCACTTACGGCCTGGCGGCCTCCGCTGCCGCCGCGGCGTTGGCTATCGGTGTCCCCCTGGCGATGGCCGCCCCGACGGCTGTCCCCCCGTCCGACACCGGTGGTTACGTCGATTCCACCGCCCGCTGTGCAGCGCCCGATACTGCAGTGTTGTTCGGAAGCACCAAGACCTCCCGCATCGCGATCTGCAAGACCGCGTCGGGGTATGAATACCGCGGTGTGCGGGTCGGTGACGGCGCGAAACTGATCGCCGCGGCCAAGCAGACGTCGTCGGACTCCTACGCCGTCGAGAACGACGGAGTGAAATACACCATCACCCCGACGGCCCTGAGTGTCACCGCTAACGGCAACACCTACCGCACCGAGACCTGGACGGACTACCACGGCCCGAAGGCGGCGCCGTCCAAGCCGGCCACGGCAGCGACGCCCGGCCTGAAGACCGCCGCGCCGAGCGCGCCGGCGGCAGCCCCCGCCCAGGCGGCGTCCCCGGCGCCCGCGGCCCCGGCCACGCCGAGTTCGGTTGCGCCCCTTCCGCCTCCGCTCGCAGCGGAGGTCGGTGGCGGCACGTCCTCGGCAGGATGACCGGTGGGCGGTCCCAGGCATCATTTCGCGATGCTCGACGCGCCGACCACCGCGACGCTGTCCCAGATCCTACCGGTCCTGCTGCTGACCCTCGCCGTTGAGGTGCGGCGAAATCAGCTGCACCAGAGCAGGTCCCGGACCCTGGTACGGGCGTTCTTCATCGCGTTCGGGATCGTGGAAACGGTGCTGGTGATGTCGATCGACGGCGCGATCTACCCGTTCCAGCCGTTCGGCGCGATATCGGCAGTGATCATCTTCGCGTTGCTGGCCATCCTGCTCCGGCTGTCGCTGTCGGAACCGCAAGCAGCCGAGGACATTTGACGCCCCTCCAGATCACCAGTGGTGGACGATCGCCGGAGGCCTCCAGGATCCGTCGAGCACCGCCTGGCCGGGCACGTACATCCGCAGATAGGCGTTGAAGCCACCGAACCGCGGAGCTTTGAGCCAGTTGGCGCCGGGGTCGCCCGGATCGCACGGGGAGAATACGATGTCGATGGATCCGTCGGGCCGGCGGACGAGTTCATCGGGCCTGCTAGTGCTCACGCTGTACCGGTTCTCCGGGTTGGCCACCAGGTTGCCGTTGGCGTCGTAGACGGTCACCGACCAGAACGCCCCGACCGGGGGTTCCTGACCAGGCGCGAAATGCATGGTGTAGCTGCCGAAGCCCAGTCCGCCCAGTGCCAGCAGGTGGCTGTCGAGCAAGCCAGCCTTGTAGACCGCCTCCTCCGGCGTGTTGGCCAGCAGTCCGGCTTGAGTGACCCCGGCGCGCAGCAGATAGTTGGTGCCGAATTTCCCGATGGCCGGATCCGGTGTGGCCCAGCCGCGGTTCTGCACCGCCGAGGCGAACTGCGTCAGCGTGGTCAGCAGCGGCAGTAGCGCGGCGGTGGCTTTCACCGCCACGTCCGCCGCCACCCGCGAGAGCAGGCCCAGGTGCGCGTCGGCGACCCGCAGCCCGGGGCCGACCCCGATCTGCGCCATCGCCGCCAGTTGCGGGGCATCGACGGCCGGCGGCGGGTTCAGTTCCATGGCGGCGCTCATCGCGTCGAGGTAGCCGATACCCGGCCTCGGGATGGGGATCACCGGGCTGACGGCGCCTCCGCTGGGGGTCAGGGTGTACTGCTTGATCAACTCGATGGCCCTGAGCTGATCGGCCGGGTCTCCGGCGAGCGTGCGGCCGAGGGCGAGCATGCTCGCATAGGGAACCTCGACGGTCTGGGCGTCGGGGACGTCGGCGTGCGGGCCGCCGGACCAGGTGATGGCGTACTTGCCCGGGCTGGAACCCGTTGTGCGGGAGCCGATATAGCTCGTCACGTTCGTGTAAGGGTCGGTCAGCTGGAAGCTGTAGTAACGGTTGCCCATGTCCGGGATGGACAGCACCACCGGACCCTTGCTGAGGTCGAGTTCGGCCAGCGAGTAGAAGGTGTCCACATTGGGTCGCCGGCCGCCGCCGATCGCCGCCCAGATCGGGTCGACATCGGGGTTGGCGAAACCGGTCAGCGACTTGAAGGTGTTGACCACCCCGAACGTCTGTCGGACGCGCTGGTACTCCATCAGCGGGTAGCCGTAGATATACGACTGTGCGGCGAGGACGGCCGCGTTGATCGGTCCGGGATCAGAGGCCACCGCGGTCGGCGCCGGAGCGACGGCGTTCGCCGTCGGAGCGACGGTGCTCGCGGCACTCACGGTCGGTACGGGAGGTTGGTCGGCCCCGGTCGTCGACCGGATGGGCCGCGACGATAGTGGCGCCGCAACGTCATCGGCCGGCTTTGTCGCGGCAGCACGCGCACCCCGGGCCGGTCCGGGCGAATGGTTGCCGGCCGACGAATGGGCGTCGGATCCGCCCGAGCCGCGGCCAGTGGCGCCGTCGTCGGCGATCGCCGTCGCCGGCCACGCCGTCAGCGCCGCACCGACACCCGCTGCCAGAACACCCGCACGCAGCCAGGCCGCGCTACGCGATCCCGTCACGGGAACTCGATGTAGCGGCCCACCCCCGCTGCCGGGGCGCGGTCGAGCACCAGGGAGCTCAACGCCACGTCGTCCATCGCGATCCCCATGTTCAGGAACGCCCGCCGTCCGGTGGTCGGCACATCGAACTCGCCGGACACCACCGCCGCGAGATGGGTGTCGGGCTTGGGCAGGCCGAAGAAATACATCTTGTCGGCCACCGACTCGTATTGGCCCAGATCGTCGACGCAGTACACCACCGCATCGTCAAATGCCTTGGGCGCCATGGCGTCGTCGTAGTCGACGGGCAGCAGCAACGCGTTGGGGTCGGTGTTGGCGCAGTCCAGCTTCGGATCGAGCGGAACGGTGATCGTGGTGATCACCAGGTCGGCGCCCTCCACCGCGTCGGCCGGAGAGGTGGCGAAGTGGGTCACCCGGCCACCGGCCTTCTCCTCCAGAACCGCGGCCTTGTCGTGGTTGCGGTCGTAGATGGTGATGTGGGTGAGGGCGGGGTGCTCCTCCAGGGCTACCTCCAGATGCCGCTGACCCTGCAGGCCGAACCCGACGATGGCCACGTGCTTGGGATCTCCCGGAACGTGGCGCATCGTCACCCCGGAGACGCCGGGGGTGCGCATCTCGGTGATCCATCCCCCGTCGAGCAGGGCGACCGGCCGGCCGGTCTCGGCGTCGTTCATGATCATGACGCCGTAGATGTAGGGCAGCCCCTTGGCGGCGTTCTGCTCGTAGCCGGCCACCCACTTCAGGCCGATCCGGTCCGAACCGCCGAGGTACGCGGGCATCGCGTGAATGAAGGCGTCCTCACGGGAGGTCACTTTGGGCTTGGGCGGGTTCTGGACCAGTCCGCGGGCCTTCTGCCGGAATGCGTCCTCGAGGACGTCGATGATCTCCTTCCACGTCAATCCCAGGCTTTCAAGATCGGCACGGTTGAGGACCAGCATCTTGTTATCGCTCATCGGGAAACCCTAACGCCGAGAGCGCCCGACTTTCTCGGTTCGGTGCACTGATGCGGTGCTCGCGAACGCTGCCGGCGCGGGCGCCACCCGCGCCTGCCGGTCGGCGCGTGCCGGGGGGCGTGAACCGCCGGCCGCAGCGGCGACAGGTGTCGGGGCGGGGGTGTACTGGCCGTAGGGCGTGGTGCGGTCATACCCCGACTCGACGATGGGGGTGAGCACTGGCTCGAGGGCGTCGGCCACCTGGCCGAAGCCCGTCTGCCGCAGCGGTTCGAGCAGTGGCAGCTTCGAGGGGATCAGATAGTACGTCGTGTCGCCGTAATGCTGAACCACCGTGTTCAGGTCGTAGCGCGGGTCGTCGGGATTCAGTGTGACCGTGGAGTAGTCGTGATTGATCAGCCCGAATGCGGCATTGGCGACGGCCAGCACGTTCGACGGATCGGCAGGGAAGTCCGCGAACGGATCGTACTGACGGGCGATGTCGTAGGTGTCGAACGGGGTGTCGGTGGGCGCTGAGACCAGCGGAGTCCAGGTGACGGCGCCCAGCGACGGGAAACGCGAGAAGAGGCCGCCGTTGGGCCGGACGGGGTTACCGATCATGACGACATCGATCGGAGGAAGGTCCTCGCCGTGGGCTTGCCTGCTCATCAGGGTCTGCTTCTCGATGGCAGCCACCCAGGCGCTTTGCGAGTATCCGAACACCGCGATCGGGTCGTCGGCGGTGCCGGCGGCGCGATTCGCCTCGATCACCGCCTGCAGTCGGGCGTCGAGAATCCGTGAACCCAGAAGCGTGGACTCGTCGAGCGTGAGAGAGCCCGGCCCGGTGAACGGCCAGAATTGCGCCGGGGTGGTGACCGCGGTAGCGACATATCCGGCACCGGCGGTGGGCGCGATGAAGTTGCGGGACACCAGAGTCATCCATTCCGGGGTGACGTCCGGCATTCCGGTCCCGGTCATGATCAGTGACTCGGCCGCCCGCAGCGACACCGGCGCGCTGTGCCATGCCAACCGGGGAGACAGAATCCCGGACGAATGGCCGAGAGCGACGGCGGCAACGCACAACGCCGCCACGGTGAAGCGGCCCGACGATTCATTCCTCACTCCGGACAAGTCTGCATTATGTCAGATCGGCCTCACGCTCTGCGTCTGGCCAGCAAATCCGCGTTAGGGACCAAAGTCCGTGAAATTCCCTCTCGGGCCTGTTTTCACCCCTTTCCGGCCAGGACGCCGTCGCACCCCCGTTACGCTGAGCGGGTGAGCGACCACGAAGTGCGGATGATCATCCTGTCCACCGACGATCTCGACGAGTCGATCCGGTTCTACAGCGAGACGCTGGGCATGCCGCTCAAGTTCCGCGACGGCGCCCACTTCGCCGCACTGGACGGCGGCGCGGTCACCCTGGCGCTGGCGACCGCCGTGGACCACCCCGCGCCGGGGCAGGTTGTCGTGGGGATCAAGACCGCCGACGTGGACGCTGCGGCGAAGGCGATCGAAGCCAGCGGCGGCGGAATCGTCAAAGGTCCCTATGACGACGCCCATGAACGTCGCGCGGTGGTCTACGACAACAAAGGCAACGGCCTGGTGTTCTACAGCCCGCTTAAGAGCCCGCTTAAGCAACAGTGATGCTTTCCGGCAAGCGATACCGTCCGCGATAGCATTCGCACTTCTTACACATCGCTGAAATCGCCGGCGGTATCGGATTCTGCGCGATATCCCCATTCAGAGCGCGAGTCGGCGCTCGGTGGCGGGGCAAACCCTTCGCCTACTTCACCCAGCATCAGCCGAAAGGGCTGCTGCCCATCCAGAATGGCGGCGAGCTGGCTGTCCTGTACGGCTTGGCCTTCCTGCTCATTGCGTTCGCCGGAGCCGGCGCCTTCGCCGCCGGACGGTCGCGGTCCGATAGCGTCCCGTGGAGTGGTGGACTTCGGATCTGGCGTGGTTCACGCTTTAT
>CAZVST010000041.1:0-1462 GCA_964629725.1 uncultured Mycobacterium sp.
TTTCGCTGTCACGACCCACCACGCACCACTACCGAATCGGTGCATCCAGGCTTAAAGAGCCCCGACCGCTACCAGGTGCTGGTCCGCAGGACGATCTCGGCGGCCAGCTGCGCAGTGGCGACGGCGGCGTTGCGCCGTCCGCAGTAGTCCACCAGCCGGAAGTCGCTGAAGACGAACCGCTGGCTGGCCTTCGTCATCGACCGCGCCGCCGGAGTGGTGAACAGCGCTGTGGTGTTGACCTCCACCGGCGGGCAGTCCTGGTCACGGATCACCCCGTTTGGGTCGGCCACCCGGGGATGCGCACGGTCGATGACGACCAGACCGGTGAACCGGTCAGGGCGGGAGGCGGCCACCTCCCAGGCCAATTCCGCGCCGAAACGATCGCCGACGATGACACCGGATGGCATCTGAAGGGTGTCGAGGATCGAGATGACCGACTTGGGATTCATCCGCGGGTCGGCCGCGATGACGATGGTGCGCACCGCGGCGATGTGCAGGCGCTCACAGAGTGCGTCGTAGGACGCCGGCGGCTGTTGGGCCGCGCAGAGCAGCACCACGTAGCATCCGCGATCCGGCCCCGAGACGTCGACCTGAACGCCGAAACCATCGACGGTCATTATCGACGGAGGCATCTGCACAAGCTATGCGTTTCCGAGCGTCACCGGCCCGGTTTCCGAAGGCCTCTTATGGACTACTCAGGAAGCTCGCAGCTTGCCGGCCTGCTTGGTGAAAATCCCTAGGAAGGTTTGCGGCAGTGACGCTTTCGCCACTATCGCCGGATTGGGCGCCGGAAAGGCCAGCCCGAACAACGAACGGCGACCGACGTTCTGGAACACCATGTAGCCGGCGGTCTCCGAGCCGTTGAGACTCATCGTCTGCTGATAACCGAGCGCACCATCCTCCACCCCGGGCAAGGGGGCGGTCGCCATCGGGATGCCGTCGGAGTTCGGGTCGAAGAACACCTCGAACCTCGCGCAGCGGTCCGCTTCGGCTTTGATCATGTCCAGGTCCAGATTCCAGGACAACACCGTCATCACGATCCGGGCGCCGTCGTAGTTGACCGAGTACTTGGCCGCGCTGCCGGGACCGCGCTCGGCGGTCCGGCGGATCACGGTCGTGAGGGCGTTGGCGCAGCCTTGCGGGCGCGACAGCATCGAGGGGGGACCGTCGGCGCCGTCGGGCTTGCCGGGCTGCTCGTCGACGCGGTCGTACTGCACGCCGGTCGGGAAGTCACCACTGCGCAGCACCGCCCGTTGCAGGGCCGCTCCAGGCCACGTCGCGGTGCCGTCCACCGTGGCACCGCACCCGGACAGCAGCACGGCGGTGAACGCCAGCGCCCCCGCCACTCGAACGAGCCCTAACCGTCCGACTCCTCCTCGTCGCTGCGCTCCGCATCGGTCGTCGGACAGCCCTAACCGTCCGACTCCTCCTCGTCGCTGCGCTCCGCATCGGTCGTCGGACA
>CAZVST010000041.1:1562-43963 GCA_964629725.1 uncultured Mycobacterium sp.
AGCCCTAACCGTCCGACTCCTCCTCGTCGCTGCGCTCCGCATCGGTCGTCGGACACCCTGCGACCTGCCATGCCGATCAGGGTAGGGCACCCAGAGCGGTGGTGATGACCGGTGCGGCGGGCGGCGGCCCGGCCAGCAGGTCCAGTACGGCGTCGAGATCGAGGTGGGCCGAGAGCAGATCGGCCATCAGGTCGAGTTGGGCATCGCGGCGGGCCGGCACACTGACGTCGGCGGCCACGGCGAATCCGGGCCGGCCGGCGGCGTGGGCCGCCTGTGCCAGCCAGCCGCGCCGGAAATCGTCGTTGTCCAGCAGGCCGTGCCAATGCGTACCGAACACGCCGCCGCTGAGGTAACCCTGGGCGGCACCCCCGGCTTCGAACCAATGCTCCTCGGCGCAACGGACCACCCGCCCGTGGTGAATCTCGTAGCCGTCCAGCCCATCTGACGACGCCTCCCACCGGCGGAGCACCTTCTCGGGGTCGAACACGATGTCGGCGTCCAACAGTCCCAGGCCCTCAACACCCCCCCGCCCGCTCTCCACGCGGTCCTCGATCCGGCGGCACAGCATCTGCATGCCGCCGCACACACCGAGCACCACCCCGCCCCGTCGGGCGTGCGCCAGGACGGCGTCGGCCAGTCCGCTGTCGCGCAGCCACTGCAGATCACTGACCGTGGACTTGCTGCCGGGGAGCACCACGACGTCGGCATCGGCAAGCTGTTCCGGTTCGACCGCCCACCGCACCGCAACTCCGGGCTCGCAGGCCAGCGCCTCGACGTCGGTGGAGTTGGAGATCCGGGGCAGCCGCACCGCGGCCACCCGCAACCACTGGCTGCCGCGGGGCGGGGCGGGCACACCGACGACCTCCCGCGCCACCACCGAAACCGAATCCTCGGCGTCCAGCCATAATCCGTCGCTGTAGGGCAGCACCCCGTAGGTCGGCCGGCCGGTGAGCGCCGCCAGCTGATCCAGGCCGGGCGCCAGCAGGGCCGGATCGCCGCGGAACTTGTTGACGATGAAGCCCGCGACGAGGGCCTGATCCTTCGGTGACAGCACCGCGACGGTGCCGAAGAAGTGCGCCAGCACACCGCCGCGGTCGATATCCCCCACCACGACGACGGGCAGGTTCGCCGCCCTGGCCAGTCCCATGTTCGCCAAATCCGTTGCGCGCAGATTAATCTCGGCCGGCGATCCGGCTCCTTCACAGAGCACGACGTCGAATTCGGCTCGCAGACCGGCGAGTTCGTCGGCGACCACCCCGGCCAGCCGGTCGCGGTGGTGGATGTAGTCGCGCGCTCCGACGGTGCCGACCGGCCGCCCGCGCACCACCAGTTGCGAGGTGCGGTCACTGCCCGGCTTGAGCAGAACGGGATTGAAGCGAACGCTGGGCGCCAGGCCCGCGGCGCGGGCCTGCATCGCTTGGGCGCGGCCGATTTCACCGCCGCCACCTTCTCCGTCTAGGGCGACCATTGAGTTGTTGCTCATGTTCTGCGCCTTGAACGGCGCCACCCTGATGCCCTTGCGCGCCAACAATCGGCACAGTCCGGCCACCACCATGGACTTTCCGGCGTCGGAGGTGGTTCCGGCGACGAGCAGTGCGCCGCCGGTCCGCGACGTCATGGCAGCGTGAGGATTTCGGCGCCGTCCTCGGTCACCACGATGGTGTGCTCGAACTGCGCCGTCCATTTGCGGTCGGTGGTGGCCACCGTCCAGCCGTCGTCCCAGATTTCGTAGTCGAGCGAGCCGAGGTTGATCATCGGCTCGATGGTGAACGTCATGCCGGGCTCGAGGACGGTCTCCACCGCGGGTTGGTCGTAGTGCAGGACGACCAGGCCGTTGTGGAAGGTGGTGCCGATCCCGTGGCCGGTGAAGTCGCGAACGACGTTGTAGCCGAAGCGGTTCGCGTAGGACTCGATGACCCGGCCGACCACCGACAGGGCCCGGCCCGGTTTGACGGCCTTGATGGCGCGCATGGTGGCTTCCCGGGTCCGCTCGACGAGCAGCCGGTGCTCCTCGCTGACGTCCCCGGCGAGGTATGTGGCATTCGTGTCGCCGTGGACGCCGTGGATGTAGGCGGTGACGTCGATGTTGACGATGTCGCCGTCGGCGATCACCGTCGAGTCCGGGATGCCGTGGCAGATGATCTCGTTGAGCGAGGTACAGCACGACTTGGGAAATCCCTTGTAGCCCAGCGTCGACGGGTAGGCGCCGTGGTCGACCATGTACTCGTGGGCGATGCGGTCGAGTTCGTCGGTGCTCACCCCGGGCGCGACGGCTTTGCCCGCCTCGGCCAGCGCGGCGGCCGCGATGCGTCCCGCGATCCGCATCTTCTCGATGACCTCGGGGTCCTGCACCCACGGCTCGCTGCCCTCGGCGGCGGTGGACCGGCCGACGTATTCGGGCCGTTCAATGGACTTGGGCACCGGGCGGGTCGGCGAGACGACCCCGGCGCTCAGAGCGCTGCGCACTGACATGTTCATCGACCTTAGCGGCGGCGGAGCACCGGAGGCACCGGCACTTTCGACTTGCGCGGACCGCGGATGTTCACCGAGCCCATAACGACCCGGCCGGTGAGGATCACGTTCGGTTTGCCTTCGGCCGGCGGGTTCTTGCGGCGGTCGCGGGCGGTGCCGCCGAAGACGGTGACGTCGTCGAGCGAGGCGCTGGCGCCGTCGGGCAGGCGCAGGTCGAGCGAACCGCGGATCAGGTCGAGTTCGATCACGACCACCGGACCGGCGAACCGGGCGGTGGTGAGGTCCAGATCCACCGAACCCACCCGGCGCACCAGGGACAGCCGGGTCGGGACGGTCCACTCCCCGTGCCGGCGCAGCGAACCCATCCAGCCGCGCAACTCCAAGCGGTCGGCCGACGACGACGCGATCCCGCCTGCCCTGGGCAGATCCTCCACCAGTGCTTCCAGGTCGGCGGGCTGGCGTGCCAGCGAGACCTGGACCGAGCGCTCCTCGAACTCGCCGATGTCGATCAACCCGAGGGCGACGGCGTTGTGCAGCCGCCGCAGTGTTCCGTTGCGGTCGGCGTCGGACACCCGAACGGTGGGTGCGCCGTCATATTTGACGACGGCGGTGGTGTCGATCCGGCTCTGGATTTCAGACATGGCCCCTCCAATTTACCGCCGCCGCGGCAGTGCGCCCGGCCGCGGCGCACCGCCACCGGAGGAATAGGCTCGGTTCCATGCCTAGGTTACCGAGACGGACCGTTCTGATCGGGGCGTCCGTCGCTCCGCTGGTTGCTTGCGGCAAGCCGGCCGGCGCGCCGGTCGAACCCCCTGCGGCAGCCGGCCAGACGTTGACCGCCGCCGCCGACGTCGGGGAGGCCACGGTCGTCGACGGCGTCCTGATCACCCAGCCGAGCCCGGGCGTCTTCAAGGGTTTCCTCGCGCGCTGCACGCACGCCGGATGCGCCGTCGCCGTGAAGAACGGTGGTATCGAATGCCCCTGCCACGGAAGCAGATTCACTCTCGACGGTGCGGTGGAACGGGGTCCTGCGGCCGAACCGCTGGTGGCCCGGCCGGTGACGGTTCGCGACGGTAAGATCGTGACCGGGTAGCTCTTTCAGGCCAGGAAGTCCGGCGGGAGCGCCTCGAGCATGTGGCGCACCATCCGCACCGCGTACGTCGAACTGCCGCCGCCGACGATCAGTCCCGCGAAGGCAAGGTCGCCGCGGTAGCCGGTGAACCAAGCGTGTGAACCGCCCTGGAATTCCGCCTCCCCGGTCTTGCCGTACACCTGCCCGAGGCCGTCGATGTCCTTGGCTGTGCCGTTGGTCACTACCTGCCGCATCATGGTGCGCAGTCCGGCGAGCGTGACGGGGTCGGCCGAAGGGTGCTCGCCGGTCTCAGCGGTCTCGCTGCCGGCGATGAGCCGCGGGGTCGGGGTCTTGCCGGCCGCCACCGTCGCCGCCGCCAGCGCCATCCCGAACGGCGTGACCAGCACTTTGCCCTGCCCGAACCCATCCTCGGTGCGTTCGGCCAGATCCACCGTGGGGGGCACCATCCCGGTGACCGAGGTCAGGCCTTCGATGGTGTAGTCCGGCCCGATCCCGAACTGCGACGCCGCGACGGTCAACGCGGTCGGCGACATCCGGCTGGCCAGTTCGGCGAAGGTGGTGTTGCACGAGTTGGCGAAGGCCTTGGCCATCGGAACCAGGCCCAGATCGAACTTGTCGTAGTTCGGGATGGTCCGGTCGCCGATGTCGATCTGCCCGGGGCAGCCGAGCATGGTGTCCGGGTCGGCCATCTTGTTCTGGATGGCCGCGCTGGCGGTGACGATCTTGAACGTCGAACCGGGCGGGTACAGCCCGGTGGTCGCCGCCGGGCCGTCGGCGTCGGCAGCGGCGTTCTGCGCCACGGCCAGGATTTCCCCGGTCGAGGGTTTGATCACCACGAGCATCGCCTTGCGCCACTGGTCGTCCACCGCGCGCTGAGCGGCGTCCTGCACCAGCCGGTCCAGCGTCACGGTGATCGACGGTGCCGGCTTGGGCGCGACCTCGTTGAGCACGTCGACGTCGGCGCTGTTCTGGTTGACGCTGACGATCCGCCAGCCGGCTTCGCCGTCCAGTTCGTCCTGGACGGTCTTCTTCACCTCGCCGATCACCGCGGGGGCGAAACGGTCGTCGGTGGGCAGCATTTCGGCCTGTTCGGTGACGACGACGCCGGGCAGCGGATCAAGAACCCCGGCCACCTTGTCGTGGTCGGATGGACGCAGCGTGATGAGATCCAGCGGCTTGTTGGCCGAACTGGCCTGCTCGGCCAGCCGCTGCGGGTTGAGGGTGTCGTCGAACTGCCGCAGCACGTCTGCGACCACCTTCGCGCTGGCCATCAGGCTGCCGCCGGCGCGGGCGGCGTCGAGTTGATAGTGGTAGAGACTGCCCGGGGCCAGCACCTCGGTCCCGGCAGCCTCGTTGACCGACGCCCGCCGCGGCGGATCGGCCCGCAGTTCCAGGGTCTGGTTCTCGCCGAGCTTGGGATGTAGCGCGCTGGGCGACCAGCGCACCCGCCAGGTGCCTTCGTCGCGGACCATGTTGAGCACGCCGTCGTAGGTCCAGGAGCGCTTCTTGGGCATATGCCAGGTGAAGCGGTAGTTCACACTGCCGGTGTCCTCGGTGTAGCGCGAACCCAGGATGGTGGCGTCGAGTTGAGTGGCCTGCAGTCGCGACCACGCCTCGTTGAGATCGGACTGCGCCTCGGTCGGACGGTCGGCCAGTGCGGCAGCCGCCCCGGTGTCGCCACGGCCCAGGTCGGCGAGGAAGACCGCGGCCGCCTGGGCGGGGCCGTCCTGACGAGGGGTGCAGGCCGACACCGCGGCGGCGGCCGTCACCACGGCCAGCGCAAGGCCTGTGACGCGTGTTGCCATCGAGCTCAAAGTTGCCATTGAGGCAGATGTTATGAGTCCGTGACCGCGAAGGGGCGGAGGCGCACCGCACGCTGGCTGGTTGGTTGGTTGGTGAGCGTGCGCATACGTCACTCCCGGCCTGTCGGCGCGCCGACACGCACCCTCGCTGGCCAGAGAGAAGGGGGCCTGGGAGAAAGCTGAAGGGATTAGTCCAGCAGGACGGTGGCGAAGGTACCCACTTCGCGGAAGCCGACGCTGGCGTAGGCCGCCCGCGCGACGGTGTTGTAGCTGTTGACGTAAAGACATGCGATCCGGCCGGTGCCGAGCACCGATGTGGCCACCAATGCCGTGCCCGCCGTCCCGAGGCCACGGCCGCGCCATTCCGGATGCACCCAGACGCCCTGGATCTGACCGACCGCCGGCGACTGCGAGCCGATCTCGGCTTTGAACACCACGCGCCCGTGCTCGAACCGGGCGAACGCCCGTCCCGCTGCGATCAGATTGGCCACCCGGCGCCGGTAGCCCCGACCGCCGTCGCCCGACCGCGGGTCGATGCCCACCTCGCCGATGAACATGTCCACCGCGGCCACTAGGTAAGCGTCCAACTCGTCGACCCGCACCCGGCGAACGGCCGGATCGGTCACACAACGCGGCGCCGAGCGCAACGCCAGCAGCGGCTGACGCGCCCGGACGTCGCGGGCCGGTCCCCAGCCGCGTTCGAGACGCTCCCACATGGGCAGCACCAACTCGGCAGGTCCCACGAGCGACGAACACCGACGCGGCCCGCTGAGCGCCTGGTCGGCGAATGCGCGCAGATCGGCCGGCCCGCCGCGAAGCGGGATGAGATTTGCTCCGGCGTAGCACAGCGATTCCTCGGCCCGGCGCCGAGTCCACAACTCGCCGCCGATAGCGGCCGGGTCGAGTCCGTGGTCGGCGACTCTGGCAGCCACCATGCATGCCGCGACCGGATCGCCGGCCAGAACCCGCTCTACTGCCGCGGCGTCCCGCACCACCGTCACCCGCCGTCCCTCGACGGCGCGGAACAGAGAGGGAGCCGACATGAGTGGTCCTTCTGCGGGAGTCACCCGCGGGTGGGTTGCCCCCTCAGCTTACGGTGACCACAGGCGATCCGCCGGTAGCGGAATCGCCGCGTTGTTCAGCGTCCCGCATTTCGTCGGCGAGGCGCATGGCCTCCTCGATGAGCGTCTCGACGATCTGCGACTCCGACACCGTCTTGATCACCTCGCCCTTGACGAAGATCTGGCCCTTGCCGTTGCCGGACGCCACCCCGAGATCGGCTTCGCGGGCCTCCCCCGGCCCGTTGACAACGCAGCCCATCACCGCGACCCGAAGCGGCACGTCAAGCCCCTCCAGACCGGCTGTCACCTCGTTGGCCAGCTTGTAGACGTCCACCTGGGCGCGACCGCACGACGGGCACGAGACGATCTCCAGGCCGCGAGGCCGCAGGTTCAGCGACTCAAGAATCTGGCTGCCGACCTTGACCTCCTCCACCGGCGGCGCCGAGAGCGACACCCGGATGGTGTCGCCAATGCCCTCGGACAGCAGCGCGCCGAAGGCGACGGCGGACTTGATGGTGCCCTGGAACGCCGGGCCGGCCTCCGTCACGCCGAGATGCAACGGGTAGTCGCACCTTTCGGCCAGCAACCGGTAGGCGGCCACCATGACCACCGGGTCGTTGTGCTTGACGCTGATCTTGATGTCGCCGAAGCCGTGGTCCTCGAACAGCGAGGCCTCCCACAGAGCGGATTCGACGAGCGCCTCCGGGGTGGCCTTGCCGTACTTCTCCAGGAACCGCTTGTCCAGCGAGCCGGCGTTGACTCCGATGCGAATCGGAATCCCTGCTGCCCCAGCGGCTTTGGCGACTTCGCCGACCCGGCCGTCGAACTCCTTGATGTTGCCGGGGTTGACCCGGACCGCGGCGCATCCCGCATCGATGGCGGCGAAGATGTACTTGGGCTGGAAGTGGATATCGGCGATCACCGGAATGTTGCTGTGCCGGGCGATCTCGGCCAGCGCATCGGCGTCCTCCTGGCGCGGGCAGGCCACCCGGACGATGTCGCAACCCGCGGCGGTCAGTTCAGCGATCTGCTGCAGGGTGGCGTTGACGTCGTGGGTCTTGGTGGTGCACATCGACTGCACCGGGATCGGGTAGTCGCTGCCGACCCCCACGTCGCGCACCATGAGTTGACGGGTCTTGCGTCGCGGCGCGAGGGTGGGCGGCGGAGCCGCCGGCATCCCCAAGCCGATTGACGGACCGTTCGAGGGCGTCATACGAATCTCCTACTGGAACAGGCGGATTGGGTTCACCAGGTCGGCGGTGACGGTCAAGGCCATGTAGCCGACGACGATCACGAGAATCACGTAGGTGGCCGGCATCAGCTTGCCGTAGTCCACCGGCCCGCCCGGCACCAGTCCGCGGGCCGCGCGAAACATGTTGCGCAGCTTCTCGTAGACCGCGACCGCGATGTGCCCGCCGTCGAACGGCAGCAGCGGCACCAGGTTGATGGCGCCGAGCACCAGGTTGAGCTGAGCGAGGAAGAACCAGAACGCCACCCACATCCCGTGGTCGACGGTGTCGCCGCCGATGATGCTGGCGCCGACGACGCTGATCGGCGTCTCGGGATCGCGTTCGCCACCGCCGATCGAGTGGACCAGCGCGCCGACCTTGGTGGGGATCTTGGCCAGTGACTTGCCGATCTCGACGCCCAGGTCGCCGGTGAAGGCGAAGGTAGCCGGCACGGCGCTGAGCATGTTGTAGCGGGCTGGCGGGAAGATCGCCGCGCTGACCCCGACGGCGCCGACACTCGTCGGGACCGGTTCGCTCTCGGAGTCCGCAGACTTGGCGACGTAGCGCTGCGTTGCCGTGACGTCGACGGTGGTGGTGAACTCTCGGGTAGCGCCGTTCTCGGTGCGCTGCACGACGAACGGCGTGGGACCGGACGCCTTGCGCACGGCGGTCACCATCTCGTCGAAGTTCTTCACATCGACGCTGCCGACCTTGACGACGACGTCGCCGGACTTGATGCCGGCCAGTGCCGCCGGACCCGGGCCGGTGCAGTCGCCGAGCTTGCCCTTGGTGACTTCCGCTGAGACGCATTGCGTTTCGCCGACCACCGCGGTGGTGGGCGCATGCAGGTTGGGCAGGCCCCAGATGACGGCGATGCCGTAGATCAGCACCAGCCCGATCAGGAAGTTCATCGCCGGCCCGGCAAATAGGACGGCGACGCGCTTCCAGGTCTTCTGCTTGTACATCGCATACGGCTCGTCTTCGGGACGCAGGTCTTCTGCGGCCGTCATGCCGGCGATATCGCAGAACCCGCCGAGCGGGATCGCTTTGACGCCGTATTCGGTGGAGCCCAGTCTGTTGGGCCGGTTGTTCGACCACAGCGTGGGGCCGAATCCGACGAAGTAGCGCCGCACCTTCATTCCGGTGGCCCGGGCCACCCACATGTGGCCGCATTCGTGCAGCGCCACCGATACCAGGATGGCGAGAGCGAACAAGGCGATGCCCAACGCGAACATCATGAGTCGAACATCATCGGGACGGGGAGACCTCCTGTGCAGCCACGTCGAGGGCATCGCGGGCGCGTTGCCGGGCCCAACGCTGAGCGTCGAGTACGTCCTCCACGGTAGCCGGTTCGGCGACCCACTGGTCGGCGCCGTCGAGGACGTCAGCGATTGTTCTCACGATCGCCGGGAACCGGATGCGTCCCGCCAGGAAGGCTGCGGCCGCCTCCTCGTTGGCCGCGTTGTATACCGCCGTCACGCATCCACCGGTCTCACCGGCCCGCCGGGCCAGCTCGACGGCGGGGAACACCGCAGCATCCAGCGGTTCGAACTCCCAGGTCGACGCGGTGCTGAAGTCGCAGGCCGCCGCCGCGCCGGCCACCCGCGACGGCCAGCCCAACGCCAGCGAGATCGGCAGTTTCATATCCGGCGGGCTGGCCTGGGCGATGGTGGAGCCGTCGGTGAACGTGACCATCGAGTGCACGATCGACTGCGGGTGGACCACAACATCGATGCGCTCGTAGGGAACACCGAACAGTAGGTGCGTCTCGATCAGTTCCAGACCCTTGTTCACCAGCGACGCCGAGTTCAAGGTGTTCATCGGCCCCATGTTCCAGGTGGGGTGGGCACCGGCCTGTTCGGGCGTCACCGCCTCCAGATCGTGCGCCGACCAGCCCCGGAACGGTCCCCCGGAAGCGGTGAGCACCAGGCGGGCCACTTCGTCGACGCTGCCGGAGCGCAGGCATTGGGCCAGTGCCGAATGCTCGGAGTCCACCGGAACGATCTGGCCGGGCCGGGCCGCTTTGAGCACCAGCGGACCGCCGGCGACCAACGACTCCTTGTTGGCCAGGGCCAGCCGCGCCCCGGTCTCCAGCGCGGCCAGCGTGGGTTCCAGTCCGAGGGCTCCGACGAGGGCGTTGAGCACGACGTCGACGCCGACGGTCGCAGCGGTGTCCCGGATCAGACGCGTCACGGCGTCGGGTCCGGAGTAGGTGACGTCGCCGACGCGGTCGGCGGCGGTGGGATCGGCCACCGCGACGGCGCGGACGCCGGTCTCGGCCCGCTGACGGGCCAGCAGGTCGGGGTTGCCGCCGCCGGCGGCCAGGCCGACCACCTCGAAGCGATCCGGGTTGGCGGCGATGACCTCCAGCGCCTGCGTTCCGATCGAACCCGTGCTGCCGAGGATCAGTACGCGCAAACGGTCGCCTCGGGTCACCCGTCTATTGTGCAGCGACGGGCCCCGGACCGGAGAATCAAGGAGACCTTGCCCATGACGCCCATGACCGTCCACCGCGGCGCACTCGGCGTCGTCAGCCTCGCCGCAGTCTCGGTGTTGGCGTTGTCGGCGTGCTCGTCGAATGTCATCGATTCGGACACCGCCTCCGAGACCACCCTGGTGGGTCCCACGGCGAAGCAAGGGAAGCCGACGTCCAAACAGAAGCCGACGCCCACCTCGGCGGAGGTCGACGTGCCGTCGGGCGTGACCGGGGCGGGGTGCGCCACCTACGTCCAAGAAGTGCCCAGCGGGCCCGGGTCGGTGCTGGGGATGGCCCGCGACCCGGTCGCGGTCGCGCTGTCCAACAGCGCCGAACTGACGACTCTGGCCGGGGCGCTGTCCGGCAGGCTCAACGCCGACGTCAACCTGACCGAAACCCTGAACAAGGGTCAGCACACCGTCTTCGCCCCCACCGACGACGCCTTCGGGAAACTCGCCCCGGAGGTGCTCGACAAGTTCCGCAACGACGCCGGCCAGCTCACCTCGGTCCTGAAGTATCACGTGGTCTCCGGCGAACTCGACCCTCAGGCCGTCGTCGGCGAGCAGAAAACCCTGCAGGGCCAGACCCTCAAGGTGACCAGCGCCGGCGATGACCTGCGGGTCAACGACGCCGGCGTGGTGTGCGGCGGGATCAAGACCGCCAACGCCACCGTCTATCTCATCGACACCGTGCTGATGCCGCCGCCGCCGGCGCCGCCCACGACGACGCCGACGTCGGGCGCCCCGGACGGCGGCACATCCACCACATCCACTGACGGTGCGACGACCTCTGGCTCGGCCACGACCACCGACACCGCGACGACCAACAGCACGGGGGCCACCCCGACGTCCTAAAGCGTGTGACGCACACCACCCATCCGCGGGGACGTCAGCTCCGAATGGCTGATGACACCGCCCCTGGAGTGGGCGCGAACACGAAAGGACAACATGAAAATCACCACGAAGGTCTCCAAGGGGCTTCCGGTCGGAATCGCGGCCGCTGCGATGGGCCTCGCACTGGCTGTATCTCCCATCGCGTCGGCTGACGCGCATCTGGTCGGCCCCGGCTGTGCCGCCTACGCCCAGCAGGTACCGACCGGCCCGGGCTCGGTCGGCGAACTCGCCAAGGTGCCGGTCGCGACCGCCGCGGCTAACAGCCCGGTGCTGTCGACGCTCGCCGCAGCGCTGTCGGGCGGTCTCAATCCGCAGGTCAACCTGGTGAACACCCTCAACGGTGGCCAGTTCACCGTGTTCGCGCCGACCAACGACGCCTTCGCCAAGATCGACGCGGCCACGCTGGACAAGCTCAAGACCGACTCCGCGCTGTTGACCTCGATCCTGACCTACCACGTGGTTCCCGGCCAGGCCGGTCCCGACGCGGTCGTGGGCACCCATAAGACCGTCCAGGGCGCCGACCTCACGGTCAGCGGCATGGGCGACCACCTCATGGTCAACAACGCCAGCGTGGTGTGCGGGGGCATTCCCACCACCAACGCGACGGTGTACCTGATCGACACGGTGCTGCTGCCTCCCGCCAACTAGGCGAGAACCCCCCACCTCGCCGGGTGGGGCGCAGCACCTCATCAGCCGGCCAGGGCGGCGCGCCACTCCTTCGCGCCCCCTGGCCGGCTTCCCTTTTCGCCCCCACACAATCCCGTCCGGGACCTGAAGGCACGATGGCGCAATGCCTGCCACGGTTTTGTGGTTCCGCCGCGACCTTCGCCTGCGTGACCTGCCCGCCCTGCTGGACGCCGCCGCCGGCGACGCGGACGTGCTGGCCTGCTTCGTTCTGGACCCACGGCTGGAAGCCAGCAGCGGACCGCGCCGGCTGCAGTTCCTCGGCGACTCCCTGCGAGAGATCCAGGCGGCACTCGACGGACGGCTCCTGGTGACCCGCGGACGGCCCGAGGAGGCCCTTCCCCGCATCTGTTCGGCGGTGGACGCGACGGCAGTGCACATCTCGGCCGATTTCAGCCCGTTCGGTATGCGCCGCGATGCCGCGGTGGCTGAACACCTTGACGCAGAGGGAATTTCACTCAACGCCACCGGCTCGCCCTATCTCGTGTCACCCGGACGGGTGACGAAGGACGACGGGACTCCCTACAAGGTGTTCACCCCGTTCTTCAAACGCTGGCGCGACATCGGCTGGCGCGCCCCGGCGCAGAGCGGGGCGGCGGGGGTCTCCTGGATCGACCCGGCCGGGGTGAGCGGCCTTCCCGCCGTCGTGGACTGCCCGAATCCCCATGTCGCACTGGACCTTCCGGCTGGCGAAACTGCGGCTCGCCGGTGCTGGAAGGAATTCCTCGCCGGCGGTCTGGCGTCCTATGCCGGCGACCGCGACCGGCCGGACCGACCCGGCACCAGCCGGATGTCGGCGCACCTGAAGTTCGGGACCATCCACCCGCGAACTCTTGCGGCGGACCTGGACGCGCGCGATCTGGGTGCTGCGGCTTACCTGCGGGAGTTGGCATTTCGCGATTTCTACGCCGCGGTGCTGCAGCAGTGGCCGTCCAGCGCGTGGCGGAACTGGAACGCCGCCTTCGACGCCATCGACGTCGACACGGGACCGGACGCCGACGCAGCGTTCGAGGCATGGACGCAGGGCCACACCGGCTACCCGATCGTCGATGCCGGGATGCGCCAGTTGCTCGTGACGGGTTTCATGCACAACCGCGTTCGCATGATCGTGGCGTCGTTCCTGGTCAAGGATCTGCACTTGCCGTGGCAATGGGGGGCGCGCTGGTTCATGGAGCAACTCGTCGACGCCGACATCGCCAGCAACCAGCACGGCTGGCAGTGGTGCGCGGGCAGCGGAACCGATGCGGCGCCGTACTTCCGAGTCTTCAACCCCACCGCGCAGGGCGAGAAGTTCGACCCGGACGGCGACTACGTACGACGGTGGGTGCCCGAACTCGCCGACGTCCCCGACGTCCACCGACTCAAGGCCGGCCGGCCACCGGGATATCCCGAACCGATCGTCGACCACGCGGCCGAACGCACCGAGGCGCTGCGGCGCTACGGGCTACTCGGTTGAGCCGGACTCCCCCGACGACGATCGACGAGCCCGGATCGCACGGTCCGGCTACGGGGATGTGCCAGAATGTCGGAAGTCACGAGTGGACAGGAGCCGACATGGTCAACACCGAGGTGGAGCGCTATTCGGAGGTCGATCCCGCCGAGGTGCCTTCGGCGGCGTGGGGCTGGAGCAAGCTCACCCCGCGCACCTGGTACGCCGCGGGCATCTTCATCATCGTTTTCCTGCTCGGCATGCTGCGCGGCAACCACATCGGCCGGGTCGAGGACCTGTGGCTGATCGGCATCGCCGCGTTCGTCGCCTTCTGGATCATCCGGGACATTGTTCTGCGCCGCCGCGGCATCCTGCGCTAGACGCGCACTTCGCGCTGGTCCTGATCGCCGCGCGGCTCCGCCCGGCGCTGCTCGGTCGTCATCCGGCTAGCCGCCCTCGGCGGCCAGCTGACCGCACGCGGCGGCGATCTCACGCCCGCGGGTGTCGCGCACCGTGCACGACACGCCCTTGGCTCGCACCCGCCGAACGAACTCCCGCTCCACCGGCTTGGGACTGGCGTCCCACTTACTGCCTGGTGTCGGGTTCAACGGGATCAGGTTGACGTGGGCTAACGGCCCCAGTACCCGGTGCAGCAGACCGCCCAGCAGGTCAGCCCGCCACGGCTGATCGTTGATATCGCGGATCAACGCGTACTCGATCGACACCCGCCGTCCGGTCTGATCGCCGTAGTACCGCGCCGCGTCGAGGACCTCGCTCACCTTCCACCGGTTATTCACCGGTACCAGGGTGTCGCGGAGTTCGTCGTCGGGAGTGTGCAGCGACAACGCCAGGGTCACCCCGAGCTGTTCGTCGGCCAGCTTTCTGATAGCCGGCGCCAGGCCTACCGTCGACACCGTCACCGAGCGCGCGGAGATACCGAACCCGTCCGGCGGCGCCGCGGTGATGCGCCGCACGGCCGCAACCACGCGGGCGTAGTTGGCCAGCGGCTCCCCCATCCCCATGAAGACGACGTTCGACAGCCGGCCACCGAGTTCGTCGCGGACCGCCACCGCGGCGGCCCGGACCTGCTCGACGATCTCGGCGGTACTCAGGTTGCGGGTCAGACCGCCCTGGCCGGTCGCGCAGAACGGGCAGGCCATTCCGCAGCCGGCCTGCGAGGAGATGCAGACGGTGTTGCGATCCGGGTAACGCATCAGCACCGACTCGAACGTCGCGCCGTCATGCCCGCGCCACAGCGTCTTTCGGGTGTCACCGGCGTCGCACTGGACCTGCCGGACCACCGACAGCAACGGCGGGAACAGGGTCTCGGACATCGTGTCGCGCACGGCGGCGGGCAGATCGGTCATCTGGTCGGGGTCGGCCTGCAGTCGGCCGTAGTACTGATGGGCGATCTGCTTAGCCCGGAACGTCGGCAGACCTAGGGAGGTGACGGCGGCGATGCGCTCGTCGGCGTCGAGGTCGGCGAAGTGCTGCGGCGGCAGGCCGCGGCGGGGTGCTTCAAAGACCAGTCGCTGTGTCACCCTTCCCAGTATCCGGGTCAGGCCAGCAGAGTCAGCACGATCCAACCGGCCACCGCGGCCGGCAGCATCGCGTCGATGCGGTCCATCATCCCGCCGTGGCCCGGTAGCAGGGTTCCCATGTCCTTGATGCCCATGTCGCGTTTGACCTGCGACTCGACCAGATCGCCTAGCACACCGGTGATGACCAGCATCAGCCCCAGCGGCAATCCGACCCAGGCGGGCTTGTGCAGAAGGAACATGACCGACAGCACGGCGGCGGTGATGCCGAACAGCAGCGATCCACCCAACCCCTCCCAGGATTTCTTGGGGCTGATCGCCGGAGCCATCGGATGCTTGCCGAGCAGAACGCCTGCGGTGTAGCCGCCGATGTCAGCGAAGACCACGGTCGCGATCACCGTGAAGACCCGCGCTCCGCCGTTCTCCTGGAATATCAGCAGTGCGGTGAAGCTCGCGAATAACGGCACCCAGGTCGCCAGGAAGACGCTGGCGGAGATATCGCGGAGGTAGTTGACCGGCCGCTCCCCCAGGCCCTGACCGACCAGGCGCCACACCATGGCGGCCACCACCGTGCCGCCGAAGGCCCCCAGCGTGCCCGTGACACCCCACGGCCAGGCCAGCCAAATCATCGCCTGGCCGCCTACCATCAGCGGCACAACCGGCATCACGTAGCCGTGTTCACGAAGCCGACGGATCACCTCATGGGTGGCCATCGCGATCGCGGCGGCCAGCAACGCCAGCCACCATTTGGGAGCGAACAACAGGATGCCGATCGCCATGCCGCCGAGCGCAACCCCGACGGCGATGGCGGCGGGAAGGTTGCGTCCGGCTTTCGAGGCCTTCGCCGGGGCTCCGGATTCGGTACCTGTCATGGTCTGATTGCGAAGGCCTAGACCTCCAGCAGTTCGCCTTCCTTGTGCTTGACGAGCTCGTCGATCTGCGCGACGTACTGAGCCGTCGACTTGTCGAGTTCCTTCTCGGCCCGGCTCACGTCGTCCTCGCCGGCGTCGCCGTCCTTCTTGATGCGATGCAGCTCCTCCATGGCGCGCCGGCGGATGTTGCGTACCGAAACCTTGGCGTCCTCACCCTTGGACTTGGCTTGTTTGACCAGGTCGCGACGGCGTTCCTCGGTGAGTTGCGGGATCGAGACGCGGATGATGTTCCCGTCGTTGGTCGGGTTGACGCCGAGGTCGGAGTTGCGGATGGCGTCCTCGATGGGACGGAGCTGCGACGCCTCGTAGGGCTTGATGACCACCATCCGGGCCTCCGGCACATTGATGCTCGACATCTGGGTGATGGGCGTCGGCGTGCCGTAGTAGTCGATGACGATCCGGGCGAACATACCGGGGTTGGCGCGGCCAGTCCGGATGGACGCCAGGTCGTCGCGCGCGACCGCGACGGCTTTCTCCATCTTCTCTTCGGCGTCGAAGAGGGCTTCGTCGATCAATGCAACTCCTGAGATCAGTGCGGGGAGTCAGGTGGTGACCAGAGTTCCGATCTTCTCACCAGCGACCGCCCGGGCAATATTGCCACTTGTCAGCAGGTTGAAGACCAGGATCGGCATTCCGTTATCCATGCAGAGGCTGAAAGCGGTGGCGTCGGCGACCCGAAGTTCGCGCTCCAGGACCTCCCGGTGGGTGATCTCGGTGAGCAGCTCGGCGTCCGGATTCTCCCGGGGGTCGTCGGTGAACACCCCGTCGACGGCCTTGGCCATCAGGACCACCTCCGCTCCGATTTCCAGCGCACGCTGGGCGGCCGTGGTGTCGGTGGAGAAGTACGGCAGCCCCATGCCGGCGCCAAAGATGACCACCCGGCCCTTCTCCAGGTGCCGGCGCGCCCGCAGCGGAAGGTAGGGCTCGGCGACCTGCCCCATGGTGATGGCCGTCTGCACCCGTGTGACGATGCCCTCCTTCTCCAGGAAGTCCTGCAGCGCAAGGCTGTTCATGACGGTGCCAAGCATGCCCATGTAGTCCGAGCGGGTGCGTTCCATCCCGCGTTGCTGCAGTTGCGCACCGCGGAAGAAATTGCCGCCGCCGATCACCACCGCGACCTGAACACCGCTGCGGACCACTTCGGCGATCTCCCGGGCGACCTGCGCGACAACGTCAGGGTCGAGGCCCACCGAACCGCCGCCGAACATCTCCCCGCCGAGCTTGAGCAGCACCCGCGCGTACTTCGGGCGCAGCCCGGGTCCGGCACCGTCTGCGCTCATCGGCTCGACCATCGGACTCCTCACCGTTCTGCGCTGCCGGCACCGCGAAACACCGCTGCGGCGGCGCTGTCCACAACGGCTACATCATCCTGCCTCATGCCTGCGCCGCGTCGACACGGACCCGAATTCGCTGCCCGTTCATTAGTCGGACTACACTGAAAAATTCTCGGGGGTTAGCGGCAATTAACCGAGAACGAGAGGGCGTCAGAACGTGGCTTTGCAAGCAAGAGCAGAGGCAACCCGCCGCCGGATAATTGATTCCGCCGTCGAACTCTTCGCCGAATTGGGTTATGGCGAAACCGGATTGGCCGATGTACTGCAACATGCCGGGGTCAGCAAAGGCGCGTTCTACTATCACTTCGACTCAAAAGAAGCGGTCGCGACGGCGATAATCGAAGAGTTCGACAACACTGCCGGCAGGGTCGCTGACGCCGAATTCGATGCCGACTCCCCCACGCTGGAGGGACTCATCGCAGTCACCTACGCCGTACAGGCGCTGATGCACAACGACAAACTCACCCAGGTCGGCCACCGGCTCTGCCAGGCACTTGACCAGGTGAGCAGTGCCGGAGCCCGGGTTTACCTGGGCTGGACGGAGCGCTTCGTCGGCATGGTGAAGAAGGTGATCGAAGGCGGCGAGATGCTCGACGGCGTCGATCCCAACGATGTCGCGGAGTCCGTCTGGATGGGAATCCTGGGCTGCAACCTGGCGTCGGCGGCGATCGGGGACGACCCGTACGCCCGGCTCGGGCGCACCTGGCGAATCATGGTGCGGTCGATCGTGCCCGAGCACTCGCTGACCGCCGCGCACGCTGCGTTGGACCGCGTCGCCGATCGCTACCAGAGCGTCTCGGTCTAGCCCGTCGCGGTTTGAGGGTCCTGGATCCGTTGCCAGGGCCGCGCGGCCTCCAGTTCGTAGGCCAGTTCCAGCAGTGTCTTCTCGTGACCGAGCGGCGCGCTGAACATCATCCCGACCGGCATGCCGTCGGCTGATTGCGCCAGCGGAAGGGACAGCGACGGCTCACCGGTCACGTTCTGCAGCGGCGTGAAGGCCACCCAGTCCTGGAGCCGATCGATGACCTGCTCGTAGCTTGCGCTGGGGTCCAGATGCCCGATCAAAGGGGTGTCCTCGGCGAGGGTCGGCGTCAGCAGTATGTCGTGGTCCTCGTAGAACCGAGCACTCACCTTCCCCAGTCGGCTCAATCTAGCGATCGCCGACGGCAGCCGGTGCAGGTTCCTCCGCGCGTGCCGGTCCAAGCCGAGGGTGAGATTGTCCAGCCGACCGCGGTCGAACGTGTTTCCGTACAGCACTCGCCCGCCGCGCACTGTGCCCATCGCCAGCGATGCCCAGTAGACCAGGAAGTCGTCGGCGAACCGCTCAGGAATCGGGTGACGGTCGAGGTAGTCGACCCGGTGCCCGAGTTCCTCCAGCAGCGCTGCCGTCTTCAGCGTGTGATCCACCATCGCCGGACTGCTGTCGTGCCGCAGCGAGCGGGTCACGACGGCGACCCGGAGCCGGTTGTCGTTGGGGCCGGCGACGGCGCCGATCTGCGGCAATCCCCGGTTACGCCAGATCCGTTCGCCTTCACGGTAGAAGGCGGCGGTGTCGCGCACCGAGCGGGTCAGCACCCCGTTGTGGACGATGCGCACCGGAAGCTGGCGGGCGGTGGGTCCCAGCGGGAGACGGCCACGGGACGGCTTGAGACCAACCAGGCCGTTGCATGCCGCGGGAATCCTGATCGAGCCGCCGCCGTCACTGCCCGAGGCCAGCGGAACCACACCCGCGGCGACGAAGGCGCCGGCTCCCGACGACGATGCGCCGGCGGTGTAGTCGGTGTCCCAGGGGTTGCGGACCGACCCGATTCGCGGGTGCTCGGCCGAGGCACTGAAGCCGAACTCCGACAACTGGGTCTTCCCAAGCGGGATCAGCCCAGTGCCCAGGAAGAACCGCGCAAAGTCGTCGCTGCGGTCGCGGATGCTGGGCTCCCAGGCGTCCGTGCCGCCCATCGTCGGCATGCCTTCGACGTCGGTGTCGTCCTTGATGAACGTCGGTACGCCGTCGAAGTAGCCGCCCTGCTTGTGCGCCGCCCGCACCCGGGCCTTGTCGAAGGCCTCGTGAGCCAGCCCGTTGAGGGCCGGATTCACGGCCTTCACCCGGGCGATGGCGGCGCCGACCAGTTCGGTCGCCGAGACTGTGCCCCTGCGCAGTGCATGGACCATCCCGACGGCGTCGAGATCGCCGAGTGCGTCATCGGCGAAGGCGTTAACGTGCCGCATGTCGCTGAGCGCTGACGGCGGGCCGTCAGGCCTGGCCGACCTCGAAGCGGACAAACCGCGTCACGGTGACGCCGGCCTCGTCGAGCAGCGCCTTGACGCTCTTCTTGTTGTCGGCCACCGACGGCTGGTCGAGCAGCACGACGTCCTTGAAGAAGCCGGTCAGCCGGCCGTCGACGATCTTGGGCAGCGCCGCCTCGGGCTTGCCCTCGTTCTTGGCGGTCTCCTCGGCGATGCGTCGCTCGTTGGCGATCACGTCCTCGGGCACCTCGTCGCGGGTCAGGTACTTGGCCTTCAGCGCGGCGATCTGCAGCGCCACCGAGTGCGCGGCGTCTTTGCCGTCGCCGGTGAACTCGACCAGCACGCCCACGGCGGGCGGCAGGTCGGCGGCCCGCTTGTGCAGGTAGGTCTCGGTATTGCCGTCGAAGTACTGCACCCGGCGCAGTTCCAGCTTCTCGCCGATCTTGGCCGAGAGCGCCGCGATGGCCTCCTCGACGTTAGTCGCAGCCGAGCCCCCGGAAATAGGAGCGGCCTTGAGGGCGTCGACGTCGGAGGCCTTGGCGGCCAGCGCGGCCTCCAGTATCTGATCGGCCAGCGCCTGGAACTCGGCGTTCTTCGCGACGAAGTCCGTCTCGGAGTTGAGTTCGATCAGCGCACCGTTCTTGGCCGCCACCAGGCCCTCGGCGGTGGCGCGCTCAGCGCGCTTGCCGACGTCCTTGGCGCCCTTGATCCGCAGCGCCTCGACAGCCTTGTCGTAGTCGCCGTCGGCGTCGGCGAGCGCGTTCTTGCAGTCGAGCATGCCGGCGCCGGTGAGCTCGCGCAGGCGCTTGACGTCGGCGGCGGTGTAGTTAGCCATATCAGCCTTCCGTGACGGTGACGGTAGTGGTGGCGGACTCGTCCGAGACCGGTCCGGCTTCGGTCGGGGCGGCGTCGATGGCCGCGCTGGCCAGCAACTCCTGCTCCCACTCGGCCAGGGGCTCAGCGGCGCCGGCAGCCGAACCCGACTTGTCGCCGCCCACGCCGGAGCGGGCCTGCAGGCCCTCGGCCACCGCGGAGGCGACGACTTTGGTCAGCAGCGCCGCCGAGCGGATGGCGTCGTCGTTACCCGGGATCGGGTAGTCGACAACGTCGGGGTCGCAGTTGGTGTCGAGGATCGCGATGATCGGGATGTTGAGCTTGCGGGCCTCCGCGACGGCCAGGTGTTCCTTGTTGGTGTCAACGACCCAGATCGCCGACGGCACCTTGGTCATGTCCCTGATACCACCCAGGGACCGCTCCAGCTTGTTCTTCTCGCGGGTCAGCATCAGGATTTCCTTCTTGGTGCGACCCTCGAAGCCACCGGTCTGCTCCATGCCCTCGAGCTCCTTCATGCGCTGAAGACGCTTGTGCACGGTGGAGAAGTTGGTGAGCATGCCGCCCAGCCAGCGCTGGTTCACGTAGGGCATGCCGACGCGGGCCGCTTCCTCGGCGATGGACTCCTGGGCCTGCTTCTTGGTGCCGACGAACATGACGGTGCCGCCGTGCGCGACCGTCTCTTTGACGAACTCGTAGGCCTTGTCGATGAAGGTCAGCGTCTGCTGCAGATCGATGATGTAGATGCCATTGCGGTCGGTGAAGATGAACCGCTTCATCTTGGGATTCCAGCGCCGGGTCTGATGCCCGAAGTGCGTGCCGCTATCCAGCAGCTGCTTCATGGTCACAACAGCCATGTCAGCCATTCCTTTGTGTCGGTTTGCCGCCCGGCTTCGGGTGAAGCCGGGCCCTGGCATCTGCGCGAACACCAACCCGTCTGGCGACGGGACCAACAGTGTGCGCGGCAACCGCCGACGTGGCGACGGTGCGTACAGACGCGCGAAGTCAGCCCGCTTGCGCAGACTGCGGTTTGGAGTTTACACCGCTGCCGAGGCGGTGTTGCACCACGCGGACGGCTCCACAGTCGCGCGGATCTGCACAGCGCCTGCTGCGGCGCGGACGATCGCAGATGCCCGGGCGGTGAGCTCGTCGCATGCGGCTGCTGCTGGTATTGATCACCGCATTCATCGTGGCCGTTCCCGCCCACGCCGACGATGTCCGCCTGCAGTGGCCGCTGCGACCGGCAACACCGGTGGTGACTCGCACCTTCGACGCGCCGAAGCCGGATTGGCGGCGCGGCCACCGCGGGGTGGATCTGGCCGGCGTCCCAGGTCAGCAGGTCTACGCCGCGGGACCCGGGACGGTGGTGTTCGCGGGGCTGCTGGCCGGGCGGGCCGTCGTGTCGGTGCAGCACCCGGGCGGGTTGCGCACCAGTTACGAGCCGGTCGAGGCCTCGGTGCGTCCCGGGCAGTCGGTCGCCGCCGGCAGTCCGTTGGGGCGGCTCACGCCTGGCCATCCGGGTTGTCCCGCCTTGGCGTGTCTGCACTGGGGCGCCATGTGGGGGTCGGCGCAGCGCGCCGACTACGTCGACCCGCTGGGATTGTTGGCAGTCACCCCGATCCGGCTCAAGCCGCTGGGATAGCTGCCCTCAGGCCCGCGGGTGGGCCTGATCGTGGACCGCGCGCAGCCGCGCCACGGTGACGTGCGTGTAGAGCTGAGTGGTGGCCAATGTGGAGTGGCCGAGCAGTTCCTGGACAACGCGCAGGTCCGCACCGCCCTCGAGCAGATGGGTGGCCGCGCTGTGGCGCAGGCCGTGCGGCCCGATGTCGGGGGCGCCGTCGACGGCGCCGACGGTCTGGTGGACCACTGTTCGGGCCTGCCTGGGGTCCAGCCGGCGGCCGCGGGGACCCAGCAGAAGCGCCGGGCCGGAATCGGTGACGGCCAGGTGCGGACGGCCGTCGGTCAGCCAGTCGGTGAGCGCGGCCAGCGCCGGGCGCCCGAACGGAACGGTGCGTTGTTTGTTGCCCTTGCCCAGTACGCGCAGCAGCCGCCGGCCGGAATCTACGTCGTCGACGTCGAGGCCGCACAACTCGCTGACGCGAATTCCGGTGGCGTACAACAGTTCCACAATGAGCCGGTCACGAAGGGCGAGCGGGTCGCGCTGCTGCGCGCCGAGGTCGGCGGCCGCCATCGCGGCCAGCGCCTGGTCCTGGCGCAGCACCGACGGAAGCGTGCGGCGCGCCTTGGGAACCTGAAGCCGGGTCGCCGGGTCGCCGGCGAGCACTCCGCGCCGCGTCGCCCAGGCGGTGAAGGTCTTGACCGCCGACGTGCGTCGGGCCAGCGTGGTGCGCGCGGCCCCGGCAGCGGCCTGGGCGGCCAGCCATGACCGCAGCAACGGCAGGCTCAGCGCAGCCAATCCGGTGCCGGGCGCACGCTCGTCGAGGAAGGTGAACAACGACCGCAGGTCGACCAGGTAAGCGCGGCGGGTGTGGTCGGACCGGCCTCGCTCGAGTGCGAGATGCTCGGCGTACTCGTCCAGGATCGACGAGTACCGGTCAGGAACGTCCACTCCCCTACGGTCGCAGACGACGACGGCGCCCGGACCTATCCAGAGTGCGCGTGTCGGAACGGCTCAGCCGTTCTTCTTCCAGAACATCCAACTGCGACCGGGGGTGGCGGCGATCTCACTGCACGAGTGCGTTCCGCCGCACCATTTGCTGGCCGGCACGTTGCGCCGAACCATGTCGACGTGACTACCGCAGCCCTCCCAAGTCGTTTTCCCCGCAGACCTTGCACTTGGCAGCACGGCACATGTGATTTCCTTCCGCATTCAAGGGATGACGGTTCGCCGATCAGTTCATCAATACCATACCCCCTATGGTATAGGTTATCACCATGACCGGAGCTTCGAGAATCGGCATCGGCACGGTTCCACCGCCTCACACGGCTGCAGTCCCGAGCCGAATGCTCAGCACCGCAGGGCTTTTCGGGAAAGGTGCCCGATGAATTCCGCACTGAAGTCGGCATTAGGCCTGCTCAAACGGTTCTGGGTGCTCACGATGGTGGTGGTGGCCCTCCTGGTCGCGGCTGCGGTGGTGTCGCGGCCGCGGAGTTTCTTCGACTCCGATAAGCCCTACATCGCCTCGTCGCTGCCGGCTGACGTGATCGAGCCGATCAACACCAAGACGGTCACCTACGAGATCTTCGGGCCGCAGGATGCGTCAGGCCGGGTGAGCTACCTGGATGTGAACGGCAAGACGATGGAGGCGAGTTTCACCTCGTTGCCGTGGTCGGTCACGGTGAGCACGACCGACCCCGGGGTGCTGGCCAACGTCGTCGCCCAGGGCGATACCGCCGCGTTGGGCTGCCGCATTCTGGTCAACGACAAGCTGGTTGCCGAGAATCAGGCCGAGGGCCGTGACGCCCAGGCGTTCTGTCTGGATAAAGCCGCATGAGCGCCCACGGCGTGGAGTCGGGCACGCGGAGCTCCTTTCACCGCACCATCCGGGCTCTGGCGGTGCCGATCATCCTGATCTGGGTGGTCTACACCGCTGCGGTGAATCTGCTTGTCCCCCAGGTGGAGAAGGTCGGCATGGCCAACGCCGTGTCGATGTCGCCCCAGGACGCGCCAGCGGTGATTGCCGCCAAGCGGATGGGTGCGAAGTTCCAGGAGTCGACCTCTGACAGCATCGCCATGGTCGTGCTCGTGGGTGAGGAACCGCTGGGCGAGGACGCGCACCGCTACTACGACACCCTGGTGGGTAAGTTCGAGGACGACACCGCGCATGTGGAGCACGTCGCGGACTTCTGGGGTGACATGATCACCGCCGCCGGCGTGCAGAGCAGCGACGGCAAGGCCGCCTACGTGCAGCTCAACCTGGTCGGCGATCAGGGCAGCACTCAGGGCAACAAGTCCGTCGACGGGATTCGCGAGATCATCGCCGACACCCCGCCACCGGCGGGCCTGCAGGCCTACGTCACCGGCCCGGCACCACTGACCACCGATTCGCTGGAGGCCAGCGACGCCGGAATGATCAAGATGACCGTGGTCACGATGATCGTCATCACGATGATGCTTGCTCTGGTGTACCGCTCGGTCAGCACGGTGCTGCTGATCCTGGCCATCGTGGGCATCGAGATGGGTTCGGCCCGCGGCACCGTCGCATTGGTCGGCAAGCTCGGCCTGATGGACTTCTCGACGTTCTCGGTCCCGCTGATGACCGCGCTGTCCATCGCCGCGGGCACCGACTACGCGATCTTCCTCATCGGCCGCTACCACGAGGCTCGCCAGAACGGCGAGGACCCGGAATCGGCCTACTACACCGCATTCCACGGCGTCGGCCACGTCATCCTCGGTTCCGGGCTGACGATCGCCGGCGCCATGCTCACCCTGCGGCTGACCCGGCTGTCCTACTTCAACTCCCTGGCCTTCCCGTCGGCGCTGGCCCTGATCATCGTCGTCGCGGCGGCGATGACCGTGGCGCCGGCCATCCTGGTCGTGGGCAGCCGCTTCGGCCTGCTCGATCCCAAACGCATGATGAAGACCAGGGGGTGGCGCAAGGTCGGCACGGCCACCGTACGCTGGCCCAAACCGATCCTGGCCGCGGCGACAAGTGTTGTGCTGTTGGGCATCCTGGCCATGATCGGCTACAAGACCAGCTACGACGACCGGCGCTACATTCCCGCCGACGTTCCGGCCAACGTGGGCTACGCCGCCGCCGAACAGCACTTCAGCACAGCCCGGCTCAACCCCGACATCATGACCATCGAATCCGACCACGACATGCGCAACCCGACGGACATGATCGTGCTGGACCGAATCACCAAGGCGCTGTTCCGGATCAAGGGCATCGCCATGGCCCAAGGCATCACCCGACCCCTGGGTTCGCCCATCGCGCACAGCTCGATCCCCTACCAGATCAGCATGTCCTCAGTCCCGATCACCCAGAACCTGCAGTTCCTCAAACAACGCGTCGGCGACATCAGCGGCATGTCCGACGACCTCGGCGCGATGATCGCCTCGATGACCCAGATGCAGAACCTGATGACGCAGATGTCGGGGGCGATGAACACCACCGTCGACTCCGCCAACGGGATGGTCGACTCCGCGCACGGCATGGTCGGGGCCGGGCAAGCCAGCGTCGCCGATATGGCCGCCATGAAGACCACGCTGGACCAGATGCGTGACAACCTCGCTGATTTCGACGACGCGGTGCGCCCGTTCCGCAACTACTTCTACTGGGAACCCCACTGCGACAACATCACCGCCTGCGACGGCATCCGCTCAGCCTTCGACGCGATGGACGGCGTCGACAAGTTCAGCGACAACATGGCCACCCTGCAGACCGACGTCGGCGCCATGATCGGCGGCATGGACCAGATGGTCAACGGCATGGACCAGATGGTCAACGGCATGGGTGATATGAACACCCTGTTCCCCCAGATGGTCGCCCAGTTCCCGCCGATCATCGCCACCGCGACCACCATGCAGGACACCCTGCAGACCATCCACAGCAGCTTCGACGGACTCATCACCCAGATGCAGCAGATGACCGACACCGCCACCGCGATGGGCGAAGCCTTCGACGCCTCCAAGAGCGACGACTACTTTTACCTGCCCCCGGAAGTGTTCGCCAACCCCGATTTCCAGAAGGGCCTCAAGCTGTTCCTCTCCCCCGACGGCAAAGCCGCCAGGCTGATCATCACCCATGACACCAATCCCGCCTCCGAGGAAGGCATCTCGGTCGTCGGCGACGAACTCGTCGCCGCCCACGAAGCCGTCAAGGGCACCTCGCTGGCCGGGGCAGACATCTACCTGGCCGGGACCGCGGCCACCTACCGCGACATCCAGTCGGGTGCCAAGTACGACACCATGATCGCCGCCTTCGCCGCGCTGACGCTGATCTTCATCGTGATGCTCATCATCACCCGGGCCCTGGTCGCCTCGATGGTGATCGTCGGCACGGTGGTGATCTCCCTCGGTGCCGCGTTCGGCATCTCGGTGTTCATCTTCGAACGGATCGTCGGCATCGAACTCAACTGGATCGTGCTCGCCTTCGCGGTCATCATCCTCATGGCCGTCGGAAGCGACTACAACCTGCTACTGGTCTCCCGGTTCAAAGAGGAGATCGGCGCCGGCATCAACACCGGCATCATCCGATCCATGGGCAGCACCGGAACCGTCGTCACCGCCGCCGGACTGGTGTTCGCCTTCACCATGGGATCGATGATCTCCGGCGACCTGCTCAACGTCGGCCAGGGCGGCATGACGATCGGCATCGGCCTACTCCTGGACACCCTGATCGTGCGATCACTGATGACGCCGTCGATCGCGGCCATCCTCGGCCCGTGGTTCTGGTGGCCGTTGAAGGTCAGATCACGTCCTTCGTACTCCGAACGCATGCACCACGTCACTCGACGCAACGCAGTGTTCGAAGACATCTTCAACCCGCAACCGCATCGGCACGACGACGGTGACTCTGCGCCGGACGGCGAGTTGCTGCCCGCTGGCGCGCGCTGAACGGGCGGCGTCGTCAGGCGGACTTACGCGCGATTCGCCATTTGCCCTCCCGCCGCTCGATCAGTCCGGCGATCTCCAACACGGCCAGCGGACCGAGCACGCCGGCAGCGGGCAGGCCGGATGCAACGGCGATTTCGTCGACCGTCCGCGCTCCTCGTCCCGGCAGCGCCTCGTAGACAAGGAGTTCGCTGTCGGTGAGGCCGTCCAGCGGATCGGTGGGCCGCGCCAGTTCGTCGGCGAATTCACCGGCTCGGCCGATGATCTCGCGCAGATCCTCGGCGCGGGTGATGAGTTCGGCGCCGGCTTGCAGCAATGCGTGGCAGCCGGTCGAGGCCGACGACGTCACCGGGCCCGGGACGGCGCACACCACGCGCCCGAGTGCACGAGCCCAGGCTGCGGTGCTCGCCGCCCCACTGCGGATGCCCGCCTCCACCACGACGGTGGCTCTCGAAATCGCCGCCACGAGCCGGTTTCGGGTGAGGAACCGGTGCCGTGCGGGCCGGACGCCGGGTGGGTATTCGCTCACTAAGAGGCCGTTTGTGCAGATGCGATGCAGAAGCGCTGAGTGCCCGGCCGGGTACAGGATGTCCACTCCCCCGGCGAGCACGGCGACGGTGAGGCCGTCTGCGGCCAGAGCGGCGCGGTGCGCCGCCCCGTCGATGCCGTACGCTCCGCCCGACACCACGACCACGTCCTGTTCACAGAGGCCGGCGGACAGGTCGGCGGCGACGTGCTCACCGTAGGCGGTCGCCGCTCGGGTGCCGACGATGGCCACCGCCCGCTCGGTGACCTCATCGAGCCGCAGCGGTCCGATGGCCCAGAGCGCCAACGGCGCGCGGCCCTCGGGTTTGTCGCGAACCGGCGCGCCAGCGAACGACATGAACGACAAGACCGGCCACTCGTCGTCGTCCGGAGTTACCAGGCGCCCGCCGCGCAGGCGGAGGAGATCAAGATCAGCTGCAGCGCAGTCGATCTCGCGGCGCGCCTCGGTGCGACGGCTCAATGCCGCACTGACCTCACCACGACGGACGCGGTCGGCGGCGTCAATCGGGCCGACCTGCCCGACCAGGTCGGCCAACTCGGCGCAGGGAGCCTCGATGACGCGGGAGAGGTACGCCCAGGCCCGCAAACGCTGCTCGTCCCTCATCGCCGCACCTCGGTCTGCCGGAAGCTCAGCGCCGTGGTCACATCGCCCAGGTTGGGTGCAGTCCTACCGCCCAGATCGCACAGGGTCCATGCCACGCGCAACGACCTGTCGACCCCCCGGATGCTGAGCAGACCGCGCTCCAGCGCAGTCTTGAGCGGGGCCATCACCACCGCATCGAGCCGGAACCTCCTGCGCAACACCACCCCGGTGACTTCGGCGTTGGTGCTGAAACCGTATGGGCGCCAACGCTCGGCGGCGGCCGCACGTGCCTGCGTCACCCGGGCGCGGACGGATGCACTGCTCTCGGCGGCCTCCGCCGCGAACGCGCCGGCACGAACAGTGTGCAGGTGCACCCGCAGGTCCACTCGGTCCAGTAGAGGCCCGGAAAGCTTGCCCAGGTAGCGACGCCGGTCCAGCGACGAGCAGATGCAGTCCCGCGGATCGGTTCTCGCACAAGGGCATGGATTGGCCGCCATCACCAGCTGGAACCGGGCCGGATAGCGCACCACACCGTCACGTCGGGCCAGCCGAATTTCACCGTCCTCCAATGGGGTTCGCAGCGCTTCTAGTGCGCTGAGCCGGATTTCGGCGCACTCGTCGAGGAACAGCACGCCGCGGTGAGCACGGCTGATCGCACCGGGCCGCGCCAGCCCCGATCCACCGCCGACCAGCGCTGCCACACTCGATGAATGGTGCGGAGCGATGAACGGTGGCCGGGTGACCAGCGGCGTGCGGTTGGAGAGCAGGCCTGCCACGGAGTGAATGGCCGTTACCTCCAGAGCCTCGGCATCGGTGAGATCGGGCAGCAGACCTGGAAGTCGCTGTGCGAGCATGGTTTTCCCGACTCCAGGCGGGCCGGTCAGCATGAGATGGTGGGTGCCGGCCGCAGCGACTTCGACGGCGAAGCGGGCCTGCGTCTGTCCCACGATGTCCGCCAGATCGGCCGTCGGCGCGGGATCGGGCGTGGGATTGTCGATCCGCGCCTCGGCGCCGGTGCCGCTGTCGAGCCACTGCTGCAACTGATGCAATGTGCCGACACCGTGAACCTCGATCCCGTCGACCAGGCTGGCCTCGGCGAGATTGCCGGTCGGCACGACGACAGCGGGCCACCCCTGGTGTTTGGCGGCGAGCACCGCGGGCAGCACTCCATGCACCGACCGGACCCTGCCGTCGAGCGCCAATTCACCGAGCAGGACGGTCTTTTCGAGTCGATGCCAGGGCTTCTTCCGGCCGGCCGACATCACCGCGCAGGCCAGGGCAATGTCATACAGCGATCCGGTCTTGGGCAGTGTCGCCGGGGACAGCGCGAGAGTCAGCCGTGACATCGGCCAGCTGTTGCCGCAGTTGACGACCGCCGCGCGGACCCGGTCCCGCGACTCCTGCAGAGCAGCGTCCGGCAATCCCACCAGATGCACCCCGGGCAGGCCCGGCGTCACGTCGGCCTCGATCTCAACGATGGTGCCGTCAAGCCCACCGACGGCGACGGAGAACGCGCGACCGAGAGCCATCAGCCGACCCCACGCAGATGCATGACCTCTGGGGTCCGGCTCCGGCCGACGCGCACCCCGATGACGTCAATCCGGAGGTTGGCCCAGCCGGCATCCTGCCCGGCCAGCCATAGGGCGGCGAGCCGTCGAAGCCGGCGGACCTTCTGCGGCGTCACGGCATACTCCAGTCCGCCGAAGCCGTCCCCGGTACGGGTCTTGACTTCGACAAAGACCACCGTGTGCGACTCGTCGGCCGCGATCACGTCCAATTCGCCGTAGCGGCAGCGCCAGTTGCGCTGCACAATCCGCAATCCCAGGCTCTGCAGATGCCCGACCGCGATCTGCTCCCCGAGTGCGCCCAACTCCTGGCGGGTCAACGTCGTCACAGGGCGAGCCTGAGTCCGGGCACCGACACGGACAGCCGGGCGCCCGCCGACTCGCCGAAGCTATCCCCAGCGGGTCATGTGCGCACAATCGCTACTCAGGCAGGCGCAGTTCGGGCTTCTCTACCTCTTCGATGTTGACGTCCTTGAAGGTGATCACCCGGACCTGCTTGACGAACCGGGCCGGCCGGTACATGTCCCACACCCAGGCATCCGCCAGCCGCAGTTCGAAGTACACCTCGCCGTCGGTGTTGCGCGGCACCAGTTCGACGCTATTGGCCAGATAGAACCGTCGCTCGGTCTCAACGACGTAGCTGAACTGGCCGACGATGTCCTTGTACTCGCGGTAGAGCGAGAGTTCCATCTCGGTTTCGTACTTCTCGAGATCCTCAGCACTCATGAGCTCTGCGGCCCCTCGTCGTCGTCATGTTGGGTTCCATCTTGTCTCACCGCTGCCCACCGTGCGCCATCGGCGCGAATATGTCCGAGTGTGCCGTCGGTGCCAATTCCGCGACCAGTTCGCTTCGGCCCGACCGCGACACCCGACGAACGTTGATGAAGGACTGCCGGTGCTCACCGCACGGCCCGCGTTCAACCAGCGCAGCGCCGTGCGCCGGGGTGCTATACCCCTTGTGCTCGGCGAAGCCGTAGCCAGGATGCTCGGAGTCCATCGCCGTCATCAGCCGGTCGCGGCTCACCTTGGCCAGCACGCTCGCCGCCGCGATGCACGCCGCCGCGGCGTCGCCACCGATCACCGGCAACGATGGCACCGGAAGGCCGGGAACCCGGAAGCCGTCGGAGAGCACGTACCCCGGACGCACCGACAGCCCGGCGACCGCACGGCGCATTCCCTCGATGTTGGCCTGATGAACACCCCGACGATCAACCTCGGCCGCCGGGATGAACACCACATGGTAGGCCAGCGCATACCGGCGGATGACGGGGAAGAGCTCCTCACGGATCTTCTCGGTCAGCTTCTTGGAGTCGTCCAGCGCGCAAAGGCTGTCGAATCGATTCGGCCCGAGCACGCAGGCCGCCACCACCAGCGGTCCCGCGCAGGCTCCGCGACCCACCTCGTCCACCCCGGCAACCGGTCCCAGCCCGGAGCGGTACAGCGCCGATTCGAGAGTGCGCAGCCCCGACGCATGCCGGATGACGGTGCGAGGCGGCCAGGTCCCGAGGCTGGTCTTTTTAGCGGGCATGTCAGCCCTGCTGCGGGTCGAACGAGGACACACCACCCCAGCGCGAAGGCGGCCACGCGATGAACCGGGCCTTGCCGATGACGTTGTCCACCGGAACGGTGCCGGTCACCGGGTCGCCGGTACACAGAATGCCCTTCTGTGCCTCGGCCGGCGCGCTGGTGCAGTGCGCCCGGGAATCCGCCGAATGCGTGCGGTTGTCGCCCATCACCCACAACCGGCCGTCTGGCACCTTCACCGGGCCGAACTCATTGCCCAGGCACGGGTAGACGACCGGGTCGGCCATCATGGTGGCCGGATTCAGGTAAGGCTCCTTCAGCGACTTTCCGTCCACGGTGAGACCGGTGTCAGCGCGGCACTGAACGGTCTGCCCACCGGTGGCGACCACCCGCTTGACCAGATCGTTCTCGTCCGGAGGCACGAAACCGATGAACGACAGAGCGTTCTGGACCCATCGCACCGCAGTGTTGGTCGACCGGATCGACTTGTATCCGACGTTCCAGTTCGGCGGTCCCTTGAAGACGATCACGTCGCCCGGTTCGGGTTGTCCGAAGCGGTAGGTCACCTTGTCGACCATGATCCGGTCGCCGACACAGCCCTTGCAGCCGTGCAAGGTCGGCTCCATGGATTCCGACGGGATGAGGTACGGACGTGCCACGAACGTCAGCATCACGTAGTAGAGCAGGACGGCCGTTCCGACCAGGATGGCGCCCTCGCGCAGTGCGCCGCGCTTCTTAGCGACCGGCTTGTTGCCGTCCACTGCAGCAATTTCGGATGGGGCCGGCCTCGCCGGAATATCGGCCTCGCGCGGCTTCGCCGGAATATCGGCCTCGCGCGGCTTCGCCGGAATATCGGCCTGAGCCGGCCGGTCCCGCGTCGAATCAGCCGGGCCTGGGGTCTCGGTCACCGGATCAGCGTAGCCATGCGAGGGCCTAAATCCCGTGATCGACGAAGCACGGCGCTTCTCTCAACCCCATGGCGAAGCTCAGCGCTTCTCTTTGATTTTGGCCTTCTTGCCGCGGAGCTCGCGCAGGTAGTACAGCTTGGCCCGGCGCACATCGCCACGGGTCACGACCTCGATATGGTCGATGTTCGGCGAGTGCACCGGGAAGGTGCGCTCCACGCCGACGCCGTAGCTTTCCTTGCGCACGGTGAACGTTTCGCGAACGCCACCACCGGAGCGGCGCAGAACCACACCCTTGAAGACCTGGATGCGAGATTTGTTGCCTTCGATGACCTTCACGTGGACGTTCACGGTGTCGCCGGGGCCGAAGACAGGGATGTCGTCGCGCAGCGACGCCTGGTCGACGAAATCGAGAGTGTTCATCGTGTGAACGTTCCTTGCGTTCGGGCTCCGGGCAGTCTGTCTGGACGCATGCGCCTGACGTCGCCGAGCAGTGGTCGGATGGGTGTCGCAGCAGGCGGTCAGACCGGCCCGCGCGGGCAACTGCTCAATTGTGCCAGATGAGCCACGAGGGACGAAATCGCAGGACCCGCCGGGCTATCCGGAATGGCCTCGGCGCGGAATTACATGGAGTGCAAACCGGACGGCTACTCTGGAACGACTGGTTCCCGACCGGGGCAAGGCCCCCGCCAGAGGTGTTGAGAACAAGCATCCGCCGAGGAGAGAGACCATGCGACGTCAGACGTCGGTGCTGCTGGCCAGCACCGTCGCGGTCGCGACGGTCGTGGTCATCGGTGCCGTGTCGACCGCCGGATCGGGAGCCCATCCACCGGAGCGAGTCACCTCGGCGTCGGCCGGCCCGCAGGCACTGCCCGTTCCGAATGCCGCCCCGGACCAGTTCGCCGAGATGGAGAAGCGGGCCAAACGGGCCACTGCCGATGCCAGCAAGCGCGGCGCGGTCATCAGCTTCACGCTCCTGGACCGCAATACCGGCCGGATGCTGTCGACCGGCAACGCCGATCCCTTCCCGCTCGCCTCGGTGGCCAAGCTATTCATCGCCGACGACCTGCTGATGCGGGCGTCGTTGAAGAAAGCCGCGCTGCGACCGCAGGACCGTAAGGCGCTCGAGGCCATGCTCCGGTCCTCCGACGATCTGCCTGCCGACGACTTCTGGGCGCGCGGCGGTGGCAACGCGATCATCAAGCGGGTGGCAGACCGCTACAAACTCCGCAAGACCACCCCGCCGTACAACGGCGACTGGTGGAACACGATGAGCACCACCGCGGACCTGGTCCGGTACTACGACATGCTGCTCGACGGCACCGGCGGGCTGCCGCGGGAGCAGGCCGACATCATCATGTCCAACCTGGCCGCCTCCACACCGCTGGGAGTCGACGGGTATCCGCAGCGATTCGGCATTCCCGACGGCCTGTCCGCGGAAGCCGTCGCGGTGAAGCAGGGGTGGATGTGTTGCTGGGGTGTCGGCGCCCAGGTGCACCTGTCCACCGGTGTGGTGGGTGCGGACCGCCGGTATGTGATCGCGGTGGCGTCGATGCAGCCGGTCGACGGAGCCGCCGCGCGCAATACCGTCACCCAGGCCCTCAAGACGGTGTTTCCCGGCGGCCGGATCTGATCCGGCCATGGCCACGCTGATCACCGGGGCTTCGGTCGGCATCGGGGCCGAGTTCGCGCGCCAGTTCGCCGCCCGGCGCCACGACCTCATCCTGGTCGCGCGGCGCGAGCAGGCGCTCACCTCACTCGCCCAGCAGCTTCGCGAGCGCCACGGCGTCGGCGTCACGGTACTGGCCCTCGACCTTTCCCAACCGGATTCCGCCGTGCAGTTGCATTCCCGCACAAGGGATCTCGGTATCGACGTCGACGTCCTGGTGAACAACGCCGGGTTCGGCACACATGGCGACCTCGTCGACGCCGACCTGCAGCGCCTCACCGACGAGATCACGCTGAACTGCACCACCCTGGTCGGCCTGACCGCACGCTACCTGCCCGCCATGCGGGCCAAGCGCCACGGGACCATCATCAACATCGCCTCGACGGCAGCCTTTCAGCCCGTCCCGCACATGGCCGTCTACGGCGCCACCAAGGCGTTCGTGCTGTCCTTCACCGAGGCGTTGTGGGCGGAGGAGAAGGGCCACGGGATCCGCGTCCTGGCGGTGTGCCCAGGTGCGACCGCGACCGAATTCTTCGATGTCGCCGGCGAATCAGCGGCCGTCGGCATCAAGCGCAGCGCCAAGCAGGTGGTCGATCACACGATGCGCGAATTGAACAGCGGCAAACCGAGTTTCGTCGACGGCACCGCCAACGCCGTCACCGCCCGGGTGCTGACCCGACTGGTGCCGCGGCGGCTGATCATCGACATCACCGGTCGCGTCATGGGCAGGGGTCGTTGACAGCGGTCCCGCCGAGCAGGTCCGGTCGGCGTTCCCGTGTCCGGCGGATCGCCTGCTCACGGCGCCAGGCAGCGATCTTCGCGTGATCACCGGACAGTAGTACTTCCGGAACGGACAGCCCCCGCCACTGCGGCGGGCGGGTATAGCTCGGACCCTCCAGCAGCCTGTCGCTGTGCGAATCGTCCTGGTGGGAAAGCGGATTGCCGATCACGTTCGGAAGCAACCGCAGCACAGCCTCGGCCATCACCAGCACGGCGGCCTCTCCACCGGCCAGCACGTAGTCGCCGATCGATACCTCCTCGACCCGCATCCGGGTGGCGGCGTCATCGACGACACGTTGGTCGATTCCCTCGTATCGGCCGCAGGCGAACACCAAGTGCGTTTCGGCGGTCCAGCGCTGCGCATCAGCCTGGCCGAACAGCCGGCCCGCCGGGGTGGGAACGATCAGAAGCGTCTCGCTGGTGCAGATCTCGTCGAGGGCCTGGCCCCAGACCGGAGCCTTCATCACCATTCCGGGACCTCCGCCGTAGGGAGCGTCGTCGACGGAGTGGTGGACGTCGTGGGTCCACCGGCGCAGATCGTGGACCGCGAAGTCGACGATGCCTGCCTCAATCGCCTTGCCGGGCAGGGACTGTCGGATGGGTTGGAGGTAGTCGGGGAAAATGGTGATGACGTCGATGCGCATCACAACGATTCCAGGTCCAGCAAGCCCTCCGGAGGATCGATCTCGATGACACCGGCGTCGACGGACACCGACGTGACGATTTCGCTGACGAACGGCACCAGCACCTCGGCACCGGATGGCGCTCGCACCGCAAGCAATTCGCCGCCCGAGGTGTGTAACACCTCGCTGACCGTGCCGACTGGCTCGCCGCCGACTGTGCGAACGGCGAGGCCCTCGAGTTGGTGATCGTAGAACTCGTCGGGATCGTCGATGGGAGGAAGTTCCGCCGAGTCGACCATGAACAGTCCGCCGCGCAGTGCGTCGGCGCCGTCCCGGTCGGCTACGCCGTCCAGTCGGACCAGCAGCCTGCCGCTGTGCGGCCGGACCGACGACACCACGACCTGACGATCAGTACCAGTCCGGAAGTTCTTCAGCCGCAAACGATTACCGACCACGAAGCGCTCCTCCGGGTCGTCGGTGCGAATGTCGACGACCAGTTCGCCGGTGATTCCGTGCGCCTTGGCGATCCGGCCGATCACCAGTTCCATCGCGAACTCCAATCCCGAGCCGCTGGCCGACGGAGAACTACTGGTCGGTGTCCACCACGTCGACGCGGATTCCCCGGCCGCCGATTCCGGCGACCAGGGTCCGCAACGCGGTGGCGGTACGGCCACCGCGTCCGATCACCTTGCCCAGGTCATCGGGATGGACGTGGACCTCGACCGTACGGCCACGCCGGCTGGTCACCATGTCTACGCGAACGTCATCGGGGTTGTCGACGATCCCGCGCACCAGGTGCTCGACGGCGTCGACGACGACCGAACTCATTCTGCGGCCGGCTCGGCGGCTTCTGCCGCAGCCTCGGCTTCCGGAGCCGCAGCCTCAGCTTCGGCCTCGTCGCCCTTCTTCGGGGCCTTCTTCTTCTTGAGCTGAACAGCTTCGCCGGTCGGCGCACCGTCGGCGTTGGCCAGAGCGGCGTTGAACAGCTCCAGCTTGCTCGGCTTGGGCTCCTTGACCTTCAGCGTGCCCTCAGCGCCCGGCAGGCCCTTGAACTTCTGCCAGTCGCCGGTGATCTTCAGCAGCTTGAGGACCGGCTCGGTCGGCTGCGCGCCGACGGACAGCCAATACTGCGCCCGCTCGGAGTCGACCTCGATCAGGCTCGGCTCCTCCTTGGGGTGGTAACGGCCGATGACCTCGATCGAACGGCCGTCGCGGCGGGAGCGCGCGTCGGCAACGGCGATGCGGTACTGGGGATTGCGGATCTTGCCAAGCCGGGCGAGCTTGATCTTGACAGCCATGAACTACTCCTCGATCTCACGCTGCAATTCAGCGATCACCGGCGGTATGCCGGAATCCGGTTTTGCCTCGCGTGGCCAGCGCCCGATTCTGCCAGACCGGCGGCCGTCGGCGTTAATCGCGCCTAGAGCATCTTGTCCATACATTTGGTCTCCACCCGCCGGGTCATCCGCCAGCCGTCGGGCGTCCGGACGAACTCGTCGTCGTACCACAGTGCACAGAACAGAATCTGACCGTCGCCACCCAGTTTCATGGGGTTGAAGCAGGCGGTGCGCCCAGTCGCGGTGTCGCCAGCCAACCGGATATCGAAGTTGCCGAGCAGGTGGTAGTAGGCCGGGAAATTCGGCAGCACCTCGGCGAGCCAGGCCTTCACCCTGGGATAGTCACCGTCGATGCCGCCCATAGCGCGGTAGTCGATATAGGCGTCGGGAGTGAAAATGCGATCGAGGTCGTCGAATCTCCGCTGGTCGATCGCACTCGCGTAGTCGACCAGCAATTGCTGGATCTCCAGCCGGTCCGAGATTTCCGCCAGGCCAAGCATCACCCCATTCAACACCGCAGGGCACGGGTTAGGCTCATGACCCATGGGCAGTCTCGCGGCCGCGTTTGCGGCGTCTATCACGCTGTTCTCATCCACCCTCGTCGGCGGCGCCCCGGCTCCGGCCTCGGCGGATCCGAGCATTCAGCCGGCCGGCTCGATGCCCATCCCAGACGGCCCCGCACCGGCCTGGATCATTGCCGACCTCGACACCGGTGAGGTGCTGGCGGGTCGTGACATGTACAACCCGCACCCGCCGGCCAGCACCATCAAGACACTGCTGGCCCTCACCGCCCTCGACGAACTGGATCTTGACGCCACCACCGTGGCCACTCAGGCCGACACCTACGTGGAGTGCAACTGCGCCGGCATCAAACCGGGCCGCAGTTACACCGCGCGCCAGTTGCTCGACGCCACCCTCCTGGTCTCCGGGAACGACGCCGCCAACGCCCTGGCCGACATGCTCGGCGGCTACGACGTCGCGGTCGACATGATGAACGCCAAGGCGGCGGCGATAGGCGCCACCGACACCCACGCCACGTCCCCGTCGGGTCTGGACGGGCCGGGCGGGCCGGGCTGGACCAGCCCGCATGACCTGGCGGCCATTTTCCGGGCCGCAATGGCCAACCCCACCTTCGCCCGGATCACCGCGCAGCCGACAGCGATGTTCCCCACCGATTCCGGGGAGAAGCCGCTGATCAACCAGGACGAACTGCTAGTGCGCTACCCGGGCGCCATCGGCGGCAAGACCGGCTACACCAATGCCGCCCGCAAGACGTTCGTCGGCGCCGCCGAGCGCAATGGCCGCCGCCTGGTCATCGCGATGATGTACGGGCTGGTGCACGAGGGCGGCCCGACGTACTGGGATCAGGCCGCGACGCTGCTCAACTGGGGCTTCGCTCAGAGCCCCGCGACGAGCATCGCAACCCTGTAGGCCCGGGCCCGGGTATCTCTCCCAGCCCGGGCTACCGGGCGTCTCTTAGCGGTTGAAGCCCGGCTGGGCGACCTCGGCCTCGCTGAGCGAATACGGCGGCGCGGCGAGATCGTTCGGCGTCGCGACGATGGCGGGATCGGTCTCCACAGGCATCCCGCCAGCCGCGTCTGCCGGTTGCGCGGCGGATACGCCGGGAGCCGCTGGCGCCGGCGGCGGCGAGGGCGAGGGCGAGGGCGAGGGCGAGGGCGGCATCTTGCCCGGTTCCAGCGGCAATGTCCCGGGCACCCAGGCCAGGATGTCGCGCGTGCCGTCGTTCCAGACAACGCTGTTGGGCACGTCGCCCACCACGTCGAAGTAGAGCTTGTTCATGTTCGACGCGCCCCAGATGGACGGGTAGTAGGCGCTGCTCTGGGCTCGGGCGCCGAACCGCTCGATCATCGCGGGGGTACCGGTGCCGAAGCCGTCGACAACGAGAGTGGCAGAGTACAACTTGCCGCTATGCGGCACCGGGTCATTGCTCGGCCCGAACTTGTCGACGGTGTACCCGATGTACGGCGCGCCGTTCGGGCCGTTCAGCCGCTCCTGCTCGCCGAAGGTCTTGATGTTGTCGGTAGCCGACGCAGACGGCACGGTTGCGGCGCCGATTCCGAACGTGACGACAGTGGCAGCGACCGCTCCCACGAGCTTTTGGATGTTCACGCAGCTCCCCTTCATGTGCTGTTGGTGAGAAAACCGTACCCCTGAACCCCGGCCAAGGCACAGCCGGATAGCTGGATCGGTTCGGGCGTGTTCGCAACCATTCGGAGACTCCGCCGAACCCCAAGCGCGGCCCACGACGGCTACCCTCGGCGAACATGTCTGTGTTGTCAGCGGGTTGGCGGCGTGGCGCTGCGGCCGCCGCGATGACCCTCATCGCCGCCGTTGCGCCGGCCCCGGCCGTTGCCGAGCCCGCACAACCCTCGGCGATCGCACCGCCCGCCGGCCCGGCACCGGCCTGGCTGGTCGCCGACACCGTCAGCGGGCGCATTCTCGGCGCCCAGGATGCTTACCAGCCGCTCGCTCCGGCCAGCACCATCAAGGCCCTGCTGGCCATGGTGGTCTTCGACCAACTCGGCATGGACTCCGCGGCTCGCGCGACGTCGGCCGAGACCGATGTGGAGTGCTCCTGCGTGGACCTGGTTCCCGGACAGGTCTATACCGCCCGTCAGTTGCTCGACGCGCTGCTGATCGTGTCGGGCAACGATGCGGCCAACATGCTCGCCGACATGCTGGGTGGCACCCCTGCAGCGGTGGCGAAGATGAATGCCAAGGCCGTCCAGGTCGGCGCCCGGTCCACGCGAGCATCGTCCCCGTCCGGGCTGGACGGGCCTGGCTGGGAATCGGTGACCACTCCGTATGACCTAGCCATGATCTACCGCGCCGCGCTGGGCTATCCGCTGTTCGCCCAGATCCTGCACCAGTCCACGGCGTCATTCCCCGACGGCGCGGGCGGCTACAAACAGATCGCCAGCCACGATCCCAACCTGAGCAGCTATCCGGGCTTCGTCGGCGGCAAGACCGGCTACACCAATCTGGCGCAGGAGACCTACGTCGCGATCGCCCAACGGGATGGCCTGCAACTCATCGCGGTGATGATGTACGGCAAGGACGATCTGTGGGACCAAGGCCGGGCCCTGCTGAACTGGGGCTTCGCGCAGGCCTGATCCGCCGTTCGCCGGAAGCGATCGTCGGTGGCGGCGAGGCTGTTGGCCTACGAGCGAGGGCAGCGCTCAGTGCTTGCCGGGAAACTTCAGTTTGGACAGGTCGAAGTCTGCCAGCCCGGGGGGCAGGTCCCTGAGCCCCTCGGGCATCTGCGACAGGTCCGGGAAGCCGCCGGGCAGCCCGGCACCCATCGGTCCGCCCATCAACGGATTTTGCACCCGCGCCGGAGTCGGCCCCCGGCCCCTGCCCTTCCCCTTTTTCTTGTTGTTCTTCGAACTGCGCTTGGTGTTGGAGCGGCGGCCGAACGGCATGCCCATGGCGCCGGCCATCTGAGACATCATCTTGCGGGCTTCGAAGAACCGGTCGACGAGTTGGTTGACCTCCGAGACCGCCACCCCTGAACCGTTGGCGATCCGCAACCGCCGGGAGGCGTTGATGATCTTCGGATCGGCTCGTTCCTCGGGCGTCATGCCGCGGATGATGGCCTGGATGCGGTCGAGGTGGCTGTCGTCGACAGCGGCCAGCGCGTCCTTCATGCCGGCCGCACCGGGCAGCATCCCGAGCAGGTTGCCGATCGGGCCCATCTTGCGGATGGCCAGCATCTGCTCCAGGAAATCCTCCAGCGTCAGCTCGCCGGAGCCGATCTTGGCGGCGGCTTCTTCGGCCTTCTTGGCGTCGAAGACCTGCTCGGCCTGCTCGATGAGAGAGAGCATGTCACCCATGCCGAGGATGCGGCTGGCCATCCGGTCCGGGTGGAAGACATCGAAGTCCTCCAGCTTCTCACCGGTGGAGGCGAAAAGGATTGGCACACCAGTCATCTGGCGCACCGACAGCGCGGCGCCGCCGCGGGCGTCGCCGTCGAGTTTGGTCAGCACCACACCGGTGAAGCCGACACCCTGACCGAATGCCTCCGCGGTGGCAACCGCGTCCTGACCGATCATCGCGTCGAGCACGAACAACGTCTCGTCGGGTTGCACGGCGTCGCGGATGGCGGCCGCCTGTGCCATCAGCACGTCGTCGATGCCCAGCCGGCCAGCGGTGTCGATGATCACCACGTCGTAGTGTTTGGCGCGGGCTTCCTCCAGGCCCCAGGCGGCGACGTGGACCGGGTCACCGGGTCCCCAGCTTTCGCTATCCATCGCCTCCTGCGACGTTCCGGGATGCGGCGCGTACACGCTGACGCCGGCCCGCTGACCGACGATCTCCAGCTGAGTAACCGCGCCGGGGCGCTGCAGGTCGCAGGCCACCAGCAGCGGCGTGTGCCCCTGGCCCTTGAGCCACTTGGCCAGCTTGCCGGCCAGGGTGGTCTTACCGGCGCCCTGCAGACCAGCCAGCATGATGACCGTTGGCGGGGTCTTGGCGAAGGCGAGTTGGCGGGTCTCGCCACCGAGGATGCCGACGAGTTCCTCGTTGACGATCTTGATGACCTGCTGGGCAGGGTTGAGCGCGCCGGAGACCTCGGCCCCGCGGGCGCGTTCCTTGACCCGGCTGATGAATTGCCGGACCACGGGCAGCGAGACGTCGGCCTCGAGCAGCGCCACCCGGATCTCCCGGGCAGTGGCATCGATATCGGCGTCGGTCAGCCGGCCTTTGGCGCGCAGCCCGGACAGGGCGCTTGTGAGCCGGTCAGAGAGCGATTCAAACACCCGGCCAGCCTAGCGGGTGTGAGGGTGCAGCCGGACAAACTAGCCGGTCGCGGCGGCCGGCTTCGGCAGCGGGGCGGGCAGGGCCCCGTACAACTCGCTTTCCAATGCCTCCCGCGCGGCGCGGGACGCGGGCGCGGAGACGGAGAAGACGTCGATCACCGACGAACCCAGGGTGGTGATCTTGGCCCAGTCGATGTCCACGCCTGCCCGCTCGAACACCCCGGTGAGCACGGCGAGCAGGCCGGTGCGATCGCTCGCGCGGATCTCGACGAGTTGCTGTCCGGATTCGGTGACGGCGTGCCACAGGATGCGGGGCGGCGCCGGCGCGGCAGCCGGCACCGCGAGCTTGGGCTCACCGGCCCGGTCGGTGCCGTGCAGGGCGGAGTCGCGATCGCGCTTCTGCAGCGCTGCGATGACGTCCAGCTCGCCCTTGAGGGCCAGAATGAATTGCTGGCGCAGCAGTTCGGCGGCCGGCGGCGAACCGAACAGCGTTGAGACGACGAAGGTGTTGATCGCCGCCATGGTTCCAGCGACTTCCCCGCCGGACAGCACGGCACTGTTCACCGATGCCGAATGCACGCTGAGCCCGTTGAGCGCCAGCACCCCGGCAGCCTTGGACAACAACCCGCGGCGGTCCGGAGCGATCATGGTCACCGCGAAGGTCTGGGGCGACTCGCCCGGAACCAACTCCACGTGCACCGCGCCGTCGCGGGCCAGTGAAAGATGTTCTTCCGGAATGGGTTCGGGGTGCGGCTCGGGCTCACCGGCCATCATCGCCCGGCAGCGGCGCACCAGGTCGCCGACAAGCGTGGACTTCCATTCGCCCCACACACCCGGTCCGGTAGCCAGCGAATCGGCTTCGGCGAGAACGTGAAGCAACTCCAGCAGTACGACGTCACCGCCGACGGCGTCGACGACAGCGCTGACCGTCGCCGGATCCTGCAGATCTCGTCGGGTCGCGGTGGTCGCCAACAGCAGATGATGGCGCACGATTAAGGCCAACAGCCGCACATCGGACGGCCACAGCCCCAGCCGCTCCCCCACCCGGGTGGCCAGTTCGGCGCCAATCTCACTATGGTCGCCGCCGCGCCCCTTGCCGATGTCGTGCAACAGCGCGCCGAGCACCAGAAGGTCCGGCCGCGATACCCGGGTGGTGAATGCGCTTGCGCGCGATACCGCTTCGACGAGGTGGCGGTCAACTGTCCAGGTGTGCACAGGATCCCGCGGGGGTAGGTCGCGCACCGCACCCCACTCCGGGAAGAGCCGGCCCCACAGACCGGTGCGATCCAGCGCCTCGATGGTGGTCACCGCCGTCGGCCCGGCGCTGAGCAGCACCAGCAGGTTCTCCAGCGCATCCCGCGGCCAGGGCGCCCGAGGTCCGGGCGCGGTGTCGACGAGTCGGGCCAGCGTAGAGGCCGCAATCGGAATGCCGGTGGACGCCGACGCGGCCGCGACGCGCAGGATCAGTCCGGGGTCGCGATGCGGCTTGGCGTCGCGGGCCAGGACCACCTCACCGGCGTACTCCACCACACCTTCGTCGAGCGGACGGCGGACCGGAC
>CAZVST010000042.1:0-43466 GCA_964629725.1 uncultured Mycobacterium sp.
AACGCTGTATAGCAGGTGGTTGAAACCGGACCAATATGTCATACAGGACAACTCGCACTACGAATACGGCAGCATCGGCAACGGCTATTGGGTCTCGGTCAAGAGCATCGTCGTCACTGAAGACGACGGCTCCGTGACAACGGACGACATCATCGGCACCGCCAATGTCAGGACGATGCGGGCCGATGAGCAACCCGTCGATGTGACCGTAAGCAGGGACGGCACCCGCGCCTACGCCACCAACTACACCGACGGCACGGTGTCGGTGATCGACACCGCCACCAACACTGTCACCGCCACCATCGCATTGGGCGCCCGCCCGGGCCGCGTGGCGGCAACCCCCGATGGCACTCGTGTCTTCGTCACCACCGACAACGGCACGGTGTCGGTGATCGACACCGCCACCAACACCGTGCTCGGTGCGATCACGGTCGGCGCAGGACCCGTCGACGTCGCGATCAGCCCAGACGGCCTGCGCGCCTACGTGACCAACAAGACCGACGGCACCGTGTCGGTGCTCTACACCGGCCTGGGTGGGACCAATAACGGGGTTGCTGTGTGAAGTTCACCGAGGCCGGTGTCGGTCTACAACAACAACGACGACGCCAAAGCGGCGCTCGCCAGCGGTCAGATCGATGCCCTGGTGCTCGACCTGCCGACCGCGTTCCAGGTCCAGGCCGACCTGCCCGACGGCCAGATCGTGGGCCAATTGCCCGGCGGCGGCGATAAACCCGAGCAATTCGGCATTGTGCTCGACAAGGGCAGCGCGCTGACGTCGTGCGTGTCGGGTGCGGTGGACGCGCTGCGCAGCGACGGGACCCTGGCTGGTCTGCAGCAGCAGTGGCTCAACGAGGCCGGTAACGCCCCGGTCCTGAAATGACCGCACCGGCCGACGGTCTCGCGCTGACCGCTCTGGCCGAGGAGCGCCTGGCCTTCCGGCAGTCGCGGGCCCGGCGTTCGACCGGGATCGCACTGATCTCCACCGCTGAACGTGAGGGTGTTGGTGGTCTGCCAGATCCTCATCCTGATCCTCGGCCTGACGCTCGCGGCGGTACGGACCCTGCGGGGCCCGGTGTGGTTTCCGTTGCGCGCCTTGGCCACCAGGTATGTCGATCTGTTCCGCGGACTGCCGCTCTACGGATTGGTTGCCGTCGGAGTGCTCGCCGGCCTGACGATCCGCTGCGCGCATGCTCTGCGAGGGGATTCCTCACGCCTGGTGGCCGTCGCCGCAGCAGCAGCGCTGTGGCCGGTGATGGCGGTGGGCTTGCTGCAGTATGGCGCCATTCGGGTAATCGCCGCTCACCTGCGCCGGCATGCCGTTGCGCTCCCGACCCCGGTCGCTGCCGAACCCGAGCCGGCCACCATTCCGGTGGTGGTCCACTCGCTGGCCCGGTTGGCGGCGCGCATCGACGTCGCCCGTCCGGCCTGAGGGGTTCGCCGTCGGGCGTATCCGGGAATCTCAGAAATACCCGTTGGCCGGTGGCCACACGCCGTTCACGGCGTAGTCCCCGGCGACATACGCCTTGTAGGCCAACGGATTGTGGGTCGATACCGTCCGAATGTTGCGCCAATGACGATCGAGATTGAGTGTCCGCGAGGTCGCTGACGCTCCCCCGGTGTCGAACAGCTTCTCCGCGGCCGCCAAAGCCAGTCGTTCGGCGACCAGTTGCGCTTCGGCGACGATCACCGCCACTCGGGCGAGTTCGTCGGGGTCGTTCTCGCGCCCCGCCGCGATCAGACGGTCGATGGCGCCAGCAGCATTGAGCACCAACGCCTCCGCCGCCGACGCGTTCGCGGAGATCTCCCCCACCGCGTGGAGAGTGAATGGATCCCCGGTGGCCGAGTCGGCCAGAGAGTGCGAGGCGGCGCGGGCTTTGTTGCGGACATACCAGACGGCGTCGTCTCGCACCGCGGCCGCCACTCCGGCTGCCACGGCCGCGAGATACAACTGCAGGAATGCGGTCCCGTGCGCGAGGTGCTTCCCGTCTGAGACGGTGGTCACCTCGTTCGGCTGAACCGCGACAGCGGTAAAACGCGTTCCCCCGCTGGCGGTGGTGCGCTGACCGAAACCGTCCCAGTCGTCGTACAGCGCCACACCCTCCCGGTCGGTGGGGACGATCGCCTGGAGATCACGGCCCTGGTCGTCGACCGCGGACACCGCGATGAGGTCTGCGAAAAGCGTTCCGGTCGAATAGAACTTGTAACCGTTGAGGCGCAAGACGCCGTCCTTGCCGGCGAGAAGCGTCGCGTCCGAGGCTCCGGGCGTCCTGCCTTTGGCGTCGGTGATGGCGTTACCGACGATGATTCCGGCGTTGATTCTCGGAAACCATTCGGCGCGCTCGGACTCGACGGCCCGGTTGCTCAGCAGTCGTTCGGAGAACCCGAAGTGTGGCCGAAGTGCCTGGGCCACATTGGAACTGCCCCGCGCGATCCGGATCACCGCCGTCAGCACGTCCCGCACCGAGCCGCCGGGACCGCCGTACCGGGCCGGCACGCGCAGACTGAGAACACCGGTCTGCCGGATCGCCTCGACCGCGTCATATTGCAGCAGCCGTTCACGTTCGGCGGCGGCATCGCTCTGCTGGAGGGTGTCGACGACGACGTCCAGGCGGCAGAGCCGCTCCTTCACGGCGCCGCCGAGTGGATCGGTCTCGAAAGGCCTCCTGGGGGGGACTGGGCCCGGCCGGACGTTGGTCAATGTCGAGGTCACTGGCTGAACCCTTTCAACGGTAGTGGCTGATGATCTTGTCGGCGAAGCGCTCGACCTCGGCGTCGATCGGCTGGAACTGCAGCATGAACAGGTCGATGCCAGCCGCGTGGAACGCGTCGATGCGCTCGATCACCTGCTCGTAGCTGCCGACCAGACCCGCCAGCGTGCCGCCGTTGGAGCCGATCCGGCGGGTGCCGGCCAGCACCTGGTACATCGCAGTCTTGGGGTCTGTGCCCCGGGATATCTCCGGGCGCGTTTCGGCGTCGATGAGCGATTGCAAGTAGTGCTGCTCGGCCAGCGCCTCGGCCTCGGTGGGCCTCGCGATCACGAAGGCGGACAACCCGAATCGCAGCGGCTGACGCTCCCGTGGCCGAGAGCGCAGGTCATGGATGATCTCCGCGGTATCGCCCAGCGGGCGGCCGTTGATGAAGAACACGTCGCCGCGGGAAGCGGCCAGCGCCCGGCCCGGTTCGGACTCCCCGCCGACATACACCGGCGGTAGGTGCGACGGGAAGGGTCGGATGAGAGCCTGCTGCCCGTCATGCTGGCCGATCGTGACGTGCTTCCCGTTCCACAGCGCCACGACGGTGTCGAGCCATTCGCGCGTGTAGGCGTAGCGGTCGTCGTGCTGCAGCGGATCGATGCCCAGGGCTTCGAGTTCGGGAAGAAACCATCCGGTGACCACATTGATGGACAGCCGCCCCTGCGCGATGTCGGCCACGTTGGCGGCGATCTTGGCGAACACCAATGGGTTGAACAGCAGCGGTTTGATTGCCCCGATCAATTCGATGCGTGACGTCGCCTCCGCCAATGCCGCCAGTGTCGACCAGGTCTCCAGCACCTCGTCCTCAGTGTTACTGGGGTGGATGACGTGCTGCGCCACCAGGGTGGCGTCGAACCCGGCCTGCTCGGCGCGTACCAACAGATCACGGGTCCGTCGGTATCCGGCGTCGGGAGGATCCAGCGGGTGCAGGCGAGCGCCATGGTTGCCGTAGACCGGCGCCCAGACACCGAATCTGGGCCCGTTCACGAGGTTTCCAGATAGCGTCGGCGCTCCCAGTCGCTGACCTGCCCGAGATAGGCCTGCCACTCGCTGCGGGCGATGGTGATGAAGTCGAGGACCGATGCGGCGCCGAGGATGTCGAGGATGGTGTCGTCCTGCGCAGCCAGCGCACAGGCTGTGCCCAGTGAATCCGGCAGCGGCGAACCCTTGCCGTAGAGGTTCCCGACCCCGGGGGCGGGTGGCCTTCTGCCCGCTTCGATTCCCGCGACGACGGCCGCCAGGGCCGAGGCGACCAACCAGTAGGGGTTGGCGTCGGAGGCACCCGAACGCAGTTCGATCCGGGTGGCCTGCGGCGACTCGTCGAGCAGGGAACGCACTGCGGCGCTGCGATTGTCGCGTGACCAGTTCACCGAATCAGGGGCAAACGAGTCCGGCGTGTAGCGCCGGTAAGCGTTGACCGAGTGTGCCCCGTAGAGCGTGATCGACGGCAGATGTTCCACCAGTCCGGCGATCGCCAGTCTCGCGAGATCGTTCTCTTCGCCGTCGACGGCGGCGAAGGCCGGCTCCTCATCTCGCCACAAGGAGATGTGCAGGTGTGCAGAGCTTCCCGAGTGCTCCGAAAACGGCTTGGGCATGAAGCTGGCCAGCTTGCCGTGCCGGCGGGCCACTTCCTTGGCGGCGTACTTCAGTCGTGCACTGTCGTCGGCAGCCGCGAGAGCGTCGGTGTAGACGAGATTGGTCTCGACCTGGCCGGGACCGTACTCGGTCTGCACCCCCTCCAGACGTGTGAAGGCCCGCAGTGTTTCCGACAGATCCGAGATCAACGGTTCCAGGCCGTTGGCATTCTGAAGCGAGTAGGCGTGGATATCCTCCTGGATCGGCGATCCGTCACCGTTGAGCAGGTAGAACTCCAGTTCCACGCCGACTTTCGCGGTGAAGCCCAGTGATTCCAGGCGTGCCAGGACGCGCCGCAGCACCCCTCGGGAATCCAGCGGCGATGCAGTCCCGTCGGGCCGGCGGATATCGCAGATCACGTGGCCGGCCGCCGGTCGCCACGGCAGCCGGGTTAAGGTCGATAGGTCTGGGACGGCATGGACGTCGGGATAGCCGTCATCCCAGTTCGTCGCCGTCAGCGAGTCGATCACCGTCCCGTCGTGGTTCCAGCCGAGCGCGGCTTCGCAGAACGCGAATCCGTGCTGGGCCCTGTTGATGAATTGAACGGCGGGAATGCGCTTTCCGGCGGCGTGGCCGAACGGATCGCTCCAAGCGATCTCGACCTCCGTCAACGAGCCATCGGCGATGCCGCGTGCCAGTTCCGGATTGGTCTGTGACGCAGCGTCTTTCGACAGAACCGGGTATTCATGGAGCTGCATCATGAGCGCACCGCCGATCGACGCGTCACCTGGGTGCCGACGACGGTTCCCACCGCGAACGCCCCCGCAAGAATCCCGACGATCACCCATGCCAACACGCTGGAGGAGACGGCGGAGTTCGCCAACGCATTGGCCCCGCCGGAACCCGGCCTGCCGCTCGCCGGACTGTTGCGCGACAAGGGCCGGCAACTGATGCTGGCCATCGGTGCGGCCTCCGGCGCCGTGATGCTGGTCTACCAGGCCAGCACCTTCCTGACCGGCTACGCCGAGTCCCATCTGCACTTCTCGAGGCCGGAGATCTTCGCGATCAGTGCCCTTGGCGGCGTTGCGATGATGACGGGTACCGTCGCGTCGGGGTTGCTGACCGATCGTGTCGGCCGGCGGACGCTGGCCTCGCTGGGCTACGGGATCGCGGTGCCGTGGTCGCTGATGATCCTGCCGCTGTCGCAGACCGGCGATCCGGTGCTGTTCGCCGTGGCGGTCACGGTGACCTACGCGATCGTCGGGGTGGTGATGGCCCCGCTCACCACGCTGATCCCCAGCGTTTCTCGTGCGGCATCGTTACACCGGAGGCCGCGTTGGCCAACAATCTCGGTGCTGTCCTGGGCGGCGCGCTGCCGCCGGTGATCTCCCCGCTGCTGATGGTCCATGGCAGCGCCGGGGTCGGCCTGCTGATGACCGGCTTCTCGCTGGTGAGTCTGGTCAGCGTGCGAATGTTGCGCGGCGACGACGCTCCACCCCATGCTGCTCTGCAATGACCGTTAGCTCCGAAGAGTTGACCCGCCGGTGGCGGCAGTCCTGGCCGGACTGTCCGCCACTCGGTCATGTGTTCCGCCGCCACATGGCCGACCGCTGGGTGCGATTTCACAGTCTGCCGAAAGCTCAGCGCTATCCCACCACCGCGGCCGAGTACCGGGAGGTGCTACACCGCTACAACGCGGTGCTCGCCGAGCTGGTGGCTGAAACAGTCTCTGCCTCAATCTATGTGGTGACCGTCGAGTACGGGCCGGGTGACCTCGCCGCGGGAACGGAACCCATCCACGTCGGACTGCATCCTGGTGCCGTCGCCTGGATGCCCGCGGCTGATCCCGCGGACCCTGAGCCGGCTTACCAACTTCACGTCAGCCGTGCGGACTTCATCCCCGCAGGCCTCGACGATCTGCTCCGCTACGTCGCCGAAGACCGCACCCCCGACGTCGTCGTCGCCGACGAAGCGCTGCGCTGGCTGTTTCACCCCTACGACGGAGGGATGGACGTCATCGCGGCATCGACCGGGCAGCGGGATCGGCTCGCGGCGCGGTTCGGCGCCTGGCTGTCGGACCGGCCCGACGGGTTGTGACGCTTGGTGAACGCGCAAGCTCGAAACCGATCTGATTCTGTCGGTGTGGATCTGTCGGCTGTGATGTCTCAGGACATCGCATGAGGATCTGTCGGCACCTGGCCGTAGGATAGAACACATGTTCGGTCCAAGTCGGACAGTCACATGGACACCACCGCGCTGCGGCTACAGGATCGCCGTAGAGCGACGATCGGCACCGGATTGGTGTGCCGGGTTGGGCGCGAAAAGCCGCTAGACAGCAGAGTGGCCACCGGGTGACATCCCGGTGGCCGTCCCCAGTAGTGATGGCGTCTTTGTGATTTACGCACGCCATCAGCCGAATTGACTCTGGAAGTTAAGGCTGACTCTGGAAGTTAAGGCTTAGGAAACGTCGAACCTCCCGGACCTCGCTGAGCACCCCGGCCAGCGCCGGATCGTCCTGAATGTAGGCCGGCACCAGCAGTCGCACCACCTGCGATGGCGGGCAGGATCCGCAACAGCCGGCCCGCCGGTCGGTGACCAGCAGCCCCGGCAGTCGCCGCTTGGCGATCAGCCGGACCGCGTCGAGGGCGTCGGTGTCCGAACGGACGACCGGAAAGTCCGCGACCATCTGTTGGGCGCGCACCCGTCGAGCCTAACCTTGCGGGGTGCGGATCGGACTGTCCACGCCCGTGGTCATGCAACTGCCCGGGATCGCCTCGGCGTGGGAGCGCAACGCATCGGTCGACGATCTTTCGGCGATAGCGCGGCTGGCTGATGAGCTGGGATACGAATACCTGACGTGTGCCGAGCACATCGCTGTCCCGCTGGACGCCGGTCAGGGTCGCGGACTGACCTATTGGGATCCGTTGTCCACGTTGGCATTCTTGGCCGCAAACACCCGCCGGATCCGGCTGGCCACCTCGGTGCTCGTGCTGGGTTACCACCACCCGCTGGAGATCGCCAAACGGTTCGGCACGCTCGACCGCCTCAGCGGCGGGCGGCTGGTGCTGGGCGTCGGGGTCGGTTCGCTCGCCGAGGAATTCGAACTGCTGGGAGCCGAATTCGACCACCGTGGCGAACGGGCCGACGATGCACTCGCCGCCCTGCGGGCGTCGCTGTCCACCGAGCACCCGTCCTATGAAGGGGGCTTCTATCGTTACGACGGTGTGGTGGTGGATCCCTGCGCGCTGCAGCCCCACGTGCCGATCTGGGTGGGCGGGCGGACATTGCGGTCACTGCGTCGCGCGGTGCGCCTGGCCGACGGGTGGATGCCGTTCGGGCTCAACGCTTCTGAACTCGCCGACATGCTCGGCCGGGTCGATCCGCCGGCCGGCTTCGAGGTGGTGCTTCCCACCGGGCGCGCGGTCGATCCCATCGGCGATCCCTCGGGTACCCAGCGTCGGCTGGCACGACTGCGCGAGGCCGGGGCCACCGCGGTGACCTGCACGGTGGCCGCCGAATCGGCTTCGCACTACGGCGAACAGCTCGCGGCCATGCGTGACATCGCCAACCGGCTGTAAGGAGACAGCTGATGACGGAGCAGTTGGCCGCCCTGGAGCGCCGGTTGCGGCAACTGGAAGACGAGCGGGACATCGCTCGGATCGTTGCCTCGTACGGTCCGCTGGTGGATGCGGGAGAGGTCGAGCGGGCAGCCGGTCTATGGACGGTGGACGGCACCTACGACGTCGGCGACTGGTTCATGAACGGGCGGGACGAGGTGGCCGCCATGGTGCGCTCCGATGCGCATCAGGGCCTGATCGCGCGAGGCTGCTGCCACTTCTTCGGGCCCCCCGTCGTCACCGTGCACGGCGACGACGCGGTCGCACTGTGCGAGTCCACGCTGCTGGTGTGACGGGATACCGGCGGCTATACGGTGGCACGCGCGGGTGTCCACCAGCTTCGACGGCGCCGCGAATCGGGGGGCTGGCGGATCGTCAGCCGCACGGCACGACAACTGGACGGCACGCCGGCAAGCCGGGCGCTTATTGGTGACGCGTTCGAAGACCCGGATGTGCGGTGACGACAAGGAGAGACATCAGTGAGCCTGCAGTTGACCGATGAGCAGAAGAGCATCGTCGAGACCGTTCGCCAATTCGCCGCCAGGGAGTGCGGCACCCGGGAAAAGCGCCTGGACCTGACCAACGGCGGTCAGACCCACCACAACGCCGAGATCTCCCGCAAACTGGCCGAACTCGGGTTTCTGGGCCTGTCGATCCCCGAGGAGTACGGCGGCGCCGGAGGCGGACTCTTCGACGCCTGCCTGTTCGTGGAGGAACTGGCCTACAACCAGATCCCGGTGGGCAGCTTCGCTGTGACGCTGATCGTTGCGCACGTCTACCTCAACTTCGGCTCCGAGCAGTTGAAGACGGAGATCCTCAGCAATGTTGTGGCCGGAGGAGCGACGGCGATCGCCATGTCCGAGCCGGGATCCGGTTCCGATGTCGCCTCGCTGCGCTGCAAGGCCGAGAAGGTCGATGGTGGCTACCGGCTCAACGGCCAGAAGATGTGGATTTCCAACGCCCACTACTCCGATCACATCCTGCTGGTGGCACGCACCGCCGACACCGGCGATAAGCATCAGGGCATCTCGATGTTCTCGGTGCCGACGAACACCCCCGGCCTTGAGGTGCGGCCAATTCCCACGATGGACGCCGAGGTCAATGACGTGTTCTTCACCGACGCAGAGATCGGTGCCGACCGACTGGTCGGCACCGAGGGGCAGGGCTGGTTGCAGCTCATCGCCGGCCTGAACACCGAACGCGTCATCGTGGGGGCACTGGCACTCGGACAAGCCCGGCGTTCCTTCGACGACACCCTGAACTACGTCAAGTCCCGCCAGCAGTTCGGCCGTCCCGTCGGCTCCTTCCAGGCGCTTTCGCACCGGCTCGCCGAACTGGCCACCGATATCGAGTGCACCCGTCTGCTCGTCCACGACGTTGCCCAGCGGGTCGACGAGAGTCCCGGGACGCTCATGCCGCAGGAGGCGTCCATGGTCAAGCTCAAGGCGACCGAGTTGGCTAAACACGCTGCGCTGGAGGGGATTCAGATGATGGGCGGGATGGGCTACGCCGTCGAGGGCGGCATGGAGGCTCAATTCCGCGCTGCCGTCGTCGGCACCATCGCCGGCGGCAGCAGCGAGATCCAGCGCGACATCATCGCCAAGACCCTCGGGCTGTAGGCGATTCTCCCGAACCCGCCCGGATGTTACGTTCAGGCGATGGCGGGAAAGGTCCGGGTGGCCGTCATCGGCGCGGGCATGTCTGGCATCTGCATGGGCGTCAAACTTCAGGACGCCGGCATCAATACTTTTGTCATCTACGAGCAGGCCCCCGAGATCGGTGGAACCTGGCGGGATAACACCTATCCCGGTCTGTACTGCGACATCCCGTCGCGTTACTACTCGTATTCGTTCCGGCCCGATCCGGAGTGGTCGCGCCTGACCCCGGCGGCGGAGATCCAAAGTTACTTCCGCGACGTCGTCGACGAACGCGGGCTGCGTGCGCACATCCGATTCGACACCCCGGTGGAGTCGGCGAGCTATCGCGACGGTCAGTGGTGGATCACCACGGCCTCCGGAGCGGAACCCTTCGACGTCCTGGTGACAGCGACCGGCATCCTGCGGGTGCCCAACAGTCCGGATATTCCGGGACTCGAATCTTTCGCCGGGCCGGTGTTCCACTCCGCACGGTGGGACCACTCAGTGAGCCTGCCGGACAAGCGCATCGGACTGATCGGCACCGGTTCCACCGGGGTGCAGATCACCTCGGCGCTCGGCGGCAAGGTGAACAAGCTAGTGGTGTTCCAGCGGACTCCGCAATGGGTGATGCCCTGGGCGAACGGTCATTACGGGCCGTGGACCAAGGCGGCGATCCGGCGGTGGCCAGCACTGGGACGCCCCGGGTACCGGTTCTGGGGCGCCTACATCCGGTGGTTGATCGGCACTGCGCCGGTCAAACCCTGCCCGCAACGGCGCTTGATCAGCGCGATGTGCCGCTGGAACCTACGGCTGTCGGTCCGCGATCGCGCCCTGCGGGAGAAGCTCACGCCTACCGATCAACCGCTGTGCCGGCGGTTGATCATCGGCCCGCACTATTACTCGTCGATTCAGAAGCCGGGCGTCGAGGTGGTCACCTCCGCGATCGACCATGTCGAACCGCGTGGCGTCGTCACGGCCGACGGGGTGCTCCACGAACTCGACGTGCTGGTGCTGGCAACAGGTTTCGACGCCCGCGCCTATTGCTCGCCCTTGCAGGTCTACGGCAGCAGCGGGCAGTCGCTGGCCGCATTGTGGGCCGACGGAGCGCGCGCCTACCGCTCGGTCGCCGTTCCGGGCTTTCCGAACATGTTCACTATGTTGGGTCCGCACTCGCCGGTCGGCAACCAGTCTCTGATCCCCATTGCCGCAGGATCAGGCGAACTATGCGCTGTGGTGGATCAAACAGATTCGCGACGGCCGGGTGATCTCTGCCGTCCCGACCGAACGCGCTACCGCGCGGTTCAACGACGAGGTGATGGCGGCGATGCCGCAGACCGCCTGGCTCAGTGGATGCACCGGGTGGTACCTCGGCAAAAACGGTGTGCCGGAGCTATTTCCGTGGCACCCGGATCGGCACAGCGAGATGCTGCGCTGGCCGGTGCTGGCGGATTTCGACGTGGAGATTAGGTAAGCGGGGTGCGGCCAGTCCAATCCGGTGAGCAGTTGGTGCAGACGGCCCGGGCTCGCGGTGTCGCCTAGCGGGAGATGGCCGTCAGCGCCGAGCAGGTGTTTGCCACCCTGGAAGACGGTCCGGCGTGGCCCAAGTGGGTGAACGTCATCCGCGCCGTCAACTGGACGAGTCCCAAACCCTACGGCCGGGGAACCACACGGACCGTCACCATGGTCGGCGGCGTGGTCGTGGACGAGCTCTTCTCAGCGTTCGAGCCGGCACGCCGGATGAGTTTTTCGGTATGCGCCGCCAATATCGGCTTACTGTCAGGACTGGGCGAACTCTACGAGACGGTGCCCATCTCATCGGATCGCTGTGTTGTTCGTTGGACGCTGGCGATGACATTCGCCGGTCCACTCAGGCGGCTGGAGCAGGTCGCCCGCGACTTCGTGCCGACGCCCGAATAGCCGATGCTATGAGGCGAAGCTACGAGGACCTCCCGCGCGTGGCGAAGGCACGCAACGCCTTCTGGTGATCCTCGGTCAGCAGGCCGATCACCTGGCTGCGCATCTCCAACTCCAGGTGTTCGCGCAGCCCGCCCGCGCCGATGCTGGCGTTGAGCAATTCCTTCGACATCTGGACGGCCAGCCGAGGCCGCGACGCGATCTTGGCGGCCAACTCCGTGGCGGACTGCAGCGGGTCGTCGACGATGTGCTGGACCAGGCCCAGCCTCTTTGCGTCCTCGGCGCCCAGGGGCTTTCCGGTGTAGAAGATCTCGGCCGCGTTACCGGCGCCGATGAGTCTGGGCAGCATCCAGGACAGGCCCATGTCGCCGATGGACACGCCGAGCTTGACGAACGGCGCCAGGAATATCGCTTCTGCCGAACACATCCGGATATCGGCGGCGGCGGCGACCGCGAACCCGCCGCCCACCGCGGGGCCCCGCACGGCCGCGATCACCGGCTGGGGAATCTCCCTGATCGCCAGGAGGCAGCTCACGGCGTCGCGCATCGCGGCGTACACCAGTGGAACCGGATCGCGTCCCGCCACTGACAGGTTGGCGTCGGTAAGATCCATGCCTGCGCAAAATGCCGGCCCGACACCGGAAACCACGATCGCGCCGCAGTCCTCGCGTTCGCCGAGTTCCTGCAAGGCGCGGCCCAGCAACCCCAAGGTTTGCGCCGTCAGAGCGTTGAACTTCTCCGGGCGGTCGAACAGGACGACACCGACGCCGTCGTCGCGCAACTCGATCTTCAGTCCCTCGGAACCAGCCGGTTGAGCCATCTCTACCTCGACCTATCGGTATTCATGACAAAGCGATCACGAAGTTACCCAAAGAGTCGATTTCGCTTGCGAGCGGGAGCACACTTGAAGGCACGGGCCCGCCGCATTCATCCCCTAGTGTATTCGGCGGGCCCATCTCCATGCCCAGGCTTAAGGCCATGGGCGACAACGGTCCCGCTCAGCCGTGGCTGGCGGGGGTGCAGTTGACCGTCATGCTGCCGTCAGAGGCGCTCGGTCCGATAGCGGCACCCACTTGCCCGGCGCGAGTCAGGGCGTTCGGGGCGGCGGTCCCGTCCTGGCCGTCGGTCATTGGCATGCTGGAGCACTGGCTGTCGGTGGTCGGCTGGGCGCTGGCGGTTGCCGTCTCGCCAATCACCATGCTGCCGAGAATGATCCCGGCGGCAACCAGGGGTCCGGACAGGGATGCTGTGAGTGTCCGTCCGATCGTCGTGCTCTTCATGGCTCCTCCTGAGTCGTATCCGAACCGATGTCTTCGGTCTCATTCGACTATCGCGGAGCGTTGCTGGCGGTCCTGTCCGCCGGGTGAACCCTTCCCGAGATGACGCGGGTGTCCGCCGATCGGGGGACATCAGGCAGCCGGAGTGCGCAGAGCGATAATCAGGCCGGAGTGAGCAGAGCGATAATCAGGCCGGAGTGAGCAGAGCGATAATCAGGCCGGAGTGAGCAGAGCGATAATCATGCCGGAGTGCGCAGAGCGATAATCAGGCCGGAGTGAGCAGCGCGACGGCTTCGGCCCGGTGTTGGCCCTGCCAGAGCCACTGCCAGTCCCAGCCGGCCCGACGCGCGGTGGCGACGATCGTGTCCCGGTCAGCGGGAAAGTCAAAGGTGCCCACGTGTGTGACGATGGTCTCGCGGTCGTTCTCGCCGATGGCGTTCCAATCCCGGCGGATCCGGGTGGCGTAGCGCGAAACGTAGTCAGCGCGGGTTTCACCGGGGTCGCGGAAGAGATCGGCCCACACGAAGGCGCCGTCCTGCCGGACGACCCGGCGCAGGTCGGCGAGGAACACCGCCTTGTCCTCGTCAGGGAGATGGTGAAGCAGCAGCGAGGCGTGCACCAGATCGACGTCGTGCTGGGTGGGGATGAATGTGCGGACGTCGCCGTGGTGGAAGGAAATGTCGAACGGCGAGCGCTCGAGTGCTGCCCGGGCCAAGGGGAGCACCTGCTCGGTGAGGTCGACGCCGACGTACGAACCGAGCTCCAGGCCACCGAATACCGGCCCCATCAGAGCCAGATCGCCGCAGCCTAGGTCGAGCAAAAGCGCCTTGCCGCGCCGCTCGGGGTGTTGCGCCATCCACGACCGGAGCGCCTCCGTCGCCGCCGTGGTGATGCCGCGGTGCTCCATCCAGTCGTGGTCGACGATCTCGCGGTAGGTCCGCCACTGACGCTCGAAAAAGTCCATCGGAATCTGCACCTCTCCTCGGCGCAAGAGCCTAACGCGGCCGTGCTGGGACCAAGAAAAGTCCTGAGGCTACGGCAGGCTGGCGAACAGAACGGCGTCGACGGCCTACCGGCGGCCCGCTGAACACGGAATCGATGTCGAATCCGGATGAGCCGATTCGCGCAACTGTACTTGAACTCATTGCGACATAAAGCCTTTCGCCGCAACGCCGTCCGCAGCGAGAGTGGGTGTCAAACGATTCCGTACCACTAGTCACAAGGACGCCCGATGTCTGAAGCTGTTCTCCACTCGCCGCCGCTGATCGACACGCCCCCGGATCCCGGACGCCGGTTGCGCGGAAATCTCGGCGTCGCCCCGATCGTGTTCATGGTCGTCGCCGCGGCGGCACCGCTCGGCGTGATCGGGGGAGTCGTTCCCCTCGGAATCGCCCAGGGCAACGGTGCCGGCTTTCCTGCGACGTTCATCGTGGCCACGGTGATCCTGCTGCTCTTCTCCGTCGGGTTCACCGCCATGACGCCCTACGTCGACGAGGCCGGCGCGTTCTTTTCTTACGTCCGAAAGGCACTCGGCTTCCCGCTCGGCATCGGCATCGCGTTCGTCGCCATCGTCAGCTACCTGGCCATCGAAGCCGGGGTATACGGACTGCTGGGGCCGGCCGGTGTCGCCATCGTCGAACTGTTCGGCGGTCCGGCCCTGCCGTGGTGGGTGTTCGCTGCGGTGGCGTTCCTGGTGACGACGTATCTGGGCTACCGCAACATCGAGCTGTCCAGTCGGGTCCTGGCCGTCCTGCTGACAGCAGAGATCGCCATCGTCGCAGTCCTCGACGCGGTGATCGTCGGCCGCGGCGGCGACCACGGGCTGTCCACGGGCATCGTCAGCCCGCACGCGATCACGTCGGGATCCCTCGGGATCGGGCTGCTGTTCGCGATCATCAGCTATGTCGGCTTCGAGGCCACCGCGATCTTCCGCGACGAGGCCCGCACACCGGAACAAACGATCCCGCGGGCCACTTATCTGTCGTTGATCCTCATCGGTGTCTTCTACGCACTGACCAGTTGGGCGTTGATCTCCGGTTGGGGCGACGACGAGGCCGTCCAGCGGGCAACCGACTCCGGCGAAACCTTCCTCAGCGACACCGCGCAGCGCTACATCGGAACGCTGGGCTCCGACGTGATCACCGTCCTCTACTTCACGAGCCTGTTCGCCTGCATCCTGTCGTTCCACAACGTCGTGTCGCGCTACATTTTCGCGCTGTCGCAACGCGACGTCCTGCCGGCCCGGCTGAGCCTTCCGCACGACCGGCACGGATCTCCCCACGAGGCCTCCCTGTGGATCTCCGGCGTGGTGTTCCTGAGTGTCCTGCTGGCCGTGGTGTTCCACCTCGATCCGGCCGCGCAGTTCTACACGTGGTTCGCCGGCGCCACCACGGTCGGCATCGTCGTGCTGCTGATCGCCACCAGCGTCGCGGTGCTCGTCTACTTCAGCGGCGACCGGAAGGGCCACTCGCTGTGGCGAGTTCGCATCGCTCGGGCATTGGGTCTGCTGGGGCTCATCGGATCGCTGGTTCTCATCCTGGCAAATCTCGATCTGCTCGTCGGCGGCTTCCAGGCGCAACCGGACGTAGATCCCGACGCCGATCAGGACTGAGCTGAACAGGAACGGCAGCCGCCAACCCCAGGTCATGAATGCCTCATGCTGGTTGCCGAATACGTTGTGCGACAACAGGAGTACCAGGTTGGCGAGCAAGACGGCGGTGCCGATGCCCAGCTGCATGATCATGGCCGCCCGGCCTCGGAAATGGCGCGGAGCGTTCTCGGCGCACAGCAGAACCGCACCGGCCCATTCGCCGCCCACCGCGAATCCCTGCAGCAGCCGTAGCGCAATCAGCAGTATCGGCGCTGCGAGGCCGATGGTGGCCGTGCCGGGTAGCAACCCGACGCCGATCGTGGAGAAGCCCATCAGCAGCAGCGTGATCATCAGCGTCTGCTTACGGCCGATGCGGTCGCCGAAGTGCCCGAAGACGACCGCACCGACCGGGCGGGCGACGAACGCCGTTGCGAAGCTGGCCAGTGATGCGACCGTGGCCATCGCCGGGCCCAGGTGCGGAAAGAACACGGTGGGAAACACCAGCGCCGCGGCCGTGCCGTAGATGAAGAAGTCGTAGAATTCCACGGCCGAACTGATATAGCTGGCGGCAAGGGCACGGGCGCAGGGCGGATCGCGCCGGTTTGGCCGCTCGCGCGGGCTGTCGGGGTATGGCTATCGCGCCACTGAGTCGAGTGGACGGAGGGGCCGCAAGCAATGTCGTCATTCGTCCATCGTGGTGTCCGCCGCCGTGACCGGCTCTCCGCCGGTCGGACCCGGGAGCGGTGGAACGGGCCGTCATCCGATCGACCGACACGCCGTCCGATACAGTCCGAACTGAGATGAGCGTCAGCACCAACGATGCCGGGCCGACTCAGCAGTGTCCCGCCTGTCATTCCCGGGTGCCTGCGGCGGCCTTCTGCGGTCAGTGCGGATCTCGCCTGGACACACCTTCTCGGACGGCTCTCCGATTGCGGCCGAGTGTTTTTGCGGTCGCTCACTGTCAGCCGGTCGCGCTCCCGCTCGTCACCAGCTCACTGTTTCCGCACCTGACGCGCTCGTCCCGCCAACCCTTCCGCCACGCCCTTTTCCTGGTGCTCGCGGCGCTGATCGGCTTCTCGAAGTTCCGGCTGCTGCCTCCGTTGGTGGTCATCACCGCACTCGGTGTGCCACTTCTGTTTGTCGTGTACCTGTGGCGATCAAAAGTGTGGCACGACAACCGTGCCGCGCTGCTGACCGCGGGAGGCATCGGGACCGCGGTCAGCGTGGCCTATTGGATGTGGACCGGCCATCTGGTAGCCAGGGCCTACGGTGTCCCGCTGGCCGCGGCCACCCAACTGCAGAACACGCTGAGCGTCGGGCTCGTCATCACTCTGGCGGGGACCGTGCTGATGGTGCTGCCCGCCGCACTGGTGCGGCTGCTGCGCATGGACAGCGGCGAATCGCTGGACGGTTTCGCGGTCGGCGCGTTCGGCGCGCTGTGCTATTCGGCGGCCGGAACAATCACCTGGTTCGCACCCCAGTTCATCGCGGGACTGATCAACAACTACCGGCCATCGCGACTGTTCGAGGAGGCATTCCTCTACGGCATCGTCGATCACCTGACCGCCGCCAGCGTCGGCGGCCTGGTCGGAATGCTGCTGTGGTTTCGCCCCACATCCCGGCGCGCGGGACGGGTGGTTCGGGTCGTTTTGGCGCTGTGCACCGTGCTGGCGGTCGCCATCTACTTCGGCGTGTACCTCCTCGACGCGGGCCAGTTGCCGAGGGCCGTGGAGATCGTGGTCAATACCGCGCTGACCATCCTGGCGCTGATCGCCCTCCGCGTCGGCGTACAGATGGCGTTGTTGCACGAAGCCACCGACCCGGCCGGCAGCGGCCCGGTTACCTGCCCGCACTGCGACCACGACGTTCCCGACATGGCCTTCTGCGGCAGTTGCGGGGCGGCCGCGCGTGGGTCGTCGCGATCGGTGCGCCGGGCACAGCGGGGTGGTGGCAGGGCGTTGGGCGCCGCGGTACTGGCTGGACTGCTGCTGCTGCTGGCGGTCGGCCATTCCCCTGCGCCGCTCCGCGGCCCTCTGATCGGCGGGGCATACGCCCGGTTCCTGGCCGGCTCCACCGACCTCGGGGCCGCAGACGATGCGCCGGTTCGCCTCACCGCGGCCTTGCATCAGCCGTCGCGGCCCGTGGAACTCGCCCGGTGGGCGCGCGGCCACGGCCTGTCGGTTCGCTGGCGCGACGGGTCGGATTGGGCGGTGATCGACGGCGCTGCTTCGGCGGTCGCGCGGGCGTTCGGCGTTGCCGTGCACAACTACCAGACCCGCCAGGGGCCCGAACCCGGCCGGGTCTTCTACGCCTCACCACAACAACCGGCCGTTCCCCGGGCCACCGCCGGTGAGGTCTCCGGGCTCGGCCGCATTCTGGGGTACCTGCCCTACCGGGAGAGTCGGCCACCGATGCCGCCGCGGGACGTCCCCGACGGCGGGCTGCTGCCGAAACAGTTGCTGCGCGCCTACAACGCCGACGCGCTCACCGATGCGGGGTACACCGGCAAGGGCGTGACCGTGGTGGTGTTCGCCTTCGACGGGTTCGACCAGACGGATATGGACCGCTTCGCCGAATGGTTCGACCTCCCTCGGTTCACACCCCAAGTCATCGGCGGCATGCCCGATCGGCGCAGCGGTGAGGCGACGATGGATCTGCAGGTCATCCACGCCATCGCACCGGACGCCAAACTGGTTCTGGTCAATGCCCGCTCAAGCGTCGAGGGTGACGGCGGCTTTGAGAAACTGGGCCGGCTCTGGGAGTCGGTCGATCAGCAATTCCCCGGCGCCATTTGGAGTTTCTCCATCGGCTGGGGTTGCGACGCACTGTTCGCCCCGGCCGATCTGGCGCCTGCCCGCTCTGCCCTCAAGGCAGCATTACGCAGGGGTACAACGGCGTTCGATGCAACCGGTGATCTCGCGGGCCTGGAATGCAAAGGCGGACATACCTGGTCGGATCCGCCCAGTCCCGACGACGTCGGGGTGGACGCGATCGCATCGCTTCCGGAGATGACCGCGGTGGGCGGCACCCGATTGTCGACCGCCGCCGACGGCAGCTGGCTGGCCGAACAGTCCTGGTACGACGTCCCACTCACCCAGGGCACCGCCGGCGGTGCGTCGAAGCTCTTCACCCGGCCACAGTGGCAGAGCGTCGATCCGGGCGCCGGCCCGGTGGACAGCCGTCTGGTGCCGGACGTCTCAGCCGTCGGCGACCCGTTCACCGGCGTCAAGTTCGTCTTCGGTCAACAGGTCCGCACCGGCGGGGGAACATCGCAGTCGGCACCCATCTGGGCCGGCCTCGCCGCGTTGATCAACAACGTGTACGAGACCAGCGGCGCGCAGCCACTCGGAGACCTCAATCCGCTGCTGTACGAGGTGGCAAGGCATTCCACCGCGCCGAGTTTCCGAGATGTGTTCCTGGGCGGAAATGCCGTCGCATCCGGCGGGCGCGAGGGCTACGACATGGTGACCGGACTGGGAAGTCCCAACGTGGAGAACCTGGCGAAGAACATCCTGCTGGCCCGGGCACGGCAATGACGCAACCGCTTGACACACGTTCCCGCGGCAGCCGCTACTTCCTCGTGATGGGGCTGTGGGTGGTCGGGCTCGCCGCCGCGATGCTGGCGCTCACCGTGATCGATACCCGCATAGTCGACGTACCGGTCTATGTCTGCCCGCCTGATTGTGGAGCGCCGCCCACCGGATTGCCGGTGTCGACCAATCCGCGGTTCTCCTCCCCCGACGGCGCGTTCGAGGTGTCATACCCGGCGCCGGGTGCGGCCTACACGGTGAACAGCGACGCCAACGGTGTCACCGCCGAATGGACGGCGGGCGACGGCGGCACGTTGCGGCTCTTCGGCGTCCCCGCGGCAGGCCGCGATGCTCGGCAAGTGGTCGAACAGGTCATCTCCGACGACTTCCCTGACGCCGTCGTCGACTACGAATTGCCCAATGCCACAGTGGGTTTCCAACCTGGCTACGGCATGGCAGGCGACTTCCTCGCCCAGAAGCGCGCCGATCCCGTTCGGCTGATTGTTATCGCCGCCGTCAAGAACGACCTCGCCCTGGTCGCCGTGGCCGACGGACCGTTCCGGCAGTTCGGGCCCGGCAGCGGACCCGGAATGCCGTCGCCCGCCAATCTGCAGATCGCCCAGGACATGGGCAAGTACGTCGACAGTTTCCGATGGCGGGGAGATCCGCCTCGTTGACATCGACATCAGGTATGAAAGGCGTATGCCTACCGACCTGATTCTCACAGCAGCCAGCATCATCACGATGGACGAGGCACTGCCCCGGGCACGGGCACTGGCGATCGACACCAGCACGGGCCGGATCACGGCCATCGGGTCGGTTTCCGACGTCAAGGCCGCCGCCCCCGGAGTCGAGGTGACCGACCTCGGCAGCACGGTGCTGATGCCCGGCTTCGTCGAGCCGCACAGTCACCCGCTGCTGTCCGGAATGGCCACCCAGAAGCCGGCCTACTGGGTGTCGCCGAATGTCGGGGTCGCCACCTGGGATGACGTGTTGGCCATCTTCGCCAAGGCCGACCAGGAGAACCCGGCCGATCAGGTCCTGGTGTTCAACGGCGTCGACCGGCTGCTTCAGCAGGCTCCGCTGCCGACCCGGTCGGTGCTGGATCCGATCTTCCCCACCCGTCCGGTGGTGGTCATCGACAACTCCGGACACGGCATCTATTTCAACAGCGCGACGATCAAGATCCTCGGCTGGTCCGACGCCACACCGCCGGCCGATCCCGTGGGCGGGAGCTTCGGCCGTCAGCCCGACGGGACCAGTGACGGCACCGCCTTCGAATCCGGCGCCCTGATGCAGATCGCCGGCGCGGTGCTGCCCAAGGCCATTCCGCACCCGCTGCACTCAGGGGCGCTGTTCTACCAGCTGATGGCTCAGAACGGCGTCACCGCCACCTCGGAGCACACCTACAACTCCGGGCAGCACCAGGCGTACGCCGCACTATCATCGGTGGCGAATTATCCACTGCGGCTTCACATTTACCACATGTCGATCGAGTCTGACGCAGCTGCCGACGTCACATTTCCCGACCCGGAACTGGTGCGGAAGGTCGGGATCAAGCTGTGGGCCGACGGCTCGCCGTGGCTGGGCAATGTCGCGATTTCCTTCGAGTATTTGGACAATCCAACCACTCGGGCTGCCCAGATCGAGATGGGTCCGCGCGGCGAGGGGCAGATGAACTACACCCGCGGTCAGCTCGACGCCGTTCTCGACCAACTGGTTCCGGCGGGGTTCCAGATGGCATTCCACTGCAACGGTGACGTCGGCTTCGACGTCGTGCTCGACGCGTATGCGCGGGCGCTGGCGAAGTTCAACCTGCTTGGCTCCGATCACCGTTGGCGGGTAGAGCATCTCGGAGCGGCCCGCCGGGACCAGTTCGAGCGCGCGGCGGCACTGGGTGTCACCTGCTCGCTGAGCCCGTTCCAGTACATCTACTGGGGCGATCTGCTTGACGGGGTGATGTTCGAATCCGAGTACGGCGCGCAGTGGCAGCGCATTAGGGACGCCTTCGAGGCGGGCGTTGTGCCCAGCTATCACAACGATGGGTCGGTAACGCCGCCCAACCAACTACTCAACGTCCAGCAGACGGTGACCCGAAGGACGATCAACGGGAACGTTCATGGGGCCAATCAAGCGGTAACCCTCGACGACGCGTTGAAGGCAATCACCATCAATGGGGCCTATCAACTCAAGCGCGACCACGAGATCGGCTCCCTCGCGGTCGGTAAGTACGCCGACGTGGTGGAACTGTCGGGCGACATCTACACCGTCCCGGTCGACAAGATCGTCGACGAGATCAAGGTCCTCGGAACGCGGTTGGGCGGCAAGAAGATCGATCTGGACGGTTTCGTCGAGGAAGTCAAGACCATCGACCCGACTGAGCATCACGATCTGGCCCAGCATGCGACCAAGGGGACGTGCTGCTGACGGCTAAAGGTCCAGTTCGATATCCGAGCAGGCCACACTGTCACAGACGGTGATGCGCTCCAACGGTTGTGCGCCGTCCTTCTGTGTGACGCCGCTGAGCTTGGAGGTCACACACGCCCGGCACAGGCCGCTTCGGCAGCCCGTCGGAACCCGGATCCCGACCCGGTTCGCAGCCTCCAACAGCGTGGTGGTCCCGTCGATCTCGACGGTCCGACGCGTCCGGGCGAAGGTGACGACGTAGCGGCTGCCGTCGTCGGCCGGTCGGCTCAGTTCCGGCGCGGCGAACGACTCGGTGTGGAAAAGCCCCGGCGCCTGACCGAGATCGGCGAGGTGCCCGCGAAGTAGGTCTATGAGACCGCTTGGGGCACAGGCGAAAGTCTCCCGGTCGGCGGCATCGGGCACGAGGTCGGCAAGCAGGTCCGGCGACGGGCGCGTCCCTGTGAAGACGTGCACAGTGATTCCGGGCAGCGCTGAGAGTTCGGCGATCTCGGATGCGAAGAGGACCGAGGAGCTGTCGTGGTTGAAGTACAGCAGCACGGCGTCTTTGGGGTCCACGCTGCGAGCCAGCTTGCGCAGCTGACTGATGATCGGTGTGATGCCCACCCCGCCAGCGACGAACAAAGCACGGCAGGGGATTTCGGGGGTCGCCAGCCCGCCCGTCGAAACCGGCGGGCCCAGCACCGTGAGGTACGAGCCGGCGCGCACGCCATCGTTGAGCAGATTGGAGACCGGCCCACCGTCGACCCGCTTGACGCAGATGTCCATCGTGTCGGAGCCGTCGCTGTCGTTGACCAGGCTGTACTGACGGATCAGCACATCGTCGTCGTCCTGAACGCACAGTGAGATGAAAGCGCCCGGATCCCAGCAGACGTCGTCCCAGCCGCGGGGCTTCTCAAGCCGGATCAGTCGCGCCCTTCCCCCGGCCATGCGACGAGTGCCGACTACCCGCACCGGGACGTTGTACCAGCGCGGCTTGTTCAAGTACGGCGCATCCGGAAGAGCCCGATAGCGGATGCCCGACGCCAGTCGCCGGGCCAAACCCGCCGGCCGCTGGAGCAGCATCAGCGGGCGGCCGACCTCACGTTCACCCACCGGGGCCGATAATCCGGTGAGCGCCTTGAGCAGCAGCGCGGCCGTCTCCCCCAGCGGTGTCACGTGGTAGGGCAAGCCGTGGCGAGCCACGATCTCCTTGACCTGCGGGGCGATCTCGCGCTGCCGGTTGGGCGGCAGATCGGGAAACAGATGGTGCTCGATATGGGTGTCCAGGCCGCCGTAGAAGATCCGGAAGTCGGGGCGGTTCTGATAGGGAACCTCTTCCTCGAGGATGCGCTGTAGCGCGGCGTCCAGTTTCGCGCTGCGCAGGAAGTTACGGGTACCGCGGACCTGGCGGCTGTAGTAGTCGTCGCGAGTCTCGTCGGGTCCGGGGTCGGCGAAGACCTCGGTCTCCCCCGCATGATGCTCGATCGCCACCAGGAAGAGCACCGACAGATAGCCGGCGACGCCGCCGACGTGATTGGCCAGCATCGCCGGCAGGAAACGCGAGCCCATCGCCAACGGCTCGGTCACCAGTCGGCGCTTGGTGTCCGTCACGGCGATCCGGATCGGCGCCCGCAAGGTCTCGCGGGACCAGAATCGTTCGCCCGCAACCTGTCTGGTGATGTTGGCGATGAGGAACGGCGCCAACTGGATGAAAAACGGTGAGATTGCGGCGAATAGACCCACCTGGACCGCATGGTGGCCGAACCAGTCCTGGGCCGGCTGGCCCCGCAGGATGCTGTAGCCGAGGTCGTGGTCCTTGCCGACGATGTTGGTGTTCGGGTGATGACCCTCGTGGTGCATGACCTTCCACTGCGCGGGGTCGACGTTGAAATCCCACTGGTAGCGGTCGGAGTGGTAGTCGCCGTTGCCCGGCAGGTGGTCGTAGGTGCCGTGCAGGATGTTGTGGCCGAGTTCGGAGAACTGCACCAGCCGGTAGAGCATCTCCAGGACGGTGGCGCGGGCGATGGCGCGCGGTCCGCCGTCGCGCAGCAATTCCAGCCGGCGGGCGTTGATCGCCTCCCCGTACGCGGTCACGGAGCGGATGTGCTCGAGGTCGGCGTCGCCCATCGCCGCGCGGGTCTCGTCGTACAGCGCCTGTAATTCATCGGCGAGACCGGGCTGCACATCGTGTTCGGGGATGGCCATAGACATAGCGGCGGACGGCATGTTCCCACGGTAGGCCAGCCGGATCGGCTGGTTAATGTCCTGAGCGGACCAGAATTTGATATTTTCGGGCAGTGCCCGGGTTCGCTGTCCCAGTGTCGGCGGTCCCGCACGGTGTGCCGACGTGGGCGGTGCCCCGCGGAACCGAAGGCGTGCGAATCATGACCCAGGCGGTGGCCGATTCCCTCTCGGTCACCGACTGCCTGGCCGGCACCGGACTCGCCGAAGCGACACTGGCCGATGAGGACGCCGAGATCTGGGCGCATCAGGAATTCGCCGTCGTCGCCAACATCGTCCGCCGGCTCGGGGATCGGCCGGGCCTGGGCGTAGACGTCGGGGGCTTCAGCACCCTGGGCCGGCTCGGGGTGCTGGGTTTCGCCTTCCTCACCAGCGCAACCGTCCGGGAGGGATTCGAACGGATCCTGCCCTACCAGGCGCTATTGCCGTCGCACGTGCGGTTCTCCATCGATGGCGACGCCAGCCTCGAGTACGTCGTCGCCGACGACTCCGACATTCCCGCCGACATCCGTCCGTTCATCGTCGAACGCGATCTGGCCGGACTGGCGGCGGTGCTGGCGGGCGCGAACATCCCGATCCGTGTCCGCTGGGTGGATACCACCCTCGACGAAGACCGAGCGCAGCGTCTGGCGCAGACCTGGTCACTGACCACCGATGTGCGACCGAACCGGCCCGTCAACCGGATCGCCGGCGCGCGAGGCACCCTGGATGTGGCTCTGCCGCAGTCGGATCCGAACACCATGCGAGTCTTCGAGCGCCAGTGCCGGGAACTGCTGGACGGACGGCTGTCCCGGGTGGGTGTCGCCGGCCAGGTCCGCAGCCGAATCCTGCACGATCACCAGCGATTTCCCTCCATGCAGACGATTGCCGACGAACTGCACCTCGACCCTCGGACCCTGCGGCGCAAACTCACCGACGAGGGAACGTCGTACCGGGACCTCATCGCCGAGGCCCGCCGCTCCCGTGCCGAGCAACTGCTGGCCGGCAACGCGCCGATCGAGGCGATCGCCCGTCAACTGGGCTATGCCGAGACAGCGAGCTTCACTCATGCGTTCACCCGATGGACGGGCCTGCGGCCCAGCGAATTTCGGCGTCGCCTTCGTGGGACGACATGACAGGAGAAGCGATGGACGACACCGGCCGGCTGAGTCGTCGCGGGTTACTGTGGGCCGGCGCCGGTGCCGTCGCGCTCGGAGGAATCGGCCTGGCCGGGTGTTCGCGAACCGACCAGCCCGACGCCACGCCAATCGACGCGGAAGCCGGCAGCACGTCGAAACCCGCCCCGGAGGTCAACGTGTCACCTCCACCGGGCATTCCGGCTCGGACGCAGTACACCTTCCCCCCGGCCGCCGAACCACTGGTCAAAGATCTCCAGGCCGTCGGGCTGCCGATCGTCTACGGCCCGAATTCCGTTCCCGCGCCGGCCGGAATCAGCACACAGGCCCGCGAAGCATGGGCCGACAACGCCCAGATGCCGCTGCCCGCCGATGATCCGGTCAAATTGGCGGCGGTGCGCCGATTCGGCGCCCGCACCGAGGACATCGAATTCGAGAAACACTCGCAGACAAACCAGATGGAGGACCGCACCCTCAACGGCATCACCACGTTGTGGGTGACGCCGCGGACCGTTCGTCATCCGGACAAACTGATGGTGTTCATCCACGGCGGGGCGTGGATCCTCAACTCCCGCAAAACCCAGCTCGGCCTGCAGTGCGCGGTGGCCGATGCCCTGGGGCTGCGGGTGGTGTCGCTGGAATACCGGCTGGCACCCGAGAACCATTACCCGGCAGCGCTCGACGACATCAACACCGCCTGCGCCGAGATTCTCAAGGACTACCGCCCCGAGAACATCGGCGTCTTCGGCACATCCGCAGGTGGTGGACTGGCTCTGGCCACCCTGTTGCGGCGCAAGGAACGTGGGCTTCCGCTGCCGGCCGCCGCCGCGGCGTTGTGCCCGGGCGCGGACATGACCCACAGCGGCTATCTGTTCACCGCGGTCGGTCTCAACGACCCGATCCTGTCCCCGCGCGATATCGACATCTGCATGCGCGCCTACGTCGGCGACTCGAATCCCACCGATCCCCTGGTGTCGCCGGTGTTCGGCGACTACACCGGCATCCCCCCGATGTTCCTGCTCGCCACGACCGCCGAGATCATCGGTTCCGACGGGATTCGAGTCGCCGACAGAGCCCGCAGCCAGGGTGTCGATGTCACGCTTCTGGTGAGCGACGGCATGTGGCACGTTCCGATCGCGGACGGCACCGGCATCCCGGAGTTGCAGCGCGCCTTCGACCAGATGGCGGATTTCTTCCGGCGGCACTTGATTGGGCCGTAGGCCGCCGTGCCGGACAGATCAGTACTGGACGCTGGTCGCGATCCGATCAGAGGTGGCATAGCCGCGCGGTCCCCAGGTCGTGTCGAGGGCATCCATACCGCGGACGAATTCCTTTGCCGCAGAGCGGGCCTCGCCCGAACGGAAGGCGTACTTGACGGTCGACAGGTAGGTGCGAATCACCGGTCTGAAGTAAAGCCGGCTGGCTAGGTAGTGCCGGAAGTAGTCCTCCGGCAGAACAAGCTTGGACAAGTCCAGTTCGTCCGGACCGGACTCATCCGGCGGCGGCTGACGCAGCCGAAACGGCATCTGCTCGATCGGGATTCGTGAATAGCTGTCGTGGTCGGCGGTATGGAAGACGCTGACGGTGGCGATGATCGTCGCAAGCGTCTCAGCGAGGACGTCGTCGCTCCAGATCTCGGTTCCGTTCGGGAACCCCTCGACCCATTGAGCCGCTGCGTCGGCCCACCGCGTGACGTCCGGGTCACCCGGATCCAGCGTGGCGACGATCTTCTGAGTGAAGACGAGGATGTGTCGGTACCACGACTGCCGATAGCGCCCGTATTCGGTATGGCCACCGAGGTGGACTCCGAACAGGTTGTACGCCGGGTAGGCGTCGTTGCCCAGACCGTTGACGCCCAGGGCGAAGCCGTCATGCATGCTGGCTGTCTGAAAGGTGAAGGGCAGACTGACTTCCCGCTGATTGTTGTGGGTTGCGCCACGCTGATGGTGGATCAGCGCCCTGTGCAAGCCCAATGTGTAGAGGAAATGCGGGGCGAGCAGTCGCTTGACTCGATGGCTCGACGGCAACAGCGAGTGCGTGATCGCGTTGAGTGAATCCAGGGGCAGGTGCAGCCGCGGGTGCGCGATGTGTACCAAGAGGCATTGCGCGCCCTGCAGAACGAAGTACTTGGAGAGTTCCCACCGGGCGCCGTCGTCGGGATGGAAGACATGATCCCCGCAGCGGATCGCGACAACCGCCCAGTCGACATCCCCCTTCTGACGGAGCAGGACAACCGTCGGGGCCGCATAGACACCCGGCAGCGGTGCGAAGTCACCGAAGCCCGATAGGTCGATCGTGCCGAACACAGCGTCGGGGTCGGCCTGCAGATCAAAGGCAGGGTCGGCCTGCAGATCAAAGGCAATAGCGTGCTGCTCCGCCAGCGCGACGGTCGGCAGGAGAAACTGGGCGAACGCGGTCTTGGTCAGGATGGACTCGAGTTCGGCGTCGCTGACCGGTGCGACGCGGGGCCCGAAGCGGGCCAGGCCCGCCCCGACCGGCGTGTGCAGGATGATCTGCCCCAGGTAGCGGGTGACATTCATCAGGACGTGATCGTCGCGATCGGCCGGGTCGATCTTGATGACCGGCGCCGGGAAGTCGGGACGCAGGACCGGTTTTTGAGGCCAGGGCCCGTCGATCCCCTTCGGAAGGTCGGGCTCTGGCGTGTCCAGCGGTTCGGCACCCCAGGGCAGATGCGCGATCTCATCCGCAATCGGCCAGGCGACCGGAAGCTTCTGGAGAACCCCGAGGCGGACCAGCGGTCGGTACAACATCGAATCCGCCTGGGTGGGGCCTACACGCAGGAGAAGCGCCGCCTTACCAACTAACCGTTCGACATCATGAATGTTTGCCACCACTCCGAGAGTGTGACAAACGGACCCGTCTATTTCCACCCGAGCCAATCGGCTGGGCAGCGCTGATGCACTCTCATCCATGGGGAAGACTCAAACCATATTGACCGTGCGTATCCTCACACCGGCCCGACTGACCAACTCCGTGGTTGCTGTGTTCGAGAGCGAGCCGTGTGTCAGTGGGCTGGCCGTCCTGCGCCAGGCCGGCGTCAAACCGCCGGGCGACCTGTTGCTCGCCGACGTCCCGCGTGAAATCGTGAACGACATCGTGACGCAGCTACGCGCCCTGGGCGTTCATCACGAGGGGACGATCGAAATCCAGCGAGTCGACACCTGGCTGTCTGCCGATGGATTCGCCGCGGAGTTGAAGGCCCCGGGGAGCGGCGCTGACGCGGCGGTGTGGGCCGACGTCGCCCAACGTTCCTACGACGAGTCGGAACTCAACTGGACATACCTCAGTTTCATGTCGCTGGCGACCACGATCGCGGCCATCGCGATCGTGTTGGACTCCCAGATCCTGGTGATCGGCGCCATGGTGCTGGGTCCCGAGTTCGGTGCCGTCGCGGCACTGGGCGTGGCACTGGTCCGTCGGCGCTATTCGCTTCTGGGACATGCGGTGCGGACGCTGCTGCTCGGCTTCGCCGCGGCCATCGCGTTCACCACGGCGTTCACCTTCATCGCCAAGGCCGTCGGCTGGATCACCGTCGACGATGTCGACGGGCCGCGACCGGCGACCGCCTTCATCTACAGTCCCGACAAGTGGTCGCTGGTGGTCGCGATCATCGCCGGCGCAGCCGGTCCTTTCCCTCACATCCGCGAAATCAGGCGGCCTGGCGGGCGTTTTCATCTCGGTGACCACGGTGCCGGCAGCGGGCAATATCGCGTTGGCCATCCCGTTCGGCCTGGGTCATGAGATCTGGCCGAGCGCATTACAACTCGTGCTCAACATCGCCGGGATGGCGCTGGCCGGCTGGGCCACCCTGACGGTCCAGCAGTTCGTCTGGTCGCGGGTGTCGATCCGCCGGACGGCGGCCATGGCGCACCCGAAGCGCATGCTGTAGCTACCGCTCGAATCGGTAGCCCATGCCGGCTTCGGTCAGCAGATGCCGCGGATTGGCTGGATCGTCTTCGAGTTTGCGGCGCAGCTGCGCCAGATACACACGCAGATAATGGCTTTCCTTCGCATACGCCGGCCCCCACACCTCCTTGAGAAGTTCCTCGCGACCGACGAGCTTGCCCGGGTTACGCGCCAGCATCTCGAGGATTCCCCACTCGGTCGGCGTCAGATGAACGTCGACGCCGTTGCGGGTCACCTTCTTGGCCGCTAGGTCGACGGTGAACGACGCGGTCTCGATGACCGGCTGGTCGGTGTCGGCCGCCACCGACGCGCGGCGGACCGCAGCCCGCAGGCGGGCCAGGAATTCATCCATGCCAAAGGGTTTGGTCACATAGTCGTCGGATCCCGCGTCAAGCGCCTCCACCTTGTCCGAGGAGTCTGTCCGCGCCGAGAGCACGATCACCGGTACGGTGAGCCATCCGCGCAACCCTTCGAGCACCTCGATGCCGGACATATCCGGCAGGCCGAGGTCGAGCACGATCACGTCCGGGCGGGTCTCGGCGGCTGCCTTCAGCGCAGCGGCGCCGGTGGCCGCCGTGATCACCTCGTAGCCGCGCACGCTCAGGTTGATCCGCAGCGCGCGCAGGATCTGCGGTTCGTCGTCGATCACCAACACCTTGACCTTGCTCACAGCCGGCCATCCGGCGGTGCGGCGAGATCGACGATGACGGTCAGGCCGCCACCAGGGGTGTCGGTGGCCGAGATGGTTCCGCCCATCGCCTCGACAAAGCCACGTGCGACGGAAAGACCAAGCCCCACACCGTACTTGTTGTCCCGGTCACCGAGGCGCTGGAACGGCTCGAACAGCTGCTCCTCGGTACCGCGAGGCACACCGGGACCCTCATCGACGACGTTGATCAGTATGCGGTCGGCCACCCGCCCGGCGTTGATCCGCACCACGCTGTTCGGGGCGTAACGCAGCGCATTATCGATCAGGTTGGCCAGCACGCGTTCGAGCAGACCGGCGTCGGCCATCGCCACAGCGTCGCCGACGTCGACCTTGATCCAGTCGAGCCTCTGGGAGCCGAAACCCGTTGTGCCGCGACTGATGCTGAGCAGCGCGCGCTGCACCACCTCTTCGAGGTACACCCGCTTCAACTCAGGTCGCACCACGCCGGCGGCCAGCCGGGACGAATCCAGGAGATTGTCGACGAGGGCGGTCAACTGGTCGACGGACTCCTCGACGGTGGCCAGTAGTTCAGCTGTGTCCTCTTCGGAGAAGCCGATGTCGTCGGAGCGCAGGCTCGACACCGCAGCCTTGGCCGCGGCTAGGGGGGTACGCAGGTCGTGGCTGACGGCGGAGAGCAGCGAGCGGCGCAGTTCGTCGGCCTTCTCGATCGCCTCGGCCTTGCTGGCGTCCTCGGTGAGTTCGCGTTGGCGCACCAGCCCGGCGGCCTGTTTGGCGACGGCTGTGAGCACCCGCCGGTCGCGGGCGGGCAGGCTGCGGCCGGCCATCAACATCCAGAACTCGTCGTCGCCCACTTCGATGGCGGTGTCGGCCGAATCGACGCTCACGCATGGATCCTTACCCACACACGCCACGATCTGCTCTTCTTCACCGTGTACCCGCAGGATGGAAACCGCACGCTGCGAATAGGTCTCGCGAACACGCTCGAGCAGCGTCTCCAGGTCTGCGCCGCGCAGTACCGAGCCGGAGAACAGGGTCAGCAACTCGGCTTCCTGTGACGCGTGGCGGGCCTCGCGCGTGCGGTTGGCGGCGCGGTCGACCAATGCCGCCACCGCGACCGCCATCACCAGCAGAACGATCTCGGTGACCGCCGAGTCCGGCTCGGCGATGGTGAAGGTGTACCGGGGTTCGGTGAGGAAGTAGTTCAACAGCAGGCCGGACAGCACCGCCGACACCGCGGCTGGCGCGACGCCGCCCAACAGCGCGACGACAAGCACCCCGACGAAGAAGATGGCGGTCTCGCCGGGGATCATCAGGTACTTGTCCAGGAACAGCGCCGTGATAGCACAGATCACTGACGGGACGACCACCGCGGCAATCCAGGACATCACCCGCCGTTCGCGCGGCGATGCCGACCGCATCGAGAAGCCGCGCATGGCCTCCTCGTGGGTGACCATGTGTACGTCGATCTTGCCGGAGTCCTGCACGATCGCTGCGCCGATGCCCTCGTCGAAGATCCGCGCCCATCGCTTTCGGCGCGATGTGCCGATCACCAACTGGGTGGCGTTGATCTCGCGCGCGAAGTCCAACAGAGCCTTGGGCACATCGTCACCGACGACGGTGTGCAGCGTGGCACCAAGGCTGGCCGCCAGTTCCCGGACCTTCCCCATCTGCGGTGCCGAGATACCGGACAGTCCGTCGCCGCGGACCACGTGCACGATCATCAACTCGGCGCTGGACTTCGACGCGATCCGGGAAGCCCGGCGCACCAACGTCTCCGACTCGGCTCCACCGGTCACGGCGACAACGACGCGTTCACGCGCCTCCCAGGTGGCGGTGATCTTGTTGTCGGCTCGATACTTCGCCAGCGCGGCATCCACCTGGTCGGCGAGCCATAGCAGCGCCAGCTCACGAAGCGCCGTGAGGTTACCCCGCCGAAAATAGTTCGACAACGCGGCGTCGACCTTCTCCGGAGCGTAGACATTGCCGTGGGAAAGCCTGCGCCGCAACGCTTCCGGTGTGATGTCGACCAGTTCGATCTGGGATGCCTGGCGCACGATCTCGTCGGGCACCGTCTCCTGCTGCTCGATCCCGGTGATCTGAGCGACAACGTCGTTGAGGCTTTCCAGATGTTGGACGTTGACCGTGGAAAGCACGGTGATACCGGCGTCGAGCAGTTCTTCGATATCCATCCAGCGCTTCGGGTTCTTGCTGCCGGGAGTGTTGGTGTGCGCCAGCTCGTCGACCAGGACGACCTCAGGTTGACGGGCCAGCACCGCGGGCACGTCGAGTTCGGGGAATCGGCTGCCGCGGTACTCGATGTTGCGCGGTGGGACGATCTCGACGCCCTCCAGCAACTCGGCGGTCTTCTTGCGGCCGTGCGTCTCGACCACCGCCGCGACCAGGTCGGTACCGCGTTCGATCCGGCGGTGGGCCTCGCCGAGCATGGCGAAGGTCTTGCCCACGCCGGGCGCCGCACCAAGGTAGATGCGCAGCTCGCCTCGTTTCCGGTTGGGGCCGGTCGAGGCGGGCTGCGCATCCCTTTCCGATAGTGTCTCCGGCGGCGGTTCGCCGCCGGATTTCACGCGAGGCGGTTGGACGGTGTCCACGCGCTTGTCGTTCACCGCATCAGCTCTTCATCTCAGAGCTTCTGGTCCAGCGCAATGTTGAGCTCGACAACGTTGACCCGCGGTTCGCCGAAGATACCCAGCGTGCGTCCGTCGATGTGGTCGGCGACGGCCTCCCGGACGTCGTCGGCGCTGAGGCCGCGGGCCTTGGCCACCCGGGCGATCTGCAGGTTGGCGTAGGCGGGCGAGATGTGCGGGTCCAGGCCGCTGCCGCTGGCGGTGACGGCGTCGGCGGGCACCACCGGATCGGCAGGGGCGGCGCCGCGGATCGGCACGATCTGGCCTACCGAATAGTCCTCGCCGAACTTGGCACACACCACCTGCACACCCTCATAGGTGTCCAGGAAGGGACGCTTCGCCGTTTCACACGGCTCGTTGACGCTGATGACGCTGGTTGGGCGCACCACGTTGCCGCGGGCGTCGCGGGGACCGATCACCGACAACACCGCGCCGACGCCGTCGCCGGTGCAGAACGGCCGGGCGCCATCTACACCTTCGAGTTCACCGACTGCCTTGCTACGCGAGCACACCTGGGTGAGAAGGCTCGCCTTGTAGCCGTTGTCGTCAGCGGGCTTCGACGGATCCCCCGGCGTGTCGACAACGCTCTCCGGCCCCAGGTTCGACGCGCTGGTCGACAGCGGGTCGTAACCGTCGCCGGCCGCCGAGGGCCGACTCTGGAAGTACCGCGGCAGCGGACTTCCCTTGTCGTCGGTGAACAACTGACCGATCAGGCTGCTGGCGACCGGCTTGCCGTTCACTTCGATGATCGAGCCGTCGGCCTTGTCCTTCAGGCCCGGAATCTGTGCCACCAGCCAGATGAACAGCGGGTAACCGATTCCGACGATGACGGTGAGCACCAGCAGCGCGCGCAGCGCCGCCCAGTGCTGGCGAATGACAGTGGAGAAGTTCATGTCACATCCCTGGCAAGAATTGGATGACGAGATCGATGAGTTTGATCCCGATGAAGGGGGCGATGATCCCGCCGAGACCGTAGACGTACAGGTTGCGGCTCAGCAGCTTCGACGCGCTGCTCGGGGTGTACCGAACACCTTTGAGCGACAACGGGATCAGCGCGACGATGATGATCGCGTTGAAGATCACCGCGGACAGGATGGCCGATTGCGGGCTGTGCAGCCGCATGATGTTCAGCAGGTCCAGGCCGGGGAACAGCGCCACGAACATCGCCGGAATGATCGCGAAGTACTTGGCGATGTCATTGGCGATCGAGAACGTCGTCAATGCGCCGCGGGTGATCAGCAGCTGCTTACCGATCTCGACGATCTCGATGAGCTTCGTCGGGTCGGAGTCCAGATCGACCATGTTGCCGGCTTCTTTGGCCGCCGAGGTGCCGGTGTTCATCGCGACGCCGACATCGGCCTGCGCGAGCGCCGGTGCGTCGTTGGTGCCGTCGCCGGTCATCGCGACCAGCTTGCCGCCCGCCTGCTCACTCTTGATCAGGGCGAGCTTGTCCTCGGGGGTGGCCTCGGCGAGGAAGTCGTCCACGCCGGCTTCGTCCGCGATGGCCTTTGCGGTCAACGGGTTGTCGCCGGTGATCATCACCGTGCGGATGCCCATCTTGCGCATCTCGTCGAAGCGTTCCCGCATACCCTGCTTGACGACGTCCTTGAGGTGGATGACGCCGAGCACTTCTGCCTTTGCTTGGCCCGTGCCGTCGGACACCTTCTGACCGACGACAAGCGGGGTTCCGCCGCCGGCGGAGATCCCGTCGACGATGGCGCCCAGATCAGTCGGCACGGTGCCGCCCTGATCGCGAACCCACTCGGCGACCGAACTCGCCGCTCCCTTGCGCAGCTGGTGACCATTCTCGAGGTCAACACCGGACATCCTTGTCGTGGCGGTGAACTCGACCCAGTGCGCTCCGGTGAGTTCGCCCGGGGTGCGGGCCCGCAGGCCATACTCCGTCTTGGCGAACACCACGATCGAGCGGCCTTCGGGTGTCTCGTCGGACAGGCTGGACAATTGCGCGGCGTCGGCCAGCTGCTCGGGGGAAACGCCGGGCAGCGGAAAGAAATTCGAGGCCTGCCGGTTACCCAAGGTGATGGTGCCGGTCTTGTCCAACAGCAGCGTGTTGACGTCGCCCGCGGCCTCCACGGCCCGGCCGGACATGGCCAGCACGTTGCGCTGCACCAGGCGGTCCATGCCGGCGATGCCGATCGCCGAAAGCAGTGCTCCGATCGTGGTGGGGATCAGGCACACCAGCAGCGAGACCATGACGATTCCGCTCACGCCGTCACCGGTGAGCGCCAGTGAGTCTGGCACGCCGGGATTGTTGGCCTTGGAGAAGATCGCCAGCGGCTGCAGCGTCGCAACGGCAAAGATGAAGATGATCGTCAACGCCGCGAGCAGGATGTTCAACGCGATCTCGTTCGGCGTCTTCTGCCGGTTGGCGCCCTCGACGAGGGCGATCATCCGGTCGATGAAGCTCTCACCGGGCTTCTGGGTGATCTTGACGACGATGCGGTCAGAGAGCACCGTGGTGCCGCCGGTGACCGCCGACCGGTCACCGCCGGACTCCCGGATGACCGGGGCCGACTCACCGGTGATCGCCGACTCGTCAACGGAGGCAATGCCTTCCACCACGTCACCGTCGCCGGGAATGACCTGTCCGGCCTCGACGACGACCAGGTCGCCCTGGGCCAGCAGTGGCGCGGCGATCTCCTCCTCGGTGCCGGAGCCGCCGGGCTGCCACCCGGCCAGTCGCCGGGCCATGGTGTCGGCCTTGGTCTTTCGCAGGCTTTCGGCCTGTGCCTTGCCGCGGCCTTCGGCGACGGCTTCAGCGAGGTTGGCGAACACCACCGTGAGCCACAGCCAGAACACGATCATCCAGGCGAACCAGCTCGGGCTGAGGATCGCCAGGACGGTGCTCCACACCGCGCCGATCTCGACGATGAACATGACCGGGTTGCGCCACAGGGTGCGCGGATCCAGCTTGCGTAGCGCGTCCGGCAGGGCCTTCCACAGCATCGTCGGGTCCAACAGACCACCTTGGACCTGCCTCTTGGTGCCGGCACTGGGCTGCACTTCGGCCTCTAATGTGTTGGCGGCGGCCATCATCAGTGAATTCCTTCGGCGAGAGGCCCGAGCGCGAGCATGGGCAGGAACGTGAGCGCCACCAGGATGAGCGTCACCCCCACGACCATGCCGACGAACTGCGGGCGGTGGGTGGGCAGGGTGCCGATCGACTCCGGCGTCTGCCCCTGTCTGGCCAGCGATCCGGCGAGCGCGAGGACCAGGATGATCGGCAGGAACCGGCCGAACGCCATCGCTAGTCCCAGCGCGGTGTTGTACCAGTTGGTGTTGACGGTGATTCCGGCGAACGCCGAGCCGTTGTTGTTGGCGGCCGAGGTGAAGGCGTACAGCACCTCGGACAGGCCGTGCGGCCCGGTGTTGAGCATGCCGGCCCGCTGCTCGGGCATGGCCATCGCGACGGCGGTGCCGGTCAGCACGATCAGCGGGGTGACCAGGAAATAACTTGCGGCGAGCTTGATTTCGCGCGGCGTGATCTTCTTGCCGAGGTATTCGGGGGTGCGCCCGACCATCAGTCCGGCGATGAAGACCGTGATCACTGCGAGGATCAGCATCCCGTAAAGCCCGGAGCCGGTGCCGCCCGGCGCCACCTCGCCGAGTTGCATGTTGAAGATCGTCATCATGCCGCCGAGGCTGGTGTAAGAGTCGTGGAACGAGTCCACCGCGCCGGTGGACGTCAGCGTCGTGGCGTCGGCGAAGACCGCCGAGTTGGCGACCCCGAAGCGCTGCTCGACACCTTCGAACGCGGAGCCGATCGCGGTGGGCACCGTGCCGTGGTGCTGCAACTGGAACTGGAGCATCAGCGTGACGCTGATCAGTGCCAGCGCGCCCATCACCGCGGCGATCGCGTAACCCTGCTTGTTGCTGCCCACCATGCGCCCGAACGTGCGGGGCAGCGAGAACGGGATCAGCAGGATGAGGAAGATCTCCACCCAGTTGGTCCAGGTCGCCGGATTCTCGAACGGATGCGCGGAGTTGGCGTTGTAGAACCCACCGCCGTTGGTGCCGAGCTCCTTGATCGCCTCCTGGCTGGCCACCGGTCCGCCGGTGATGGTCTGCTGCCCGCCGGCCAGGGTGTTGACCACCTGGTCATGCAGGTGGAAGTTCTGGATGGCCCCGCCCGCGACCAGCACGATCGCTGCGATGACTGCAATCGGCAGCAGGATGCGCAGGGCGCCGCGCACCAGATCGACCCAGAAGTTCCCCAGGTCGTGGGTGTGCCGGCGCGCGAAACCGCGCACCAGCGCGATCGCTACCGCCATGCCGACCGCCGCGGAGACGAAGTTCTGCACCGCCAGTCCAGCCATCTGCACAAGGTGGCCTTGCGTCGACTCACCGGAGTATGCCTGCCAGTTGGTGTTGGTGACGAAGCTGACCGCGGTGTTCCACGCCAGCCCCGGGGTCATGGTGGTCGCCGGGTCGTTGAGATGCAGCGGAAGCCTGCCCTGAACCAGCTGAAAGGCGAACAGCACGAGGACGCTGATACCGGAGAAGGCCAACACACTGCGGGCGTAGGCCCCCCAGGTCTGCTCCGACCTCGGGTCAGCACCGATCAGGCGGTAGATCACCCGCTCGACCGCATTGTCCTTCGCCGAGGTGTACACCCGGTACATGTAGTCCCCCAGCGGCCGATATACGGCGAACAGGGCAACAATCAACAGGGCGAGGAAGACGATCCCCGCCGAAATCTCATTCACTTAGAACCTCTCAGGGAACAGCAGGGCCGCGGCAACGAACACAGCCAGCAACACTGCCAGGATCAGTCCAACGACGTTCTCGTAGTTCACAGTCGCTCGACCAGCTTCTGCACCAGGCCGAGCAGGGCGAAGACCGCCACCGTCAGCACAACGAAGCCCACGGCTCCCATGTCACCCTCCATATTTCGCGTTCGATCACGACGCTAGCCGCGGCTGGCGCCATGAGGCCCGGCGTTAACGATTTTCATACGCACTTCGTTTCCGGCCTTGAGGGAAATGTTGCCGAGGGCGGACGTCAGGACTGCCGGATGGACGGGCCGGAAACCGCCTGATCGCGTTGTCCGCCGTTCGAGGGAACCTGGCGCGCCGCCGAGTGCAGCTGATACGGGACGCTGGTCACCATGACGTCCGGCTCGAAGAGCAGGCGTGCAGGAGGTTCTCCCACCAGCGCCCCAGCACGGTCTGCGGGATATAGACGCACACGACATCCCTTGGGCCCCTGGGCAACCGCTTGATGTACTGCAAGACCGGGCGGGTCATCTCGCGGTACGGCGACTCCACGACCTTGAGCGGCACGTTGATGTCGGCACTCTGCCATTCCCGGTTCAGCGTCCGGGTGTCGGCGTCGTTGATGTTCACCGTCAAGGCTGTCAGGCTGTCGGGCTTGGCCGCGCGAGCGAAGGCAACCGCCCGCTGCGTGGCCTTGTTCCACCCGGACACCAGAACGATGGCGTGGACCCGGCTGGGCAGCGTCTCGTCGGCCTCGGCATCGACCTTCAGTTCCTGACGTACCGCGGCATAATGACGATGGATGATCAGCATGAGAGCACACAGCACCGGAATAGCGATCGCCACCAGATAGGCCCCATGGGTGAACTTGGTGATCAGCACGACGATCAGAACCAGCCCGGTGAGCACCGCCCCGAAGGCGTTGATGGCGCGGGCGATCCGGACCCGGCGCCGCTCGGCCGGTGCGTCGGCGACCAGCAGTTCGCGGTTCCAGTGCCGGACCATTCCGGCCTGACACAGGGTGAACGACGTGAACACGCCCATGATGTACAGCTGGATCAATCGGGTCACCGAACCGTCGAAAACGTAGATCAATACCGCGGCGATCAGGGCCAGCAGCAGGATCCCGTTGCAGAACGCCAGCCGGTCGCCGCGATTCTGCAACTGTCTTGGCAGGTAACGGTCCTCGGCGAGAATAGAGGCCAGCAGGGGAAACCCGTTGTAGGCGGTGTTGGCGGCCAGGATCAGGATGAGCGCTGTGGCGGCCTGAATGTAGAAGAACATGAAGCTGTTGCTTCCGAAGACTGACGCGGCGATTTGAGCGATCACGGTCCGTTGCGCATCGGTGCGGCAGTTGCCGGGGAATCCGATGAGATCGCAGGTGTTCTCCACCACCCGCGTCTTGGTCAACAGGGCCAGCGCGGTGACGCCGGCGAACATGGTGATGGCAAGAAGTCCCATCGCGGTCATGGTTCGGGAAGCGTTGAGAGACTTGGGTTTTCGAAATGCCGGCACCCCGTTGGAGATGGCCTCGACACCGGTCAGCGCGGTACAGCCGGAGGCGAAAGCGCGCAGCAGGAGCAGGGCCAGCGCCAAGCCCGTGAGGCCGACCTGCTCCGGCCGGATTCCGTAGTTGGCGCTCTCGGCCACGGGCGGGTGGCCCAGGAGGGCCTGCGCCAATCCGAGCACCACCATCACGTAAACGCCCACGACGAACGCATACGTCGGGACCGCGAACGCCCGCCCGGACTCTCGCACCCCGCGCAAGTTCATGCCCGTGAGCACACCGATGAAACGGCATACTGAGCGCAACCCGATGGGTATTGAGGACCGGCAGCGCTGAGATGATGTTGTCCACCCCGGCCGCCACCGACACCGCGACGGTCATCACGTAATCGACCATCAGCGACGCCGCCACCAGCAGACCGGCTGCCGGGCCGAGATTCTTGGCGACGACTTCATAGGAGCCGCCACCACTGGGATAGGCGCGTACCACCTGCCGGTACGAGATCACGACGACGGCCAGCAGGATGACGACCGCACCCGCCGGCCAGGGCGTCAGGTGCAGGTACGCCAGCCCGCCGAGAGTCAGAATAAGAAGGATTTCCTGCGTCGCGTAGGCCACCGACGACAACGGATCGCTGGCGAAGACGGGCAGGGCGATGCGTTTCGGCAGCAGGGTGTGACCAAGGCTGTCGCTGCGGAACGGCCGCCCGACCAACAGGCGTTTCACCTGTGACGAGGCGGAAGGCACGAGAGCTGAGCGTAGTTCCACCGGGAAGGTAAATCTCCTGCGCAGGCCGTATAGATTCCGTAAGTAAGCCTGCCCCCGAGGGTAGGAATCGCGCAAGGAATGGTTCGCGATGACACCGGCGCTACCTATTGTTTTCCGCTGTGCAGCAGACGTTTCCGAGCTCGCCGGACAGCTTGGAGGCGCTGCGGGTCATCGTGAGCCAGCGCGATGCGCTCGAGGTGCTCGACCAGCTTGCGGCCGGAGAGTCGACCGTCGGCGAACTCAGCTCGACTGTGCCCCGGCCCCGGCGCCGAATCAGATCAGCCCTGCGCAGGCTGATGATCGCCGGACTGGTCTGCAGCGATCATGCGGGCAGCTGGGATCACTGCGCCACCACCTCGGTGCCCCGACATGCGTCATACCGGCACACCGAGGCGGGGGACGCGGCATTCCGGCGGCTGTCGGACATCGACGTCTGGGATTCGTTCTTCGAGTTCGACGCATAAGCCCAGGCGCGTAGCGTCGATCGGGTGAAATACGGAATCTTCGGCAGCGCGGTCAACGACGGAACGATCGCCGATGTGGCCGCCGAGGCCGCATCGGCTGAGCGAGACGGCTTCGCGGCGTACTGGATACCGAACATCTTCGGCCACGATGCGCTGACTGCGTTGGCGGTGGTGGCCACGCAGGTGCCACGCATCGAACTGGGCACCGCCGTGGTGCCGACGTTCCCGCGTCATCCCCATGCCATCGCCCAGCAGGCTCACACGGTGGCTGCGGTGTCGGTCGGCCGGTTGACCCTGGGGATCGGGCTGAGTCACAAGATCGTCATCGAGAACATGCTGGGCCTGAGCTACGACAAGCCGGTCCGCCATCTGCGCGAGTACTTGAAGGTGCTGATGCCGTTGTCCCGCAACGAAACCGCCAACTTTGACGGCGAGATGTACAAGGTGCACGCCGCCATCAATGCCAAGGGCTCACCCGGTTTCAGCGTGGTGGTCGCCGCGTTGGGCGAACAGATGCTACGCGTCACCGCGGCCCTGGCCGACGGCACCCTGACCTGGTGCACGGGTCCCTTCACCCTTGCCGCACACACCATTCCCACCATCACCCGCGCGGCTGAGGAATTCGGCCGGCCCGCGCCTCGGGTGATCGCGGCGTTGCCGGTGTGCGTTACCGAGGACAAGTCCGCGGCCGCGGCCCGGGCCGCGGAAACCTTCGCCGCCTACGGCTCCCTGCCCAGCTACCGGGCGATGCTCGACCGCGAGGGTGTAGCCGGTCCGGCCGACATCGCCATCATTGGCACCGTCGCGGAGGTGCAGGATCGGGTCGCCGCACTGGCCGGCATCGGTGTGACGGAGTTCGCCGCGGTGGAATTCGGGGCCACGCCCGACGAAATCGCGCAGACTCGTGATGCTCTGAAGGGCTTGCTGGCCTAACTGCCAGACCAGAACGTCAGGCTCGCGCGGGAAGGCTTCCTCCGACGAGGAGTGCATGGTGAGCAGCCTGTTCAGGTTCATCATGTCCAAGATGTCGACGACGGCCTTCGATGGTGCCACCAGGCGCAGGTCACCGCCGGCGACGCGGGCCGCTTTCAGCCCCGAGATCAACACGCCGACCCGGCGGAGTCAATCGCCTCGACACCCGACAGGTCGATCGCCATGCGCACCGCGCCACTGTCGACAAAGCTGGTGAGCTGCTGTCGGAGCCGCTCGACGTCCGGAAAGCTGAGCCTGCCCGTCACACGCACGACAGTTGCCCCGGAGGTCGTGAGTTGCGTCGGGTACGGCTCGTCGTCGGTACTTACCCAATTCATTGCGGTCACGCATCCTTCGGGGGCTCGCAAAATCATAGCGTTCGGTGTACGCGCCCCGGGCTGGCTGTAACGCTTTGCATCCGCTGAGTAACCCGACGATTGGCCAGAAGGCTGTGCGCTGCGCAACGGCTACGGCACGAATACCAGGGGAACGTCCATGGGAATGAGCCGTTCCTGCGGGCAGGCTGACTGCTTCACGCTCATGCGGGTCGGTGACAAATTGATGATTCTGGGTCGGCAACGTGGCCGCCGAGTCGAACATAGGCCGCTATTTGATGAAAACATTCTTGAAGTCAAGCGATTTCACGCTTAGAGGTGCGGCCGTCCGCAGCGATGCCGCCGCGCCGGGAGAGCTTTCCAGTGTTGGCGCCACTCTCGGCCGAACCACCAGGACCAGCTCGGATCATTGCCCACCTCCCGGTCCCCCCAGGCCGAAGTGGGTGGACAACTGCAACCTGCCCAGCAAGTATTCGCGAACTCTGATGCATCTAATTCCAGATGGGAAAAGCGCTATCGCCTCCCGAGCTGGCTAACCCATAGTGAGAACGGCCGCGGCTACTGGTAGCTTGTGGGGAGGTCCGGTTGACTTCGCTTGAGCGAATCCGGACATACAGCAGGGGGCGAATCTGCCCCTGCAGGTCTACGCGGGGACAGGGTGCTATGGCGCGACAAATGTCTGATTCGGTGTTACTCAAGGAACTTGAGCCCACCGCTGAGGCAAACCTCAACCGGCATCTGGCGATGAGCACCGAGTGGCATCCCCACGACTACGTGCCGTGGGATCTCGGCCGGAATTTTGCGGCCATGGGCGGCGACGATTGGGATCCGGAGCAATCTCAGCTCAGCGAGGTCGCCAAGGCGGCCATGATCACCAATCTTCTCACCGAGGACAACCTGCCGTCCTATCACCACCAGGCGGCGGAGTTCTTCTCCCTGGACGGCCCCTGGGGCACATGGGTGGGGCGGTGGACGGCCGAGGAAGCCCGACACAGCATCGTCATGCGTGACTACCTCGTCGTCACCCGCGGTGTCGACCCGGTCGCGTTGGAGCAGGCCCGGATGGTCCATATGACCAACGGATTTCGCGCCACCCCGGAAGAGGAACAACGACACAAGACGGACTTCCTGCTGTCGATCGCCTACGTGTCTTTCCAGGAACTGGCCACCCGCGTCAGCCACCGCAACACCGGCAAGATCTGCAACGACCCGGTCGCTGACCGGATGCTCGCCCGGATCGCCGCGGACGAGAACCTCCACATGATCTTCTACCGTGACATGTGCGGCGCGGCCCTGGACCTCGCGCCCGACCAGGCACTGGAGGCGGTCGCCGCCGTCGTCGAAAACTTCCGCATGCCCGGTCAAGGGATGCCCAACTTCCGCCGCAACGGCATGCTGATGGCCAAGAACGGAATTTACGATCTGCGCCAGCATCTTGAGGAGGTGGTGATGCCGGTCCTCCGCAAGTGGCAAATATTCGAACGCAGCGACTTCACCCCGGCCGGCGAACAACGCCGTGAGCAACTGGCTTCCTACCTGGAGCACCTCGGGACCCAGGTCGTGAAGTTCGAAGAACAACGCGATCGCCTGCTGGCCCGGGAAGAAGCCCGACGGAGCGTCACGATCTCTTAAGGCTAGGAGCCCCAGCGCTCCTGCGCCTCAGCCCTTCTCGTCCGGGATTCTCGGTCCCGCAGACTGATGACGAGGAGATCGTCGACCGTGGCGACATCGCCGTCGGCCGCCGCAGCGACCATGGTGGCATGCGCGCGGTCCGGTTGGGTATTGGGTGCGACGACCAGCAGAACAATCCTCGTGCGATGGCCGGCGCAGACAATGTCCACCGTGCTGAGCGGCCGACGCCGATTTCCGTCGAGGTGCACCGCGTGACCGTCGACATCAAGAGTGGCGGGCGCTGTGGCCCAGTCACCGACGTTGTACTTCACCCTGTCAACGGGTTCCGACCGCTCTGAGAGCACCGCGATCAGATCGGGCAACTCTGCCGTCAGGTCGTCGGTGCGGGGCCACCATGCGCCATCGACACAGCCTTTGTGAGGCGTGTCAGGCTTCATCCGCAATCGAGGCGTGCGTTCGGCCGGTATCAGCTTGGGGCACATCGCAGTTCGAGACGCCCGTCTAGTAGTAATGGCGACGGCCACCGACCGCATGGCCCAAAGATCCCAACACCCAGAGCACCGCTCCGATGACCAGGAGGACGATCCCGATGGACCACAGGATCGAAATCTTGAAAACGAATCCGAGAGCGAGAAGAACAAGTCCGAGCACGATCATGGCAATTTCCTTCAGTTGTCGATGTTTGATGAGTCTGTCAGGGAGGGTTCGCTTCTACAGGACCTGTGACCGTCGACCGCGCAGTCCGAACCTGCTGCGATTGCTTGCCGCGACGTCGGTAGTGCGCTGGCCTTCGAGCAGGGTTTCGCGGTCCCGGTTGATGAATGCGGTCTCACGTTGAGATCTCGCGAGATCACGCCGGGCATCTCGGCCACGATCTGCGGTGCGCCTCGCGCCGGCCAGCAACACGCTCAGACCCAGCATCGCGACCGCTCCGATCACGATCCCGGACAGGAACAATGTGCCGGTCGACCCGGTGACGTGGTAGCCCATCACGGAGAAGTTATCGGTCACCGGATGTGCGGGCCCGGCGTTACCCAGTACCCCGACCAAACCGACGATCGCGGCGACGAGTAGAACCAGCAATCCAAGAATGACGAGCATAACGGGCTCTTGTGACCCTTCCGTGGGTCGGTTTCGGGCCTGAGGGGGCGCACGTCG
>CAZVST010000043.1:0-43042 GCA_964629725.1 uncultured Mycobacterium sp.
CTGACACCCCCGGAGGCGTTTGTGAAGGACTACCTCAACTCATATCAACCGGCCGTGCCGATCCGCCGGCGGCGCACAATCAACACCTCGGCGATCAGGTAGACGGCCAATGCGAGGACCACTGCGGCGATGATGGCGGAGTACTTGCCAGCCAGCCCTTCCGAGGAGGTCTGGCGGATCAGGATTCCGATGAAGGCCCAGATCAGCACGAGGCCGTAGGCGACGTCGCGGTTGCGCAGCATGGTGACGGTGCCGATCACCATGGCGACCAGCACGATGATCACCGTCCAGGTCGATTCGGGGATGCCGAAGCCGTTCCACTTCCAGTAGACAAGCAGCACGGTGATGTTCGCGATCACCGCGACCGTGGACCAACCGAAGTAGACGCTGAACGGCACCGAGACGAACCACCGTTGGCGCCCAGTCAGATTCGCGCGCCGAATCGTCACGACGATCAGGGCCAGCAGCACGAAGATGGTCACCAGCAGGAGCGCCGACACCGGGATCAGGTCGTAGTGCCAGGCGAAGATCCACGCGGTGTTGGCCAGCGAGGACAGCGAGAACAGCACGCCGACCCGGTTGAGCAGGGCGGTGTCGGCGGGGGTGTCCGGACGGTCCCGGAAGAGGCCGAGTTGGTAGAGCACGTGGGCGCCCAGCAGCAGGTAGATCACGCCCCAGATGGAGAACGTCACCCCGGCCGGCGTGAACAGGTTGGCGTAGGCGTTGGAGACATCGCCCGTGCGCCTGCCGTTGAGGGGTAGCGCGTTGGCGGCACCATTGGCGGCGATCATCAGCAGATAGGTCACGGTTACCAGGACCTTGATCGGCGTGCGACTTACGTTCGTGATCAACGGATTTCCTCTCTCACAACTGGCCAGCGGCATGACGGCCAGCGGCGCGCCCGGAAAACAGGCAACCGCCCAGGAAGGTTCCCTCCAGGGCGTTGTAGCCGTGCACCCCGCCGCCGCCGAACCCGGCGACCTCACCGGCTGCGTACAGGCCCGGAATCGGTTCACGGTCATGACCCAGCGCCCGCGAGGACAGGTCCGTCTGGATACCGCCCAGTGTCTTGCGCGTCAGGACGTGCAGCTTCACCCCGATCAGCGGACCCGCCTCGGGATCGAGGATGCGGTGCGGTGCGGCGGTGCGGGCGATCCGGTCACCCAGATAACGGCGGGAGTTCCGGATTCCTTGCACCTGAGCGTCTTTGGAGTAGGGGTTGGCCATCTGGGCGTCCCGCGACTCGATCTGGGCCCGGATGGCGACCGGGTCCAGCAATGGTTCGTCGGTCAGCTTGTTCATCATCGCGACGAGCTCTTCGAGGGTGTCGGCAACCACGAAATCCGCCCCACGACTCTTGAACGCCTCCACCGGCGCGGGGGCGCCCTTGCTCAGCAGCCGCTCACGCAGCATTCCGGCGCGGTCGTGGTTGGTGATGTCGGGGTTCTGCTCGGAGCCCGACAGCGCGAACTCCTTCTCTATGATCTTCTGGGTCAGGATGAACCAGCTGTGGTCGTAGCCGGCGATCTCAGGGGTGGTCCGCAGGTAGCGCAGTGTGCCGAGGGTGTCGTAGCCGGGCAGGTAGGGCGCGGGGAGACGACGGCCCAACGCGTCGAACCACATCGACGACGGCCCGGGCAGGATGCGAATCGCGTGGCTTGGCCAGATCGGATCCCAGTTCTGCACACCCTCGGTGTAGTGCCACATCCGGTCCCGGTTAACCAGACGCACCCCGCTGTCGGCGGCGATGTCCAGCATCCGGCCGTCGACGTAGGCCGGCACCCCGGTGATCATTGACGCCGGCGGCCTGCCCATCCGCTCGGGCCAGAAGCGTCGCACGATGTCGTGGTTGCCGCCGATGCCGCCGCTGGTGAGGATGACGGCCGAGGCGCCGAGTTCGAAGTCGCCCACCCGGTCGCGATTGGACGGTGCGCCGCGCGGGGCGTCGTCGGGCGCCAGCACCGTGCCCCGCACCCCGGTGGCCGCACCACCGGTGAACACCAGTTCGTCGACCCGGTGGCGGTGATGCACGCTCACCAGACCGCGGGAGGCGGCGTCCAGGGCCGACTCGACGAAGGGCCGCACCACCCCGGTGCCGGTGCCCCACGCGACGTGGAACCGCGGCACCGAGTTGCCGTGGCCGTCAGCCCGCAGATCGCCGCGCTCAGCCCAACCAACGGTCGGCAGGAAGGTCATGCCGTGACCGTGCAGCCAGTCTCGCTTCTCGCCCGCCGCCCACTCGACGTACGCGCGCGCCCACCGAGTGGCCCAGGAATCCTCGTCGTCGAGCCGGTCGAAGGCCGCACTCCCGCGCCAGTCGTTCCAGGCCAGGTCGAAAGAGTCCTTGACCCCCATCCGGCGCTGTTCGGGGCTGTCCACCAAGAACAACCCGCCGAACGACCAGAACGCCTGGCCGCCGAGATTCGCGGAGTTCTCCTGATCGACGAGGGCGACTCTCTTGCCGCGGCTGGTCAATTCGTGCGTGGCCACGAGGCCGGCAAGCCCCGCGCCGACGACGATGACATCCGCATTCATGCCTACCCCGTTCCTCGCGTGTCTCCGCGTTCACGGTACCGCCAGGATCTGCACCCATGGTTTAGCGTTGGCCCGCTGCGGGTTAAACGACAGCGGTGACGCTTGCACGCACCTCTGTTGAGCCTGCCCTGCCCACGGCTCGCGGTCCGCTGTCCATGTCCGTGATCAATCTGCTCACCGAGCGGGCGCCGCGCACCCGGCTGGACCGGATTGAGGCGTCTATCGGAGATTCCGACCCGTAGTGGCCGTCGAGTACGACGAGTTCGGCGCCGGCCGAGGCGATCACGTCCACCAGCGTCTCTTCGCTGACCTGATGGCCGCGGCCGACCTCGACCCGTCCTATCTCGCCTATCTCGACCAGGTGCCTGCCGCGGCACTGGCCGTGGTCAACCTGATGTCGCTGTTCGGTCTGCACCGCAGCCACCGCGGCGCGGTGGTCGGCCATTTCGCCGCCACCGAGATCACCTCATCTCCGGGCTCCCGGGTACTCCTCGAGGCGCTGGACCGGTTGGACGCGCCGTGGCCGTGCCGAGAGTTCTACCGCGAGCACGTCGAGGCCGTAGTCGCGGCTGCGCCGACACGTGCACACGGCCACCATGAACCGGTCGGATTCAACGACACCACGAGTTCCTCGTCGCGACGGCCCACCGGCATAACGCCACAGCGCTTCATCCACCCGGTCCGCGAGTTCAGGACGGGCCCGAACGGGATGCGTCGCGTCAGTCCGGTGGCTCGGTGTCCGGTTGGTCGGCCACGTCAGGAGTGTCGGCGCGGCGCACCGTCTCCGCCGTCGGCGCCGCTTTCTTCTCGTGAGTGTCGGTGTAGTCGGCGAAATCGTCGGCGTCCGACGTCGGTTCCTTCATGGCCGTGGGGATAGCCCAACCGGCCCGGGTTCAATCCGCAGCAGCCGCTTCAGAGCCGGCTCTTGACCGCCGCGGACAAGCGTGAGCCGTCGGCCTTACCCGCTGCGATCGCGGTGGCCGCCTTCATCACCAGCCCCATCTGACGGACCGAGGGGCGCTCGCCGATCTCTTCGGCCACCTGGGCGATGGCGGTGTCGACCACGTCGGCCACCTCCGCGTCGGTCAGCGGCGTGGGCAGGTACTCGTCGATGATCCGGCCTTCGGCATGTTCCTCGGCGGCCAGCTCGCCGCGGCCGTTCTGGGTGTAGATCTCGGCCGCCTCGGTGCGCTTCTTCGATTCACGGGCCAGCACCTTCAGCACGTCCTCGTCGGTGAGCTCCCGGGCCTGTTTGCCTGACACCTCTTCGGTCTGGATCGCGGCGAGCAGCATGCGCAGCGTCGCCGTACGCAGCTTGTCCTGGCTCTTCATCGCATCAGTCAGATCGGTGCGCAACCGTTCCTTCAATTCCGCCATGCCGCCCTACGCTACGCGGGCGGCGAACAACCCGGACAGATGGTTTGAGAATTGCCGGGGCGCTCGACAGGATGGTCTGATGAGCAACAACCGTCGGATTCCCGGCCGGTGACGGCACCGCCGCCCGGCTGGCCTGGTCAACAACCCGGACCGCGACCGCCGTATCCGCCGCCACCGCCGGTGAGCTACTCCCCGCCGGGCTATCCGGGCTATCCGGGCTATCCGGGCTACCCCCCACCGGGGTACGGGTACCCGCCCCCCGGGTGTCCGCCGGTGTCCGGCTACCCCGCCTGGAAGCCCGGAGTGATTCCGCTGCGTCCCCTGACGCTGACCGAGATCTTCAATGGCGCCGTCGGCTACGTGCGCGCCAATCCCAAGCCGACACTGGGCCTGACGACCGTCATCATCCTCGTCACCACCGTGATCGGCTTCGTGGTGACGTTGCTCATGTCGACTACCGACGGCACACTCCAGGCAGTGGCGGGCGCGGTGACCGGCGGTCTGGCGTCCCTGGTTGCCACCGTCCTGCTGTCGGGCATGCTGACGGTCATCGTCGCACGATCGGTGCTCGGATCGCCGATCACCGCGGCGCAGGCATGGCAACGGGTCCGCCCGCGGATGACCGCCCTGATCGGACTCACCCTGCTGGAAGTCGCGGCCGCCACGGCCGTCGTTGCGGCGGTCACGCTGGCCATCATCGGCATCGCGCACGCAGGCGGAGGGCTGGTCGCGACGCTGATCGGCATACCGCTGGGGATGCTGACCATCGCCGCCCTCGCCTATCTGGGCACCTCGCTGTTACTCGCTCCGGCGGCAATAGTGCTGGAGCGCAAGAATATTCCCGATGCCGTCCGCCGGTCACTGGCCTTGGCGCGAGGCCGGTTCTGGCGCATTCTGGGCATTCTGCTGCTGGCCGGTATCGTCGTCGGATTCGTCGCCGGCGCGATCTCGGTGCCATTCAGCATCGCCGGCAGCGTGATCACGCTCGGCGCGGCGCAGCAGGCGCCGACCATCGGTGGCACCATGGTGGCGACCATCGGCCAGGCGATCGGCCAGATCATCATCACCCCCTTCCTGGCCGGCGTGATCACCCTGCTCTACGTCGACGCGCGGATCCGCTCGGAGGCATTCGACTTCACCCTGATGAACCCCGGGCCGGCCGATGCAGACGATCTGTGGCTGGGCCGCTGAGGCAGCGAATGCCGACGATCGACATTGACAGCCAGACCGCCCACGACGCTGCCGCTGGCGAGTTGGCCAAGCCGATCTATCCGAAGGCCTCGTTGACCGACCGTATCGCCGAGTGGTTCAACGAGTTTCTGCACCGGCTGACGGCCGGCGCCGCGGATCTGCCGGGCGGATGGCTCGCCCTGGTGGTGCTCGCCGGGCTGGCGGCCGCGGCGATGATCGTCGCGGTCCGGGTGGCGCGCCGCACCATGGGCCGGCGGGGTGCCGCCGGGTTGTACGGCAACGGCATCCAGACGGCGGCCGACCACCGGTTGCAGGCCGAACGCGCCGCCGCCCGGGGCGACTGGGCCGGCGCGATCCGCCACCGGGTGCGCGCTATCGGCCGCCACCTCGAAGAAGGCGGTGTCCTCACCGTGGTCCCCGGCCGGACGGCCGGCGAGCTCGCCCGCGACGCCGGGGCGGCGGTACCGAACCTCGACGCAGAGATCGACACGGCGGCAAGTCTTTTCAACGACGTGACCTATGGCGAGCAGCCCGGGTCCGAAGCGGACTACCGTCTCGTCGCGGCTCTGGACGACCGTCTGTGCGGGCGCGCGCCAGCACCGGCGGCCGGGCTCCGGTGACCAAGCAGCGCTGGCGCACAGCCCGCTGGGTGCTGCTCGGGCTGGTCGCCATCACCACGTTCGCCGCGGTGAGCGCCTGGCTGACCACCCCGCGTCTCGGCGGGCGGATGGATCCCCGCGCCACTTCCCCGACCGGGGCCCACGCCCTGGTCACTCTCGTTCGTGATCTCGGCGTCGAGGTGGTGGTCGCCGACTCGGTCGATGACGTGGAACGCGCCGCCCGGCCCGGAACCCTGGTATTGGTCGCCCAGACCCACAACACCCGGGGCAACGACCTGCTGCGCCGGCTTGCCGCCGTTCCCGGTGACCGGCTCGTCGTCGAGCCCACGGTGGCGGCCCGCGAGGCGCTGGCCTCCGGTATCCGGGTGGTCGCCGACCGAAAACCCGATGACACGCCGGATTGTGCACTGCGCGAAGCGGATCGGGCCGGCAAGGCGCGGTGGGACGGGTCCGCTGCGTACTTCCGGGCTGACAATGCGCCACTGACACGGTGTTACGGCGGCGCCCTGGTGCGCTACGACGACGGCGGCCGGACCATCACCGTTGTCGGCAGCTCCGATTTCATGACCAACGCCGGACTACTCAAAGACGGCAACGCCGCGCTGGCCATGAACCTGGCGGGCGCGCGGGAGCGGCTGATCTGGTTCGCGCCGCAACGACTGCAGGGCGACGCGACCGCGGGTGCGACCATCACCGACCTGATTCCGGACGCCCTCGCCTGGGTGGTCGCGCAGTTGTGCGTGGTCGTGGCACTGCTCGCGGTGTGGCAGGGCCGGCGGCTGGGACCGCTGGTGGCCGAACGTCTTCCGGTGGTGGTGCGAGCCTCCGAGACGGCTGAGGGCAGGGCCCGGCTGTACCGTTCCGCCCGCGCCCGCGGACAGGCCGCGGCCGCGCTGCGGACCGCGACCCTGCAGCGCGTGACACCCCGGCTCGGCATGGGCAACGGCGCATCCGACGATGCGGTGGTCGTCTCGGTGGCCGCACGCTGCCGCGGCGACGAGCGGACCGTCCAGCGAGTCCTGTTCGGCCCGCCACCGGCCACCGACTCCGAATTGCTTCAGCTGGCGCAGGCCCTCGACGACATCGAAAGGCAGGTCAACCAGTCGTGACCCAACCCCTCCCCACGGCACCCACCGAGGACGACGCCGCCCGGGCCGCGTTGCTGGCCGTGCGCAATGAGATCGCCAAGGCCGTCGTCGGCCAGGATGCGGTTGTCAGCGGTCTGGTGATCGCCCTGCTCTGCCGTGGCCACGTCCTGCTGGAAGGTGTACCGGGAGTGGCCAAGACACTGTTGGTCCGCGCGCTGGCCGCAGCACTGCAACTGGACTTCACCCGGGTGCAGTTCACCCCCGATCTGATGCCCGGCGACATCACCGGCTCGCTCGTGTACGACGCCCGGACCGCGGCGTTCGTCTTCCGAACTGGTCCGGTGTTCACCAATCTGATGCTCGCCGACGAGATCAACCGGACACCGCCGAAGACCCAGGCCGCACTGCTGGAGGCGATGGAGGAGCGTCAGGTCAGCGTCGACGGCCAACCTCGGCTGCTGCCAGACCCGTTCATCGTGGCCGCCACCCAGAACCCGATCGAGTACGAGGGCACTTACCAGCTCCCCGAGGCGCAACTGGACCGCTTCCTACTCAAACTCAATGTTCCACTGCCCAGCCGCGATCAGGAGATCGCCATTGTCGGCCGGCACGCCCACGGGTTCGACCCCCGCAACCTGCAGGCGATCCAGCCCGTTGCCGGGCCGGCCGAACTGGAGGCCGGCCGCCGCGCCGTGCAGCGCATGATCGTCGCCGACGAGGTGCTGGCCTACATCGTCGACCTCGTCACCGCCACCCGAAATTCGCCGTCGCTGCAGCTCGGCGTCTCACCGCGCGGCGCGACGGCGTTGCTGTCCACAGCTCGGGCCTGGGCCTGGCTGATCGGCCGCGGCTACGTCACACCCGACGACGTCAAAGCGATGGCCCGCCCGACCCTGCGGCACCGCATCGCGCTTCGGCCGGAAGCCGAACTCGAAGGGGCGAGGCCCGACGGCGTGCTGGACGGCATCCTGTCCGCGGTCCCGGTCCCGCAGTAGTGGTCCTCACCGGGCGCGCGGCGGCGCTCGCCCTGATCGCCGTCCTGCCGATTGCCGTATCCGGTTCACCGGCAACGGTATTCGCCGTCTGCCTTGCGACCCTCGCGGCGGCCGTCGGGCTGGATTTGGCCCTCGCCGGCCAGGTGAGCGGTCTGCGAATGAGTCGCTCCGGCCCGCTGTCCACCCGGCTTGGCGAAACGCTGGATACGGTGCTCCACGTCACCAACGACGGTCCACGGCGGGTGCGGGCGTCGCTGCGGGACGCCTGGCCGCCCAGCGCCGTCGCGACTCCCCGGGTGCACGAATTCGATTGCCGCCCAGGATCTTCGGTGACTCTCGGCACGCGACTGCATCCGGTGCGGCGCGGCGACCTGCAGTGCGCGACGGTGGGCGTTCGGGCGATCGGGCCACTGGGGTTGGCCGGCCACCAACGCAGCGTGAGCGTCCCGGGCACCGTCCGGGTGTTACCGCCATTCCTGTCCCGCAAGCACCTGCCGTCGCGGCTGGCCCGGTTGCGGGAGATCGACGGCGCGATCCCGGTTCTCATCCGTGGGCAGGGAACCGAGTTCGACTCCCTGCGCGAGTACGTGGTCGGAGACGACGTCCGCGCCATCGACTGGCGGGCGACCGCCCGTCGTTCCGACGTGGTGGTACGGACCTGGCGACCGGAGCGCGACCGGCGGGTGGTGATCGTCGTCGACACCGGACGCACCTCGGCCGGCCGGGTGGGCGTCGATCCCACCTCCCTCGACCCGGCCGGCTGGCCCCGGCTTGACTGGTCGCTGGACGCGGCGTTGCTGCTGGCGGCGCTGGCCGCGCGGGCCGGCGACCACGTGGATTTCCTGGCCCACGACCGGGTGACCCGGGCCGCGGTGATCGGCGCCCGCCGCACCGAATTGTTGGCGCAACTGGTGGAGGCCATGGCTCCGCTGGAGCCGGCGCTCATGGAATCGGATGCGGCCGGCATGGTCGCGGCGATCCGCCGGCGGGTCCGGCGGCGAGCACTGGTGGTGCTGCTCACCGACCTGAATCCCTCCGCACTCGACGAGGGACTCATGCCGGTACTGGCTCAGCTCACGGCACGACACAAGGTGATCGTGGCCGCCGTCGCCGACCCCCGCATCGACCAGCTCGCGGCTGGTCGGTCCGATGCCGCGCAGGTCTACGACGCCGCCGCCGCCGAACGGGCCCGCAGCGACCGGCGTTCCGCTGCCGCGGCGTTGCGCGCCGCCGGAGCGGACGTGGTGGACGCGGCGCCGCTGGATCTGGCGCCCGCGTTGGCGGACCGGTATCTGGCCATGAAGGCCAGCGGCCGACTCTAGTCGAGCCGACCGATGCCGCCGAGGAACGAGGCGGAGGAGGAGCGAGACGGTCCGGCGCCAGTCGAGCCGACCGATGCGCCGGTCAGCCGGTCGGGACGACGTCCGGAGCGTCCGCCAGGTCACCGGTCTCCCCGGCTCGCTGCGCCCTCCGGCCGAAGTGGATGACGTAGCCCAGGAACGCGGCCTCGGCGAGCACGCCGATACCTATTCGCGCCGCCGTCGGCAGCGGCGAGGGTGTGACCAGCGCTTCGATCAGTCCGCTGACCAACAACACCACTGTCAGGCCGATCGCCACCGACACGACCGCACGGCCCTGTTCGGCCAGGGCCTGCGCGCGCGGCCGGTCACCCGGCGCGATGACCGTCCAGCCCAGCCGCATCCCGGCCGCCCCGGCGAGGAATACCGCCGTCAGTTCCAATAACCCATGCGGCGCAAGCAGACCGAGCATGATCCAGGTCTTGCCGGCGCTGGACATCAGGCCCGCGGTGAGTCCCAGGTTTGCCGCGTTCTGAAAGAGCACCCAGGGGATCGGCAGGCCCAGCAGCACCGCGAAGCCGATGCACTGCGCGGCGACCCAGGCGTTGTTGGTCCAGACCCGCAGCGCGAACGAGGCGGCCGGGTGCTCGCTGTAGTAGGAGGCGAAGTCGTGGTTGACCAATTGGTCGAGTTCAGCCGGGGTTCCCAGCGCAGAGCGCACCTCGGAGTTGCCTGCCACCCACAGCGCGATGACGCCGGCGACGACGAAGAACACGACGGCGGTGCCCACCCACCACCGCCCTGCCCGGTAGGCGACTACCGGGAACGACACCGTCCAGAACCGGACGAATTCGCTCCACAGCGGGGCGTGCGCACCGGTGACGGCCGAACGTGCGCGGGCGACCAGCGCCGACAGTCTGGCGATCAGAGCCGAGTCGGTCGAGGAGGAGCGAATGATCGACAGATGCGTCGACACCCGCTGATACAGGTCGACGAGTTCGTCGACCTCCGCTCCGGCAAGGCGGCGACGCTGTTTGACCAGTTGGTCGAGCCGCTTCCAGGTGGCCTGGTGGGCCAGCACAAAAGCGTCGACGTCCACCCGACCGATCGTAGGGCCCGCCGCGGGCGGATCCGGCGGCGGCAACTCGCCACAAGGCGATTCAGGACAGGGCGATTCACGACAGAGGGAATGGTCCTAGCGTTCCGCTGCCACTGCTGGTTGTGTCGCTCTTGTTCTCCTGGGTGAATACGGAGCTGGGGACAAGGATGATCTGGTCGAAGACCTTCTCCAGGGTGGTCCCGAACGACACGGAGTCGACGGGGACGTTCGGGGGGAAGGGGCCCAAGGCCGAGCCCGCCGGGTTGCCGCCGTTGAGATAGGCGAGGTACTCATCGAAAGTCATCCCGTCGCACGCGGCCCCGGAGACGCCGCAGATTCCCAGCCGATAGTTCAGCCCCGCCGTCAGGTCACCTGACAAGGAGGTGTTGAAAACACCGAGCGCGCTGAAGGATCCGTTGACCGGGAGATCGGTACCGACGTTGACGAGGTACGAATAGGGGAACTCCTCGACGACTTGATTCTCCAGCGAGATGGCGATCGGTCCCAGTGCACCGGTCGCATCGACTGCGAATCCCTTGCCAGGGCCACCGATAGAGGTCGACAGCCCCAGCCAATTGCCGGAGATCGGACCGGTGATAAAGGGACCAACGTCGAGCGTCGGCGACAGCTGGAACGCCAGGCAAACCAGAGTGCACGGGTTGTTCAACACCAAGGAGGCGACCGGAGGCGTCAATTCTTCCTTGAGAGCACCTTCAAGCACCAAGCCCTGCAGGAGACCGTCCTTCGGGGCGGCACCGACGGTGAACTGGCGGACGGCAAGCGATGGAATATCTATCCAGGGGAAAGCCCCGATGACGTTGATGGGTAGGTCAACCGGGACGGTGAGATTGCCGGTGAGCGGGATCTGGTTGACGTTGACCGTGTCGATGGTGATCGTCGGCGTCGGAGTGAGAGCCAGCCCGATCGGGGCGGAAACCGTGAACGGACCCAAGCCAGCGTCCAGGTTCAGGCCGACTCCCGCGCCAGGCCCGCCGATTCGCGCGTCCACCGTCGGCAATCCGATCAAGGCAGAGTTCACCGTGATATCACTGACCGGCAATGTGGTGCCGGGAACGCCGAAGTCGAGGTACCAGTCGCCGAGTGGCGAGGAGACCGGCACATTGTGCAACGTATCCCAGCCGCTGGTCGTCACGTCGAATCCGGGGATGGTGAACTCCCGCAACAGGAGGGCACCGACGTCGACGGTGACGGGGATGTCAACGGGGACATCGGCGTTGAGCTTGATCGGCGTATGGGGGACGTTGATGTTCACATTCAGGCCCGAGCCGGGGGCAGCGAAGGTGAACAGCGGTGGGACGCCGACACCGCCGTACACCGGACCCGCGGTCGGGCCGATGGCGCCGGTGATCTTGATCGGAATCGACACATCGGGACCGCCGATCTGGGCCGAGATGAACGGAGTGCCGATGGCGTCGACATTGATGTCCGGAACCGTGATCGGGCCGATGCCGAGGTTCGGGGTCAGCGGAAGGGTGACCGGCCCGACGACGGCGTCCCCGTTGGAATCCACGACGCCGAGCTTGATCGATGCGTCCACGTTGCCGGGGACGCTCGGGATCGTAAATGCCTTCAGCGTGATCGGACCGCTCAAGTCCGCGCTGACCGGGATGTCGAGGCCGATATTGGCGTCTACGTCGATCGGGATCTCGGAGATCGCGGCATTGAGGTTGATCGCCAGCGAACCCTCTGGAATCGTCGGTCCCCCATTTCCGGACCAATCAGCGTTGACGAACAGTCCGGAGAGGTTGGCGCCGACATTGCACAGGCCGGATACGAACGCCGGGACCGACGGGTCCAGCGAACTGGTATTGCTCCACCCCGATATCGCGGAGCCGACATTGGAGGACCCCGATCCCGAACCCGAGTTCGAACTGCCGGACAGGGCGATCATTGCCAGCAATGCCTCGTTGAGCAGGCCCGAGGACACCCCGGAACCGGCGTTCAGGAAGCCTGACCCCCCGCCCGCCCCGGAATTGAACAGCCCTGAGGTCGGCGCACCTGTCATGTTGAACAAACCGGGGCCACCGAACCTCAGCAACGAAATCCGGCCCGGACCGATCGACCCGGTGACCGTCACGGGGATCGAGACGCCCGGCCCGCCGATGGTCCCGACCACCTCGGGCAGATTGACATCGGCGCCGGGGAACATGACGGGCCCCAGGGATCCGGCAACCGCCACGTCTATCTTGGCCTTGAACCCCAGGGCCAGATCGATGGACTGGCTAATACCGGTGTCCAGGGTAAAGGCCGGCAATTCAGCGCTGGGAATGGACAGCGGGCCGTTGGATACCGCGGTGATCGGAATGTTGACAGGGATGTCGGCGATGAGGGTGACCGGCACCTGGGAGAGGTCCGCGCCGAGGTCGATGTTGAGTTGTCCGCCGGCGTCGCGGCGCCAAAACAGGCCGTTGCTGCCAGTCCCGGTGTTGTAGGCACCAGTGTTCAGATCGCCGGTATTGACCCAGCCGGTGTTGGACCAGCCGATGTTGGACCAGCCGGTGTTGGTGTTGCCGATGTTGGCGACACCGCTGTTGGCGTCGCCGGCGTTGGCGTTTCCGGTGTTGGAGCTGCCGGCATTGTGCGATCCGGTGTTGAGGTCACCGGAGTTGCCGAGGCCGGTGTTCACCTGACCGGTGTTGAACAACCCGGTGTTCGTGATTCCTGCGTTGCCGAAGCCCCAGTTCTTCGTTCCGGAGTTGAAGAATCCGGTATTGCCCGTGCCGGAGTTGAACAGGCCCTTGTTGCCGGTGCCGGAGTTGAAGCCTCCGATTCCGAACTTGTCGTTTCCGGTCAGTCCGATACCGATGTTGCCGTTACCGGTGTTGCCGAATCCGATGTTGCCGTTGCCGGTGTTGCCGCCACCGAAGTTGCCGCTGCCGTTGTTGCCCCACCCGACGTTGGCATCGCCGAGGTTGCCGGAGCCGACATTGCCTGACCCGGCGTTGCCGCCGCCGAGGTTCATGTTCCCGACGTTTCCAGAGCCCAGGTTTGCGCCGCCGACATTGCCGAAACCGACGTTACCGTCGCCGTGGTTGCCCGCGCCGAGATTGTTGTCCCCGAGGTTGCCGTCGCCGATGTTCAGCGATCCCTGGCTGCCCGCACCCAAATTGAAGGTTGTGCCGCCGGTCGGCTGGTTGACGTACATGCCCGCCAGTAGTGCACCGAGGTTGCCGAATCCGGAGACGAAGGCCAGCACCATCGTGTCCAGGGAACTGGTGTTACGCCACCCCGATACCGCTGAGCCCCGGTTCGAAAAGCCCGAACCCGAACCGGAATTCGAGTAACCCGAGAGCCCGGAGACTGCCTGCAACGCCTGGTTGAAGTATCCGGACACGGGGCCCGCTCCGGTGTTCAGCAACCCCGATCCGCCACCGGCGCCGGTGTTGAACAAGCCCGACGACCCGACCGCTCCGGTGTTGAAGAATCCGGGGCCCGCAGGGATGTCGAGCACGGTGAAAATGATCGGGCCGGTGTTGCCGGTCACATGGACATCGGAGGTGGTCGGCCCGATCTTCAAGGTCAGCGGCCCGACGGGAATCTCCCTGGCAATGTCAAGCGGAATGGTTTCGTCGATCGTGATCCCGGGGATCGTGTACTCGACGTGAATGCCGGGGAACCAGTTCTTGTTGTCCTCGGTCTCGAACAAGCCGTTACTGGCGTTGCCGGAGTTGAATGCGCCGGTGTTGAGATAGCCCGAGTTGAACAACCCGGTGTTGGCGCTGCCGCTATTGAACCAGCCGGTGTTGTTATCGCCGCTATTGAGATCGCCCGAATTTGTGCTGCCGATATTGAAATTGCCGCTGTTGGAGGGACCGATGTTGAACGACCCGGTGTTGAGATTTCCGACGTTGGCGTCCCCGGTGCTGGCGTCACCGACATTGAAGCTTCCCGTGTTGTGCTTGCCGGCATTGCCGAAGCCCCAGTTACCTGTGCCGGAGTTGAAGAAGCCGGTGTTTCCAGTGCCCGAGTTGAATAGGCCGGTGTTGCCGGTTCCGGAATTGAACCCGCCGAACCCGATCTGGTTGTTGCCAGTCAAGCCAAACCCGATATTGCCGCTACCGGTGTTGCCGAACCCGAAATTGCCGCTACCGGTGTTGCCGCCACCCAGGTTGCCGCTGCCGTTATTGCCGAACCCGAAGTTATTGCTGCCGAGGTTGCCCGATCCGAAGTTGACCGAACCCAGATTGCCGTTGCCGAAGTTCCAGTCGCCCTGATTCCCCGAACCGAAGTTGAAACTGCCGGCGTTGCCCAAACCGAAGTTGAAGTTCTGCTGCGGGAGCGCCTTGGCAGGGGGGATTACCACTGGGCCGATGGTGGTGCCCGCACCGATCGACCATCCGCTCGCCGCCGCACTCTGCGGCTCGGCGGACTTCTGTTCAATGACGGAAAAAACGTCCGGAACAGGGACGGCGGCAATAGCCTCGGCCGGAGCGATCACGCCGCGCGTCGACACACCACCCGGAATGGATGCGACGGATCCCGCAGCCCTACCCGAGGACCCACCAGATTGCTTGGCAGCGTCAGACGGATCGGCCGACGCGTCACCTCGTCCTGTGTGTCCGCTGCCAGCCGAAGTCGACTGATCACCCGAATCGGCAATCGCTCCCTGCGGTGCCGCGACAGCCGTCGCGACGACAGCCGCAAACGCACCGCCAATCAAGAAGAGGTATCGCCGCGACGGCCAGCATCGACGCCGAGCAGTGGCATCGGTGTCTGCGTTCCTCGCGCCATTGTGACTGCTTCGCACGAACATGGGCACAAAATAGCAAGCAACCCGCAAGATTGACCGTTAATTCTGCTGCCTTTTCCCGCGAAATGCTAGACGTGCAGGGCCGGAGCCAGGGCACTCAGCGGGATGCGCGGCTGCACATCGCCCCCGGTGAAGGACCAGATGTACTTGCCCGGGGTGAAGTCGATCCCGGAGTCCCGCGCGACGGGATAGTCCGGCAGGTAAAGGATCAGCTCGTCGGGCGTCAGTGCCCAGGCCTTGTACCCGCCGGAGTACACCTTGTCGGGGGTCCAGCGGTCCAGCGTGAACGGATAGGCCCCCGGCTCGTGCGGCCACGCCTGCGTCGTGCCATCCAGAGCCGCTTGGATGTACGGGCCGCCCAAACGGGCCACCGCTGCGGGATCGATGATATCGGCGAGCTGAATCTGACGGCCGCTGGCCGAATCGAAGGCGAAGGTCCGGTAGCCGCTCTGGATCGCGGCGCCCTCGAAGCGGCCCGTGCTCTCGTTGTCGTAGGTCTCGTGGAACACGACGGTGTGGATATTGCCGTGGTGGAAGACCTCGAAATTGGCGTCGCCGCGGCTGTTCTGGAACATGTTCTTACCGGCGTTGCGCCAGTTGTTCATCAGCGTGACGAGGTAGTTGCTGATCGCTCCGCCGATGACCGGATTATCTGCCTCCGCCGGGATCGCGATGTTGATCTCCCGGACCGCCTTCTCGTTGGACGGCACCGTTGCGTGGCAGTACTGCCCGTTCCACTGACCGCCCATCTGATCGCACAGCGACACGGCCGATGCCCCGGCGACCGGTGCGGTGAGCACCGTGGCCGCCGCGGCCAGCACCACGCCGGCGAGTCCGCCCATCCGCATTCCGATCCCCTTACCTCGACCAAATCCGCGACGAAAGTCGAGCTACGGAAGCTCGACTTTGCTTGCCCGCCAACGACCATCGACCTTCTCCAGCGTCATCTTCATCCGGCTGCGGTCGATACGCGGGTCGGGAAGCTTGGTGTTGGTCACCGACTGATCGACGAACAGCAGGACGATGGCTTTGTTCTTGGACGCCTCCTGGACGGCGGAATCCACCACGACGCCGTGTGCCGTCGCCTTGTTCTCGATCAACAGCTGGCGAAGCTCAACGCTGGATTGCGAGTACATGTCCTTGAACTCGCCGGTCGCGCCGTCGAGAACGTCTTTGAAGTTCTCGTCGACCTTGTTCGAGTCGATGCTGGTCAGCACCTGGGCGTAGGACACCGCTGCCCGCTGAGCCTCCATGGAGGCCACTTTGATCTGGTGCTGCTGCCACACCTGCCAGCCGAGGATTCCGGTGGCGACCAGCAAGCCGCCGCACACTCCGGCAATCGCGCCGACCAGCGGCCACCGGAGACCACCCGTCGTGGCGGGAGCTACCGTGGCCTCAGCGAGGACGTCGTCGTTCCCACCGTCCACGACCACGGTCTCGTCGATGATCGTGTCGTCGGAGGCGAGGGCCTCCACGTTCTCAGCAACCGTCGTCACCGCGTCATCCGTCTCCCCGACCGCGGTCACTGTGGACACGGTCTCGGCTCCTTCATCAATCGCGGCTGGCCCTTCATTTGTCATGACTGGCATTGTGCGGCATCTTCCTGAGTGCCCGTCACTTCGGCGGCTCGATCGGCAGCGTCGGACCGCCATAGGGCGTCGGTACCGAATACCTTCCCTCAGGCGACGGACCGGTTTGCTCGGCGAGATCCGCCCCCGCCGGGGGTCCAGCGGTGTCGTCGCCGGCCGGCCGGGGCGCGTTCTTGGCACCGCGGATCAGGACAGCCGGATCGGTGTCCATGCAGTAGTTGCCGTACTTGAACGGTTCCGGGTAGTCCGCTTTCGCAGGGGCTGCCCGCGGGGTTCCGTAGTCGCAGGTGTACCGCGGGTAGATATCCATGGTCAGCCAGAAGGCGTTGTCGTGGATGGCGCTGCTCAGCGAATCAAGCAGCGAGCCACGGTAATTCGGGAACAGAGCGTTGAGCGCCGGCACCCGCATGTACATGAGCTCCGTCGTGGTGACCAGGTCGCCCAGCAGCTGGGCCATGGTGTCGCCGTTCTCAGTGAAGGTGGCGTTGGTGGCGTCGAAGGTCTTGGGAGCCGCCTGCATGAGCTGCCGGAAACCGCCGACCAATTTGTTGACGCCTCCGAACGTCTTGTTGAAGTTGTCGGTGGCGACCTTCATACCTTCTTGCTTGTCGGCCACCAGTTGCAGGGTGGTGCGGCTGGTGTTGAGCAGCTTGACCGTCTGCGGCATGACGCCGTCGAGGGTGGAGATGAGGTAGGTGCCGCCATCCATGATGTCGCGGATCTTCTGCGGACCTTCCTTGCTCATGCCGAGCTCTTTTTTGATGATCTCCATCTTCGTGGTGTCGATCTGCTTGAGCATGCCGTCGGAGTGGCCGAGCAGTTCGCCCAAGGTCACCGGAACTTCGGTGGAGCCCAGTTTCAGAACGCTGCCGTCGGCCAGGTAGGGAGCTTCACTGTTGCCGCCGTCGAAGTCGATGTACTGCTCGCCCGCGGCCGACAGACCGGCTACCCGGCCTTTGGTGCTCTCGGAGAGCTTGGTCGACGAGTTGAGCCGCACCTCGGCGTTGACGCCCTCGGGGGTGATGAAAAGGTTGGTGACTTTCCCGATCGCGACGCCACGAAGGGTGACGTCCTGATTCCTGAGCAGGCCGCCCGATGCCGGAAGTTCGACCGTGGCGAGGTAGGTGGATCGCAGCGGGTTCCAGCGTAGCGCCCCCAGGGTCAGGTAGGCGATACCGACGGCCAGGCAGGCCAGCAGGGCAAGTGCCGACAGCCATGCCTTCTTGCGGTGCAAGGCTTTGACGGTTCCGACGATGCCGTCGGCAATGGGGTTGATCATGGCGTCGGTCCCGATGCGGGCGCGACCTCAGCCGGCATGTGCGCTGACCCGGCCGGAGGCGGCGGGGGCGCGACCGGTCCGGGCGGCTGCCCGTGGGGCTGGACGAACTCCCCGGGCGCGAGAGGCAGCGGCGGTCCGGGCGGCGGACCGTTGACCTGCCACTGACCCGGTGCGTCCGGACTCGGGATAACCGGGACCTGCGGAACATCCGGTCCACGACCGACGACTCGTTCCTGCAGACGCAGCAGCGTGTACTTGAAAGCGCCGATCAGCTGGTTGAAATCCGCCCACTTCGGGCCGTGGAAGCCCCGGTCGCCCGGGAATCCGATGTCGGGAATGTAGCCCAGGATGAGCCGGTCCAGGCTGCCCTTGATGGCGATCGAGTTGCCCGCGGTGGACTTGATGACCTTGGGCATCAGGCGGTTCAGCGCTGCCAGGCTGACATCCGGGTTGAGCGAGACGTCGTTGAACGTGCCGGCCAGGGTGTTCATGTCGGCGATGACGCTGCGCCCGCTGGTGTCGGTGCCGTTGAGCGACGGGAACTTGCCGAGCATGTCCATGGTGGAGCCCGCCTGGAGAGCGAGATCGGCGATCCGGTTCGTCTCCGCCGCCAGGGTGTCGGTGGCAGGAGCGGCCGCCGTCATCAGGTCGACGATGACGTGGTTTTTCTCGTCGATCCGCCGGGACAGCCCGGACAGCGCGACGATCGAGTCCGAGATCTGTTCGGTGCGCCGGTCCATGGTGGTGAGCAGCCGATTGGTGTTGTTGATCAAGACGTGGAAGTTCTTTCCGCCGTCGTCACCGACCGCCTTGCCGGCACCGTTGATCAGGTCGGTGAGGTTCTGGACCGCTCCGCCGTTCACCAGGACGGCGGCACCGGTCAGCAGGTTCTCCACCGTCGCCGCCGCCTCGGTGCGATCGAGGCCGATCGTGTCGCCGTCCTTGAGCAGCGCACCGTTGGCCGGAGCGTTGACGGGCGGCTTGACGGCGATGAAGACGTCACCGAGCGGAGTGGCCGAGCGTAACTCCACGGTGCTGCCTTCCGGCAACTCGACCCCGTTTTGGATCCGCAGTGTCGCGACCGCGGTGTAATCCTTCGCCTTGAGGTCCTCCAGCTGACCGACGTCGGCACCGGCGAGCCGGACCTTGGCCAGGGCAGGGACGTTGAGCGCGTTCTCGAAGATCGCGGTCAGCGTGAAGCCGCCCTGACTCAGGCCGGGGTGCGGGAGCGGCAGACTGGCGAGTCCGTTAGTGGCACATCCCGCGGTGGTCAGCGACACCGCCGCTGCGAGGGCGACAGAGAACCTGGTTCGTGCGGTCATCATTTCTGCCCCATCGCCGCAAGGCCGTCAAGAATGTAGGAGAGCCCGAAGTCCGGCCCGAAGTCTTGCAATGTGCCTGTGCTGCAACCCAATTGGCGCAGATGCATCAGGTTGCACAGTTCTTTGATGTGCTGGCTGTCGAAGAGCACCTTGTCGGTCAGGATGTGCGCCCGGATCGAGCCGTTGTCGCGGTCGACGATGTTGTACAGGTTGTCCAGCGTCAACGGGGCGACGTCGAGCAGTTCGGCGAGTCCACGGGCGTGGGCGTTGGTGGTCGTGACGATCTTGCTTCCGTTGTCGACGGCAGCCCGGAGGTTGTCCCGGTTAACCTCCAGCAGATCACCGAGCTGAGTTAGCACCACGTTGAGCTGCTTGCCGGTGGTGCCGCTGCCGAAGTCCTCGTCGGCGAGCACCTGGCTCAATGCCCGGACGGTGGAACCGAAATCGCGCAGCTGGCCCTCGTTGGCAGCGGCAGCGTCCATCAGGGAACTGAGGTTGTTGACCACCTTGGTCAGCTGGTCCTTGGTCTGGGCGCCGCCATCTGCGCTCAGCTTGAGTGCCTTCGACAGCTCGGTGAGCGCCGACTTCATCCGCTCGCCGTTGCCGTCGGCCATCGCCGCGCCCGAGTCGATCAGGGTGCGCAGCGCTCCGTTGCCCTTGCCGTCGCCCTGGAGCGACACCGCGAGCCGGTCGACCATATCCAGGGTCTTGGTGAACTCCACCGGCGTCCTGGTCTGGGTCAGCGGGATCGTGGTGTGATCCGCCATCGTCGGTCCCTCACCGCGGTAGACCGGAGTGAGTTCGATCGAGCGCTCCGCCAGGATGGAGGTCTGCAGGGTGACAGCCTGTGCATCGGCCGGGATCTTCACGTTCTTGTCGACGGTGAACTCGACCTCGACGTAGCCGTTCTTCGGCGTCACCTTCTTGACGCTGCCGACCTTCATCCCGAGCACCTGGACATTGTTGGTCGGGTACAGACCCGCGGAGTTGTCGAACTGCGCCGTCAGCGTGATGTTGTTCGACCGGGCTTTGGCCAGCTTCAGGGCGTAGAAGCCGGCAACGCTCAGGGCGAGTACGGCTGCGATGGCCAGGATGACGAAACCTCTACCGCGCTTCACTTGCAGTCCTTGTAGTACTGGGCCAGCTCGAACTGCTGGGCACGGCCGCTGATCGCACACATCCAGGAGTCGACGAGGATGCCATTCGGGAACATCGTCTCCAAGGCGTTTCCGGATCCCGTGGCGTTGGCGAGCCCACGCAGTGCGATCGGTGCACTCTCCAAGATGCTGGCGAGCATGTCGTCATGCTTGGCCAGCAGCGTGGAGAGCGTGTTGAGGTTGCCCAGCAGTGAGTCGACCTGGGCGCGATTCTTGACGACAGTGTCGTTGAGCAGGTTCACCAGCGAATTGATTGACTGGATCATCTCGTGGAAGGCCACCCGGCGCATGACGAACTCGCCGAAGAGCTGCTGGCCTTGGCTCACCATCGCGCCGATGCTGGTCTGCTGCCGGCGCAGGGTGCCGGTCACCATGTCCATCGTCTTGAGCATGCTGCCGAACTGGTCGCGCCGCTCCGACATGACCGCCGAGAGACGCTTGAGGTTGTCCATCGCCTTGGGGATCATCGGCGGCAGGCCCTCAATTTGCTTGCCGAGCGCCTGCAGTGCGGTGGCGAGTTGGTCGGTATTGATGTCGCCGTAGTTGATGGCCACGTCCTGAAGTGCTTCCTGCAGGTCGTAGGGCACTTCGGTGTGGTTGATATCGATAGTGTTGTTCGGCAGCGGCCCGCCGCCGCCGGGGTGCAGGGCCAGGTAGCGCGAGCCGAGGATCGTGGTGACCATGATCACGGCCCGGGAGTCCTTGCCGATCTCGATGTTGTTCTTGACCTGCATATCGACGGTCACATGATCGCCGTTGAGACGCATGCCCCTGACGGTTCCGCTGACGATCCCCGCCACGGTTACCGGGTTCTTCGGCATCAGGGCGGCGGCCTGGATGAAGTCGGCGCTGATCCGCTTGTAACCGGGGCCGACCTTGGTCAGGACGACCAACGCCGCCAGCAGAACAGCGATCAGCGCGATCGCGACCATCCCGATGCCGGTCCGGTTTCTGTCCTCAAGGATGCGCTTGCGAGGCTGTCCGCGGAACTTGCGGTCGAGGACCGTCTCACCGGTGAGCGGGTCCGTCTCGCCGCGCGGGATGATGTCAACCATTAGCCATGTTCCTGCACTTCGGAGTGTGCTGTGCCTGATTACCGGGGGTCGCGGCGTTGACAATGACCGGCGTCACGTCGTTGAGTCCCGGGAAGAAGCCCAGCGCGTTGAGGTCGCACGTGTAGACGTCCAGGTAGGCGCCGCTGCCGCTGATATTGGCCAGGCCCTTCAGCATCTTCGGCAGGTTGGCGCCCATGAAGGCCAGTTGCGGCTCAATGCTCACCAAGTGCGCGGCGAAGCCCGGTTCGCGGGTGATGAGCGCCTGCAGCGAGGGATTCACCTCGGTGGTCACCGCGCCGAGCGCCCGGACGACCCGGGAGATCGAACCCATCGATGAGATCAGTTCGGGCCGTCGGGCGTTGAACGACGTCACCATGTGCTGGGCGTTGTTGAGCGTCTTCTCCATGTTGTCGTTCTGCCCGGCCAGCGTCCCGAACAGACGGTTCATGCCGGTGATCATGTCGCCGAGGAGTTCGTCGCGCCCGGCGATGGTCTCGGTGAGGTTTCCGGACTTCTCGACCAGGGTCGCCATGGCACCGGTATCACCTTGGAACGCCTGGACGGCCGCCTTGCTGATCTGATCGGCCGCCTTGGGATCGATGGTGGCGAACAGCGGCTCGTAACCGTTGAGCACCAGACCGACGTCGAAGGACGGGATCGTCCGGTCCAGGGGAATGACGCTGCCCCCCGGCAATGGCGTCGACGTGTCCCCACCCTGGTCGGCACCGAGGCGCAGGTCGAGATAACGCTGACCGACGATGTTCTGGTAGAGGATCGACGCTTCGGTGTTGGGGAATATCTTCTGGTCGTTCTCCAGGGCGAATTCGACGCGGGCTTTGTTGTCACCGGGCTCACCGACCAGGTCGACACTGGACACCCGGCCCACGCGCACGCCGGCCATCCGGACGTCGTCCCCGTCGCGAAGACCGAAGACATCGGTGAACTCCGCGGCGTAGTCCGTGGTCTTGCCGGTCACGGTCCGCTGCAAGGTGGCGTACACCAGCCACGTCATCACTGACGTCACGACGAGGAAGATGGCCAACCCCAGGGCAGCTTTGCGCTGCTTTTTCTTCATCGCACTAGCACTCATTACGCTCCCTCGCCCGGTCCCACGGTCATGCCACGGACAACAGGCCCCATCAGCAGCTGAGTGGCGCTCGTCGCGGGCTGACCGGTGATGTAGGACAGCTGGCTACGTTCCTGGGCACTGCCCACCGGACCGACATTGCCGCCGTAGGCCGCCGGGGCGACCTCTGCCGGCAGAGCACCGGGCGGCGGTGCGGGCATGGCCGGGGGCGCCGGGGCCGGTCCGGGTGCCGGCGCGATGCCGGGATCGCCCTGGTGCGGTCCGGGGTCGCCGGGCAGGAACCCTGGCGGCCACGGATCGACCGGCGCGGCCGGAGACTCACGGTAGGGCGGAAGCTGCGGGGTCAGGGCCGGGTTGGCCGAACCCGGCACCGGAGGCGCTGGCGTCATCGCCGGACCGTTGGTCCCCAGGATCCCGGTGCCGATTCCCAGCGACAGCGGTGGGTTGGGATCGACCAGGTTGGGGCCGTTGGGGTTGATCAGCGGCGGGCCTACGGCCACCAGGTTGCCGTTCGGTCCGACGACGGTCCCCGGCGGCGGCAGCAGGTCCTTGGGCGGCTGGTAGTACTGCGGCATCAGCACTTCGGGCAGGTCGGGACGGACCGCGATCAGCGGTGCTGTGAAGCAGCTCGGACCCTTCATCTCGCCGTAGGCCGGGCAGTCAGCGCGAGTATAGGAGAACGACGGCTGCAGCGCCAGGTTGGCTCGCAGGTTGAACTGGTCCAGCCCCGGCAGCCAGCCCTGATCGAACTTGTCGGCGAAGACCTTCAACTTCTGGAAGCCCGGAACCCAGTTGTTCGAGGTCTGCGCCAGCACCCCGACGACCGGCGTCAGCTGCTTGCCGATGAGGATCATCCGGTCGGTCTGGTTGGCGAAGGCCGTGTGCGTCATGCCCAGCGTGCTGGCACCGCTGGACAGCATGTTCTCCAGCTGCGCACGCTGTTCGACGAGCACCTGCATCGGGACGACCGCCTGATGCAATGCGTCCAGCAGGTCGGGAGCGGTCTGCTTGAGGCCGTCCGCCGCGGTGACCAGCGCACTGAGCATCGACGGGCTGGACGGATCTGTCGCGACCACCGAATTCAGCTGGTTGATCAGGTTGTCCATTTGCGCGCCGGCTGTGAGGATCTGCGACCGGCGATCGTGGGTGGCCGCATTGACGGCTGCCAGGACGCCCAGCGTCGAGTCGTTGCGACCTCGGCCGGTGGCGTAGAGGATGTCGCGCAGCTTGCTGATCGTGGTCTGGAACAGCACCGTCGGGAGGTTGGTGTCCTCCTGGATGTGGTCACCGTTGACCAGGTGCGGGGCCTGGCCGTTGTCGACGAGTTCGACGCTGGAAACGGCGAAGACGTTGGACGGAACGACCCGGGCGGTCACCGTATTGGGGATGTCCTTGGCGTACTCACCCTGCAGTTCGATGTCGACGAAGTTGGGCTTGCCGAAGGCGGCGGGGGTCACGTTCGTGGTGGTACCGACCAGCAGTCCGTGATAGCGGACGTCGGACCGGGCGGGAAGCCCGTCGCCGACGTTATTCAGGTCGGCGGTGACCTTGGTGAAGTTCTCCAGCCTGCCCTGCGATTTGAACACCAGCAGGGTGGCGATGACGATCGAGGCGATGATCATTCCGATGCCCAGCGCCATGAGCCTCTTGTTGCTCGGGCCGCGACCGCTGGTGTCGAAGACTCTAGCCATCAGCCACCGAACCTTGCGCCGGAGCTCAGGCTGAACATCGCCATGGTGAGAAGCATGTTGACGATGACGACCACGACTATGGCCGCGCGCATGGCATGGCCGGCGGCCACGCCCACGCCCTCGGGTCCGCCGCTGGCGTTGAATCCGTAGTAGCACTGCAGCACCGCGGCGATCGCCACGAAGATCACGCACTTGATCACCGAGAAGAAGATCTCCTTGCCGGACAGCATCAAGCCGAAGTAGTGCATGTAGCCACCCATGGATCCACCGCTGATGATCGAGACGATGATCTGGGTGCTCAGGAAGCTGACACCCAGGCAGACGATGTAGAGCGGGATGATCGCGATCACCGAGGCCATCAATCGCGTGGTCACCATGTAGGGGATGGGCCGGATGGCCATGACCTCGATGGCGTCGATCTCCTCGGAGATGCGCATGGCACCCAGCTGCGCGGTGAAACGGCAGCCACTCTGGGTGGCGAAGGCGAGCGCGCAGGCGATCGGCGCGAGTTCGCGAGTGTTCACCAGCGAGGAGATGATGCCGACCGCGGGGCCGAGGCCGAGTAGCTGCAGGAAGTTGTAGCCCTCGATGCCGACCATCACGCCGACGACGACGCCCAGGACCAGCGCGACGCCGGCGGTACCGCCGCCCACGACCAACGACCCGTTACCCCAGGCGACGTCGGACAGCAGCCGGGTGAATTCGTTGCGGTAGCTCTTGAGGACCAGCGGGATGCCGGCGATGGCCCGCACACCGAAGTCCAGAACGTGCCCGAGTTGCATGATCGGGCCGGTGATCTTGGACCCCAGCCGCGTCAGCGGCTGCAGAATCGGCGGGGTCGCCTTGGCAACGGTCATGCGGTCACAACCCCGTCTTCGGGAAGAGGATCAGGTACATCTGGCTGATCGCCACGTTGCAGATCATCAGCAGCAGGATGGACTCGACGACCGAGGAGTTCACCGCGTTGGCCACGCCCATCGACCCGCCGCTGGTGTTCAGTCCCTTCTGGCAGGCGACGATGCCCACTATCGCGCCGTAGATGACCGCCTTGAACATGGCCAGAACCATGTCGTCGGTGGTGGTGAACGATGCGAACGTCGCGACGAAGCTGCCCGGCGCGCCGTGCTGGAAGTAGACGTTGAACAGGTAGCTGGCAAGGAAGCCGGTGAAACACACCAATCCGGTCAGCGCTACGGCGATCAGGATCGATGCGACGAACCGGGGGACTACCAGTCGCTGGACGATCGAGATGCCCATGACCTCCATGGCTTCGATCTCGTCGCGGATCTTGCGGGAGCCCAGGTCCGCGGTGATGGCTGATCCGACCGCTGCGGCCATGATGATCGCCGCCACTAGCGAGGCGGCCTGCCGGATCACCGCCAGGCCACTGGCCGCACCGGCCATCGAGGTGGCACCCACCTGACCGGCGAGCAGGGCGAACTGCACCGAGAGCGTCACGCCGATCGGCAGCGCCACCATGACGGTGGGCGCCACCGACGTCCCGGCCATGAACGAGGCCTGCCGGACGAACTCTGCGAACTGGAACTTGCCGGTGAAGATGTCGGTGAAAAGCGTCTGGAAGGTGCGCAACGCGAGGATGGCCTGGTTGCCACCGGTGGCGACGGCCGCCGAGGGGTGCCGTTTGACGTAGCCGGAGACCCAGTCGTCGATCTCCCTGACGCCGTCGTGCTTGCGGCCGATGTTCGAGGTCGTCATGCGGCGCCCCCCGGGCCGACGAATGGCGGGGTCGTAGCGCAGCCGTCAGCAACGGAGCACATGTCGTGTGCCAAGAACTGCACTGCACTGCATGGTGGTATCACCGAGGCCACACCCCTTCCCTCTTGTGACCCAGGGCACAGAGTCTTGCACACAGTAGGGCGGACCCGCGGTAGCTGCAACCCGTTTCGAACTTTTGCCAGAAAACGACCGGCCGGTTGTTAGACGGGCCAAACACGCAGCACAAGCCCGTCGATCCGAACAACGGAACCCTCCCCCGAGTTGCCCGACGGTAGCGTAAAGTCCTATGGTTCGGGCCCCAGACACGGTTGTCACCGGCGACGCGGTGGTCCTCGATGTTCAGGTCGCACAGCTGCCGGTGCGGGCTCTCGCCGTCCTGATCGACCTCATGGTGATGGGCGTCGGCTATCTCACCGGCTTGCTGCTGTGGGGGGCGGCGTCGGCACGCTACGACGACGCCCTCACCGCGGCGATCATCGTGATCTTCACCGTCGCCGTCGTGGTGGGATATCCGGTCGCGATGGAGACGGCGACCCGGGGCCGTTCGCTGGGCAAGTTCGCGATGGGGTTGCGGGTGGTCTCTGACGACGGCAGCCCCGAGCGGTTCCGGCAGGCTCTGTTCCGGGCGCTGGCCGGAGTGGTCGAGATCTGGATGCTGTTCGGCGGGCCCGCCGTGATAGCGAGTCTGTTGTCCGTGCAGGGCAAGCGCCTCGGCGACATGTTCGCCGGCACGGTGGTGATCAGCCAGCGCGGCCCTAAAGCCGTTGGCACGCCGTCGATGCCGGTGTCGCTGCAATGGTGGGCATCCACACTGGAGCTTTCCGGCCTCGGCCCGCAGCAGACCGAGATGGCCCGCCAGTTCCTGGCCCGGGCACCCGAACTGACCCCGAACATCCGCGACGAGATGGTCAATCGCATTGGCACGGAGCTGATCTCGCGCATATCGCCACCGCCGCCCCCAGGCACACCTCCCGAACTGGTGTTGGCGGCGGTCCTTGCCGAACGGCATCGACGGGAACTCTCGAGACTCATGCCGGCCCCGGCGGCGCCGTTGCCGTATGCCGATGATCTCCCGGTGCCGCCTCGGCCCTACCCGGCGGGCCCGCCGACGCCGGCCCGCCCGTCAGCCGACGGCGGATTCGTCCCGCCGGACTAGGCGGGTATCCAGTTGCCGTGGAAGCCGTACGGAACCCGCCGCGGCAGCCGAATGCGGGCCACCGGCTCACCGCCGAAGTCGGCGGCGTCAAGGATCACCAGATCGCTGCTATTGCGGGCTGCGTCGTAGACATACGTCAGATACCACCCGTTGTCCTCGCCGGCCAGGCCGGTGGGCGACGGCACGAACACCGCCTCGCCTGGGCCGCCCTGCGCGTCGGAGTCGCCGAAGCGGTGCTCGATCGCGGCGCCGGTGCTCAGGTCATAGCGCACCAGCGCGGCGTCGCCGACTGTCACGGCGTAGCGGGCCGGCAAGCCTGCGAGCCGGTCGTCGATGCGGGGGAATTCCACCGCGCGGTCGTCGAGCTGACGTTCGGTCACCGTGCCGGTCTCCAGGTTCATCGTCCACTCCCAGAGCGCCGCGCTGTCACCGAAACCGCCGTTGTCGCGCCACAGCTCCGGATACCGGGCGCCCTGCACCACAACGGATTTCCCGTCCGGGCTGTCGTAGGCGTTGGCCACATGGAACACGTAGCAGGGGTCGATGTCGAACCATCGCAGCTGACCGAACGGGTCGTCGCGGCGCAGCACGCCGAACCGGGCGCCGTAGTCGTCATCCCAGCGGAAAGGCATGTCGCCCTTGCCATTCAGGATGACCTCGAGTTTGAACACGATGGGCAGGTCCATGAAGACGACGTGGCCGGCCGACATGGCGAAGTCGTGCATCATCGTCAGAGCGGGCACTTCGACCGGTCGGTTGACGGTCAGTGCGCCGTCGGCGTCGACTCGGTGATAGCTGACGTGCGGCTGAAAGAGGTTGCCGTATCCGAAGAAATGCAGTTCCCCTGTGGTGGGGCAGATCTTCGGGTGGGCCGTCATCGAGTCGTTGAGCTTGCCGTCGAAGTCGTAGCAGCCGACGGTCTCCAGATCATTGGTGATCTGGTACGGCCGCGACGACTCGACCAGCGCGAGGGTCTTGCCGGCATGGTTGACCACGTGAGTGTTGGCCACCGACGAGCGCAGGTTGCGGGTGCCGTCGGGGTTGTACACCGGAAACGGATTGTCGAAGCTCTCCGTGCGAACCCAGCGGTTGCGGTACCACATGGCCGCTCCGCCTTCGATGCGGACGCCGTGGATCATCCCGTCGCCGACGAACCAGTGCCCGGTGGGCGTGCGGGGGTTCGAGCCGTTGCGCAGGTACCAGCCGTCGAGTTCCGGCGGGATCGCCCCCTCCACCGGCAGGTCGTACTCGGTGAGCTCGTCGGGCACCGGTGCGTAGTTCCCACGCATGTGAAAAGGAGTGTCGGACTCCGCGTTCACCCGGTCGGCGATGGGCAGGTTGGCCGAGTCGGCGGCGGTTTGTGTCATACCGCCACTCTCCCAGCTAAACCTCCACCCAGTCCAGGGTGCGCTCCACAGCCTTACGCCAGCCCGCGTATCCCTTGGCCCGCTGCTCCTCGGTCCAATGCGGCGTCCACCGGCGATCCTCCTGCCAGTTGGCCCGCAGATCCTCCGGATCCGACCAGTAACCGACGGCCAGTCCTGCCGCGTAGGCGGCGCCCAGCGCCGTAGTCTCCGGCACCTTCGGACGCACCACGTCCACGCCGAGCACGTCGGCCTGGATCTGCATGCACAGTTCGTTGAGGGTCACTCCGCCATCGACCTTGAGCACCTCCAACTTCACGCCGGAATCGGCGGCCATGGCGTCGACCACGTCGCGGCTCTGGTAGCAGATCGCCTCCAGGGTGGCCCGGGCGATGTGCGCGTTGGAGTTGAACCGCGAGAGCCCGACGATGGCGCCGCGGGCGTCGGAGCGCCAGTACGGCGCGAACAGTCCGGAGAACGCCGGGACGAAGTAGATGCCGCCGTTGTCCTCCACCTGGGAAGCCAGCGCCTCGCTGTCCGCCGCGCCGCTGATGATGCCCAACTGGTCACGAAGCCACTGCACCGCCGATCCGGTCACCGCGATCGAACCCTCAAGGGCGTAAACGGGTTTCGCCGCGCCGAACTGGTAGCAGACGGTAGTCAGCAGACCGTTCTGACTGCGGACGATCTTCTCACCCGTGTTGAGCAACAGGAAGTTTCCGGTGCCGTAGGTGTTCTTGGCCTCACCGGGTTTGAGGCACACCTGACCCACCATGGCGGCCTGCTGGTCACCGAGGCTGGCGGTGACGGGGACCGCCCCGATCATCGGGCCGTCCGTCAGGGTCATCCCGTAGGGCTCCGGCGAGGAGGACGGCCGGATGGTCGGCAGCATCCGGCGCGGAATACCGAAGAACCCCAACAACTCGTCGTCCCAGTCCAGGGTCTCCAGGTCCATCAGCATGGTGCGACTGGCATTGGTCGGATCGGTGATGTGCACCCCGCCGTGCACGCCCCCGGTCATGTTCCACAGCACCCACACATCCGGCGTGCCGAACAGCGCTTCGCCACGCTCGGCGTCTTCCCGCAAGCCGGGGACGTTCTCCAACAACCACTGCAGTTTTCCGCCGGAGAAGTAGGTGGCCGGCGGCAGACCGGCTTTGCGCCGGATCACCTCACCGCGGCCGTCGCGGTCGAGAGTCGCGGCGATCTGGTCGGTTCGGGTGTCCTGCCAGACGATCGCATTGTGGTAGGGCTGCCCGGTCTTCTTGTGCCAGACGATGGTGGTCTCGCGCTGGTTGGTGATGCCCAGCGCGGCGATATCGGACGCTTTCAACCCCGTGTTGTTCAACGCCGAGGTCACCACGGTCTGGGTGTTACCCCAGATCTCGGTCGGATTGTGTTCCACCCAGCCCGCGCGCGGAAGGATCTGGCTGTGCTCCAGTTGGCTGCGGCCGACCTCAAGGCCGTTGTGGTTGAAGATCATGCAGCGGGTGCTGGTGGTGCCCTGGTCAATAGAGGCGACGAAGTCGGCCACGGTGCTCCTCGGTCTCAGCGCGTGTCAGGGGAGTGAAACTGTGCTGGGAGTCTGCCACCGTCCATGATGATTCACATGGGCATTCACGCGGACGACCTTTCCCGGATGCCCCGCGGCGGCCCGGACGCCAGTTGGCTGGACCGGCTGCTGCAGACCGACCGCCTCGAATACCTGGACCGCGACGACGTCGACGAGTCGGTGAAGCGCGGCGTGGTGGAGACGCTGGATCGGGTGGGTGCGCTGTTCGGCGAGCACGACCGCAACGCGCGACTGGTGCTGGCGGAGGTGGCCGACGTGCCCGACCCGCGCATCCTGGAACTCGGCGCCGGGCATGGCGCGCTGTCGCGCAGGCTGCTCGACGAGCACCCGACCGCCCGGGTCACCGTCTCCGACGTCAACCCCGACTCGGTCGCCGCCATCGCGGCCTCGGACCTCGGCGCGAATCCGCGGGCAGACGTCCGTGTCGTCGACGCCACCGCCATCGACGACCCGGACGGCACCTTCGACCTCGCGGTGTTCGCGCTGTCGTTCCATCACCTGCCGCCGCCGCAGGCCGCCCGGGTGCTGGCGGAGGGAACCCGGGTGGCCGGCCGGCTGGTGATCATCGACCTGCCCAGGCCGCCCGCACCGCTGCACCTGATCCGGCTGGCGACGATGCTGCCGCTCGCCCCGGTGTGGCCGTTCGCCCATGACGGTCTGGTGAGTTCCCTGCGCACCTACAGCCCGTCGGCGTTCCGGGCGATGGCGGCGCACGTCGGCGTGGAGGTCGACGTGAAGCCGGCAGGGTTCGGTCCACAGGTCGTTATCGCCCGCCGACCTGGGTGATTCCCTTGCGCTGAAGACCTTATCCCGGATGCCCCGCGGCGGCAGGCAGACAACAGCGCGATGACGCTCATGGCGGGAATATCGGGTGGCCGACCGCCCGGGCAGGACTGCGGATGACCCGGCTCATCCCGACCGCATCGGAGTTCAGTGTCACATCAGGCTGGCTCCGATCTATTGGGCGAGCGGACGAACCTTCACCGAAGCGCCCGGTTACGGCTACACCGAAAGTGTTGTACCAGTAGCCGTTTCAGCGAAGGCGACCAGACGCGCAGCGGCGCCGTAATCGCAGGCGAGCACCGAGCGGCCGATGAGTACCGGGCCGCCGCGGAGACCGAACCTGCCACTGACGCCGACGTAGCTGCCCGGCGGGATCGGCTCGCTGATGCAGTACAACGTCGGCGCGGCACCCTCATCAATGTCGTTGGCAAACCGGTCGGCCAGGGTCTTGACCGCGCGATGGGCAAGCGACATCAGCGGCGTATCGGACACATGCGAGAGATTCGAGGCGACCCAACCCGGATGGGTGAGCTGGGCGACGACCGGCGACCGGGCGTCGCGCAGTCGGCGATCGAGTTCGAGTCCCCACAGCATGACGGCCAACTTCGACTGGGCGTAGGCCCCCATCGACGTCCACCGGTGGTTGCGCAGATGCATGTCGTCGAGCCGCAGGGTCGCCGACCGGTGAACCTCGGAGCCGACGTTGACGATCAGCGACCGCACCCGGGGTAGCAGCAGGTTGGTCAGCGCGAACGGCCCGAGCATGTTGGTTCCCAGTGTCGTTTCGAAGCCGTCGACCGTCTCGGATCGGTGTTCGGTCAACGTGCCGGCGTTGTTGATCAAAATGTCGACATCACCATCGATCAATCCCGGGAAAGCACGTACGGATGCCATGTCCGCGAGGTCCAGTTCGACCACGCTCGTCAAGCCGCCCACCTCAGCAGCGCGCCGCATGCCGAGGGTGGTGTCGCGAACGGCCAGTATCACGTGGGCACCGGCCCGGACCAGTGCGCGAGTTGTGCCCAAACCGACGCCGTTGGTCGCTCCGGTCACGACGACTCGCTTGCCGGTCAAGTTGCCCAGCCGGCCTGCCGTCCACGGTGACGTCACGGCGATCAGACTAAGCGAGCCAGTCCGATCGACGCGGCACCGCCAGCACTCGCGTCGCTTAGCCGAGGGCCGGGGTGAGGCGCAGCGGCAGACGCTCGTAGCGACGAACGATGTGTTGAGCGCCCATTTCGGAGTTTCAGTCAGCTCCACTCGCTCGGCATGCTCGATCAACGGCGTCAGAAACGCTGTGATTTCCAGCCGTGCCAGCGCCTGCCCGGCACAGGCATGAACACCTTTACCGAAGCCCAAGTGGCGGCCCGCGTCGCGGGTGATGTCGAAGACGTCAGGGTGCTCCCACTCGCGCTCGTCACGATTGGCCGAGGCGTACATGACGAGCACTCGCGAGCCGGCGGGGATGAATGTCCCGCCGATTTCGCTGTCGGACGTCACTTTCCGGGCGAAGGCGCGCACTGCCGACTCGTAGCGAACGATCTCGTTGATAGCGTTGGGGATTCGCCCGGGTTCGCTTCTCAGCAGTTCCCACTGGTCGGGATGAGAAGCGAACACGGAGAGCGCGGTGGCGATGTCGCTCATCGTGGTGTCGATCGCGGGACCCAGGTAATCCACCAGCAGCGCCCGACAGTCGCGGCGCGTGATGACTCCGTCGTCGACGGCAGTCAGGAGTTCATCGGCCATACTGCCGGGCAGTACGCTGCGCCGGCGCTCCACCTGCCGGGCGAACCGCAGCATTTGCAGCGCACGGGCACTGCTCCCGACCATCCGCCGGTTGAACGGACCGAGCACGTCGAATGTCGCCCCGGCCCAGTCGATGAGGTGTTCCCGCTGATCGGCCGGCCAACCGACCAGATCAGGGACCACCGACAGCGGCAAGGACGCGGCCAGGTCGACTCCGTCGACGTCGCCCCGATGGACCGCCGCACCGACGAGGTCGTTAGCCGCGCGCTGCACTTGGTCACCAAGGGCCGCGATGACGCGAGGCAACATCCTGTGCGCCAAGAGTTTTCGTCGTCGGTCGTTCTCCGCGCCGTCGCTGGACAGGGTGGTTCTGCGAGACATGCGGTTGCTGATCGGGTTCAGCGCCACGGCCGATGCAGAGCGGAATGTGGCGTCGTCGAGCAGGGCCGCCCGGCATTCGACGTAGCGAGGCAAGGCGTAGACCCTGTGCGCCGGGAGCCAGACCACGGGCCCGGTTTCGCGCAGCCGCCGATAGTGCGGGTACGGATCGAGAATCGCCGCATCGGTGTAGAGGTTGACGCCGTGGGACGGGATGCCGCGAGGATGCGCCACGACAAGATCCTAGGCGTGGCTACTCAGACAATGATGCGCGGCTGGTACAGGTCGAGCCAGACCGACAGCGCGAGGATTCGTTCCGGTCGGGACCGGTCCACCGGCGGCAGCGATTCGGTGTCGGTGTCGCTGCCGCTGCCGAGCACTTCGCGGGCTTGGGCCTGGATGTCGTTGCCGTACCGGGGATCTGAGGTGGTGGGGTAGGGGCTTTTGACCCGCTGCACGACGGACTCGGGCAGCACATCGGCTACCGCACCGCGCAGCAGGTTTTTCTCCCTGCCGTCAGGTTTTCATCGACCAGGGGGTGAGCGATCCTGCATGTAGGTGTCCAGGTCCGGCGCCGTGCGCAGTGCGCAGTGCGGGGGTGAGGATGTACCCGCTGGCATCGGTCCATGAAGCGCCGATCGCGACCCACGGGAAGGCGTCCGTCTGCTGGATCTGTGGATCATGAAGCTGCCGATACCCGCCGAAGATCTCGTCGGCGGACTCCCCGGACAGCGCCACGGTCGACCGCTGTCGGATCGCCTTGAACAGTAGGTACATCGAGCCTGCCTGTTCGACGCCGCAAACCGGGAGCTCAAGGGCAGCGAGGATAACCCGGTCTGGGCCGACTACGGTGGCGATTCCCTTGCGCCGGAGACCGCACACAGGGTTGCATCGTCACCGTGGGTGAAGAGGTCAAGCACACCAGCTACAGCCGCGCGCACCGGCAGCAGTACCGGCAGAAGGTCCAACTGTGCCTGGACGTGTTCGAGAGGATGCGGGCCGAGTCAAGCTTCGACTTCGCCCATCCGCTGACCGGCATGGAGATCGAGTGCAACCTCGTCAACGCCGACTATCAACCGGCGATGTCGAACCAGGAAGTCCTGGCCGCGATCGCCGACCCGGCTTACCAGACCGAACTGGGTGCCTACAACATCGAATTCAACGTCCCGCCGCGGCCGCTTCCCGGGCGCCGGGCGCTGCGACTCGAGACCGAAGTGCGGGCGAGCCTCAACGCCGCCGAGACCAAAGCCGCCACCGACGGTGCGCACATCGTGATGATCGGCATCCTGCCGACCTTGATGCCCGAGCACCTCGCCGGCAGCTGGATGAGCCCGTCGATGCGCTATCAGGCGCTCAACGACTCGATCTTCACCGCGCGCGGTGAGGACATCCTGATCGACATCGCCGGGGCCGAACGACTCAGCGTGTATGCGGAATCCATTGCGCCGGAATCGGCGTGCACCAGCATGCAGTTGCACCTGCAGGTCTCCCCCGCCGACTTCGCCAACAACTGGAACGCCGCACAGGTGATCGCCGCGCCGCAGCTGGCGATGGGCGCCAACTCGCCGTACTTCTTCGGCCACCACCTGTGGGCGGAAACCCGCATCGAGTTGTTCGCCCAGGCCACCGATACCCGCCCCGATGAACTCAAAACACAGGGAGTGCGTCCGCGAGTGTGGTTCGGGGAGCGTTGGATCACCTCGATCTTCGACCTCTTCGAGGAGAACGTCCGGTACTTCCCGACCCTGCTTCCGGAGATGTCCGACGAGGATCCGGCGGCGGAACTCGATGCCGGCCGGACACCTGCGTTGTCCGAACTGCGGCTGCACAACGGCACCGTGTACCGGTGGAACCGTCCGGTCTACGACGTGGTCAAGGGCCGCCCCCATGTGCGGGTGGAGAACCGCGTGCTGCCGGCCGGCCCGACCGTCGTCGACATGATGGCGAACGCGGCGTTCTACTACGGTCTGCTGCGCACCATCTCCGAAGATGACCGACCGCTATGGACCAAGATGAGTTTCGCTGCGGCACATGACAATTTCGTCGACGCCGCCAAACACGGAATGGCGGCGCGGCTGTACTGGCCGGGCCTGGGCGAGGTGACCCCCGACGAGCTGGTGCTTCGACAATTGCTCCCGATGGCCGACGAGGGTCTGCGGCGCTGGAAGGTCGCCGCCGATGTGCGCGACCGCTATCTGGGCGTCATCGAGGGCCGCGCGAAGACGGGCCGAAACGGCGCGGTGTGGCAGGTCGACACCGTGGAGAGGCTTCAGTCCCGCGGACTGGACCGGACCAAAGCTCTGTCCGAAATGCTGCGCCAGTACTGCGATCTCATGCACAGCAACGAGCCGGTGCACACCTGGGAGCAACCTGCAGGCTGAGTGCGTAAGCCCCTCCTGCGGCACCCGCGAGCGTTACAGTCACATCGGACGAAAGCGACCGATAGTATGATTGAGAACGATCGACATCCCACCCGTCCGGGTGCGGTGCTGTTCACCACCTGTGCTGCTCTTTTCATGGTCGTCGTCGACGTCACGGTGCTGCACGTGGCAGCGCCCCGGATCGCCGACGACCTCTCCCCCAGCGCGGCCGAGCGGCTCTGGATCGTCGACATCTACCCGCTTGTGATCGCACCGCTCCTGCTGATCTCCGGCGTGGCCGGCGATCGATACGGTCGCAGGGCCGCGCTGATGGCCGGTTTGGCGATCTTCGGGGCGGTATCGATCCCGGCGGCCCTCGCGACGAGCCCCGCGATGCTCATCGCGGCCCGCGCGGGGATGGCGGTGGGCGCGGCGCTCATCATGCCGTCGACGATGTCGCTCGTGCGGGTCGCCTACCCGGATCGGGCGGCGAGGGTTCGCGCGGTGGGCGTGTGGACGGCGGTGTCGGCGTCGGGGGCTGCGATCGGCCCGCGGGGCTGCGATCGGCCCGCTGGTGGGGGGGCTGCTCGTCGAATACTTCTGGTGGGGGGCGGTCTTCTTGATCAACGTGCCGCTGGCGATCGGGGCCCTGCTCGCGGTGTGGTGGCTGGTGCCCGAGTCACGATCGGAAGCGGACGTGAAAATCGATGCCGCGAGCTCCGCACTGTCGGTGTTGGCCGTTCTGACTTTGGTCTACGCAGTCAAGCACTCCGCGCGCTCCGGGCTGGATCTGGTTGCCGGTGTCGCCCTCCTGACAGCCGTCCTCACCGGCGCGGGCTTCGTCGCGCGCCAGCGCAGCCGGTTGCGCCGCGGTGTCGAGCCGATGCTCGACGTCCGGCTGTTCGGCCGGGGCTCCTTCACGATCGCCGTCCTCGCCGTGTTGTTGGCGATGTTCTCCATCGTCGGCCTGGATCTCCTTCTGGCGCAGTACCTCCAGAACGTCCTCGGATTGTCGCCCGTCACCGCGGCGCTCTGGCTGGCGCCAATGGCGGTGGCCGCCATCATCGGGGCACTGCTCGCACACCGGGTCGTGCACCGTTTCGGCAGTCGTGCGGCGATCGGGTGCAGCCTGGGCCTGGCGGGTCTGGCTCTCATCCCGCTACTGGGCCTGGATGCCACTCCGCGGATCCTGCTGTTCACGCTGTCACTCCCGCTGGTCGGGCTGGCCTTGGACATGACAATGGTCGCCGCCAACGACATCATCATCTCAGCGGTGCCTGAGGACTAAGCCGGCCAGGCAGCCGGGGTCGAGGAGATCGCCTACGACCTGGGCAGCGGCCTCGGGATCGCAGTACTCGGATCAATCCTCGCCGTCACCTACACCGCGCGGTTCCACCGACCGCCGTCCCTGGACGACGCGGGTTTCACCGCGTCCAGGGTATCGCTTCACAGCGCGGAAGTGGTGGCTGCCCAATCAGATCCGGCGATGGCCGATCAGATCTACCAGGCAGCCGGATCGGCGTTCCTCAGTGGACTGGGCACGGCAGTCGCTGTGTCGGTCGGCATCTTGCTGATCACCGCCATCGGGCCTTCATCTTCGTCGCCCCCGCACGCCACGACACCGACGTACGGTGAACCTATGACTTCCGACGTTATGGACTGGGACAGCGCCTACCGGCAGGAGGCGGGCTTCACCGGAGCGCCGCCGTGGAACATCGGTGAACCGCAACCCGAGCTGGCGGCGATCATCAACTCGGCGGAAATCCGCGACGACGTCCTCGATGCCGGATGCGGCCACGCCGAACTAGCTTTGGCCTTGGCGGCGAAGGGGCACGTCGTCGTCGGGATCGACCTGTCGCCGACGGCGGTGGCAGCGGCCACGAACGCCGCCGCCGAAAGGGGTTTGAACAAAGCCACTTTCGTCTGCGACGACATCACGGCGTTCAGGGGCTACGACGGCCGCTTCGCCACTATCTTCGACAGCACGCTGTTCCATTCGCTGCCCGTCGGGGGGCGCGACTCCTACCTCAGCTCCATCCACCGGGCGGCCGCGCCGGGAGCCCGCTACTACGCACTGGTGTTCGCGCGCGGAGCCTTCCCGGGCGAGATGGAGGGCAAACCGCACGAGGTCTCCGAGACAGAACTGCGCGAGGCGGTGTCGAAGTACTTCGTCGTCGACGACGTGCGCCCCGCTTTCATCCACGTGAACCCGGTCGAGGGCATGCCACTCCACCCAGACCTGCCGGTCGACCACAAAGGGCGGCCGAAGATGGCGGCCTACCTAGTCAGCGCCCACAGGCCGTCATAGCGTCTTGGTGACGAGCCTCGACTCGATATTGCCGTGGGTGGCCTTGGAGTAGGGGCACACCTGGTTGGCTTTGGCCATCAGTTCCTCAGCCTGGGCCTGCTCCAGGCCGGGCAGGTATCCGATGATCTCGCTGGTCAATCCGTAGCCGGTGTCATCCTTGCCGATACCGACCCGGACGGTGACGCCGGTGGCGTCGTCGAGGGCGATTTTCTCGTTCTTGGCGACCAGGCGCAGCGCCCCGAGGAAGCAGGCCGCGTAGCCGGCGGAGAACAGCAGTTCGGAGTTGACGCCCTCGCCACTGCCGCCCATCTCTTTGGGCGGGCGGGTCTGCAGGTCGAGCAGGCCGTCGGTGGACTTGACGTTGCCGTCGCGCCCGCCGCCGGTGGCGGTGGATTCTGCGGTGTAGATGGCGTCGATGCTCATGGGGTCGATCATGTCAGTTGTTCAGGACTTAGCGCCCAGAACGCCGGGCGCCCAGATGCCCAGCGCCAGGTGCACCACCTCGATGACGAGCACCAGTACCAAGAGGCGGAACACCCATTTGGCGGCGTGCGGTCCGAGGGCGAGACGGGCGCCTAGGAAGGAGCCGAGGACGCTGCCGATGGCCAGGTATGACGCTGTGTGCCAGTCGATTTCACCCTTGCCGGAGAACACCAGGAGTGAGACCAGCGCGGCGGCACCGAGTGCTGTCACCTTGATGGCGTTGGCCTCTCGGATGGCGAAGCGGCCGAGCAGCACCAGCACCGCCAGTGCGTAGGTGCCCGAGTCGACCGCGATCAGGCCGGCCCAGACCCCGACCAGGCCCATCAGCAGCATGGGCAACGGTCCGCGGTTGGGCGGGCGGTCGGAGCGGTCCGCCGAGAGCCACTTCGCCGGGTTGGCGAACAGCAGCAGCAGCGCGAGGAGCACCGCTCCGATGACCAGGTTGGTGGTGTGACCGTCATCGAACCGCGCTGCGATGGATGAGCCGACGAATGCACCGGCAGCTGCGGGTGCGGTGAACCGTAGAGCGTCGCGCCACGGGAAGTGGCCGGCCCGGTGGAAGGTCCAGATGGCGGTCAGGCAGCCGATGACGATCGGAAATCGGTTGGAGGCGTTGGCCACCACCGGCTCGAGCCCGATCATGATCATGATCGGAATGCTGACTGCCGACCCGCTCGACGCCGCAGTGTTGAGGAAGGCGGCCGCCAGCCCGGTCAGGATGAGGATCAGGGCATCGGTCATGGCGCTGACCGGACGCGCGAGGGCATCGACATTGATAACACAGCCGCCGGATGCAGGTCGTTGCTGGCAAGCCCGGCCATTGCCTCGATCAATGCGGCACGAATCATAATGTTGCCGGACATTTGGCTCTGGTGTTAAATAACGTCTCTAACGATGTCCGCTTTGCTGCCGAGACTGCCCCGCAGGCCCCTGCGTTGACGTGTTTCGCCGCTTTGTTTGAGGAGTGTTGTAGTGGGTTGTGTTGTACGGTCGACGTTTTCGGCGCCGGCGTTGCGGGGTGGGCAATGCGTGGGACGGGTCGGTGGCTTGGCGGTGGCACTCGGTATCGGTGTGGCCCTATTTGCCGGGCCGGCAGTGGCGTGGGCTGATCGCGGGGCGGCCGGCGGTGGTGCTGACGCGGGGTCCTCGGCGTCGTCGCCGTCCTCCGACGGTGCGTCGCCGCCGGCGCGCGGCCAGCGGGGCGGGCGCGCGAATGAGTCCAGCGTGGCGGTTCGCGGGCGCGGGGCGGTGGTGGCCGAGGTGCCCGCCGATCTCCCGGTGAACCCGCGGGGGTCCTCGCTGGGTGAGGCCACCGGCAACACTGTGGTCCCCGGAGGGACGGTGCTGGACCGCAGCTTTGATGTTTCCACCCGGTCCGATATGGTGCCGGCGCCGGCTGCGGTAGTGGCAGTCCCGGCCGCGGCGGTGACGGACGCGCCGGTCAGCGTGGCCCCGGCCGCGGCGGTGGTCGCTGATTCGGTCGTGGTTCGACCCGCTGCCACGGTGGCCTCGATCCCGGTGGCGCCGGTGGCGGCGGCGGCCGGTGCGGTGTCGGCGGTCCCAGCCGGGGTGGGTGGCCCGACCGACGGGGCCGGCAGTGGCGGCCCGCTGGGGTCGGTGGACTCCCCGCTGGCCTGGACGGTGTTGGCCTACAGCCGCCGCCAGATCTCCCCGGCGTCGGCGGTGTCCGGGCCCGCCGCGCTGGTCACCACCTCCGCACCGGCGGCCAACGCCGCCGCCGCGGCGAACCTGCTGGATGTGTTCAACCTCAGTGTGTCGTTCTCGGGCTTGCAGTTGCTCCAGATCGGGTCGGCCTCGGCACACACCTCGGGGTTCGGGTCGTTCGCGATCGCGTTCCTGCCGGGCAGCTCGGCTTCCGCTGACGGGCTGTTCGCCTCAGCGCAGTCCTTCGGCCACGGCTCCTCCGCACAGGCCTCCGGTAAGCAGGCCACCGCCTGGGTTCAGGGCGATAACAGCATCGCCTCCGCCCATGACGGGACCGAGAACACCGCCCGCGCCGAGGGCGACAACACGCTCGCCGATGCCGGGTACGGCGATCACAACAGCGCCAAAGCTAAGGGCGACAACTCTTCTGCCACCGCGCGGCTGGGCAACCACAACAGCGCCACCGCCACCGGCGAGGGCACCTCGGCCACGGCCGGGGTCGGCGATGACAACACCGCCACCGCCGACGGCGCCGCCAGTAGCGCCACCGCGTGGTTCGGCGCGAAGAACACCGCGACGGTCACCGGGACGAACAGCACCGCCACCGCCGAGCGCGGCGATGCCAACACCGCCTACCTCAAAGGCGACGGATCGACCGCCACGACCACCGTCGGCGATGACAACACCGTGTACGTGGTCGGGTCGGGCAGCACCGCGACCGTCGAGCACGCCGACGACACCACCACCCGCGTCGAAGGCAACCGCAACACCGTGGTCAACCAGGACTCCAGCCGCTCCACCCTGGACGTCACCGGCGACAACAACACCGCCACTGCCCGGTTCGGCGACTCCAACACCGCGATCATTAAGGGCATCGGCTCTACAGCCACCGTCGGTGACGGCTCGGCCAACACCGCCACGGTCACCGCCAACAACAGCACCGCCACCGCCACCGGCACCCACAACACACTGACCATCGGCGCCAACAACACCCGTCTGAGCGCCAAGGGCAACAGCACAACGATCACCTTCGGAACCCCCAGCACCGGGGCCACCAGCGCTGCCGCACTCCGCGCCGCCGCCGCACCCGCAGCCGCAGCCGCAGAGAACTCCGGCCTCTACACCGTCACCCTCACGAACTATGGCGCCGAGAAGGTCAAGGTTATCAAGGCCGTCCGCGAGATCACCGGCCTCGGGCTGAAGGAGGCCAAGGACCTGGTGGAGAACGTCCCCCAACCGGTGCTGACCGACGTCGACAAAGCTTCCGCGGATAGCGCAAAAACCAAACTCGAAGAAGTCGGTGCAACCGCCACCATCACCGGCGGCGAACCCGCACCCGAGCCCGAGTACAACTTTATAAACGTCATCGGCGACGACAACGACCTCGGACTCGGGAATTACGCTTTCTCCAGCGAAGAGAACGACAGAATTCAGCTGGAAATCATCGGCTACTTAAACACCATCATTTCCTCCAAAAAGCAGACGGCCAGCAGTTCCGCCGCCGCCAGCACCGCCGCCCCCACCGCTGGGGGGACGGCAAAAATCTCCATCACCGGCAACGGCAACGCCCTCAACCTTGACGGCGCACCCAAAGACCTCGCCGTGGCCATCACCGGCGCCAACAACACGACCACCGTCACCGACCCCGATCTCCAACTCACGCTGAACGGCGACGGCAATGACGTCACCGGCGGCGGGAGCGGCCAAGTCCTAGACGTCAAGGGCGACAAGAACATTGCCGACCTTACCGGCGCCAACAACACCGTGAATGCCACCGGAAACGGCAATTCCGTTGAAATCGGCGGTGACGGCAGCAACGTCACTTTGAAGGGCACCGGAAACACCATCAGCGTCGGTACACCGGAGGCATCAGCGGACATTTCCCTCTTCGCCATCGCTCCAGCCGCAACCGCTCGGGCCACAGACTCTAACGGCAACACAATCGAGTTGGAGGGCGAGTACAACAAGATCACCATTGGCTACTACGGGAGCAACTCCATCACCGGAAGCTGCAATAACTGCACGATTTCCGTCAATGGCAGGGAGAACTTGGTCACGCTCAATAACGGCAAACGCGATGAACTTTTGATTGGCAGATCTGAGGAATCCGGGTCAGAAAACACCGTCAGTTTGACCAATACGATAAGCAGCTTCGTACGAGTACACGGATGGTCGAACAGCGTCACCCTGAAAGACACGGAGTCTGCGTACGTCTTTGTGACCGGCGACGAAATCTATCCGGAGCCCTGATTCTCTGCGAAACAATCCTCAAGACCTGCGTACCGCCGGCTGCGGCACGGCACAGCAAGCAACCAATTGCTAAGCGCCGAACAGATGCAAAAGGTGTTGTGAATCAACTGTTGGCACTCCTCCGCCGGTACCCCTTGGCCTCGTTCTTCGTCCTCTCCTAGGCGGTCACCTGGCTGTTGTGGACGCCGCCGGTGTTCGGCGGGGTGTCGGCGTTCGGCGACAGGCACGTCCCGTCGCTGGCGACGTTGGCGCTGTTCATGACCGCGGTCACCCAGGGCCGCGCGGGCTTGCGCCGGATCGCCGAGCGGCTGCTTACCTGGAAGGTCGGATTGCGGGCTCTGAATCGCCCTGGGAAATGTGGAGGCTCCTTACCTTGGAAACGAGGATGGAGTCATGCCGAAGGAAAAATCGCCGGGTAAGCCGACGACGCGTCGCTACAGCGCTGAGGAGAAGGCTGCCGCGGTGCGGATGGTCCGGACGCTGCGCACGGAGTTGGGCAGCGAGCACGGGACGATCCAACGGGTTGCCGGCCAGCTGGGTTACGGGGTCGAGTTGTCGCTTGCCACGGTGATGGGACCACCTGATTGCCAGGGGGATGGGACCACCGTGGCGCGTTATTGAGGATGGCCCTCGGGGTGGTCTGGGTCAAGCCGGCCGGGTCGGTTGCGTTGACGGTAGGAGGGCCCTTCGATGACCAGGGTGTGGGCGTTGGCGGTGAGTCGGTCGATCGCTGATTGGGCGAGCAGGGTGTCGGCGGTCATGGTGAGCCATTCGGCGGGGTCCAGGACTCCTGACACGGTCGCCGTCGCTTTCGGCGGCTTATTCGCCTGAGCTGCCGTTTCCTGGTGAATGAGCTGCGCGACCCCGACTCCACTGCGCAATAATTCGTGAAATTCATGCAGGTTGATTTGCCCGGACTCGACCGCGGTTGGCGCTGGTCGCGCGACCCCCGATGCCGTTCGCCGCCCCGGCCACCGCACACTGTCGACGTATTGACACACACCAATTTTTGAGTCGTGTCAGGAGTCCTGGGGTCGCGGTTGGAGGTCACGATCGTGGTCTTGGTGCGGTGGCGTTCGACGATG
>CAZVST010000044.1:0-41931 GCA_964629725.1 uncultured Mycobacterium sp.
CGCTGTCCCATCGACAACCAACACGGCGTGTCACAATTGCAACAACAGCCCCACGCTTAACTGCGCGGCATTGGCGCTAACCCAGCGCGACGTTGGGCGTCGAGCGTGCGTCAGAAGCGACGTTCGGCGAGGGCTAGGTGACCAGCATGACCGAGGTCGACCGCCGCAGCTTGCCAGACGGCGTCTTCGGGATGGTGCCCGGTCCGAGGACCACCACATTGCGCGGGCGCACCCCCACCTCGCTGACCACCTCGTGGGCCACCTGGTGCTCGAGGCGGCGGCACTCCGCCGGGTCCTCCCAGGCGTTGGACTCGACGGCCACCGCGAAGGTCTCCCGGGAATGGCCCGCGTCCAGACGCACCGCGACCGCACAGCCGGGGCGGACGCCCTCGACGCGGCCCGCCGCACGTTCGATGTCGGTGGGGTAGATGTTGCGGCCGGCCATGATGATGACGTCCTTGACCCGGCCGCAGACCACGACGTGGCCCTCCGCGGTGAGGTAGCCGAGGTCGCCGGTGTCATACCAGCCGTTCTCGTCCTGGGCGGCGACGAAGCCGCCCATGGTGAGGTAGCCCGGCGTCAGCGACTCGCCGCGCAGTTCGATGACGCCGACGCCGCGGGCGGGCAGCACGTTGCCGTCCTCGTCGACGATGCGCGCCTCGAGGTCGGTCAGCAGCGGGCCGAGGGTGGCCAGCCGGCGCACGTTGCCCTTGCTGGCGGGCACCGCCCGGCGCAGGGCGGCCAGCAGGTCGGCGTCGACCTCGTCGACCACCAGACCGGCGCCGCACTCGGAGAACGACACCGCCAGCGTGGTCTCGGCCATGCCGTAGGCCGGCAGGATGGCCTCCGGGCGCAGCCCGAACGGCTTTCCCGCATCGAGGAGATCCTCGACGTCGGCAGGATCGACGGGCTCAGCACCGGAGAGCGCGAAACGCAGTGCGGACAAATCGAATTCGCCTGGCTTGGCCTGCCGGCGCAGCCGCTTGGCGAACAGCGCGTAGGCGAAGTTGGGCGCCGCGGTCATGGTGCCCTTGTACTTGTCGATGAGCTTGGCCCAGAGCAGGGTGTCGCGCAGGAAGTCCATCGGCGTGACCTTCACCAGTTCCGCGCCGAAGTACATCGGGATGGTGAGGAACCCGACCATGCCCATGTCGTGGAAACAGGGCAGCCAGCTGACCATGACGTCGGTATCGACGTCGTACTCCGCGCCGATGAACATCGCTTCAGCGTTGGAGTAGATGTTGCGGTGGGTGATGATCACGGCTTTTGGCGAACCCGTGGAGCCCGACGTCAACTGCATCAGCGCGACGTCGTCCTCACCGGTCTCGACCGGGTCGATCGGCTCGTGGGCCAGCAGATCCTCGACGGTCAGGACCATGACGCCGCGTTCCTCGAGCACGGGTGCGGCGGCCAGGAACGGATCGGAGATGATGACGGCCTTCGCCTCGATCATGTCGATGACGTTGGTGGTGTCCTGCGCCCAGAGCATCAGGTCGGTACGCGGGGTGGGCTGGTGCAGCATCGTGAGGCTGGCGCCGCGCATCCACAGGCCCTGCGCCGTCGGGGCGATCTCCACGGGTGCGCCGGCCAGGACGCCCACCGCGTCGCCAAGACCGACACCGGCGGCCGCCAGCCCGCCGGCGATCCGGCGCGCTCGTTCGTGGACCTCTGCCCAGGTGTGCCGTACCGGTTCGTTCGGTTCGCCGGTGACCATGCCTTTTGTGCTGGTCTGGGCGCTGCGGAACATCTTGTCGGTGAATCGGCTCACGGCGACCTCCTCAGGGTCCGGTGCGGCGTCGTTGGCGCAGACAACCCGGCTCAATGCTCCGCCAGTCCGGGCGCGACGCCTAGGCGGCGCGCCCGCGGATCATCTTAAACTTTCCTTAAGTTTCGGGCCAACCCGGTCCCCGTACATCCCTACTACAGGTCCCTCAGCTGACGGCCGAGCTCAGGTTTCACCACCGCGCTACCCAGGTGGCCGGCCGCTAACCGCAGCATCTCCGAGAGCACCGGGGACCGCGGCGGGATCGGGATGATGTGGTCGCCGACCACCAGCCAGCCGCCGCCGTCTTCCGCCGCGGCGCCGAACAACCGACCGACCAGATCCGGTGTCTTCCAGCCGTGCAGGCGCGTGGGCGGAATCGCCAACGGCAGCGGCGTCTTCGCCTGACACAGTGTGCCCTGCTGCCCCGAACGCGCTGAAATCATGACAACCCGGTCGTTGAAAGTGTCTGCGACATAGACGTTTCCGTCGATGTCGACGGCTACGCCCTGCACACCCGCCAAACCGGTTCCCAGGCTGGTGCGTGGGCCGCCGATGACCGGGACCTTGAGGATGGTGTAGGTTGGGCCGCTCCAGTCGGACAAGTAGAGGTGGTCGCCCTGCGGGTCGACGGCGAAGGCGGCGACGAACTCGGCGCGAAAGGTGCCCGACAGGTCGATGACGACGGGTTGGCCGCCACCAGCGGGCACTTTGACGACCCGTACCGGCTGATGCTGCAGCACGTAGACATTGCTCAGACCGTCCACGGCGACGGCCCAGCCGAAGTCCCCGCCGCCGTGGATCACCTCCGGCGGTCCGCCATCGGCGGGCACTTTCAGTGTCTGGACTCCGGTGTTCGTGTCCAGCCCGGCCGCGTAGACGTTCCCGGCCCAGTCCACCGCCACACTCATCGCACCGAAGCCGGGCGCGAGGAGTTGTGGCGCTCCCCCGTCCGCCGGCAGCTTGAGGATGCCCGGATCGACGGCCCAGTGGCCGCGGTACAGGTTTCCCGCCCGGTCGACGGCGAGGCCGTCGCCCGGCACCCCACGGGCGAGGGTTGTGACGACCCCGGTGTCGGCAGCGACGCGGAGGACGTCGTTGGCGTCGAAGGAGCAGAGAAAGACGTCAACCGCTGGGGCGTTGGAAGTGGTCATGGCATGCCCTTCGACCTTTTGCATCGTGTCACAAAAGAATCGGGCGCGGCGAGGGAGCGTCGCTCAGCCCGGCACCACCCGGGCGCCGTGCACCGGGCCGCTGGCCACCCGGACGGTGCGGCAGACTCCCGCGCCGGCCAGTTCGCTGCTGACGGCGATCGCGGCCTCCGCCGAGGCGCACAGGAAGGCGCAAGTGGGTCCGGAGCCGGACACGATGCCAGCCAGGGCGCCGGCCTCGGTACCGGCGCGCAGGGTGCGCCGCAGGTTCGGCTGCAGGGTCAGCGCTGCCGGCTGCAGGTCGTTTCCGAGCAACGGGGCCAGCGTGTACGGGTCCCCGGACGACAACGCGGTCAGCAGCGGCTCGGGGTCCTCCAGCCGCGGCGGCGAGCCAGTTTCGCGCAGCTTGTCGATTTCGGCGTACACCGCAGCAGTGGACAATCCGCCGGCCCCGAACGCCAGGACCCAGTGAAAGGTGTTGCGCGCCAACACCGTTGCCAACTCCTCTCCGCGCCCGGTACCCAGCGCGGTGCCGCCGTGCAAGGCGAACGGAACGTCGCTGCCCAACTCGGCGGCCATCGCGTGCAGGTCGCGTCGCGGAACCCCGAGCTCCCATAGGGTGTTCATACCGACCAGTACCGCGGCTGCGTCGGCGCTCCCGCCAGCCATGCCGCCGGCCACCGGGATCGCCTTGTCGATGACGATCTCAACGTCGGGCGCCCGGCCGACATGCTCGGCCATCAACTCGGCGGCCTGCCAGGCCAGATTGCGTTCGTCGAGGGGCACCTCCCCTGCGCCCTCACCGACCAGGTGCAGCGACAGCAGGTCGGCGGTGCTTACGGTCACCTGATCGGCCAGCGAGACGGCGTGGAAGATGGTCGTCAGTTCGTGGTACCCGTCATCGCGGCGGTCGCCGACGGCGAGGAACAGGTTGACTTTGCCGGGAACCCGGACCGTCACCGACCCGGTCGGCACCCATTCCGCAGCGGTACTGCCGTTGGTGGTGGGCACGGCACGAGAGTAACGGGCGCGGGTCTCTAGCGCGCTTGAGCCGATTCGAAGGCCGACGGCGACGACTGGACCCCAGCGGCACCGGAGCGCTGCAGCAGCCGGACGAAATCGGCCACGGTCAGCGTCTCCCCGCGGCGGGCCGGGTCGATGCTGGCCGACAAGAGACGCTCGGCAGACTCGTTACCCGACCCCGCCCATTCCAGGAAGGCGTTGCGCGCGGTCTTGCGCCGCTGCGCGAAGCCGATGTCGATCAGTTCGAAAACCCGCTGCCGGAAGCCGTCGTCCTCGGGCCACGGAGACACCTCGTGTCGGTCGATGCGCACCAGGCCGGAGTACACCCGCGGGATGGGCCAGAACACCGTCGGCGACACCATGCCGTAGCGGCGGACGTTGCCGTAGAACCGGATCTTGACACTGGGAATGCCGTATTCCTTGCCACCGGGTTCGGCGGCCAACCGCTCGGCGACCTCGGCCTGGACCATCACCATGGCGGTGCGGATGGTCGGGAACTCGGCGAACAGGTGCAGCAGGGCCGGCACCGCGATGTTGTACGGCAGGTTGGCCACCACGGCGGTGGGCTGCTGAGCCAGATCGGAGCTGCGCAAGGTCAGTACGTCGTGGTTGACGACGGTGAGCCGGTGAATCTCACTGTGGGAATGCTCGGCGATCGTCTTGGGCAGCCGGGCAGCCAGCAGTGGGTCGATCTCGACGGCGGTCACCGCCGCACCGCGATCGAGAATCGCCAGAGTCAGCGACCCCATGCCGGGACCGACCTCCAGAACATGGTCGTTCTTGTTGATCCCGGACGAGGAGACGATGCGGCGCAGCGTGTTCGCGTCGTGGACGAAGTTCTGCCCGAGCACCTTGCGCGGTCGGAAGTCCAGTTCCTTGGCGATGTTGCGGATCTCCGTGCGGGTTAGTAGCCGAATAGTCATGGTCAGCCTCTCCCGCAAACGGGCCATGCTCCCCAGCCCTGACGGGCACGGGTCACTTCAGCGATCGCGATCTGTTCTTCTCGGGTTGCCAAATCGGCCCTCTCAGCGTAGCGCAGGCCACCATTGCGTTCCCACGTGTTCTGGTCGAATTGCAGTCCCCCGTAATACCCGTTTCCGGTGTTGATAGCCCAGTTCCCACTCGATTCGCACGACGCGATGGCATCCCAGCGGCCACCGTTGGATACCTCGGGGACATCCGTGCCGGGCTTGGTGCCCACCCGCACCACTTTTTCGCGAGCCGGGACCAGAACGACGTTGGCAACCGGCAGTCGGCCTGTTTCTGCGCCGTTGACGGTCGAGACAGCAAAAGTGACGTTCTGCTCCCCGGATGCGCCAGGATCGTCGATCTTCTGCCGGCCGACGTTGAGGGTGGGATCGTCGACCTGCCGGACCGGGGGCACCAGGGGCATCAGCTCGGTCACCTTGTCGATGCGCATCCGGGTGACGATGATCTGCATTCCCTCGGTGACCGGGGCCGACGCCTCCGGAACGCTGCTGTCGCGCTGTTCGAGCGGGACTCCCGCGGCGGCCAGCAGCGAGCCGACGTCGGGGGCGGCGAGTCGTACGGTGCGGACCGCTCCGCCGTCCCCGGCCGGATTGACGGCACCGCCGTCGACGATCCGGACCGTTTTGGCGGTCACGACAGGCAGCACCATGCCGGCCAGGGGCACCCGGCTGTCGGGCGTCACCGTCGCCGGAGCCGCGTCGGCCATGGACAGCTGATGCAATGCAGCTCCGACCGTCGACGCCGTCGTCCACATCTGGGCCGGCTGCTGGCCGTCGAGGGAGACCTGCAGCGGCCGGCTGCGGTGCAGCACGATGGTGGCGGCGTCACCGACATGCCGGTCGGCGGCGGGTTGCAATTCGTCGCGTGTGCTGACGGCGAAGCCGTTCTCCTCCACGATGTCGGCGACGCGCGACTTCATCGTCGTGACCGTCATGGCGGCCCCGTCGACGTCGAGGGTGACAGTCTTGCGCGAGTCAATCGCGATCGCGCCACCGGCGGCCAGGGTGAGCAGCAGCGCCCCGAGGGTGAGCCGCAACGCAGGTGACGACGACTGCTGGAGACGGGTCAGGGCATGCACGCGTTCGCTTCCTCTGGATGTCTTTCACGGCAGACCCGACATCGGACCTACGATCACAAGACGGTAACGATCCCGCCGGGGAGCGGCAAGCTGAACGGCCGGTATCTCAGGGGACCCTTAGCCGAGCCGGTAGACCCGGCCAGCGTTCTCGGAGGTTTCCGCAGCAAGATCCTCGGCCGGCCGGCCGACCACGTCCGCGAGAGCCCGCACCGTGTACGGCAGGCAGTACGGCTCATTCGGCGCGCCGCGGAACGGGTGCGGAGTGAGGAACGGGGCGTCGGTCTCCACCAGCAGCTGACCGGGGGGGATCAGGGTGGCCGCCTCGCGCAGTTCCAGGGCGTTGCGAAAGCTCACCGTGCCGGACAGGCTCAACAGCCAGCCGGCGTCCAGGCAGGTCCGCGCCATCTGCGGCCCGGACGAGAAGCAGTGGAAGATCACCGTGTCGGGGGCGCCTTCGGCGCGCAGCACGTCGAGCACCTCGGCGTCGGCGTCACGGTTGTGGATCATCAGCGGCTTGCCGGTGCGCTTGGCCAGGTCGATGTGCCAGGCGAAGGCCTCGCGCTGGACCTGCGGGGACGCGCAGCCGTCGAGCTTGCCCGGCCAGTACAGGTCCATCCCGGTCTCGCCGATCGCGACGACGCGCGGTGCCGCGGCCAGCGCTTCGAGTTCGGCGCGGGCGGCGTCGTCGAGGGCCGCCGCCCGGGTGGGATGTAGCGCCACTGCCGCGTAGAGCCGGTCGTCCCACCCGGTGGCGCGGGTGACCCAACGGGCTGAGTCGAGATCGTCGGCGATGGTGACCGCCGCCTGCACGCCGACGTCCTGCGCGCGGTCGAGGATGCCCCGGACGTCGTCGGCGGTGCTCGCGCCGCAGGCGTCGAGGTGGGTGTGGGCGTCGACGAGGGGCGTCAGCGGCTCGGGCGGCGGAGGTGCCGGGCGGTTGCGGCTCACGCGCAACACCATAGAGGCCACCCCATAAGGTGGTAGCCGACATGAGCCAGCCGTTCTATGTGACGACCGCGATCGCCTACCCCAACGGCGCGCCGCACGTTGGGCACGCCTACGAGTACATCGCCACCGACGCCATCGCCCGGTTCAAGCGGCTCGACGGGTTCGACGTCCGCTTTCTGACCGGCACCGACGAGCACGGCCTGAAGATGGCGCAGGCGGCGGCCGCCGAGGGCATCCCGACACCGGATTTCGCCCGGCGCAACTCCGATGCGTTCCAGCGGCTGGAAGAACTGCTCAACATCTCCTTCGATCGGTTCATCCGGACCACCGACCCGGACCACTCTGCGGCGTCGACGGCGATCTGGGAGCGAATTGCGCAGCGCGGCGACATCTATATGGACGCCTACTCCGGCTGGTATTCGGTGCGCGACGAGCGGTTTTTCACCGAGGCGGAGACCACCCTGCGCGAGGATGGCAGCCGGATCGCCACCGAGACCGGCACTCCGGTCACCTGGACCGAAGAGCAGACCTACTTCTTCCGGCTGTCGGCCTACGCCGATCGGCTGCTGGCGCACTACGAGGCCAACCCGGACTTCATCGCGCCGGAGGTGCGGCGCAACGAGGTGGTCAGTTTCGTCTCCGGGGGGCTGCGGGATCTGTCGATCTCACGGACGTCGTTCGACTGGGGGGTGCCGGTGCCCGGCGACCCGTCCCACGTCATGTACGTGTGGGTGGACGCCCTCACCAACTACCTGACCGGAGTCGGCTTCCCGGACACCGAATCGGCTCTCTACCAACGGTATTGGCCGGCCGATCTGCACATGATCGGCAAGGACATCATCCGCTTCCACACCGTGTACTGGCCGGCGTTCCTAATGTCGGCGGGAATCACGTTGCCGCGCAGGGTTTTTGCGCACGGCTTCCTGAACAACCGCGGCGAGAAGATGAGCAAGTCCGTCGGCAACGTCGTCGACCCGGTGGCCCTGGTGGAGAGTTTCGGGGTCGACCAGGTGCGCTACTTCCTGCTGCGTGAGGTGCCGTTCGGCCAGGACGGCAGTTACAGCGAGGACGGCATCATCAGCCGGATCAACTCCGATCTGGCCAACGAACTGGGCAACCTGGCGCAGCGCTCGCTGTCGATGGTGAACAAGAATCTCGACGGCGTCGTTCCCGAACCCGGCCAGTTCAGTGCCGAGGACTCCGAGTTGCTTCAACTGGCCGACGGTCTATTGCCGCGGGTCCGGGCAGCCTTCGACGAACAGGCCATGCACCAGGGCCTGGAGGCGATCTGGCTGATGCTGGGCGCGGCCAACCGCTACTTCTCGGCCCAAGAGCCATGGGTGCTGCGCAAGTCCGAGGCCGAGGCGGGTCAGGTGCGGTTCCGCACGGTGCTCTACACCACGCTGGAGGCGGTGCGGGCGGCGGCGCTGCTGATCCAGCCGGTGATGCCGGACTCGGCATCGCGGCTGCTGGACCTACTGGGGCAGCCCGAGGAGAGCCGGGACTTCGCTGCCCTGGCCACCCGGCTGGTCCCCGGCACCGCGCTGCCGGCGCCGTCGGGGGTCTTCCCGCGCTACGAAGCCCCCGCGCCCTAGCCGCGGGGCAGGCAAGCTAGGCCGATGCACATCGAGCGGCTCGGCGACCTGGGCTCCCCCGCCGACGTGCTGCGTGCGATGGCCGCCGGGGCGCAGGCTGCGGGCCTTCCCCCGCCGGCCGCACTGGCCGGTGAATGGTTCGGCTCGCAGGCCGTGATCGCCCCCAGCGTCGAGGTCCGTCCGGTAGATCCGGCCGAGGTTTTCGATGTCACGCCGGGTGAGGCCGACGACGCCGTCGGCGGGGGCTGGATCGGCTACCTGTCCTACCCGGACCCCGGAGCCGACGGCGCACCCCCGCGTATCCCCGAAGCCGCTGGCGGCTGGACGGACTGCGTGCTGCGGTGCGCCGCCGACGGCGCCTGGTGGTTCGAAAGCCTCTCCGGCGCAACGATTCCCCGCTGGGTCACCGACGCTGTTGCGACCGGCCCGGTACCCGGCTGTTGCGAGATCACCTGGCAGCAGCCCGATGCGGCATCCCACCGCGAGGGCGTGCTGGCCTGCCTGGAGGCCATTCGCGCCGGCGAGGTGTACCAAGCCTGTGTCTGCACCCAGTTCACCGGGACCAGCATCGGCGCGCCGGTGCACTTCTTCGCCGACGCGATCGCCGCCATGACCCCGGCCCGCGCGGCGTTTCTGGCCGGCGACTGGGGAGCGGTCGCGTCGCTTTCCCCGGAGTTGTTCCTGCGACGCAGCGGCGAAAAGGTCAGTTCCAGCCCCATCAAGGGCACGCTGCCGTTGCACGCCGATCCCGCCGAACTGCGCTCGTCGGTCAAGGACGTCGCGGAGAACATCATGATCGTCGACCTGGTGCGCAACGATCTGGGCCGGGTGGCGCGGATCGGTTCGGTCACCGTGCCCGAATTGCTGGCCGTGCGGCCCGCACCCGGGGTGTGGCATCTGGTGTCGACGGTGACCGCGCAGGTGCCCGCCGGCCTGCCGGCCGCCGACCTGCTGGCCGCGACGTTCCCGCCCGCCTCAGTGACCGGGACACCGAAAGAGCATGCACGCGAACTGCTTTCGGCCTGGGAGCCGAACCGGCGCGGGATCTACTGCGGCACGGTGGGCCTGGCCTCACCGGTGGCCGGTTGTGAGCTCAACGTGACGATCCGCACCGTCGAGTTCGATGCCGGCGGACGAGCGGTGCTCGGTGTCGGCGGCGGGATCACCGCCGATTCCGACCCGGACGCGGAGTGGCAGGAGTGCCTCCACAAGGCGGCGCCGATCCTCGGGGATTCCGTTCCTGGCTTGGTATGGGGAGGCTGGGGCCTCACTGCATGTGAACGTGGGTTGCCGAGAGGAATTGGGTCCTGGCCGGTAGAGCCACAGATGTAGGAGGGCCCCAGTGAAGAGTCAGAGTCCGAGTGTCGGTTTGGACGTGCACGCACGATCGGTGGTGGCGTGTGGGTTGGATGGGGACACCGGGGAGGTGTTCGAACGCCGGTTGACCCCGAATCACCAGGACATACTGGAGTGGTTGCGGTCGCTGCCCGGTCCGGTGGCGGTGGCTTATGAGGCCGGCCCGACGGGGTTTGGCCTGGCCCGGTTCCTGACCGCGGCAGGGATGTCGTGTCTGGTGGCGGCGCCGTCGAAGCTGCAGCGTCCCTCGGGGGATCGGATCAAGACCGATGCCCGGGATGCGGCGCATCTGGCCCGGTTGCTGCACCTGGGGCAGGTCGTCGACGTTGTCGTTCCCAGCGCTGAGCAGGAAGCTGCCCGGGATCTGGTCCGGGCCCGCGAGGACTGCCGCAGCGATCTGATGAGCGCCGTCACCGGGTGTCGAAACTGCTTCTGCGCCAGGGGATCATCTATTCGGGCGGACGGACCTGGACCGGGACCCACGAGGCCTGGCTACGCAAACAACGCTTCGAAGCCCTAGCATTGCAGCTGTCGTACGAGACGGCGCTGGACACCATGCTGGCCACCGTCGATCGCCGGGATCGCCTCGATTCCGCAATCGCCGAAATGGCCGCAGACAGCGAATTCACTCCGGTGGTTCCGTCCATCAGGACTTGATGGCTGGTGCTGATCAGGCGGTCGAGCAGTGATTCGGCGACGACGGGGTACGGGAAGAGCGGATACCAGTCCTTCGGTGCCCGGTTGCTGGTCAGGATTAGCGACTTGGCGGCGATAGCGCGGTCGGAGACTAGGTCGTAGAGGTCATCGCTTTGGGTCGGGGTGTGCTCACGCCCGGTCGGCGTGTCCGCCTGCGAGGTCGGCGAGCATGGCTGATGCTGGCGGCTCTCATCGACGGACGCGACGATCCCGCGGTTGTCGGGGCGCTGCGCTCCTCCATGAGTTGATAATGTTCTGTGCGCTCGGGGTCGATTGCCGAGGAGCGCCAGTCAAGGCTGGGCGTTCCACGGGCGGTCGCCGTGTTCGTCCTTGATGCGGGTGGGCAGGCCCATCTCGTCAAGGGCAGTCAGGAAGGGTTCGGCGGGCATTTCCTCGACGTTGACCATGCACGCGAGGTCCCACTGGCCGCGGGCGATCAGCAACGCGGCGGCCACCGGCGGCACGCCCGCTGTGTAGGAAATGCCCTGGCTGCCGGTCTCGGCGTACGCTTCTTGGTGGTCGGTTATGTTGTAAATGAACACCTCACGCGGCTGGCCGCCACGAGTGCCCTTGACCAAATCGCCGATGCAGGTTTTGCCGGTGTAGCCGGGCGCCAGTGAAGAAGGGTCGGGCAGCACAGCCTTGACCACTTTCAACGGCACCACCTCCAGACCCTCTGCGGTTCTCACCGGCTGCTCGCTGAGCAGGCCCAGATTCTTCAGCACGGTGAACACGTTGATGTAGTGCTCGCCGAAACCCATCCAGAAGCGCACATTGGGCACATCGAGGTTCTTCGACAAAGAGTGCAGTTCATCGTGGCCGCTCAGGTAAAGGTGCTGCTCGCCCACCACCGGCAGGTGCTCGGTACGCTTCACCTCGAACATGTTGTTGCTGGTCCACTGGCGATTCTGCCAGGTCCACACCTGACCGGTGAACTCGCGGAAGTTGATTTCCGGGTCGAAGTTGGTGGCGAAGTACTTGCCGTGGGAGCCGGCGTTCACATCGAGGATGTCGATCGACTCAATGCTGTCGAAATGCTGGCGCTGCGCCAGGGCGGCGTAGGCGTTCACCACACCGGGGTCGAAGCCGACACCGAGAATGGCGGTAATGCCCTTCTGCCGGCATTCCTCGAGGTGCTTCCACTCGTAGTTGGCATACCAGGGCGGGGTTTCGCAGATCTTGTCCGGCTCTTCGTGGATGGCCGTGTCCAGGTATGCTGCGCCGGTGTCGATGCACGCGCGCAATACCGACATGTTCAGGAATGCCGACCCCACGTTGATGACGATTTGCGACTCGGTATCGCGAATGAGCGCCTTGGTTGCTTCCACGTTCAGTGCGTCGAGGGCGAACGCCTGAATGCTGGCGGGTTGCTTGAGGCTACCCTTGGCCTTGACGCTGTCAATGATGGCGTGGCATTTGGAGATGGTCCGCGACGCAATCGCAATACGACCCAATTCGTCGTTGTGCTGCGCGCATTTGTGGGCCACTACGTTGGCGACACCTCCAGCACCAATGATAAGAACGTTCTTCTTCAATCTTTGGGCCGCTCCGTTTGTAGGGATGTCAACCTGCCTTCAGGTCCGTCGGGCTCATTTCCCGGGCTGGAGGAGACGATAAGTTACGTGGCTGGCCGGAGGAGGCATTCGGCGGAAGACACTCCGAAACACCGCACCACATCGCACCGTGCTTGGCGGCGCGGGAGCAGCGTCAGCATGAGCAGAACCCAGGCCTCTCAAGACTCGCGCGCCCGTAGCACCGCGTCGTAGAGCAAACGGCGCGACGCTGCCCCCTGCCGTAGGTGCGGGGGGAGCGTCTCGACAACCGTCGCGCAGGCATCCTTGACCCCCATCCCGCCGTCGACCAGCACCTCGACTTCGGCCACCAGTGCGTCTACATCGGCGACCGGCGTGGCGCCCTCCAGGATGACGGTGATTTCCCCCAGCACCCCCTCAGCCGCCCAGTCCGCGAGCTCACCGAGCGTCCCGCGACGGATCTCCTCGTGGGTCTTGGTCAGTTCCCGGCAAACCACCGCACGCCGCTGTGCGCCGAGTTGGCCGACGGCATCAGACAGGCAGTCGGCCAGGCGGCGCGGAGACTCGAAGAACACCGCGGTGCGCGGTTCGCCGGCGAGAGCAGCCAGCCAGCTACGCCGGGCCGACTGCTTGCGCGGGGCGAAGCCCTCGAAGCAGAACCGGTCCGAGGGCAGGCCGGAGACGGCCAGCGCGGTGGTGACCGCCGACGGGCCGGGCAGGCAGGACACCGGCCATCCGGCTTCAATGCAGGCGGTGACCATCCGGTAACCCGGATCGTTGATCAGCGGCATCCCGGCGTCGCTGACCAGCAGCACAGTCGCACCGGCGGCGATCTCGGCGACCAGGCCGGGCACCCGGCCGGCCTCGTTCTGTTCGAACAGGCTCACCACCCGGCCGTGAATCGTCGCGCCCAGCGCCGTGGCGAGGCCGCGCACCCGGCGGGTATCCTCGGCGGCGACGACGTCGGCGCTCGACAGGGCGTCGATCAGGCGTTTCGACGCGTCAGCGGGCTGTCCCAGCGGCGTCGCCCCCAGGATCAGGCGGCCGGTGGTCACACCTCCCGCCGGGCAGGAGCGCAGCGGCAGGGGCACATGGACACAGCCTACGATTGCAGCGATGTCCATCACGGCTGACGACCTCGAGGTGCTTGAGCCCTCGGCGCCCGTCATCAGCCCCGGCCCGCTGGTTCCCGCCCCCGATTTCGGGCCCAACGACCGGCTGGAGGGCTGGGCCGCCACCGTCGTCGTCGGCGCGTTGGCCGCGCTCACCCGGTTCATGAACATCGGCTCCCCCACCGACGCCGGCACACCGATCTTCGACGAGAAGCACTACGCGCCACAAGCCTGGCAGGTGCTGCACAACTTCGGTGTCGAGGACAACCCCGGCTTCGGGCTGGTCGTTCACCCGCCCCTGGGCAAGCAGCTGATCGCGTTCGGCGAGGCGGTGTTCGGCTACACCGGCCTGGGCTGGCGGCTGACCGCCGCGGTGTTCGGGGTGATCCTGGCGGTGCTGGTCACCCGCATCGCGCGGCGGATCAGCCGCTCGACGCTGGTCGGCGCTATGGCCGGCCTGCTGGTGGTGGCCGACGGCGTCCTGTTCGTGGCCAGCCGCACCGCACTGCTCGACATCTTCATGACGGTGTTCGTGGTGGGCGCGTTCGGGGCGCTGATGGTGGACCGCGACCAGGTTCGCGAGCGGATGGACCTCGCCTACTGGGAGGGCCGCATCGGCGAAACACTCTGGGGCCCAAGGCTTGGCGTGCGATGGTGGCGGTTCGGCGCCGGGATCCTGCTGGGGCTGGCGTGCGCCACGAAGTGGTCGGGCCTGTACTACGTCGCGTTCTTCGGGCTGATGACGCTGGGCCTGGACCTCGCCGCGCGGCGGGCCTATCGCGTGCCACGCCCGTTCGACGGGGTGCTGAAGCGCGATCTGGGTCCGACGGCCTACGTCTTCGGCGTCATTCCGGCGTCGCTGTATCTGCTGTCGTACTCGCTGTGGTTCGCCTCCGAGACCGCCGTGAACCGGTACGAAGCGGGCCAGTCGATCGGCCCGCGCGAGCATTGGTGGCAGGCGCCGGACGCGCTGCGGTCGCTGTGGCATTACACCTCCAAGGCGTTCCACTTCCACTCCACGCTGACCAATTCGGCCGGCAATCACCATCCGTGGGAGTCCAAGCCGTGGACCTGGCCGATGTCGCTGCGACCGGTGCTCTACGCCATCGACAACCAGGACGTCCCCGGCTGCGGGGCGGCATCGTGCGTCAAGGCGGTCCTGCTGGTCGGCACGCCGACGATGTGGTTCATCGCGGTGCCGGTGCTGCTCTACGCGGCCTGGCGCGCACTGGTGCGGCGCGACTGGCGGTATGCCGTGGTGCTGGTCGGCTATCTGGCCGGCTGGCTGCCGTGGCTGGGCAACATCGACCGGCAGATGTACTTCTTCTACGCCGTGCCGCTGGCACCGTTCCTGATGATGGCGATCGCCCTGATCCTCGGCGACATCCTCTACCAACCGACCCGCTCAGAGGGCAGGAGCGGAGCGACTCGGGAAATAGGGTCGGAGGGCAGGAGCGCAGCGACTCGGGAGATGGATTCGCCCGAACGCAGGACGCTGGGCGTGCTGGTGGTGTGCTTCTACCTTGCGCTGGCGATCACCAACTTCGCGTGGATGTTCCCGGTGCTGACCGGGATCCCGGTGTCGCAGGGCACCTGGAATCTGGAGATGTGGCTGCCCAGCTGGCGTTAGCCTTTCTGGGTACGCAGGCCTGACCGGAACGAATTGCGGCTACCGGACAGCGCCGCCTGCACCGCCGGGGCCACCAGCCGCACCACCTCGTCCTCCGACGCCGAGGCCAGCGGCTCCAGCCGCATCACGTAGCGCGTCGAGGCCACTCCGAGCAGGTACGACGTGGCCAGGGTGACGCGCATCCGGGCGTCCGGTACCCGCAGGGCGGAGGCGATCCGGTCGATGATCGCCGTTTCCAGGAATTCCCGCAGCGAGGCGGTCGCTTTCGCCGCGCCCGCACCATCGCGGACCATGGTGGCGATGAGTTCGCGGGTTTCGGGCTCGCCGAGCATCTGAAGGGTGAGCCGCACCAGCCGTTCGCCGAGGCCGTCGATACCCGGCGCCAGAATCTGGGCAATCGCGTTCCCGGGGTCGAAGGGCAGCCGCATCACCGCGGCGACGAGTTCGTCACGGCTGGCGTAGTAGCGCTTGACCACGTCCGGGGCCACCCCGGCAGCCGTCGCGACCACCTTGACCGTCGTGTTGACATATCCCTGTCGCACGTACACCGCGCGGGCCGCGTCGAGCACCGCGCGCCTCACATCGTCGGCACCGGCCATGTCCTGTTTCCCCTCGGAGTCACCCCGATCCGGTCGATCGGGCCAGCACCAGTGTTCCCGGTGCCTGACCCAAACATGCCAGTGGGATGGGAATCGAACCTAGGATTGGGTGAAACCCGCTGCGCGGTAGGTGAGCCGGAGATGTCGAACAACTATGCCGGGATGCGGCGCCGGTTCGGTGACGACGCCGAGGGATTGCGGCGTTGCGCGGGGCGGCTCGTCGCATTGCGCGACGGTCTGGCGGCGGTGCGGAGCACGCGGCGTGACAACGCCTCACTGCTGTTGGCGACGTGGAACATCCGCGACTTCGACAGCAACAAGTTCGGGTTCGGCCCCCGCAAGCTCGAGTCGATGTACTACCTGGCCGAAGTCATCGGCAGCTTCGACCTGGTGGCAGTCCAGGAAATCGGTCGCGACCTCGGGCCCCTCGTGGAACTGATGGGGATCCTCGGCGAGAGTTGGGATTACATCGTGACCGACGCCAACGAAGGCAAGAGCGGAAACGGCGAGCGGATGGGATTCCTGTACAACCGCGCCACGGTGTACTTCCGCAAGATCGCCGGTGAGGTGGTGCTGCCCCAGGGCCAGAAGATCGTCGGCACCGGGGCCGGCGCGGAGGCGAAGGGCAGCGCCTCCGGTGATGCCCAGTTCGCCAGGACGCCCTTCCTGGTCGCCTTCGCTTCGGACTGGTTCCGCTTCAGCCTGTGTACCGTGCACGTCTACTACGGTGCAGAATCCGGTGCGGGACTTCGACGCCGCGTCAACGAGATCCGTGAACTCGTCAGCTTTTTCGCGCGCCGCCAGGACAGCGAGGTGCGCGAGCGGCGCGCGAAAATCACGCAGGCCGGCGGCAGACCAGCACCAGCGCAGGCCGAAAACTACATCCTGCTTGGCGATTTCAACGTCGTCTCCCCAGAGCACGAGACCATGCAGGCGTTGAAGGACCACAAGTTCACCGTGCCCGACGCCATCGACCGCGACAAGATCATCGCCACCGACCCCGCATCCACCCTCGCGCACCGGCCGCACTTCTACGACCAGATTGCCGTTCGAGTAACCGATCCGCGGTTCAAGGTCCTCGGCGGAGGCATGTTCGACCTCTACGACTACGTCTACCGCGACGACGACATGAGCTTCTACACAACGGATCTGGAGCAGGCGCGCGCACGCGTCGCCAAGGTCAAGGGTGCCGACTCCGAGGAGTCCGACCCCGGTGCGGCAGATCGCAGCGATCTGGCGTTCTACCGCCGGTGGCGCACCTTCCCGATGTCGGATCACCTGCCGCTGTGGGTCGAGATCAAGACCGACTTCACCCGCGACTACCTGAGCGGGTTGGCGACATAGGTCTTTAGTCCCCAATTCAGCCTTACGCCGGAAGTCGGCCCGGACCCGGTGCACAATGGTCGCCAGTCCGCTTCGGGGAGCAGGGGTTGGTCATGCCTGACGACAAGGGGCTCGGCCCGTTCCGGGGACCAGTGGGACCGATCGGACCGGTACATCCGATAGGTCCGCTACAACCCAAACGACCCGACCCGATCCCGCCGCCTCACCTGGTGATCGACCCAAACCGGTGACCGTTCTGCGGGCCTCCGACCTGCTGCTGGTGCGGTTTTCGTTCCAAAATCTGGCATTGGACAGCAGGGGTCTGTCCCGCCATCTCGCCGATCGTCCGGCGTTCCTGATCGTCGATTTCCCTCCTCAACACCTGATCGAGGTTCCAACCCCACTCGGTCGACGGCTGCCACATCTCCAGGGTGGTGCGCGCCGACTTCGCACAGTTGCTGCCGAAGCGAGTTGCCATTCTCACTCCGAAGGTGGGCGGGTCTTTCACGATCGCGCCACGAGGCCCTTCCGGAAGTGGCGGCGGGGGCTTACCTCAAAGACCCCGTGCCCGCCACCCCTAGACCGTATCGCTCTTCGGCCGGCGACGCTGGATTGATCGAACGCCTGTGCGATATCGTGGCGGGGTGTCGGTGCCGGTTCAGACCTCGCTGTTCGACCACAGCGAGCGCCGCGATCTCGGGTCGGGCGCGTGGATAGAGCTGCGTTCCGGGTGGCTCGACGACACCTCCGCCGACACGCTGTTCACCGAGTTGCTCGACGCAGTGCCCTGGCGGACCGAGCGCCGGGCGATGTACGACCGGGTGCTCGACGTCCCGCGGCTGGTCAGTTTCAGCGACCTCACCGTCGCACCGCCGCCGCATCCCGCCGTCGCCCGACTGCGCCGTCGGCTTAACGACATCTATGCCGGCGAACTGGGCGAGCCGTTCACCAGCGCCGGCTTCTGCCTGTACCGCGACGGCTCAGACAGCGTCGCCTGGCACGGCGACCGGGTCGGACTCCCTCGCTCCTCCTCCGCCTCGTCCTTCGGCGGCATCGTCGCCTCGGGGGCAGGCCGCAGCAGCACCGAGGACACCATGGTGGCCATCGTCAGCCTGGGCTCCACCCGCATGTTCGCCATGCGCCCGCGCGGGGGCGGCGCGTCGCTGCGGCTACCGCAATGCCACGGCGATCTGCTGGTGATGGGCGGTTCCTGCCAACGCACCTGGGAGCACGCCGTCCCGAAGACCAGCGCGCCCGTCGCCCCGCGGATAAGCATCCAGTTCCGGCCCCGCGATGTGCGCTGAACTTCCGGCGGGGCTCTACTTCCGGATCGCGTTGACCCCGGCAATCAGCAGATCCCGGGCCCGCTGGATGTTCACTGGAGCGGTCGGCTTGTCCGGCAGCACAAGCGGATTCGCCGACACGATCACCTGGTAGTTGCCGAAGTGCGCGGAGTAGTTGAAGACCTCGCCGGTGCGCGGCTTGCCCTTGACGGTCGTCTGCACAACCCGGTGCACTCCGATGGTGGTGGCGCCGTCGATCTTGGGCACTTCCACCGCCTCGACCGTTCCGCGCACCATTCCGCCGTCGAAAGCGACCTTGCGGCAGTCGTTTCCGGGTTCGACCACCGGTACCGGCTCGTTGGTCTCCACCGCGATCACGATGAAGCGGTTGCCCTCACCTTCGGCCGACACCGCCGCCATGTTGCCCTCCGTCCCGGTCGGGACCAGTTGACCGGCGGCGAACTCGGCGCAGTTGGGAGGCTGGAACTTCAGACCCTCCGGCATCTTCTGGCCGGTCAGGAACTTCGGATCAATTCCGGTCTTGGGAACCTCGTTGACAGTGAACTGCTTGCCGAAGCTCGACTTGAGGTCAGTGATCTTGGCGATGTCGGCGGACGGCCCGGCCTTGGCGTGACAGCCGGCCAGAAGGGCGGCGCCGGCCACCGCGGTGACCACAGTGCGGTTCCACATCGGGAGTCAATGTACCGGCCGGCGGTAAGGACCGGACGCAACGACGATGCTTGTGTCAGGCCCGAGTCAGGCGCGTGTCAGCGGTTGAGGCGCCAGATATCGACCGACATCACCGTGGCGAAGGTGCACCAGGCCGGGTACGGCGCCAGCGCGGCGCCGTATTTGAGGTCGGCGTCCCCCGCGCGGCGGGCCAGATCGGCACTGCTGGCGGCCAGCGCGGCAGCGGCGACGACGGCTGGACCGAGCTGACGCTTACCGAAGAACACCCAGGTCCAGCCGGCGTTGAGCACCAGGTTGGTGCCCAGTGCCGCCATATAGGCGCGGGCCTTCGCGTGGTCGCCGTCGGCGCGGAAGCGATCGATGACGGCCGCGGAGGTGGCGGCGATGTCGACGTATAACGTGGTCCACGCGATCGGGAACACCACGTTGGGCGGGACGTAGCTCGGCTTGCGGATGGTGGTGTACCACCCCTCAACGCCCTTCTTACTTGCCACGCTGCCGGCGACCGCGGCCGCGGCGGTGGCCAATCCCGTTCCCAGCACTGCCTTGCGCATGGCCCCAAAGTACCCGCCGAGCCGGATCCGGCGTGCGCTTTGTCCGGCACCGCGGCCCGGCACCGGCGGGACTACGGGCCCGGACGCCGTCAGTTGACGGAAGCCCTGACGACTTGCCTTGTCACCGAACGGATCTGCTCCGCCAACGCCGGTTCGATCCGCAGAGCCTCCAGCCCGGGGACGTCGAACTCAGTGATCACCACACCGGGCTCCTCGCGTTCCCACTCCACGCCGTGGCGGTCGAGAATCGCGCGCATGGGGCCGTTCTCGGCCAGCAGACGTGCGGTGAACCGCTGGACGCCGCAGACACGCGCGGCAATGGTCAGCGCGTCCATCAGGAAGCTGCCGATGCCGCGGCCCTGGAAGTCGTCGCCCACGATGAACGCGATCTCGGCCACCGCCGGGTCGTCGACGTCCCGCACGAACCTGGCGTCCGCGACGACCGGGCCGTCGGCTCCGTCGACGAGCACCCACACGAAGTGGTCGACGTAGTCGACGTGGAACAGGTAGTGCAACAGGTTGGGCGTCGGCGCCCGGGTGGACATGAACCGGCGGTAGAGCGTCTCCTCGGAGAACTCCACCGACGGGTGACTGGCCTGCTCGGTGTCTCCGGGCAGCACCGGCCGCAGGAACAGTTCGCTGCCATCTTTGAACGACACCGGGATGGGTGTGATGAACGCTGCCAGTCGCTGGCGCAGCACACGCAGCAGGCGCTCGCTGACGCCGGGCAGGTCGGCCATCGCGATGAAGGCCTTCTCGTCGCCGATGTAGCCGGAGAGGAGTTCGATGGCGGTGACGGTGGCCGTGCGCGGCTTGTCCCGCAGCAGGGCGATCTCGCCGACGATGACGCCGGCCGGAATCTCGTCGAGGACCTCCACTCCGTCGTCGCCGAGGTGGCTGACCTCGGCTCGGCCGGACTGGATGAGGATGAACGACACCGCCTCCTCACCCTGGCGCATCAACACCTGGCCGGGAGCGGCTCGCAGCGGCCGCAACCGCCGGGCCACCGGGCCGAGTTCATCGAGGGTGCAGCCTTCGAAGAGCGCCATCCCCGCCAGGCCCTCGGTGCGCAACGCCACCAGTTCGGGGCTCTCGCCCAGCGCCGCGGACAGTGCGTGCGGCGAGGGGTCGGCGGCATCGCCCGGCGTGGCGGTCATTGCCCGAATACTAGTGATCCGGCGGCGTCATGAGACCGGTGATCGGGGTCCGTATCGCCGTGAGGTCGATCATGCCAACCTCGCCAGAGCAGCGTTCTCACACTTGATGCGCACCGCCAGCAGTGCCGCATTGAGCACGGTGAAGACCAGCGCGGTGATCCAGGCGGTGTGCACCAACGGCAGCGCGACGCCCTCGGCGACGACCGCGACGTAGTTGGGTTGCGAGAAGAACCGGTACGGCCCGCCATCGACGCGCTCGGCCCCGGGAATGACCAGCACCCGGGTGTTCCACTGCCGCCCGAGGGTGCTGATGCACCACCACCGCAGCACCTGGGCGGCCACCACGACGGCGAGCATCGGCCAGCCCAGCCAGGCAAGGAACGGCCGGTGTAGCAGATACACCTCAGCCACAGCGCCCACCAGCAGGACGGTGTGCAGCACCACCATCACCGGGTAGTGCCGGGCGCCGAACTCCACACTGCCGCGCGCCCGGCTCCAGGCAAGGTTGCGCTGCGCAACCACCAGTTCCGCAAGCCGCTCGACGCCGACGGCGGCGACCAGCAGGACATACCACGTCATTGCCAGGAACCCGTCAATCCCATTGCAGCAGAACAAGTTCCGAGCAGAACCCCGGCCCCATCGCCATCATCACGCCGGGACCGGCGGGCGGCCTCTTGGCGATGGTGTCCCGCAGCACGTGCAGCACCGACGACGACGACAGGTTCCCGAGATCGGCCAGCGAGCGCCAGGTCAGTTCCAGTGCATTGTCGGGCAGGTCGAGGGTTTCGACGATGGCCTCGATGATCTTCGGGCCACCCGGATGGCTCACCCAGGTGCCGATGTCGTCGATGGCGAGGTCGTGGTCGCCGAGGAAACCGGTGACGTCGGCGCGCAGGTAACGCCGAACCACGTCCGGCACGTCGGCGGAGAGCACAAGCTCGAAGCCCCTGGACCCGATATCCCAGCCCATGGTCCGCTCGGAGTCCGGATAGAGGTGACTGCGGGAGTCGACGATGCCAGGGCCGCGGGCGCCGATCTTCTCGGCCCGCCGCTTACCGACGGCCACCACCGCCGCCGATCCGTCGCCGAACAGTGCCGTACCCACCAGTCCGACGATGGTGGGCGGGATCGCGGGGAACGTCATCGAGCAGAGTTCCACCGACAGCAGCACGGCGACGCCGTCGGGCGCGCCGCGCAGGTAGTCGTTGAGCCGCGCGACGCCGGCCGCCCCGGCCACGCAACCGAGACCGAACATGGGCACCCGCCGGACATCCGGGCGCATGCCCAGCCGGCTGGCCACCCGCGCCTCCAGGGACGGGACCATGAGGCCGGTCACCGTGGTCGACACGATCAGGTCGACGTCGGTCGGCGCCAGTCCGGCTTCGTCCAGGGCCGCCGAGACAGCGGCGCAACCGAGTTCAACCGCATGCTCGATGTAAAGGTCGTTGGTTTCACCGAAGTCGCCGAGGGTGAGGTAACTCTCCATCGGAAGAATGAGATTGCGGTGCTCGACCTTGGCCGCCCGGAAGATCTTGCGGGTGATCTCCTCGAAGCCTTCGAATCCCGGCCGGGCCACGAACGCCTCGAGAAGCTCGCTCTGGCTGTAGCGGTGCGGGGGGAGGGCACCCTGCACGCCAGCCATGACGCTCGCCGCTGCGGGCGATTTACCTGGCACTCATCCAGTATGCCGCGGTTCGCCGGACTCGCTGATCCCGAATCGTTGGTGCAGCGCGCGCAGCGGCTTGGGCGCCCACCAGTTCCATTTGCCGGCCACGTGCATGAAGGCCGGCACCAGTACGAGTCGCACCAAAGTGGCGTCCATCAGCACCGCGAGCGTCAGACCGACGCCGAACAGACGCATGATGGCGACCTTGGCCGCCACCAATGCGGCGAAGGTGATTGCCATGATGAGCGCCGCGGCGGTGATCACCCGACCGGTGTGGGCCAGCCCCAACGCCACACTTTCGTCATTGTCGGCGGCGGTCTGCACTCCGCCCGATGTCGCCGACCGAGCGGCTCCGGCGGCGAGCCAGAATTCGCGGATGCGCGACACCAGGAAGACCTCGTAGTCCATCGACAGCCCGAAGGCCACGCAGAACAACAGCACCGGCATATTGGCCACCAGGGTGCCCGTCGACGTCGTTCCCAGCGCACCCAGATGACCGTCCTGGAAGATCCACACCATGGCGCCAAAGGCGGCCGACAGCGAGAGCATGTTGAGGACCAGCGCCTTGACCGGCAGCAGCACGCTGCCGGTGAGCAGGAACAGCAGCACGAGCATGATCACCGCGATCAGCCCCAGCACCACCGGAAGCCGCGATGCGATCGCGTGGACGCTGTCCCGGTTGGTCTGCGCCAGTCCGGCGAATTCCACGGCGCGGCCACCGGGGTTGTCCACCGCGTGCAGCGCGGTCAACTGGTCCTCGGATCGGGTCGAGAACAGCGGCACCGAGCTGGCGACGGTCAGCAGGGTGCTGCCGGACGCCTCGCCGGTGGCGGCCACCGGCGGACCGACGAGCCGGCCGCCTACGTAGCTGCCCGACGGGGCCGAGACCGAGGTGACGTCATGCACCCTGGACAGATCGGCGGCGTACCGGTCGAGTTCGGCGCGCTCCAGCGCGGTGGAGTCGGTGATGATGACCGGCACCTCGGAATCGGTATCCAGGGCGAAGTCGCTGCGCAGCATGTCGCCGACCTGATGGGCCGACGCCGATTTCGGCAGCACCCGGTCGTCGGGGAAGCCGGGGCGGACGCCGAAGAACGGCGCGCCGAGGAACGCCAGCAGGGCCACGACGGCCACCCCGATGGGTAAGGCCCGGCGCATGACGAATTTCGTTGAGCGGTACCAGAAGTGCTGCTCGATGGGCAATGGCGCGGGTTCCGGCCGGCCCAGCACGCGGCGCAGCGCCCGCCGCACGTCCAGCGCGTCGAGGCGATCACCAAGCAGCATGATTGCCGCCGGGGTGATCACGACGGCCGAGACGGCGGCGAACGCGACCGTGGCCACGCCGGCGTAGGCGAACGACCGCAGGAAGTTCATCGGGAAGAGCACCATCACCGCCATGGACAGCGCGACGGTGACCGCCGAGAACAGCACCGTTCGGCCGGCGGTCGCCATGGTGGTGGTGACGGCGGTCGCCCGGTCGGCGCCGGCGGCCAGTTCCTCGCGGTAGCGGCTGATCATCAGCAGGGTGTAGTCGATGGCCAGCGCCAAACCCATTGCGGTGGTGAGGTTCAGCGCGAAGATCGACACGTCGGTGAAGAAGGTGACGGCGCGCAGCACAGCCAGCGAACCGAGGATCGCCATGATCCCCACGACGATGGGCAGCGCCGCGGCGAACACCCCGCCGAACACCCAGATCAACACCAGGAAGCTCAGCGGGACGACGATCGACTCCAGCAGCAGCAGGTCACGTTTGGACTGTTCGGTGACCTGGAGGTTCACCATGGCGGTGCCGCCGGCCCGCACCGTGACGCCGTCGCGCTCGCCGATGACGGCGTCGGTGAGTTCTTTGGTGTAGCGCTGCTGATCGGCTTCGGCGCCGACGATGCCGGTGACGATCAGGCCGGCCTTCCGGTCGGTGCTGACCAGGGCGGCCGCGGCTGGGGGCGGCGCGGTCCAGGCTGAGTTGACGGCGGCGACGTGTCCGGAGCCTTTCAGCGTTTGGATGACCGATTGCGCGACCGTCCGTGCGGGCGGGCTGTCGTAGCCGTCAGGCGCGCTGACCACGATGACCAGCGGGACATCGCCCTGGTCGAACTTCTCGGTGAGCACCCGCGCGGCGCGCGACGATTCAGAGGTCGGGTCTTGGAACCCGCTCGGGGACAGCTTGTCGGCGACCGGAATTCCGAACACGCCGATGAGGATCGCCAGTAGGGCCGCGACGACGACGACCCGGCGCGGCGACTCGACAGCCAGCCGGGCTATGCGGTGCAGCACAAAGGATCCTTCGGTCGGGGCGTCGGGTCCGACGCTATCTCGTAGCCTGCCTGGCCGCGGCCTCCCCACTCAACCATGCCCCATGCACCGTCGAGTGGAACTGTTCGTTGGCGGCCTCACCGGCCAGCCACAGCCGGTCATCGACCGGCTCGGCCAGCGCTTCGCGATCCTGGTCACCCGAGCCGACCGCGGTGAACGAATAGGATCCGCGGCTGAATTCGTCGGTCCACCACCCGGAGGCCTGGGCGGCGACCGGGGGCCGGAACCGGCCCGGGTAGATGCCGGCCAATATCTCGGTGGCCCGTGCCATTTGCCGGTCGAGCGGCATGCCGCCGGCGGGCGGGAGCGAAGCGACGGGGGAAGGGGCTTCGATCGCGGCGGCCGCCGATCCGCCGTTAAGCGCCATCAGCACCGGCCGGCGGGCGACCCGGTTGAGGTTGTACCAGCCGGTGAACGGGTCGCCCGGATTTGCGATGATCTGGATCTGGTCGACGTCGTCCCAGAAGGCGGTGTCGAAGCGCAGCACCAGCTTCTCGAACCTGCCGAAGCCGATCGCGTCGATCGCGCGGCGATGCTGCGGGGGCAGTGGGGGGTCGAATGTGATTGCGCCGCTTTTCAATACGCCCAGGGGAACGGTGACGATCACCTTCGCGGCGCGCCACTGCCCGTCGGCGGTGTCGAGCACGACGCGGTCGTCCCGGAGCGAAATCTTGGTCACCGGGGTTTTCAGGCGCACCGGCAGGGACCCGGCCAGTCGCTGGGTGAGCTGGCCGTACCCGGCGGGAAAAACGCGCTGCGCCCCCGGATATGAGTCGTCTTCGTCGAAGGCGCTGAGTGCCAGGGTTTCCGGGGTGGCGCCGAAGTCGCCCGCATAGGTGTCCAACGACGCGGCCACCGCCGGCGTGCGCGCGATGTCGCGCAGGTTCAGCGGAAGCGCGTCGAGCGCCGCGCTCAGCGACGTTCGACCGGCACCGGACTTTCCGCCCATACTCTCCAGATAGCCGACCACCTTGGCGCCGCGCCTGTCGATCTCGTCGGCGTCGAGTTCGGTTCCGTTGCGCGAGTAATAGATTGCCGAGCCGCCACCCTCGAATGAGCCGACATCGAAGATGCTCGTGGTCAATCCGAGGCGGTTGACCTCGTCGTACACCGGGTTGCCGTCGGTGCCGTGAATCCACGACGCGCCCAGGTCGACCGGCAGATCGGGCCAGGCGGTCGACGTCCAGATCCGCCCGCCCACCCGGTCGCGGGCCTCCAGCACCACGGTACGCAGGCCGGCGCGGGCGACGACACCGGCGGCCGCCAATCCGGCGATGCCGGCGCCGATCACCGCGACGTCGACGTCGCGGTCACCGGATGGCGCCGGGGCCGTCGGGCGATCCTCACTGCACGCCGCGAGACCCGCGGCGAGGGTCGCGGCACCGGCGAGGAACCGGCGACGGCCCAGCGAACCTGCGTGCCGCGGCGTGCTCACAACGTTCACCTTTCAGTTACCCGAACCGCAGGTGGGGGCCCCGAGCCGATGCCATACTCGCAGCCAAACAGCCGGGGTCGGACGATATCGGGGAGCAGGGCGGATTTATGAAGGACGTCAACGCAGACGAGGTGCGGACCGGGATGACGGCGTCGTCGCTTCGCAAGGCGATCGTGGACCACCTGCGCTACACCCTGGGGCGCCCGGCCCAGCTGTTGGAGCCGCAGCACTACTACCACGCGCTGGCGCTGGCGGTGCGCGACCGAATGCAGAGCCGCTGGATCGATACGACGCAGACGTATCTGGACCTCTCCCGCAAAGTCGCCGTCTACCTGTCGGCGGAATTCCTGCTCGGCCCGCACCTGGGCAACAACCTGCTGAACCTCGGTCTGGAGGAGGAGGCCCGCGCCGCTCTCGCCGAACTGGGCCAGGACTACGACGTCGTCCTGGACTGCGAGGAGGAACCGGGCCTGGGCAACGGCGGCCTGGGCCGGCTGGCGGCCTGCTACATGGAGTCGCTGGCCACTCTGCAGCGCCCGGCCATCGGGTACGGCATCCGCTACGAGTTCGGCATCTTCGACCAGGAGATTCACGACGGCTGGCAGGTGGAGCGCACCGACAACTGGCTGGCGCCCGGCAACCCGTGGGAGATCGCCAAGCCGGAACTCAACTATAAGGTGGGCTGGGGCGGACACACCGAGCACTACACCGACGAGCGCGGTGAGCCGAAGGTGCGGTGGGCTCCCGAGCGGGTCGTCAAGGGCGTCTACTACGGCACCCCGATCCAGGGCTACGGCGTCAACACCTGCAACACCCTGACGCTGTGGAGCGCCAACGCCGTCAACGCCCTGGCCCTGGACGCCTTCAACGCCGGGGACTACTACCGCGCGGTCGAGGACCAGGTGGTGTCCGAGAACGTCACCAAAGTGCTCTACCCCAACGACGAGCCTGAGGTCGGCAAGCAACTGCGGCTACTGCAGCAGTACTTCTTCGTGTCGTGCTCGCTGCAGGACATCCTGCACATGGTCGAGGACTTCGCGCGGGTGACCGCCCATGACCTTCCCAACCGCGCGGCGATCCAGCTCAACGACACCCACCCCTCGATCGCGGTCGCCGAACTGATGAGGCTCCTCATCGACGAGCGCCACTTCGACTGGGACGAGGCCTGGGACATCACCGTCAAGACCTTTGCCTACACCAACCACACCCTGCTGCCCGAGGCGCTGGAGACCTGGCCCCTGGCCATGTTCGAGCGGTTCCTCCCCCGCCACCTCGAGATCATCTACGAGATCAACCATCGCTTCCTCGACGAGGTCCGCGCCCGCTTCCCCGGCGACGAGGTGCGGGTGCGACGAATGTCGCTGATCGGTGAGGACGGGGCGAAGAGCATCCGGATGGCCCATCTGGCCACTGTCGGAAGCCACGCGGTCAACGGCGTCGCGGCGATGCACTCCGAACTGGTCAAGACCACCATCCTCAAGGACTTCTACGAGATGTGGCCGGAGCGGTTCTTCAACAAGACCAACGGCGTCACGCCGCGGCGCTTCATCGGACTGTCCAACCCCAGTCTGCGCAAACTGCTCGACGAGACCATCGGCGACGGCTGGCTGGTGGACCTGCAGAAGCTGCGGGGCCTGGAGCGCTACGCCGACGACGCGACGTTCCAGCAGCGCTGGCGAGCGGTCAAGCGGGAGAACAAGGCCCGGCTGGCGAATTTGGTAGCCGCCAAGACCGGCATCGAACTCAACCCGGACTGGATGTTCGACGTTCAGGTCAAGCGAATCCACGAGTACAAGCGCCAGCACCTCAACGCGTTGCACATCATCACGCTCTACAACCGGCTCAAGGAGAATCCCGGTCTCGACATCGCGCCGCGCGCTTTCGTTTTCGGCGGCAAAGCGGCACCCGGGTATTACATCGCCAAGCTGATCATCAAGCTCATCAATTCCATCGGCGAGACGATCAACAACGACCCCGACGTCAATCACCGGCTGAAAGTGGCCTTTGTCCCGAACTTCAACGTGCAGAGCGGACAGCTGATCTACCCGGCCGCCGACCTTTCCGAGCAGATCTCGACCGCGGGTAAGGAAGCGTCGGGAACCGGGAACATGAAGTTCATGATGAACGGGGCGCTGACCATCGGCACCCTCGACGGCGCCAACGTCGAGATGCGCGAGGAGGCCGGACCGGAGAACTTCTTCCTGTTCGGGCTCACCGTCGACGAGGTGCACGAACTGCTGGCCAAGGGTTACCGCCCGCGTGAGTACGTCGACCGCGACCCCGAACTGGCCACCGCGCTGCGGCTGATCAGCGAGGGCCGGTTCTCCGGCGGTGACACGTCGGTGTTCGCCCCGCTGGTCTCCAACATCGTCGACCACGACCCGTTCCTGGTGCTCGCCGACTATGCCGACTACATCCGCTGCCAGGGCGAGGTGGACCGGACCTGGCACGACCAGCAGGCCTGGACGCGGATGTCGATCCTCAACAGCGCGCGCAGCGGCAAGTTCTCCTCGGACCGCTCGATCGCCGAGTACTGCGACGAGATCTGGAATGTGGAGCCCGTAACCATCAAGGGTCACTGAACACAAAGGGGAATCGATGACAGCGACGGCGCTCACCGCTTGGCGCACAGGCTCACACGGCCACCTGACCGATGACGCCGTCAAGCAGATCGACGCCTGGTTCCGGGCCGCCAACTATCTGTCGGTCGGTCAGATCTATCTGCTGAGCAACCCTCTGCTGCGCACCGAGCTGACCCGCGACGACGTCAAGCCGCGACTGCTCGGGCACTGGGGCACCACCCCGGGCCTGAACTTCCTGTACGCCCACCTCAACAGGGCCATCAAGGAACGCAGCCAGTCGACGATCTACATCACCGGGCCGGGCCACGGCGGCCCCGGCCTGGTGGCCAACGCCTACCTCGACGGCACCTACACCGAGTACTACCCCGACATCACCCGGGACACCGAGGGCCTTCGACGACTGTTCCGCCAGTTCTCCTTCCCCGGCGGCATCCCCTCGCATGTCGCCCCGGAGACACCCGGCTCCATCCACGAGGGCGGCGAACTGGGCTACGCGCTGTCGCATGCCTACGGCGCCGCGTTCGACAACCCCGACCTGCTGATCGCGGCGGTGGTCGGCGACGGCGAGGCCGAGACCGGCGCGCTGGCCACAAGTTGGCACTCCAACAAGTTCATGCACCCCGCCAAAGACGGCGTGGTGCTGCCGATCCTGCACCTCAACGGCTATAAAATCGCCAATCCGACTGTGCTGGACCGCATTCCGCACGTTGAGCTGCGCAGCCTGATGGTCGGCTATGGCCACAACCCGTACTTCTTCGAGGTGCCAGACGACGGCGCGGACGACCATTCCGACGCCCACCGGCGCTTCGCCCGCCTGCTCGACGACGTCCTCGACGAGATCGCCGCAATCAAGGCGCGCGCCCGCGGTGGCGACGATGCGGAGCGCAGCGACGAGGAGGAGCGCCGCAGTGATCGAGCCGGCGACGAGGAGCGTCCGCGCTGGCCGATGATCATCTTCCGGCACCCCAAGGGCTGGACCGGACCGGCCTACATCGACGGCAAGAAGACCACCGGTTCGTGGCGGGCGCATCAGGTGCCGCTGGCCAGCGCCCGCGACACCCCGGAGCACCTGCAGGTCCTCGCCGACTGGCTAGGGTCCTACCGGGCCGGCGAACTGTTCAACGACAACGGCACACTGCACGACTGGATCGCCGAACTGGCTCCCGCGGGGCAGTTGCGGATGAGCGACAACCCGCACGCCAACGGCGGACTGCTGCTCAAGGATCTGCGCCTGCCGGACTTCCGGGACTACGGCGTCGACGTGCCCGCACCCGGAGCGACGGTGGCCGAGGCCACCCGGGTGCTCGGTCAGTGGCTGAGAGACGTGGTGCGGCTCAACCCGGAGAACTTCCGCATCTTCGGTCCCGACGAGACGGCCTCCAACCGGCTGCAGGCCGTCTTCGAGGTCACCGACAAGCAGTGGAACGCCGAGTTCTTCGGCCCCGAGGTGGACGACCACCTGGCCCGGTCGGGACGGGTCGTGGAGATGCTCTCCGAGCATCAGATGCAGGGCTGGCTGGAGGGCTACCTGCTGACCGGCCGCCACGGGCTGTTCAACTGCTACGAAGCTTTCATCCACATCATCGACTCGATGTTCAACCAGCACGCCAAGTGGCTGAAGGTGACCGACGAGATACCCTGGCGGCGCCCGGTCGCGAGCCTGAATTACCTTCTGTCCAGCCATGTTTGGCGTCAGGACCACAACGGCTTCTCGCACCAGGACCCCGGCTTCATCGACCACGTGGTCAACAAGAGCGCCTCGGTGGTGCGGGTGTACCTGCCGCCGGACGCCAACACGTTGCTGTCCACCTATGACCACTGCCTGCGCTCCCGGCAGTACGTCAACGTCGTCGTCGCCGGCAAGCAGCCCCATCCCAACTTCCTGACGATGGACGAGGCCGTCGCGCACTGCACCCGCGGCGTCGGCATCTGGGACTGGGCCGGCACCGAGCAGGACGGCAGCGACCCGGATGTGGTGCTCGCCGCAGCGGGGGACGTCCCGACGCTGGAGGCGCTGGCCGCCGCCGACCTGCTGCGCCAGCACATCCCCGAGCTCAAGGTGCGCTTCGTCAACATCGTCGACCTGATGCGCCTGCAGGACGAGACCGAGCATCCGCACGGCATGTCCCACCGCGAGTTCGACATGGTGTTCACCGCGGACAAGCCGGTGATCTTCGCTTATCACGGCTACCCGTGGCTGATCCACCGGCTGTGCTACCGGCGCACCAACGACAACCGCATCCACGTGCGCGGCTACAAGGAGGAGGGCACCACCACCACGCCGTTCGACATGGTGATGCTCAACGACCTGGACCGATATCACCTGGTCATCGATGTGATCGACCGGGTGCCCGGCCTCGGCTCACGCTACGCGGGACTGCGCCAGAAGATGCAGGACAAGCGCATCGAAGCCCGGGAATACACCCGCGAACACGGCGACGACATCCCGGAAGTGCGGGATTGGGTGTGGCCGGGTGCGCGCAACGTCATCGGCGAGACCTCGGTGGCGGCGACGCTGGCCACGGGCGGCGACAACGAGTAATGCCGCCGGAGGCGGGCGAGTAATGCCGCCGGAGGCGGGCGACTAAGCCGCGCCAAGTGGTGAGGACGCGCAGTCAGCCTTAAGATCCTTCTACCCGCTGGAGATGACAGCCGGCCTGGATCCAAGGACGGATATGGGACTGCGCAAGGTTGAACCCGAGCAACTTGTTCCACCGGTCTCGACGGACGTCGTCGACCAGACCCCTGAACTGCAGTTCCGGACCATTCACGGGTACCGGCGGGCGTTCCGAATCGCGGGGTCGGGCCCTGCCCTGCTGCTGATCCACGGCATCGGCGACAACTCGATGGCCTGGCAGCCGGTGCACAGCAAGCTGGCCCGCCGCTTCACCGTCATCGCTCCCGACCTGCTGGGACACGGACAGTCCGACAAGCCGCGGGCGGACTACTCCGTCGCGGCTTACGCCAACGGCATGCGCGACCTGCTCAGTGTCCTGAATATCGACCAGGTGACCGTCGTCGGTCATTCCCTGGGCGGCGGCGTGGCCATGCAGTTCGCCTACCAGTTCCCGCAGATGGTGGAGCGCCTGGTGCTCATCGGCGCCGGTGGGGTCACCAAGGACGTCAACATCGCCCTTCGGCTCGCTTCGCTGCCCGGCGGGAGCGAGGCCCTCACTCTGCTGCGCCTGCCGCTGGTGCTGCCCACCCTGCAGTTGGCCGGCCAACTGCTCGGATCGGCGATCGGTTCGACAGGCGTCGGACGCGACATCCCGAACGCGCTGCGCATCCTGGCCGACCTGCCAGAACCCACCGCCTCGGCCGCTTTCAGCCGCACGCTGCGCGCCGTCGTCGACTGGCGAGGGCAGGTGGTGACCATGCTGGACCGATGTTATCTGACGGAATCCGTTCCCGTGCAACTGGTTTGGGGAGAGCAGGACGCCATGATCCCCGTGAGCCATGGCCACATGGCACACGCGGCGATGCCCGGATCGCGGCTGGAAATCTTCCCCGACTCCGGGCACTACCCGTTCCACCAACACCCCGACCGGTTCGTCGACCTCGTCGAGCACTTCATCGATACCACCGTCCCCGCGCGTCACGATCAGGAGCAGTTGCGCGAGTTGCTGCGCAGCGGCCGGACCGAGAACGCCTTCTCCGGTCCCCGCGACGCCCGCATCCTGGTGCTGGAGGCCCTGGAAAGCGACGAGCGCAGCGCAACCTAACGCCGCAAACCGGCGAGACTTTAGCCTCGAGCCCGGAGAAACCGCCCGCGGGGGCACCCGGAAATGAGAAGGTGTTGTTCACCTTTCGTTAACTTCGCGGCAGAGGGAGTCCGGCGTGCTTGAGGTATGCGAGGTCGGCAACAGAGTCCGCAAAGAGGATTACGAGGCGGCGATCCCCGACCTGCGGGTCGGCTTGATCAACGCCCAATACGATCTGCGCTCGGCCGATTTCCCGGTGATCATCTGGATCGCCGGTGACGATCGGCTGGCCGCTAACGAACTGGTCAACCGGCTCAACGAGTGGATGGACTCCCGTTTCGCCGACACCCGGGTGTTCGCCGACCCCACCGATGAGGAGCAACAGCGGCCGCAGCTGTGGCGGCTGTGGCGCTCACTGCCTCCCAAGGGCCGGGCGGCGTTCTTCGTCGGCGGCCTGATGCGCGCGGCGATTCAGCGCGCCAAAGGCGAGATCGACGAGCCGCACTTCTCCATCTGGTTGCGCCACATCGCCAACATGCAGAACGAGTTGGTGGCCGACGGTGCCCTGATTCTCAAGTTCTTCCTGCACACCCCGGCCGACGAGCAGAAGAAGAAACTGAAGAAGGCCGCCAAGGATCCGAACGCGGGCTGGCAGGTCGACAAGCGCGACTGGGCGGCGCTGGACAGCCTGGGTCCGGTTCTGCCGATCGCCGAGCGGATCCTGCGGGAGACCAGCGCTCCGGGGGCGCCGTGGACGATCGTCGAGTCCACCGACGCGCGCTACCGCGACCTCACGGTAGCCAACACAATTCTCGCCGCGCTCTCCGCGCGGCTCGCTGAAACAACGAGACATCACGGCCCTTCCCTGGCGGAGTCGGTCTTCGGCGACTACGACTCCGCGGCCAATGTGCTGTCGGGTGTGGACCTCGGCCAGACCCTCACCAAGGAGGACTACCGCGCGCAGTTGGGCGCCGAGCAGTCCAAGCTCAAGAAGCTCTCGCTGGAAGCCCGCAAACGCGGGGTCAGCACCGTGCTCGCCTTCGAGGGCTGGGATGCTGCTGGCAAGGGCGGGGTGATCCGGCGTGTCACCGGCGCGTTGGAGGCCGGCGACTACCGAGTGATCCCGGTGGCGGCACCCACCGAGGAGGAACGCAAGTTCCACTATCTGTGGCGGTTCTGGCGCGACCTGCCCCCTGCCGGCCGGTTCGTGATCTTCGACCGAACCTGGTACGGACGCGTACTGGTGGAGCGCCTGGAGGGGTTCGCGAAGCCGGCCGAGTGGCAGCGCGCCTACGACGAGATCATCGACTTCGAGGCCCAGCTGGTCGAGCGCGGGTACTTCGTGGCGAAGTTCTGGCTGCACGTCTCCCCCGAGGAGCAACTCGCGCGGTTCAAGGCCCGCGAAGACACCGCCTACAAGAAACACAAGATCACCGAAGAGGACTACCGCAACCGCGACCGCTGGGATGAGTACGTCAAAGCCGTCGACCAGATGGTATTGCGGACGACCACCGACGGGGCACGCTGGAACGTCATCCCCGCCAACAACAAGCAGCTGGCGCGAGTCACCACGTTGAAGGCGATCAACAAGGGTCTGGCGCGCGCGCTCAAGCAGCGCTGAGCTCATGCATGAGCGAAAACCCGGAAAACACAACGGAATCCGTGTACATCGGACCGGTGTCCGATGAGCACCGCGATCGTCGGCTACACCGGATTCTGGCTTGGGTCGGAATCGTCGCGGGCGTGGTGTTCATCGTTACGGTGATCTTTTTCTCCGGCTTCGCGCTGGGGCGCTCCTCCGGGTATCACGGCTGGCATCGCGGGTACCACAGCCAGACCGACTGCCCGATGCGCAACGGATCGATGACGGGACCCGGCTCGATGATGGGACCGGGCGGCATGGGTCCCGGCGGGATGATGGGTCCTGCCGGAATGGCACCGGGCATGATGTCCCCCAGCCAGTCGCCGTCGGCCTCACCCAGCCCGGCACCCCCTCAGCGCTGACGGCCTCAGCTTTCGGAGAGGTATTCCTCGTCACCGGACGGGTAGCCGCCGCCGAACGTAGTGATGTGCACGTGGTCGAAGTGTCCGTAGCCGATGCCGCTCGGGCCGGCCGGGGTGTAGTAGGTGCCACGCCAGATCACGTCCATGATGCCCAGATCGGCGGCATGGCCCAGCGCGAAGTCACGGATGGCGTTGCCCAGCGCGATGCCCGAATCGCTGCCCGCATCGGGGATCATGATGTCGATCGCCCGGCCGGACGGATGCCAAGGCTTGGAGTCGGGCCTGACCCCGATGATGGTGTGAATCTGGGGGAATTCGGCACAGACGTTGCGCTCCACGCGGATGGTCTCGACCTGCAGTCCCTGCTCGGACCCCACTCCCGGCGGCAACGCCCGCGGGTGGATGTCGACGTGAGTGGCGGGCACGATCATTGGCCCCTCGGCCGCGGCGTCCGTGATAGGCGCGGCGTCAGGAGCGGGCGCGTTGTCAGGAGCGGGCGCGGCCTCAGGAGCCGGTGCGGGGACGGCATCCGGTGCGGGGGCCCCCTCTGGCGCGGGGGCCCCCTCTGGCGCGGGGGCCGCCTCTGGCGCGGGAGCGGCCTCTGGCGCGGGAGCCGCCTCGATCACCGGTGCCGCGCCCGCCGCGGGGGCAGCAGGCTGCTCGACAGGATTCGGGTCGGCGCCGGCGCCGGGTGCATGCAGGACGGAAGCGGCCACGACCGCCCCGGCCGCGAGGGCCGACAGCTTGATACTCAGATCACGGGAAGAACGCCAAAACATCACGAAACCATAACGGACAACAACGTCAGTTGGCGGATCAACACCCCACAAAGCGCGTCGGATTCGTTACACCGACGACTGTTCGATAGCGGACAGTCCGCGCCGTCTGCGCCCCTGACAACGAAAAACCCCGTCTGAGCCGGGGTTTTTTCGTTGTGGAGCTAAGGGGAATCGAACCCCTGACCTTCTCGATGCGAACGAGACGCGCTACCAACTGCGCTATAGCCCCAAGCAGGTAGCAGGTTACCAGCCCGGCCGGGTAAGCGTCCCTACAGCCCCGACGCCCGCCGCAGATCCGTCGGCCCGTGCGTCGGGCGATAGCGACTCCCGCTGTAGGCCATCTCGTCGAGATGCTCGAAAACCGGATCCTCGTCGTCGATCTCCAGCACCACCGCTCCCGGGCGCTGGAGCCGGGTAGGGAACTCGTCGAAGTCCACCTCCGGCCGCCGCGGCGGTGCGACATCCTCGACGAACGGCCGGACTCTAGCCTGCCGTTGCTGACGACGACGGCGCACCTGCGCCTCGATGCGGGTCTGCCTTCGCAGATAGCCGAGATAGAGCACCATGACCCCGCCCACAGCGCCGCAGGCCCACCACAGCGTGGGATCGACGGCGAACGACAGCACAGCGGTGACCATCAGCATCGCGGCCAGCACGGTCAGCACCCGCCTGCGGAAGCGGTACTTGCGCGCGTCCACCGCGGCGGCCGTGGTGTTCTCCATCCGGCGCTGGCGGCTGGCGGACAACGAAGGCGCCGCAACGCGGGCCTCCTCCTCCAGACCCGAGGAATCCTCGATGTACTCGTACTCGTCGGACATCCGCGTGCGTGACTCCGAAACCCGTTCGCGCGCAGCGCTCTTCGCGGACTGCACCCGCTCCGTCGGGACCTCGGGCTCCGGCGTTGCCGCAATGGGCTCCGGCAGTGCCGCAGTGAGCTCCTGCTCCGCAGGAATCTCATCCTCCGGCGGTGCCTGTTCCTCAGCCTCCGGCTGTGTGACCACCTCGGTCTGCACCTCGGCCGCAGGCTCGGCGACGGGCAGCGGCTCAGGCTCGACATCCGCCTGCGGCTGCGGCTGAGCCGGCTCGTCGAACAGACCGGCCTGCTTGCCGCCACCGACCGGCAACGCACCCGAGTCCTCCTCGACGACGTCGACGTCGAGGTAATCCGACTCGGAGACAGTCTTCTCCGACATCGCCGCGACCACGACCACCGACCTGACCCGGGTGCTGCCCATCCGGGCCCCCCGGACGGCGTCGTCGTACACGCGGATGACGTCCTGCTCGGCGAATTCCTCCGCCTCGTCGAGGAGGTCCGGGTATTCCTCGGCCTCCGGCTGCCAGTTCGGATCGTGCCGGTGGCCGGCCGCGGGGCCGCCCTTCTTGATCAGTCGGGATTTGGCGCCCCGGTTGAGAACGCGGGTCGCCAGCGCGACATCACTGGTCCGGCGAACGGTGTCGCGCTTGTTGATGAGCATCGGCACCAGGACGAAGAGCCACAGCACCACAAGCGAAATCCAGAGCAGTGACTGGGGGATGCTTGGCATAAGGCCTGCTCCTTTCCCGACCAGGCTAGGTCCGTGACGTCCGCTTTCATGGGCGGCGCGCCGAGGCAATTACACACGTGTAATTCCCGGATGACAAGCACCAACAGCCCCAAACGTCACATTCGTAACAAGAACGGAGCCGTCGTCACCACTCAGCCAGGCCGCGGCGCACCAAACCGGCGCAAACCGACCCGTCGACCTCCTCGGCGGTGATAGCCATCAGAAGATGGTCGCGCCATGCCCCGTCGACATTGAGATAGCGCCTGAGCAGGCCTTCTTCCCGCATACCCGCTTTGGCCAACACCCGGCGGCTGGCATGGTTCTCCGGCCGAACGGTGGCCTCGACCCGATGCAGGCCCACCAGGCCGAAGCAATGGTCCAGACCCAGTGCCAGCGCGCCGGTGGCGATACCCGCCCCGGTGACCTCTCCGGACACCCAGTAACCGATCCAGGCCGACTGCAACGCGCCGTGGCTGACGTTGCCGATCGTCAGTTGACCGCGGAATCGGCCGTCGACCTCGATGACATAGGGCAGCATGCGCCCTCGGCGGGCCTCCCCGCGCAGCCCGCCATAGATCGCCGGCCAGAACGAAAAGGCATGGCGCTCTTCCCAATCCAGCTCCGCCGATGGTTCCCACGGCTCCAGATTGGGCCGCTCGGCCAAGCGCGTGCGGCTCCAAGCGGCCCCGTCGCGCAAGCGCGCCGGGCGCAGCCGGACCACACCGCCGCGCACCCGCAGCGGACCTACCCGCCGCGGCCAGCCAGGATGCGCCGCATTGCGGCCCCACAGGGTCACGACCAGACCACCAGAGCGCTCAGCCCCGCTGGGCCAGGAACGCGACGTCGACGTACTCTCCGGTCCGGATCTCCGTGGCGCCGCTGGGCACCACCACGAGGCAGTTGGCCTCGGCCAGCGATGCGAGCAGGTGCGACGAACCCTCTGCCGATTCGCCGATGGCCTCCACCAGGTAATCGCCGCTTTCCTCGTCGCGCAGCAGCTGGCCGCGCAGATAGCCGGTGCGGCCGGCCACCGAGGTGATGGGGGTCAGCGTGCGAGCCCGGACCGTGCGCCGCATGGGTTGACGCTTACCCAGCGAGAGCCGGATCAACGGACGCACCATTACTTCGAAGACCACCAGTGCGCTGACCGGGTTGGCGGGCAGCAGAAACGTCGGAACCCCGTCGGGCCCGAGCTGTCCGAAGCCCTGAACGGAGCCGGGATGCATGGCGATCCGGGTGACTTCCATATCGCCGAGTTCAGAAAGCACGGTGCGCAGGCTCTCGGCTGCCGCGCCGGCCACCGCACCGGCGATCACCACGACTTCGCTGCGATTGAGTTGGCTTTCGACGACCTCGCGAAGTTGCCGCGGATCGGTGCCGACGATGCCCACGCGGGCGGCGTCGGCACCCGCGTCGCGGGCGGCGGCGGCCAGCGCATAGGAGTTCACGTCGTAGACCTGGCCGTTGCCGGGGGTACGCGAGATGTCGACGAGCTCGGCTCCGACGCTCATCACCGACACCCGTGGGCGCGGGTGCACCAGCACCCGCTCCCGCCCCACGGCCGCGAGCAGCCCGACCTGCGCCGCACCGATGATGGCCCCGGCCCGGACTGCGACGTCGCCCGGCTGGACGTCGTTGCCGACCCGCCGGACATAGGCCCCCGGGCGCACCGCCCGCAGCACGCGCACCCGTGACTGGCCGGCGTCGGACCAGCGCAATGGCAGGACGGCGTCGGCCAGGTTGGGCAATGGGGCGCCGGTTTCGATCCGGGCGGCCTGTCGGGGCTGCAGCCGGCTCGGCGTCCGGGAGCCGGCCTCGATCACGCCCACGACCGGGAGCACCGTTTCGCTGTCCTCGGCGGTGATGATGTCGGCGCTGCGAACGGCGTACCCGTCGATGGCGGCCTGGTCGAAACCGGGCATCGGCACCTCGGCGACGACTTCTTCGGCGCACATCAGGCCCTGCGCCTCGGCAATCGGCAGCCGCACCGGACGGGGTGCGACGGCCGCAGCCGCCACCCGAGCTTGCTGTTCCTCAACCGAACGCACGAGTGCGCCTTTCTACACTGGCCGGCCGGGGGCGTGACACCTAGTGGTCGGCCAGGCCAAGCCGCTTAACCAACCACTCGCGCAAATCCGAACCGTAGTCGTCACGATCCAAGGCAAAGTCAACCGCAGCCTTCAGATAGCCGCCGGGATTTCCCAAGTCGTGTCGGGAGCCGCGGTGCACCACCACATGAACCGGATGCCCCTCGGCGATCAGCAGCGCGATGGCGTCGGTGAGCTGAATCTCTCCCCCGACGCCGCGCGGCACCCGGCGCAACGCGTCGAAGATCGCCCGGTCCAGGATGTAGCGGCCCGCCGCGGCATATCGGGACGGCGCCTCGTCGACCGGCGGCTTCTCGACCATTCCCTTCACCCGGAGGATGTCCGGGCTGGACGCACCCTCGGCCGGCTCCACGTCGAACACGCCGTAGGAGCTGACCTCCTCGGGTGCCACCTCGATCGCGCACAGCACCGTGCCGCCGCGTTTGCCGCGAACTTTGGCCATGGTCACCAGCACCCCGGTCGGCAGCACCAGATCGTCGGGCAGCAGCACGGCGACGGCATCCTCGTCGGGAGCGAGCACCGACTCGACGCAGCCCACGGCATGACCTAGACCGAGCGGCTCGGCCTGGATCACGGACTCCACCTTGATCAGGGCCGGCGCGCGACGGACTTTGGCCAGCATGGCCTTCTTGCCCCGGGCCTCGAGAGTCCCCTCCAGCACCAGGTCTTCGACGAAGTGCGCGACGACGCTGTCCTTGCCCTCCGAGGTCACAATGACCAGACGTTGGGCACCGGCCTCGGCGGCCTCCTCAGCCACCAGTTCGATCCCGGGCGTGTCGACGACCGGCAGCAACTCTTTGGGCACCGTCTTGGTAGCCGGAAGAAATCGGGTTCCCAGGCCTGCCGCCGGCACGATCGCCGTGCGCGGAATGGACACCCTCTCGCTGAGCATGGAGGTAACCCTAACTGGACGGGGATGCTGGCGTCCCACCCGCGCCACTGTCAGGCTGTAGGCGATGGCTACCGCACCTAAGGCGCTGCTGCGCAGCGAACTGCTCGCGGCCCGGCGCGCGGTACCCGAGGCTGTGCGTCAGGCGGAGTCCGAGCACCTCTGCAGGCATGTCGGCGAGGCAGTGGACCGTGCCGACATCGTGTGCGCCTACGTACCGATGGGGGCCGAACCCGGCTCGCCGGAGATCCTCGATGTGCTGGCCGGACTCTGCGACACGGTGTTACTTCCGGTCGCTCGCACCGGGCCGGACGGCGAGCACCTGTCGCTGCAATGGGGTCGCTATGTGCCCGCAGGGCTGGTCGCCGGCCCCTTCGGCACCCGTGAACCCGCTGGTCCCTGGTTGCCCCCATCGGCGGTGGCGACCGCCAGGGTGGTCCTAGTCCCGGCGCTGGCGGTTGACCGGCGCGGCGTACGCCTGGGCCGGGGCGGCGGTTTCTACGACCGCACCCTGGGTCTGTGCAGACCCGGCACCCGGCTCGTCGCCGTCGTCCGCGACGGTGAACTGGTCGACGAATTACCCGGCGACCCTCATGACGTGCCCGTGACGCACGCGCTCACGCCCGGCGGCGGCCTGACCCGGCTGTCGGGAATGCCCATCGGCCGATAGCGGTTCTAGCACTTGACGCGGTAGAGTGCTAACAATTCGATTCCCCCGGGAGGTTGATGTGCCGACCTACAGCTATGCGTGCACCGAGTGCGATAACCGGTTCGACGCGGTGCAGGCCTTCACCGACGACGCGCTCACCACCTGCCCGCAGTGCTATGGCCGGCTGCGCAAGCTGTTCAACTCGGTCGGTGTCGTGTTCAAGGGCAGCGGCTTCTACCGCACCGACAGCCGCGAATCGGCGTCGTCGAAGAGCGGCGGATCGTCCGGAGGTTCGCCGGCCTCAGAGAAGTCCGGCTCAGAGAAATCCGGCTCGGAGAAATCGTCGTCGGAGAAATCGAGCGGATCGTCGGGCGATTCTTCGTCGAGTTCTGCGCCGGCGGCGAGCAGTTCTGCTCCCGCGACGTCATCCACCTAGCGCGGTTATCCACAGCGGCCGCCGGCGCGGCAGGTCCACCCATAGTGGGACACCTATCGTGACGGCATGGGCGAGTCGCTCCATCCCACTCTGCTGGAACGTCTTTCGAAAGCCATGCGGCCGGATTTCGCGCGCACGCTGGCGGCGAGGCGGATCGCGGCGGGGCTGTTGGTGGTTCTGGCCGCCTTTATCGCGCTGCGCCCCGATCCCGGACACACCCTGCGTGAGGTCGTCGTGACTGCCCGCGATCTGAGCCCCGGGGTGACACTGCGCGCCGAGGACGTGACGGTGACGAAACGCCCGACGGCATGGATCCCCGACGGCGCCGCGGATAGGACGGAGACGGTGGTCGGCGCAACGCTGGCGGGACCCTCCCGCCGCGGCGAAGTGCTGACCGACGCGCGAATCCTCAGCTCTCGCCTGACCGGACTGAGCACCGGACCGGACGCCCGAGTGGTGCCGTTGCACCTTGCCGACGCCGCGGTTCTCGACTTTATCCGGCCCGGGGATGTCGTCGACGTCCTCGGTGCCCAAGCCGCCGAGGCCGAAGCCCACCCCCGGGTCGTGGCGAGCAATGCCGTGGTGGTGCTCGTCTCGCCCGAGTCGAAATCGCCGGGCGCGGCAAACGATCGGGTGGTACTGGTCGCCCTTCCGGCCTCCGCTGCCAATGCGTTGGCCGGCGCGACGCTGGTGCAAACCGTGACCCTGACAATCCACTGAAAACCACTAGTCGGAAACTACGGTCCCGCGATCCCCTTGCGCTACGCTACTCGACGCCCGAAGCCAATTTCAGCAACGAAAGGCTCACTGTGCTCAAGGGATTCAAGCAGTTTCTCGCTCAAGGAAATATCGTCGACCAGGCGGTCGCGGTGGTCATCGGCACCGCATTCACCGCCCTAGTCACCAAGTTCACCGACAGCATCATCGCCCCGCTGATCAACCGGATCGGCGCGGGCAAGGAAGCGTCGTACGGCATCTTGCAGATCAATATCGGCGGCGGCTAGACCATCGACCTCAATGTGCTCCTGTCAGCGGCAATCAACTTCGCCCTGGTGGCTGCGGTGGTCTACTTCCTGGTGCTGCTGCCGTACAACAAGATCCGGTCCAAGGCGGCGACCGAAGCAGCCCAGGACAAGCAACTGCGCCTGCTCGCCGAGATCCGCGACGCACGGCGGCACGGACACCACGCCGGAGTTCGAGCCCGCGATCGACATCAAGAAGCTGCGGAAGTAGCCGGAACTCGACAACGCAAAGGGCGCCCCGGCCAGGCTTGTTCAGCTGGACGGGGCGCCCTTTTCGCGTTGCGTGTCGGTTAGTTCATGTTCCAGGGCTCGCCGTAGGTGGTG
>CAZVST010000045.1:0-41356 GCA_964629725.1 uncultured Mycobacterium sp.
ACAGTGAACTCGGGGAAGTCCGAGTGTCTCATCACAGCCTGACAGTGAGGGATGCGTCGCGATCGACCGCGCACGGGGAGTGGTCACACTCGTCGTCGCCACCGACGATTAACAGTCTGCTGGCCTCGTCACGTCCACCGTGTGCACACCTATACCGCATCATCTGTGCATGAGCGTAGGATGCGGCTATGCCCATCCACCTGACCATTGATCCGGCCCACGCCGCCGAAGCCGAGTGGGCCGGGCGCGTGCGCGCGGTGTTTGTCGCAGCCCGGGCCGCTGGAGAGGTTGTCGATCTGGTCACCCGTACGGAAACCCTCACCCCGGCGGAAGCCGCGAAACGGCTTGCCATGGACCGCTCCACCATCAGCCGGAAGATCAAAGCCGGGGAGATCGCCGCCATCCGGGTCGGAGCCCATCACCGCATCACCCGGCGGGAGTTCGAGCGCTACCGCGACAGCCTGGCTCCCGAGCCGTTGTTCACTTACCAGGACTTCGCCGAGATCATCGCCGACGGCGAGGACTGGCACTTCGCGGCCCGGCAACTCCGCGAGGTCGTACTACGCGGCCGGCGAGCCACCGCGGTCGAGTCGGTGGACGCTATCCATCGCGACCCGGGACTCACCGGCATACGGGGCTGGGACGCCATCATCGGCGGTGTCGCTTCGATGACTGGCCGAGACCGCGTTTCTGACCCTGCGCTTCTTGACTGGTGCTTCCACCCGGACAGGTATTGCACCAACGCCATCTTCGATCCGTTCGACACTCCCGCGAAGTACTTCTGGACCGACTACCTGCGCACCCCGGTCGAGTTTCGGGTGCGCAACGTCGTCTTCCCGGGCGGCAACCTCGAAGGAGTTTGATTGTCCAAGAAAGAGTTCACCGCCGAGGAAATGCGCGAACTTTTTCGCGATCTGGACGCGGAGCTGCAGCGCATCGGCACGGCCGCGTCGATCTTCGTCGTCGGCGGAGCGGCGATGGCGTTGGCGTACAACACAGATCGCGCATCCGCGGACATCGACGCGACGTTCGAGCCCCGAGATGTAGTGCTTGACGCCGCGGCTGTTGTTGCACGTCGGCGCAACCTCGACAAGAACTGGCTCAGCGACGGTGTGCGGGACTACATGCCGCCCGAGCCGGATGATCACCCACGCAGCGAGAGGATCGGCCCTGCGCTGGTTATTGAGATTGCCTCGCCCGCGTACGTGCTGGCGATGAAGGCGATGACCACGCGGAAGTCGGACGGCGATCTCGCTGACGCGGTGTATCTGTGCCGGATGCTGGGAATTTCGGACGAAGCAGACTTGGAGAACACCGTCCGGAGATATTTCCCCGGCGGGCAGTTCGGCTCGCAGGAACTGTTCTTCGAGCGAATCATCGAGGCGCTGTAACCAGCGCCTTCCTGCAATTCGAAGTCGCGAGCCCTCAGGGTCGGGATTGCTCGGCGGTGATGAAAAGGCTTTGGGGCGTTGGATCTTCGAGGCCGTGGGGTGCGGGTCGGTTGTTGGCTGCCATCAGGTCGTCTGCGGTGATCACCTCGACGTGCCAGCTGTGCCCGCGTAGCCAGCCGGCGACATCGGCTCGCGCCTCCAGGTACAGCAAGTCACTGATGTCCGGCATCTCGGGGACGTCGGCGTCCTTCCGAGCGGCCATGGCGTCCCGGTAACGCTGCATCATGGCGCGTTGACGCGCGATGCTGTCAGGGTTGAACGCTTCGGTGTCGAAGGCTTCGACGGCGATCCGGCTGCCTGGGGCGCTGAGTGCCTGAATGCGTTCGAACAGCAGATCCTGGGCTTCGGCGGGCAGATAGGGGAGTAGCCCTTCGGCTGACCACGCGGTGGGGAGCGAGTCGTCAAAACCTTCCTGCCGCAGTGCTTTAGGCCAATCCTGACGAAGATCGATTGGGACGTTGACCTGGGTGGCCCGCGGGTGCGCGCCGGCGGCCTGCAGGGTCGCGGTCTTGAATTCGAGCACCCGGGGTTGATCGAGTTCGTAGACGGTCGTTCCCTGGGGCCAATCGAGTCGCCAGGCCCGGGCGTCCAGGCCGGCCGCAAGTATCACTGCCTGGCGGACCCCGGCCTCAGCTGCCCGCAGGAAGAAGTTGTCGAAAAACACGGTGCGCGAGGCGGTGTAGTTGCTCATCGCCTGCATGCGGGCGGGCAACTGAGGATCGATGTCGGCAAGCTCATTAGGAATTGCGCTGCGAGAGAGGCGAGAGAGGATCGTCCACATGCCCTCTCCGGCCGCGTCGATGAACAACTGCGCGTAGGGATCGTCGAACAGTCGATCCTCGCGCTGGTTCTCGGCGGCCCGACCGGCGGCGACCCCGAGCGCGCTGGCTCCCACGCTCTCGGTGATCTCCCAGGTGTCGTTGTCGGATCTGCTCATCGTCAACCTCTTCCAGCGCGGTGGACCCGGGACGTCTCGCGGGGCCCCGAATTTTAATTAGTTTAGCTTATTAAAGCGGTGTGGCGGGACTCAGCCGGTAGTGGCCGTCGGTGAGATCGTGATACCAGGTGGTGTCCGCGGGTCCGGGGAGTCCGGCGTCCTGCAGTGCGGATGACAGTGGCCGGTAGGAGGGCGTGAGTGGTATGTCGTCTACGACGTGGACGATGGCGGGACGCTGACCTCGGGGAAGTTTGCTAAGCGCGGCGGTCAGTTCGGCCCCGGTGAGGACGCCGCTGTCGTCGAGTGTCACGGCAGCGACGGCGACGTCGTGCGTCTCGGTCGCAACGGGATACACCACGGCCAGGTCGATCGCAGCGATGTCGCCGAGGGTGTCGCATATCGGTTGGCGGAAGACGGGTCCGGCAAGGGACTCGATCACGGTGTTCCTGTTGTCGTGGAACCAGTAGTCGCCGTCGGCGTCGCGGCGGAACAAGTGGTCGGTGGTGATCCACGTGTCGCCTTCGGCGAACACCGAACGCATCGACACGCTTGAGGCGTCGAGTCCCGAACGCGGTTTGGCGAGAAGCACTCCCACTTCGTCGTCGCCGCAGCGGCGCACGAAACCTCGGTCATCCTCGATCAGTCGTCCGGTCGCGGCGTCGTAGGCGCCGAGCGCAATCGTGCTGCTGCCGGGCAACGGCCGACCCTTTGATCCGATCTTGGTGCCGGCGACGTTGGCGAGCACCGCGTCTCCCTCGGTGGAGGCATAGAACTCCAGCACCTGCGCCGGGGCGAATCGGGCGGTGACTTTGTGCCACAGCCCCGTTGGCATTCCGGCTCCGATGAACAGGCGGATCGGGTGATGTTCCTGAAGCTCGGGTGAGGCCACATTCACCAATTCGCGCATCACAGCCCAGCTGTAGGCGACCACCGTGACTCCGTAACGGTGGACCTCGTCGGCGAACCGCTGAGGGTCGACGCCCCGGGTCAAGGCGATGCGCGAGCCCCCGGCGACCGCACCGCCGAGGCCGATCATCAGAGCCGACGGATGATGCAGTGGAATCGGGCAGTAGACCGTGTCATTGCGGTCGAGCGCGGCGGCGGTGGCCGTACCGTACGCCGACAGCGCCCACTGATGATTGGTGACCTTCTTGGCCACCCGGCGCCCTCCCGTCGTGCTGAAAAACACGAAGGCGACATCCTGTGCCAGGCCCGGGTTGGGCCGATACCAACGCGGCATCCGAAACCTGGACAGCTGCAAGCGATCCAGCCCGACGACGCGGTCGGACGCGGTGCAGCCCAGGTGCCCGGACACGAGCACCCTGGCGCCGGTGGCGGCGGCCGCCGCCGACCGGTCTGGGTTGGTGAGGATGTCGGCCACCTCGCACAGCTGAATGGCGGAGGCGAGGTCCTCGTCGGGGGGAAGCAGCACCGCCACCGCGCCGAGCCGCGACAGCGCCGCGATCGCGGTCACGGCATCGGGGCAGGTATTCATCAGCACACCGACGTGGGCGCCCGGACGAATGCCGACGGCGATGAGGCGGCGGACCGTGTCGTCGATGCTCTGAGCAACCGCCGCATTGGTGTGGACCCGATCCTCGAAGAGGAAGCATTCCTCGTCGGGGGCTCTCTTTGCCTGTTCGGCGATCAGCCAGCCCAACGACACCCGGGTATGCGGTTGCAGCCGCTCCAGTCGAGCGAGACGGGGTACCGAACGCACGGCCTCGGCGGCGATCGCCCGGCCGCTGCGCGCCGCCCCCACCGCGGCGTCGACGAACCCCAGGCCCACGCCGATGCCCAGTTCGGCCAACGCACCTGCCGAGTGGCCTATCCGCGACGGCAACCCGGCAGTGCCGTTGATCTCGGAGTCGGCCTCCATCGGGTGCACACCCACCGGCCTGGGTCCGCGGCCGTCGTCCCACAGCACCCAGTCAGCGACTGCGGGCCAGGTTTGGGTTGCGGCACTCGATCCGACGACGAGGCCGAAATGACCTGTTTTGACGAGCATCTCGAAGACTTCGGCGCGGGGCGCGGCGCGGCGGATCCCGCGCACGGAGGCCGGTTGGCCGATGCCGTCGACCTCCCCGACGAACGCGAGGATCGGGCAGGCGATCTCGGCGAGCGTGATCAACGTTCCGTCGATCACGACGCCGCCGGCCATCATGCGGTTATGGACGACGAACTGCCGCAACAGTTCAGCGACCGCCGGACCTGACCATGCCACCCATCCCTCGGCTTCGAGAAAGCGGCGCTGCTGTTCCCTAGGCAACAGCGCCTCCCGGTCGTGGAGTTGCCGCAGAAAGTTCCACCTGGCTTGGACGGTCTTGATCGGGTCGAGGAGTTGAAATCCGGTGCGGGCCATCCATCCGGACACGGAGAGATGATTGAAGACGTGGTCGGCCAACAACTGTGCGCCCGGACCTGCCAATGCCGCGGGAATTCCGAACGGCAAACCGCTGAGTGCATCGACGGCACTGCCCAGGGTGACGACGCTGGCCAGGCCCTCGGAACGTCGGTAGGCCGCGGTCTCGTAGCAGAACATGCCGCCCTGCGAATAGCCCACCAAGTGCACATCTTGACCAGTGTGTTCGCGTACCGAGTCGATCACCTGGCTGAGCGCGACGACGTGATCGCTCAAGGTGCGATCCAGCCCGCCGCTCTCGGCATCCGGCGAGCCGAAGTCGACCACCCACGGGTCCAGGCCGAGATCATGCAGTATCCCGACCGCGCCCTGGTCTCGGGTGACGTCGAAGACATTGGCCGACATCATCATTGGAGGCACCAGAACTACCGGCGGCCGCGGCGGATCGTTCGGGCTGTCGGGGAAGTAGCGCCGTAACCGGTACATGTCGCACCGTTCCACGGTCCGAAACGGCGACGGGCGCGACCCGCTCTCAAAGCCGCCGAACCTCAGTACCTCAGCACCATTCCGAATGGTCGCAGCCACGCGGTTCGCGGGACCGGAAATCAGATCAACATTCCATCGTGTCGAAACCACAAATAAGACCGACACTCTCGCCTACTACGACGCCCCGTAGTGGGCGCTCACGGACTCAACCCTACCCTGAGGCTCTCCTCAGCCCGAGGCTGCGCCAAACATAAGACTTCTCAAAGGAATTCGTTCATTGGTGCCGCGCTGCACTCCGCACCGAAGAACAAGAATTTGCTGAACCGGTCTGTCACGGACTTGACGATGGCAAGCGTCTTCAGGACAACCGGACAACGACTTTCGAGAGTAGACTCAAGCTTGCGGTGCACCGCTTTTGAAGCAATGGTCCACCCTTCTGGTGCGATTCGGATTTTCCGAACTGGCCAGGCTTTTGAGGAGCGCAGAACAATGGCTACTTCCTTCATCGTTGCCGGATCGATCGTCGGGATGTTGATCATCTTGGCACTGTTCATCAAGTTTACGCACGCCTGACTTCGCTGAGTTCTCCCGCGCGAGAGCGGGGTTCAGTTGTGCTGCTCGTCGTCACCCTTCAGTGATCGCGACGTTCATGGGCATCGCCCCCGAGGCGTTGCCTGATGGCTTCCTCGGCGTGCCGGTGTCCCAGCAACTCGAAGCCGACCACCGTCACCACCGGCGCGAGTGTGATGACCAGCAGGCACACCGCCATCGACACGCCGGTCGCGGCGAGGACGCAGGCCCCGGTCAGCACCGCAGCGGTCAGGGCCATCAGCAGAAGGTGGAAGGCGTCCCAGCCGCTCACCAGCAGGGTGTAGAGCAGGAACACCGACCCGATGTAGAGCCCGACAGGGATGGCCACGGCCAGCACGGTCCCGACGGAACTGAGCTGGGAATGATGCTCGATGTAGTACGCCGCCGTGTGCAACCCGGCCCCGGTGGCGACGATCGCGCCGAAGACCACGATATGGCCGTAGCCGAACGGTATGGCCTTGCCGCGTTGGGCGTGCAGGAGATGCGCTGAGGGCACCACGAAGTAGACCCACCACATGCCGAACGTCAGGCCGATACCGGCTATCGCCACCAGGACGGCATCGACGGTCCAGCCCTGTGCGGTGACCACCGCCGACAACGAGGCGACGGTGCCGATCACGCCCTCCCCGAGGGCGATGATCACGAGCAGTCCGTAGCGCTCGGCGATGTGATGGGCGTGCCAAGGTGTTCCACCCTTGTGGCGTTCGACGAGCAGAGGGCCGGCCAGTTCTACCGCCGTCATCGCCGCGACCAGCAGGAAAGTCACCGGGACCGAGGTTTGCGCGATCATGATGCCGATCCAGCCGATCTGCGCGACGGTGATCGTGGCGGCGTAGGTCAGGCAAGCGGTTCGGCGATCCGGATCCTGAATGGCAGCGCGAATCCACTGTGCCACCATGGCAATTCGCATCACCACGTAGCCGGCGACCATCAGCCGGTTGTTGACGTGCTCGCCTGCGTCGATCGAGGCGTACACCGGCGGGATGCCCAGCGCCAGGATGATCACCCCGACCATCTGCACCATCGTCATCAGCCGGTACACCCAGTCATCGGTGTCATAAGCCGACGCGAACCAGCTGAAATTGATCCACGCCCAACAGACCGCGAACGTGCAGAACACGAAACCGGTCAAGCCCGCGCCGACGTGGGCTTCGGCGAGCAGGTGCGCGAATTCGGATGCGGCAACGCCGAAAGCGACGACGAACGTCAGATCGAAAAGCAGTTCCAGCGGAGTCGCGACGCGATGGCGTTCGTGCGGATCGCGGCCAGACATCGGGCGCAGCCGATGCGCGGGCGCCGTGGGCTCAGGGTTGGTATCGCCGGCAATCACGGAGCCATCCTCTACCACCGGATCGCCCCGTTCACACCCCCTGATCGTGAATCGGCATGCCCAGCGTGATGTCACCGATATTGATCACCCCGACCGTGATGAAGTTCTCGAAGTTCGTTGCCGAACTGGTGATCTGCAGCTTGAGCGTTCCGCCCGCCGGTGTGGTGTAGGCGATGTCGGCCATCGGGATTTTGACGGTGTGGTCGCGCCCGTCGAGGACCACCGGGATCGGGGTGACGATATTGCCGAGTACCTGATCGGTCGTCTCGTCGACCAGCTGCGCGTACACGGTGCGGCTGGTTCCCAGTCCCTTGTAGGAGAAGCTCAGGGTGGGTGCGCCCACGATCTGGCTGTTCGCGGGAGGTGTGACGGTCATGTTGATCGCGTTCCAGGCCGGGCTGCCGTTGCCGAGCGACAGCAGCGGGAAGACCCCTTCCACGAAGCCGGGACCGGAGCCGCCGAGTATCGGCCACAGGCCCAGTACGCCGCCCTTGCCGGTCGTGGTGAGCGGAGCGGGCTTGTTGAACCCATCCTGGAAGGGCAGGAGATTCGAGCTGTGATATCCGCCCAGCTGGTCGTACCACTGGAAGGCCTTGATCTCAGTGGTCGCGCCGCCGACTCCATTGATGTAGCGGTCAAGCCACTTGAGGTTGTCGACGAATCCGCGGTCGGCCTGCTGCGGATTGAGCGGGACGTTGCATTGGCCGTGGCCACCGCAGAACCACACCATCTTCGTCGCGGTCCCCGTGTCCACCAGCGTCTCGGCGTTGGCGACTGACTCGTTGAGCGGGAACAAAATGTCCTGGACGCCTTGGAAGATCAGTGTGGGCGCGGTGATCTTGCTGACCAGTACGGTCGGCCCGGCGCTGGCGAGGACCGCCTGGCCGGTCTGGCTGATCCAGCCGAACAGGTCGCCGGTGATCACCCCTTTGTAGACCTCGGAGTTGACGTCGGTGCCGGAGACCAGCAGCAGCCCCGCCAGCAGCGTGCCGAACGCGGTCTTGAACTGGTTGTTGTTCGGGTAAAGGGAACTGAGCATCGAGTTCCACGAGATCTCCGGGGCGATCGCGTCGACGCGGGGGTCGGTGCCGGCGGTCGTCCACGGGATGCAGCCGCCGTAGGAGCCGCCGACCATACCGACGAGTGGATCGCCTCCGGTGGCCGCCACTTGCGACTTGGCGGGGTTGCCCGAACTGGTGAGCCAGGAGATCAGTGCCGAGACGTCGCGCGCCTCGAAGAACGGGGCGTCGATCTGCATCCCGGGCAGGCTGTTGTCCTTGGTGGCGAACGTCCCGCGGGGGTCCCAGCTGACGACGTTGAAGTCGGTGGTGGCGGTGTAGGACGGGCCGCCGTTGGGGGAGATCCACTCGCCGTTGCGCAGTACCGGCAGGCCGGGGGTGAGGCTGCCCAACTCGGTCGCTCCGAGTTGGCCGTTGGGATCGGTGGGGTTGGTGATGCCGGGGGTTCCCAATCCGGGCCCGAGGAACACCGTGGGCGCCGACGTTACGGCGCCGGTGGCCACGCTCGTCGCGGGGAAGTAGTTGGTGCTGACCATGAGTCCGTCGAACGACTCCACCTTGGTGGTGAAGGCGGTCGGCTTGCCCGCGGCCACTTCGTAGGGTTTGACGTTGAAGGTCACCAACTGAGTGGCGCCGATGAGCGGCGCGAGCAGGGTGCTGACAAGCGGCAACTGCTGCATGAGGCCGATGACGGTCGGGGCGATGAGTCCGACGACGGGGATGCTGACCAGGAACTGGTCGAACTTGGTCTGCTCGGAGACCCGGATCTTGAAGGTCTCGGTCTCGCCGGGTGTGGTCAGCGCCGTGGCGTCCGGGATGTAGAAGAACTGGCCTTTATCGCTGAAGAGGGTCGCCTGCGAGAAGATGTTGTCGCTGATGGCGCCCAGTTTTCCGCCCAGGCTGGGGGTGGAGACCCGCTCGTAGGTCAGCGGGTTGGACGAGGTGGCGCCAACGGTGCCGACCAGCATGCCCGGGTAGTCCTTCCCGTCGAACTGCCCGCCCCAGGTGACCGACGGGTTGACGGTGAGGGAACCGCTCGCCGTCGCCGCGGCAGGTGGTGCCGACGTAGTCGCCGTCGCAGCAGCCGATGGCGCCGACGCAGTGATCGCGGAGGAGTCATTCGCCGCCGCAGGAGCCGGGGTCGAGGCTTGGCTGCGGACTTGGTCGACGACTTGTGCCGCTGTTACGGGACCGCGATGGGCAGGCGCCGGCGGTTCCGCATCAGCGCTCGGCTCGATCGGGTCAACCACCGCGACGCTGCGCGAATGTGCCTGCTGGGCAACGGATGTGGAGGCCGCGGGTGCCGCGGTGTGGGCCTGGTGGGAGGACCGCGCGGACGGGGTCCGCGACTGCGTGGTCTGCGTCCCGCTGTCAGAGGCTGTCGGCGAACCGGTGTCGGCGGTGGCCGCGCCGACCGCGAACCACGCCGTCCCCAGTCCCAGTGCCACGGCCAGGCTGCCAACCCGTCCGACAAATTTGGAAGCCCCCATGGTCCATCCCTCCCGTCTGGGGCGCACCTGGACAGCGGCGCACGCCGATCAATCAAACGGGACCGTACAACATGGGAACTCGAAAGGAGGGCGACTTGCGAAGGTCCTGAAGGAGAAAGCTGCTTCTCAAATTTTTCGACGGGGTCAACCCGTGAGAGGTATTGCGGGCGTTGACCTTTGCGGTGTCGGTAGTCAGCCCTGCACCGCAGAGCGCAACGCAACCTCGAGACGTTGTTGGCGTGAGGAACCACCACTACTGTTGCCCACCTCGGCGCGACAAGCGTCAATAGCCGGAGGCCTGGAGCCTTCGGGTTGGCACGCTGTCGCTTCGAGGTGGGCACGTGCGTCCTGCACTCCGACGGAGGTTCACCCACCACTGAATGCTGGTCGTCACTCTGTCGAGGTCGGGACTGCGTCCCCGGTCGTGCACCGCATCGTCGTGCCCTGAAACTCGCGCGACCCCGCTGCCCACCGGCGTACGGTTCGGGGCGTGAAAAAGCTCATCAACAATCCCGCCGATGTCGTCGCCGACGCGCTGCGCGGGTTCGAGGCCGCGCACCCCGAACTGCGGGTCGATCACGCCAACCGGGTGGTCTACCGCGGCGACGCCCCGGTGGCCGGCAAGGTCGGCCTGGTCTCCGGCGGCGGGTCCGGCCACGAACCGCTGCACGCCGGCTTCGTCGGGCCGGGCATGCTCGACGCCGCCTGTGCCGGTGAGGTTTTCACCTCGCCGGTGCCCGACCCGATTGTGGCCGCGACGACGAACGTCAACGGCGGCGCCGGGGTGCTGCACATCGTCAAGAACTACACCGGCGACGTGATGAACTTCGAACTGGCCGCTGAACTCGCCGCCGCCGAGGGCATCACCGTGCAGACCGTCCTGGTCAACGACGACGTCGCCGTTGAGGACAGCACCTACACCGCGGGCCGGCGCGGCGTCGGCGCCACCCTGCTGGTGGAGAAGATCGCCGGCGCCGCCGCCGACCGCGGCGCACCGCTGGAGCAGGTGGCCGCCTTCGCCCGCCGAGTCAACGCCGAGGCTCGCAGCATGGGTATGGCGCTGACCTCGTGCACCGTCCCGGCGGTCGGTCACCCCACCTTCGACCTGCCCCAGGGCGAGATGGAAGTCGGCATCGGCATCCACGGCGAGCCCGGACGGCGGCGGGTGCCGGTGCGTCCGGCCCACGAGGTCGCCGAAATGCTGGTCGCACCGATCCTGTCCGATCTCGACTTCACCGGTCCGGTGATCGCGTTCGTCAACGGCATGGGCGGCACGCCGCTCATCGAGCTGTATCTGATGTACGGCGAGGTCGCCGCCCTGCTGGACAAGGCCGGCGTCACCGTCGTGCGCTCGCTGGTGGGCTCCTACGTCACCAGCCTGGACATGGCGGGCTGCTCGGTGACCCTGCTCAAGGCCGACGACCTGTTGGTCGACCTGTGGGATCACCCGGTACACACCCCGGCGCTGCGGAAGGGGTGCTAGATGGCCCTGGGAAACGCCAACGCCACCGTCGACACCACGCTCCTCACCGCCTGGCTCCGCGAATTCGACCGGTTGACAACCGAAAACGCGCAATACCTCACCGATCTGGATGCCGCCGTCGGCGACGCCGATCACGGCCTCAACATGCAGCGCGGTATGAAGGCCGTGGTGGCCAAGTTCGATGAGGCGCCCGTATCCGGAGATCTCGCGGCGCTGTGCAAGCAGGTCGCCACCACACTGATCAGTTCGGTGGGTGGGGCGGCCGGTCCGCTGTACGGGACGCTGTTCCTGCGGATGGGCCCCGCACTCGGGCCCAACACTGCCGTGGATGCGGAGACGTTCGCGGCGGCGCTGCGGGCCGGAGTCGACGGCGTGGTGGCGCGGGGCCGCGCCGAACCCGGCGACAAGACGATGATCGACGCGCTCACCCCGGCGGTCGACGCCCTCGATGCGGCACTTTCAGCCGGGGCGGGGCTGCCCGAGGCGCTGCGGCGGGCCGCCGACGGCGCCGCCGCGGGCCGCGACGCCACCCTGCCCCTGGTGGCCCGCAAGGGCCGGGCCAGTTACCTCGGCGAACGCAGCGCCGGCCACCTCGACCCCGGCGCGGCCTCGTCGGCGATGCTGATCGCCGCGGCTGCCACCGCTGCCTGGGGCCCGCCCTCATGACCGTCGGGCTGGTCGTCGTCGGCCACAGCCGAGCGCTGGCCAACGCGGCGGTTGCTCTGGCGCAGCAGATGATTCACGGTGCGGGCGTCCCGATCGCGGTCGCTGCCGGCCTGGACGAGACCACCTTCGGCACCGACGCGACCGCCATCGCCGACGCCATCGCCACCGCGGAGCAGGGCCAGGGGGTGGTGGTTCTGATGGATCTGGGCAGTGCCGTGCTGTCGGCCGAACTGGCGCTGGACCTCATCGACGACGACGTCCGCGACCGGGTGGTGCTGTGCCCGGCCCCGCTGGTCGAGGGCCTCGTCGTCGCGGCGGTGACCGCCGCCGGGGGAGCCGACGCCCACCGGGTCTGCGACGAGGCGTGCTCGGCGCTGGACGCCAAGATCGCCCAACTGCAGCCGCAGATGCCGGCTTCGGCGGCCGAAAGGACTGCCAGCACGGAGTTCCGGACCGGCGCTTTCGTTCTGGCCACCCCGCACGGACTGCACGCCCGCCCGGGCGCCCGGCTGGTCGGGGAGATCGCTCGCCACGACGTGCGCGCGGAACTGCGCAACCGCAGCCAGGATTCCGCCTGGGTGCCCGCCGATAGCCTCACCGCGGTGATGACCCTCGACGGCCGCCACGGCGATGAGATGGAAGTCAAAGTGTGGGGACCCGGGGCCGCCGAAGTGATCCGTGACGTTATCGCTCTGGCGGACAGGGACTTCCAGTAGCCGTGATGAACCCTCAGCCTGCGCCTGCAGACCTTCTCGCCGACATCGTGATTATCACCGGCCTGACCAAGGAACTCGAGTGGTTCAGCAAGACCATCGGAGTCCGGTTCGAACGAATCGCCCGTCAGGGCACCTCCTATCTGCGCGGCATCCATCGTGTGGGCGACCGTGAGATCTCCATCGTGGCCGTCCGCCAGCTCGACAAGGGGTTGACCTCTGCGGCGGTCACGACAACCAAAGCCATCTGCCTCTGGCAGCCATCGGTGGTCGTGATGACCGGAATCTGCGCCGGCGTGGAAAAATCCGTCGCGCTCGGCGACTTGGTGGTCGCCGTGCAGTGTTTCGAGCACGCCAGCGGGCAACTTGTGGACGGCGAAATCGTCCCCCTGCAGAACAGGATCTCACTGGAACCGTGGTTCGTGGACTACCTGATGTCGATCAGCGATTCCCAGGCGTGCGCGACGACCATTCAAAACGGCTACCCCGGCCTACTGGCCGAGGACTTCGCCATGCGAATCCACTACGGCCCCATGGCGTGTGGACCCCTTGTGGTCAAGGATCCCAAGTACGTGGCCAAGCTGCGTTCCCACGAACACTCCCTTCTCGCCCTGGACATGGAGTCCTACGGTGTCGCCTTGGCCGCATCGATGTGCAGCACGCCCGCACGAACAGTCCATGCGGCGATCGTCAAGGGTGTCGTTGACTTCGCGGACGGCGCCAAGAATGACGACTGGCACGACTACGCGGCCTACGCCAGTGCGGCGTTCGCGCGATACATCTTGGAGACCACCTACGATCGGCCGGTGGCCTTCGCTCAGATCACTCGCGTACGGGCCGACGACCAGCCCTGAACCGCGGACCTATAGTCCGCCCCACGACGGGAGAACGCGTGCCTTCGGCATTGGTGACCGGCGCGAGCCGGGGGATCGGCCTGGCGATCACCCGTCACATGAGTGCGCGAGGCTGGGAGGTCTATGCCGGGGCGCGGTCCGACAGCGCCCTTCGTGAACTCTCGGAGATCCCGGGTGTGCGCCCGACGCGCCTGGAGATCACCGATCGGGACAGCGTCGCGGCATTGGCCGATCAACTGCCCGCTGAACTCGACGGTGTGGTCAACAACGCCGGCATCGTCGTCAACGGTCCTGTCGAGGGGCTGACTCTGGATGACCTGTCGCGACAGTTGGAGGTCAACGTCGTCGCTCAGATCGCCGTGACGCAGACAGTGTTGCCGAAGATCCGCGCGGCCAAGGGGCGGATCGTGTTCATGTCCTCAGTCAGCGGATTGATCACCACGCCGGGAACCGGCGCCTACTGCGCGTCGAAGTATGCCCTGGAGTCGCTGGCCGACGCGCTTCGAATGGAATTGCGGCCGTGGGGAATTGCGGTCAGCCTGGTCGAGCCGGGGCCGATCCGGACCGACATCTGGGGCGATATCCTCGTCGACCACGACCGGATGGTGGACAAGCTCGCCGCCGAGCACCGCGCCTTGTACGCCCCGCATCTCAACGGCACCCGAAAGCTGTTGGCCCGCATGCAGAAGATGGCAGCGGATCCGGAGAAGGTCGTCAAGGCCGTCGACCATGCCCTGACGGCTCGGCGCCCCAAGAGCCGGTACTTGCTCGATACGGCGAGCCGTGTTCAGAAGCTCGTGATGGGCCTCACCCCGACCGCCGTCAACGACGCGGCCCTGGCTGCGGCCACCACAACGAAGAAGCCCGGGCCAGTCGGGAGGAATTGATCGGCCATGGGGGCTGACGAGCAGCGCGGGCTTAATCTCGAATGATGTCCTCTGCACTGAAGTCGGCGATGACGTCGATCCTGGGACTCCTCGGATTCGCGGCCCTGCTGTTCATTCCTGCCGGCACGCTGTCGTACTGGCAGGCGTGGGCTTTTCTCGCGGTTTTCATCAGTGTGACCCTGGTGCCGAGCCTCTACTTGAACCGGATCGATCCGGCTGCCTACGAGCGCCGCCGCACGGCCGGACCGAAGGCGGAGACCCGCACGGTCCAGAAGGTCGTCATGACCGCCCTGTCGATCAGCTTCGCGGCGTTGCTCGTTGTATCCGGACTCGATCATCGGTTCGGCTGGTCAGCGATGCCGGCTGCGGTGTCGATCCTCGGCGATGTCATGGTGGCCGTCGGGCTGGGGCTGACCATGTTGGTGGTCTTCCAAAATCGTTACGCTGCAGCGACTATCACGATCGAAGACGGACAGACACTTGCCAGTGAGGGCCTCTACCGGATCGTGCGTCATCCCATGTATTCGGCCAGCCTGGTGATGATGGTCGGAATGGCGCTCGCACTGGGGTCCTACTGGGCGCTGGTCGTGGTGGCCGTCGGCACGGTTCTGCTGGTCGTTCGAATCCTCGATGAGGAGAACATGCTCATCCAGCAATTGCCCGGCTACCCGGACTACGTCCGGCGGGTGCGGTACCGGCTGCTGCCGCCGGTCTGGTGAGTCAGGTGCCGCAGGAACAGTCCGGACCGCAGGTGCACGACGAGCAGGTGCAGTTGGGGTTGTCGCAAGCGGCCGCGGGCTTGCCACAGCTGCAGTCGGGTCCGCAGGTGCACGATGAGCAGGTGCAGTTGGGGTTGTCGCAACCGGCCTGCTGTGTCTTCTCAGTCATGCCTTAAGTGTCTCACGGTTGTTTTTCGCCTGGCGGTGTAAGCGACGGGACTCGACGATCGACTCAGCGATCAACACTACGACCAGCGTCACCCCGAACGACGGATACAGCACGGCCAGGGCGGTGGCGATGACGCCGATCGCGACGACGGCACCCCGGGGGGTGTGGGCGCGCACAGCGTCGCTGGACCGTTCGGGCAGTCCGGCGCTTCCGGTGGGCCGTCGCTTCCACCACATGATGACGGCGGTCAGGATGGAAGTCAGTAGACCCACGCAGGCGGCGGTGGCGAGCAGCCGGGTGAGGATGCCGTACTGGGTGCCCATGTGCATGTCGACGGCCCAGCTGGTGATCCGCGACAGCGCGCCGTCCTGGTCGGCGGTGGCGTTGGCGATGGTCTTTCCGCTGAACTGGTCGAGGTAGAGGGTCCGCTGTTCGGACAGCTTCTGCGGCCAGTGGTTGACCACGGTGTAGCTGCCGTAGGTCGTCTCGCCGTCTGCGGTGCTGTCGGAGGGCGGCACGATCGAGTAGCCCGGAATCATCTCCTCCGTCTTGGCGATCTGGTCGATGTCGTTGAACCCCAGCGGCTTCGACACCGGGGCGCCCGACGCATAGACCGGGTCCGCTTTGTCCGCCCAGGCGATGCGCCGGCCGAGGCGGTCGAAGTCACCGACCTTGGCCGGGGTGGAGGGGGCGTCGATCTCGGTGGCGGGGGTGACGGTGGCTGTCACCGCACGCCAGTTCTCTCCCCAGTAGCGCGACCAGGTCAGCCCCGACACGATGTAGCAGATCAGCACGACCGACAGCAGAATTCCGGCGGTGGCGTGCAGATCTCGCCAGCGGATGCGGCCGCTCTTCTTCCACCGGATCGCCAGGCGGGGTTTGCCGCGCTCCACGGCGCGTGGCCACCACAGGTAGATGCCGGTGGCCGCCAGGACGAGGACCCATACCGCCGTCATCTCGATGAGAAGGTTCCCGATCCCCACTCTGATTGAGGCTTCGGGGTATGCCGACGGGGCGATCAGATGGCCGAGTGAGGGCAGGGCCAGTGTCGGGCCGTCGTTGCCGAACAGCCGGTGAAGTTGGTTGGCCCAGCCGACGAGGCCGGCGAGTTCGTGGCGCTGTCCCAGGTACGTGCCTGTGTAAGGGTCGACGAAGACCTGGGTGACGTTGCGTTCGCCCACTTCGGATCCCACGGCCGGCAGGAAGTCGACCTGGGTGGAGCGGTTCGGTCCCTGCGGCGGGGTGACCGCGTCCAGCACCATGCCGGAGTCGACGTGTTGTCGCGCCGTGGCGACCTGGTCGTCCAGCGAGACGGCGGATGCCGATGACGTGACGGTCGTGAGCCCGCGGTTCAGCCAGAGGTCCAGTGGCTGGGTGTACAGGATGATCAGCCCGGTGCAGGCCAGCGTGATCAGCGCCGGTGCGGCGAACAGCCCGATCCAGAAGTGCAGCCGCCAGATGCGCCGCAGGATGGCCGCCTGGCCGCGCCGCTCATCCCGATCGACCGATTCTTCAACAGTGACCACCGCAACCCTCCGCGACTAGTGCCTCGTCTCAACTAGTCGCACGCGAAGCGCCATCGGTTCCAGAGAGAACCGATCAGCCGGTGAGGTCGTCGCGCCGTGCCGCGGCGATCAGGTCGTCACGCGCCCGGGCGACCCGGGAACGGATGGTGCCCAGCGGGCAACCGCACACCTCGGCGGCCTCGTCGTAGGACATCCCCAGCACCTGGGTGAGGACCAGTGCGTCGCGGCGGTCGGGGTCCAGGCCGTCGAGCAGCATCCGGACTTCGACGACGTCCTCGAAACGCGCGGTGTGCTGCGGTCTGCTGAGCAGGCCGTCGAGGTCGACCTGGGAGGTGGTTCGCGGCCGTGCCTGGTTGCGCCGGATCTGGTCGACGACGACCCGCCGGGCGATCGACAGCAGCCAGGTTCGGGCGGACGACCGTCCGGCGAAGCGCGGCAGCGCACCGATGACCCGCAGATAGGTCTCCTGGGTCAGGTCGTCTGCGGTGCCCGGGTCGGCCAGGAACGCCACCGTGCGCCACACGTCACGCTCGGTGGACCGGATGAACTCGTCGAGGGCCGCGCGGTCACCGCGCCCGGCGGCCAGCGCCACCCTGGTGAGCGGATCCACGTCGGTCACGGAGTGTCACCCTAGGCGATTGCCGTTGCCGATGGAGCCCGGCCGCCGGACGGCCGGTAGTTTTGGTCCTGTTGGCGCGGAACTTTCAGCCGGGTGCATCCGACTGTTAGGGACGTACTGAGGAGGACGATTGACCACCACCGTGGGCGGCGCAGTTGATGCGTCGACGGTCCGTCGTGTCCAACTCGACGTATCCGGCATGACGTGTGCGGCTTGCTCGGCACGGGTGGAGAACCGGCTCAACAAACTCGATGGGGTCAGGGCGTCGGTCAACTACGCCACCAAAGTCGCCACCGTCGACGCCCCCGCTGCGGTCTCGGTCGATGAATTGTGCGACGTCGTGCACCGAGCCGGTTACCAGGCCGAGGTGCGCAGGGGCGGAACGGAGCAACGACCCGACCCCGACGACGCCACCGCCCGCTCGTTGCTGATCCGCCTCGCGGTCGCCGCGGTGCTGTTCGTACCGCTGTCGCACTTGTCGGTGATGTTCGCGGTCTTGCCCTCGACCCGGTTAGCCGGTTGGCAGTGGCTGCTCACCGCCCTGGCGTTGCCGATCGTCACGTGGGCCGCCTGGTCTTTCCACCGGGTCGCGCTGCGCAACGCCCGCCACCGGGTGGCGTCCATGGAGACCCTGATCTCGGTCGGGATCACCGCGGCGACGCTGTGGTCGCTGGCGACCATCTTCGTCGCCCACCCGCAGCGGCAGACCCACGGTGTGTGGCAGGCGCTGATGAGCAGCGACGCCATCTATCTCGAAGTTGCCGCCGGGGTGACGGTGTTCGTGCTGGCGGGCCGCTACTTCGAGGCAAAGGCCAAGTCCAAGGCCGGGAGCGCATTGCGGGCACTGGCGGCGCTGAGCGCCAAGAACGTCACGGTCCTGCTTGCCGACGGATCCGAAATGGTCCTTCCCGCAGAGGAACTCAAGGAGCAGCAGCGGTTTGTCGTCCGGCCCGGGGAAACCATCGCCGCCGACGGACTGGTGGTCGAGGGCGGCGCTGCGGTCGATATGAGTGCCATGACCGGTGAGTCGAAACCGGCCCGGGTGCAGCCGGGCGGCAGCGTGATCGGCGGGACCGTCGTGCTCGACGGCCGACTGGTGGTGGAGGCGGCGGCCGTCGGGGCGGATACCCACTTCGCCGGCATGGTGCGCCTGGTCGAGGAGGCACAGGCGCAGAAGGCCGACGCCCAGCGACTGGCAGACCGCATCGCGGGGGTCTTCGTTCCGGCGGTGTTCGCGATAGCGGCACTGACGGCCGGTGGGTGGCTGCTGGCGGGTGCCGGTTCGGAGAAGGCGTTCTCCGCGGCGCTGGCGGTGCTGGTCATCGCCTGCCCGTGCGCGCTGGGTCTGGCTACCCCGACGGCCATGATGGTCGCGTCCGGCCGTGGCGCCCAACTCGGCATCTTCCTCAAGGGATACCGCGCCCTGGAAGCCATCCGCGCCGTCGACACCGTGGTGTTCGACAAGACCGGAACATTGACCACGGGGCATCTGACCGTCACTGCCGTCACACCCGCCGAGGGCTGGGGGCGGGCTGAGGTCGTTGCACTCGCGGCCGCTGTCGAGACCGCGTCCGAACACTCCATTGCCACCGCGATCGTGGCGGAGGCAACCGATCCCGGTCCCGTCGACGACTTTCAGGCGCTGCCGGGTCGCGGGGTCACCGGGACGGTTGACGGGCGGCGGATCGAGGTGGGCCGGCCTCGCTGGGTCGCGCGGGACAGGATCGCGCCTGAGACCGTGGTTGCCGCGCGGCGGTCGGCGGAATCCGAGGGCCAGACGGTGGTCCTCGTCGCGGTAGACGGCGAGGTGTGCGCCGCCATCGCCGTTTCCGATGCGGTGAAAGACAGCGCCGCCGAGGCCGTTGCCGCCCTGCACCAGCGTGGCTTGAAGACTGTGCTTCTGACCGGGGACAACCCGAGTACGGCTGCCGACGTGGCCGCTCAGGTGGGAATCGACGACGTCATCGCCGACGTGCTCCCCGAGGGGAAGGTCGACGTCATCGAGCAGTTGCGGGAGCGTGGCCGTGTCGTCGCCATGGTCGGCGACGGGATCAACGACGGCCCCGCCCTGGTGTCGGCCGACCTGGGCCTGGCGATCGGCCGCGGCACTGATGTGGCGATTGCGGCGGCCGACGTCATCCTGGTGCGTGACGACCTGAGGTCGGTACCGCAGGCGCTCGACCTGGCCCGGGTCACCATGCGAACGATCCGGGTGAACCTCTTCTGGGCGTTCGGCTACAACGTCGCTGCCATCCCGATCGCCGCCGCAGGGCTGCTCAACCCGCTGATCGCCGGCGCCGCGATGGCCTTCTCCTCGTTCTTCGTCGTGTCCAATAGCCTGCGGCTCCGGAACTTCGGCTCCGCAAGCGCCATACCGAAAGGCTGAACAGCGCCATGGGGCAAGTGTTTTCCGTCACCGGCCTGAGCTGCCAGAGTTGCGTCAACCACGTCACCGAGGCGATCAGCGGGCTGGACGGCGTCCACAGCGTCACGGTCGACCTCGAGCCCAAAGGAACCTCGACGATCCAGGTTGAGGCGTCGCGATCGCTCAGCGACGACGAGGTGCAGGCTGCGCTGGCTGAGGAAGGCAACTATTCGTTGGTGCGGTGACGGGCCAACTCGCGCAGCATGTTGTTGTAGGCGGCCATCTCGTCGTCATAGCCCGCGTCGGCGTGCCGGTCGGAACGGACCGACTCGCGGCGGTCCTGCCGGGCCCATTGAGTCACCAACGCGATGACGACCATCACCAATGGGACTTCGCTCGCCCCCCAGGCGATCGCGCCACCGAGGTGCTGATCGGCGTTGATATCCGGCACCCAGGGCAGGGCCAGCCCGCGGTAGAAGTTGCCGCCGACCGTGGACTCCGACGACATCATCGCGATCCCGAAGAACGCGTGAAACGGCATAATGGCGAACAACAACGCGAGTCTGCCGAGGAACGGCAGCCGCCGGGGTCCCGGGTCGACCCCGATGATGCCCCAGTAGAAGAGATACCCGGTGATCAGGAAGTGCACCGCCATGAACTCGTGGCCCCAATGGTAGCGGACCAACGTGTCGAACAATGGCGTGAAGTACACCGCGTAGAGCGAGCCCACGAACAACACGAATGCGGTGATGGGGTTGGACAGGAACGCCGTGAACGGTGAGTGAACCATGCGGACGATCCATTCCCGCGGGCCCGGCGGTGCGCCGTGGGGGGCGCTCGGCAACACTCGCAGCGCCAAAGTGACGGGAGCGCCGAGAACCAGCAGCACCGGAACGAACATGTTCAGCGTCATGTGCTCGACCATGTGGACGCTGAACATCGCCGACCCGTAAGACCGCACGCCCGAACTCGTCGCGAGCAGCATGGCCGCGCACCCCGCGACCCAGGATGCCGTGCGCCCGGCCGGCCACCGATCACCACGGCGGCGCAGCCGTGTCACTGCGAACAGGTAGACGCCGCCGAGAACCAGAGCAGCGGCACCGAGGAAGGTGTCGAAACGCCAGAACGTCGCCAGCCGCCACGGCGTCGGTGCACCCGGTAGCTCGTAACCCAGCAGGATGTCCCAGAGCGTCGGCCGGGTTGACAGCAGCAGGGGAGCGGTCTGAACTGCCATGAGCGACAGTGCCGCCAAGGCCGCGATCGCTGCGGCAGCGGTGCGAGTTCCGGCGTATCCGCGGCCAGCCCGGAGGTCGATGGCATCCCAGACCAATCCGCCGGCCAGCAACACCACCACGACCAGCGTGAGCACACCGAAGGCGGTCATGAGGTTTCCCACTCCGACCCGCAGCACCACCAGAGCGATCCCGTAAACCAGCGCGACCGAACCTGCCGCCACCGAGGCGATCTCAGCGCGACGACGAACCGGGGGATCTGAAGGCGCCACCGCACCGACGATCCGCACGCCGGCCCAGATCGACACCGCGAGCGCGAACACGATCACCGAACTCGTCGCATAGTCGTGGTCGGGGCCCTGGCCGGCGTTGCCGGTCACGGGAACCGCGACAACGCCGATGATCGCCGGAATCATCAGCGGCACATGCCATTCCCACCGCACGGTCAGACGTGACAAGACCGCCAGGACGGCCGAGAACACCGCGACGGCCACCCACGCCCGCCCGGTCTCCGAGGCGCCCAGCGCTGGGCCGAGTCGGCCACTGCTCAGCAGTCGGGTTGCGGAAACGCCGGCGTCGGCAGCGGACTGCACCAGCACCATCGCTAAGGCGGTCACGAACCACAGTGCGGAGAAACGTTCCACCATGAGGTGGGCACGGAACACCGGCGGGTCGAGGACGCCGCGATCGTCCGGGTGTGCGGTGATCAGAATCAGCACCAGGCCGCCCAGGCAGATCGCACCGCTGAGCGCCGCAGTGAAATGGCCGGCCGCCTCGGCCACGGTCGTCGGCGTCGCGGGGGAGATGACGATCGCGGCGTAGGCCACCACCGCGGCGACTGCCAGGCCGCAACCGCCCAGCAGCACCCACTCGGTCCGCGAGGATCGGGCAGCCACGGAACGTGTTGCGGTCATGGGCGGTGAGTGTAGAGGCGCTTATGCTGCTCGTTCCACGTCGGGAACTTTCGTCCCGTCTGCCCCGACTTATCCCCGTGACCACACGTCCAGACTGCATCGGAGCCGTCAGATGATCCATGACCTCGCCCTGAGGTGGTTCGTCACACTGCTGTTCTTATTCAGCGCCGGGGTGTGCATCTCCGCGATCGTCAGGAACCGGCATTCCCCCGCGAACCTGGTCAGCCACTCATTGCACGCGATCATGGCGATTGCGATGGCGGTGATGGCCTGGCCCCGAGGCGCGGAACTTCCGACCCGGGCGCCGATGATCTTCTTCGCGGCCGCCGCCATCTGGTTTCTGGCCGTGACGGTGAAATCGGCCGGTCACCGGGTGGCGAACCTGTATCACACGCTGATGATGCTGGCGATGGCGTGGATGTACGCGGCGATGGGTGGCCTGCCGCTTCGCAGGCAGGAGGAACCGGCGTCCGCGACCATGCCGGGCATGGACATGGCGGGCATGCCCGGGATGGACGGTTCGGCCGGGCACGCGGGGCACGCCGGGCATGGGGGCCACGCTGCCGGTGTGTCCTCGGCCGGTGAACCCGCCACCTGGGTCGGGACGCTGAATTGGGTGTGCACCATCGGCTTTGCGGCTGCGGCGGCCTTCTGGTTCTACCGGTTGGTCACCGCCCGGGTTCAGCCGTCCAGCGACGGCTCGGATTCCACGGTGGGCATCCTCTGCCAGCTCGCCATGGCGGCCGGCATGGCGATCATGTTCGGTGTGATGCTGTAGCGCCGTTCAGGCGGCAGAGTCGTCGGCGTCGCGCAGATGTCCTCGGCGCCGGCCGCGAGAGGCGTTCTCGGGCAGGACGATATCGTCGGAAGCACCCGCCGCTGTTCGATCGGGGTGGTGTCCGCCGCCTTCCCTGTCGCGGCGCCAGACGAGGAGTGCCAGCACCGCACCTGCCACCACCGGCAGATGCGTCAACGGGCGGTCGAAGGTCACCCGGCCCTCGTCGGTGTCAATCACCTCGTAGAGGAGAAGAAACGCGGCGAAGGTCGCAAGCACCCAGGTCAGCCCCTCGGCCATCACCGGCCGGATCGCTGCTGCCAGCATCACCACACCCAGCGCCGCCGACCAGGCCGTCGACTCGTTGAGGACGTGCCCAGCCGATGCGGCGTGCGGAACACCGAGATCCGCGCCGAGGCCCTGCGCTGCCGCCAGGCACAACTGGACAAGCCCCACGCCGCCCAGCGCCCACCGTCGCCAGGACGTCGACGGGCGGTTCCGCCGACGGGCTCGCTCGGTCACCGGTTGTTGGACGGCAGAAAGCTGCGACCGCCCTGCCATCCGCCGCAACAGGCGCGTCTGCTCGATGGCCGCTGACTGCCATTCTCGACACGGCTCACAGCCGGCGAGATGCTCGTCGACCCGGGCGGCGGGGATGGGTTCGCGTTCCCCGTCGATCCTGGCCGACAGCGCCTCCCGAGCGGTGTCGCAGTCCATGTGTCAATAGTCGCGCAGGGCGGTGGTTTTGTTCCAGGTAAGCCGTTCGCCGGGCTGGCGCGGTATCGGTGTTCAACGCTCAGGTGATGACCGCGGCGCGGGACACCGTCGAGCAGCTGACGCATGCGCGGGAAAGCCGAGTGGTGATCGATCAGGCGATCGGCATCATCCGGGCGCGTTCCGGCGCCACGGCCGACGAAGCTTCGACCGGGTTCGACAAGACCCTTCCTGACTCGCCACATTGATGCTCGCCGGACGTCGTCTAGGAAGGTGTGCGCACCAGGTCCTGCATTGAGGCCAGGATCGCCTCGCGGTCTTCCCTCACGGTGATAAGGAGACGTGACACCTCTGTCATATGGACGCCGTGGGTGTGAGCGTAGCGGCGGAGCAGGGCGAACGCCTCCTCGACGGACATCGTGAGACGTTCGCGGAGGAACCCTTTGGCCTGTTCGACCACGATGCGGCTGCTGATCGCGGTTTGCAACTGTGGGAGCATTCCGCCCGGGGTCGGGGCGTGTTCCTGCAGGATCGCGACACAAGCGACGTGGGCCAGGGTCTGGGCCAAGAGTTGGTCGGCGTCGTTAAGTTCTCCGACCCTGGTGCTGAATAAGTTCAGCGCGCCGAGCACACCGCCGGCGGCGCGCATCGGCACGGCGTATACCGAGGCGAACCCGGCGTCGGTGGCCGCTTCGATGAACCGCGGCCAACGCTCCTCCACAAGGTGTAGGTCGGCGACCGAGACGGGTTGGCCGGTGGTGTAGCAGTCCAGGCACGGGCCTTCATCGAATTGCAGTTGAAAGAGCTCCAAATCGTGGGTGGCCTCGGAGGTGGCCGCCATCAGGTGCAGTTGGCGGTGAGAGTCGGCGAGCAGCAGCCCAGCGGACGAGACGTCGAGCAACTCCGCGCAGCGCTCGGTGAGCTCGGTGAGCAGATCCACGACGTCGAAGTCCTCGAGGAGGCTGTCCACGAGCGACACCACCGCGTGCAGGACGCGGGTTTCTCGGGACGGGTCGGTCATCAGTGGGCTTCCAGGAAGAGGCGGTGTTCCAGAATGTCGCGGGCAACTGCGGTGGCGGTTCTCCCGGTCGCGTATGCGTGGGCGCGTAGCCGCACCAACGCCTCCGCCGGTGCCACGTTGAGTTGGGCGACGAGCACGCCCGTGGCCTGGCTGACCTCGGCGCGGGACAGGGCGTGGAGTTCGGCCCATGCGGTGCTGCCAGGGTCGGTGACCGCCGCGTGCAGGTCGATGCCTATCACGTCGAGGAAGGGCATCTCCGCAAGTTCTGCGGCGATCAGCGCGCCGGCGAGGTGTTCGCCGTCCAACACGCCGGGTTCGGTGCGAAATAGGTCCAGAGCGCCCAGGTACTGTCCAGCCACCAGGACCGGCATCGCGAACACTCCGCGGATTTCATGGGCCAGCATCGCCGTGCTGTAGGCGGGCCATCGACGATTCGCCGGATCGGCAAGATCGACCACCATCACCGGCGTCCGTTCAGCCACCGAATCCAGACACGGACCCTCGCCCAAGGTGAACTGCAGCTCATCGATCGCCCGCGCACGGGGACCGCTGGCGCCCAGGGTGCCGGTGTTGGTGCCTTGGAAGACCAGCGAGATCGCCGCTTCGTCAACGCTGAACAGCTGCACGCAAGCCTCACACAAGCGATCGGCCGCACCAGTGCCGCGCTCGTCACCAACCGCGTCCAGCAACTGTTCTAGGACCGCCACCCCTCAACGACCGGCCCGGCCGGAGCCCATCGGTTCAGCTGCAGCAGACCGCGGAAGCGTCATTTCACCATCATCCCCCATCCCCGGCCCCACGCACTGCCCAGGTGATGGTTCTATTTCCACGCGTCGCTGTCGTGTGGTCAGCGCGTTAGTCGCCGAGGTACTCCGACTCCAGCACGAGGTCGGGAAAGACCGATCCGTACTCGCCATGTGTCTTATGTTCGACCGTCCGCCAGGCTCGACCCTGCGCATCTACACGGCACACGTCCCTGCTACCTCGGGCTAGTCAGGCCCGATTAACGGTTACGACCGTGACCGCGGGGCTGCCTTCTTGGCGGGCGCCTTTTTCGCGGGGGCCTTCTTCGTGGCCGCCTTTTTCGTCGTGGTGGAGGCCGCCATCGCCCTGGCAGGGGACTTTGATCCGTTCGTGTCGGCCAGTTCGTGCTCGATCGTCTCGGCGAGTTCCTCCTCTCGCGCCTCCAGGTCGGAAAGCTGGCGGGAGACCAGGGCCGAGCCGATGCCCATGGCCACCGCGACCGGCCAGTCGATCAGTTCGATCGCGGCCAGCCCGCCCAGCGCTGCGAAGATGGCGATTTGACGGGGGGAGGGCACCGGCACCCTGCCGATGAGCGGAAGCTGAACCGAGTACACCTCGCCTTCGGCGACTTCCCTGGAGGCTTCGCGTTGCGCGGCAATGAGTTTGTCTATCAAGAACATGTTCGTCTCCCATTCACTCGTTTGATCCGTTGAGGCCACCGGCATCGTCTTGCCTTGGACCATGACCGCTAAGCCCAGCTTCTCCGGACCTGACGTTCTTGTCGAATTTGGTGCGCGACTGCTCACCCCGGTTGTTCGGGAGATCTATGCCGTCCTGGTTCAGGTCGGCGTCGTCGTCGTTCACGACTGAGGTATCCGGCACCGGGAGCAGTCGCTCCAACACGGCAGGTGCGTACAGGCTGAGCAGCGAGGCCGCCCCAGTGGCCAGGAACGCCTGACCCCATCCCAGCGGGTCGATCGGGGTACAGCCGAACATTTGGCTTAACCCGGGTGTGCTGATCACTGCGGCCAGTGCGAGGAACGATCCGGCCGCGGTCGCCACCACCAGAGGGCTGCGCGAGTCGGCCAAGGTTTGGGTGAGTTGCGTAGAGACCAGTCCGATCAACGCGATGGTTGCCGCGCGCCGCTGGGTTCCGGTCATGCTGCCCATGAGCCAGGCGAGCGTCGCACCGGCGGTAGTCGCTGTGCCGCGGACGGCGATCGCTCGCCACATCGCGGCCTCGTCCCGGTCGAGTGAGCCTGCTCTATCGTGACTGCTGACCGCCAATGCCGCAGCGGGAAGCGCATCAGTGAGCATGTTGACCAGCAGCATCTGACGGGCATTGAGCACGGATCGACCGGTCACCAGCGCAGTGAGCAGAGCGAACATCACCTCCCCGGCGTTGCCGCCGAGCAGCACCGACACCGCCGACTGCACGCGCTGCCACAGCTGCTCACCTTCATCGAGAGCGGCGAGTAGCGCTTCGATGTGGCCGTCGAGCAGCAGCACGTCGGCGGCGGTTCGGGCGGGATCACTGCCGCTGGCGGCGACCGCGATGCCCACGCTGGCCGCCCGGATCGCGGCGGCATCGTTGGCGCCGTCACCGACCATCGCGGTGACTTGGCCGATGCGTTCCAGTGTCTGGACCACGTCGACCTTGTGCTCCGGTGACATCCGGGCGAAGACGAGGCGTTCGGCAACGGCCTCGGCGCGTTCGTCAGCGGACATCGCTTCCCACTCGGTGCCGGTGACCACCTGATCCTCGCTGACCGCTAAACCCAACTCGTTGGCAATGACTGCGGCGGTGATGGGGTGATCGCCGGTGATCAGCCGCACTCCGATGCCGCGTGCCCCCAACTCGGCCAAAAGGGAAGCAGCGCTGGCCCGCGGGGTGTCGGCCAGACCGAGCACTCCGACCGGTTGCAGTCCTGTTCGGCACAATCGTTCCATCGCCGCCGGGTCTGCGGCAGCGCGCGCCGCCTGACGGGCGGTCAGAGTCCGTTCGGCCACGGCCAATACGCGCAACCCCTCGGCGGCCAGTTCCGCGATCATGGGTGCCAGGTCGGACGCGTCGACGGCCAGCGCCGCCGAGAGCACCTCAGGCGCGCCCTTGATGGTTAGGCGATGTCCGATCAGCGATGCGGCGAAGGGCCGCCCGGACTGGAACGGAAGATAGGCATCCCGGTCGTCGGCGCCGATGTCACCGGCAGCCTGCCGGATCGCCTCGTCGGTGGCGTGGTCGGCCTTGCCGTCGTGGGCGACGATGGTGCTGGCCGCTGCGGCGAGCACGGCTGCGCGGCTGTGGCCGGGCAGGGGGCGTATTCGTTTGACCTGTAGGCGGTTTTCGCTGAGTGTTCCGGTCTTGTCGAAGCAAACCACATTGAGCCGGGCCAGCGCTTCCACCGAGTTGGGGTTGCGAATCAGTACGTGCTGGCCGCTGAGCTTGCGTGCCGCGGCCAACTGCGCCAGCGTGGCCACCAGGGGCAGTCCTTCCGGCACCGCCGCCACGCTGACGGCGATCGCGCTGCCGACTGCTGCCCGTAGTGGCGAACCTCGTACCATGCTCAACAGCCCGACGAGTGCGCCCCCGCCGAGAGTCCAGGGCAGTGCGCGGCTGGTGATCCGGGCCAGCTGGTAGTGGAGACCGATCCGTCGAGTTGTCCTGGGCGCCATCGCGATTACGCGCATCACTTCAGTTCCGTTGCCGACCGCGGTGACGACGGCGAGGCCGGTTCCGGCGACCAGGGTGCAGCCGGCGTAGATCATGCAGGCGCGTTCCGCCAGGGCGGCGCCTGGCGCCGGATCGGTCTGTTTGGGCACCGGCAGCGACTCGCCGGTCAGTCGCGACTCGTCGATCTCGACGTTGTCGGCCTCGATGAGCCGGGCGTCGGCGGGCACCACCTCGCCGGCCCGAACCTCGATGATGTCGCCGGGACGCAGCGCGGTGGCGGGCACGTCTTCGCAGTTGTGGTCCTCGAGTGGTCCGACGCGGCGGCGGGCCGGTGGATCCTGCACGACCAGCAGTCGGCGCAGCGTCCGTTGGGCATGCAATTGCTGCTGGGCCGACAGCGCGGCGTTGGTCAACAGGACACTGCTGACCAACGCGGCGTCCAGGGGCGAGCCGAGCAGGGCGCTGGCCACTGCGCCGGTGGCCAGGATCGGGGTGATCGGGTCGGCGAGGTTGGCCCGGAACTCCCCGGCGAGATCGCCGGCCAGGGACCAGGCGGTTGTGCTCACCCCCCGTACGAATCGTGCCGGCGCCAGCAGCACCGACGGGTGTTCGGCCGGCGGCTCGGGTACCGACGGCGGGCGGGGCAGGAGACGCTGCACTTCGTCGACCGTCAGGCCATACCATTCGTGGCCGGGTTCAGCGGAGGGCAGCGGCTCCTCGAAAACCTTGGTGCCCGCGCGGAATCCGGTCCACAGTCCGGCGAAGACGCTGGTGTTGACGGCGTCGGGGCCGTAGCCGGGCACGCCGGGAACGAGCATCAGCGCGCCGATGGCCGAGCCGGATACCGCCAACCGAACCCCGCGGGTGCTTGCGGCGCGGGCCGCTGGGATGGCGCGCAGAATCCGCCACGCCGCGGGAAGATCAGGGACGAAAAGATCGGCGCCCCATGCCGGACCGCTTCCGCGGGTGATGCCGATGGTGATGTCGGCCTCGTGTTGGGCGGCCATCGTGGAGGTGGTCAGGAACACCACCGTCGCCCCGTCGAGGTGCAGTTTGGAGACGACGTCAGCGAGGGCGTCGTCGAGGGAACCGGCGGCCGGGAACAGGGTGTCGAATCCTTGTCGCAGGGAGCGCAGTCCGTCGTCGGCGACCGAGACCACCCGAGCGCCGCTCCGGCGGGCCTCGCTGACCACCGCGGTGGCGAACGGGTCGCGCAGGGGGCTCACTAGCGCCTCACCCGCGCCCCCGGCCGACGGGATCGTGGAGAACCGGTGCCAGCCGGGCCCGATCAGGCCTGCCTCAAGAGCGGCCTGTGCGGCCTGCCACGCGGATGTGCGCCGGGAACTGACCACGCCACGTAGGCGGGTGACCATCAATTCGTCGGTGTAGAGGGCACGCGGGTCGATCACGATGGCATCGACGCGATCCAACGCTCGCAACGAACACGGCCTTACGATCACCGTGTCGTGGTGAGCGGTCAGGCCGCGGCTCATCGCGCAGCCGAAGGCTTCACGAGCCGCCCGGGAGGGCTTGGGTGCGGACACCAGCGCGGCGGCACCGGCAACAGTGGGGCTACGGGTTAGGGCGCCGATCACCGCGGCGGCGCTCAGGCCGATCCAGCCTTCCTGGTTGGCGTACTCCTCACCCGGTCCATCGGCGAAAACCGTTGTGCCCCTGGTCGGTCCGCGCCCTTCCGGGCTCTGCGCGGCTAGGTCCGGTTCGTGACGGTGCCAGGCTTGGCGCACGTTCCATGCTTCGGCGACCAGCAGTGCTCGGGAGGCGGCCTCGGCGGCGGCCGCCGTCGGCGACACTGTGAGGACGTTGGCCGCCGCGTTGAGCACCGCCAGCAAGAGGTCTGTTCCCTCGTTGCCCAGCGTGCGGACCAGTTGGTGGCGGATGGCGGGGACCTGTTCGGCCAGTGTTGGTGCGACCGAGACGACATTGGGCAGGCGAGGCAGTCGCATCGTTGAACTACCCAGCGATAAGCCCAGGCTGGCGGCGGCGACAGCCGCACTGAACGCCCGCGCTACCAGAAGGGTGTCGTCACCGGGCAGGGTCAACGGGTGATGGCGTTGCGTTGCCTGGTTGCGGGCCCTTCGCTCAGCGTCGGCGACGACGGTCGAGAGGTTCCGCTCGACGCCTTCCGGAGCCACGGTGATCACGACACGGGCAACCGAGCGGTTGATCACCGCGTCGATGACCCCGGGGATCCCGCGCACACTCTCAAGCACCGCATCGGCAATGGCGTCGGCGTCCGGTCCGGACAGTCCCCGAACCTCGATCCAGCGCCGCCGCCCATGCCGACTGCTGCGTCTGGCGGGCGGACCACCGACTGCCTCGACGGCCATCCCCGCCACGGTCCGGACTGCCGTGCGAGCCCCGGGGACGACGTCAAGCACCGCCTCGCCGGCGCGGGTGGCGGCGGAACCGCCCACCAGGGCGGCTGACCCGGCCAGTCCCGCGGCGGTTGCGGTCGTCGTGACCGCGATGTGAAGGCCCGCGGACGCAGCTCGAATTGGGGCGCTGAGGACGGTCCCCAACCCAGGCACCCCCCTCCGCGGAATCACAAATTTGACGGTACCCGGCGAATATGAACAACCGGGTGGCAACCGGGCGGGGGCATCGCTACCACCGAAATCAGCTTGCCCACCGATGAATTCCGCACGCGTCCAACCGTTAGAGGCCCCGAAAACACAGAAAGGTCCTCAGAATCAGCGGCAAGTCGGCGGTGGACAGCGGCAAACACCCCCTCCTGTTCACGACACCGCCCACCACCACTGCTCGTTGTATTTTCTCGACCCTAGTCAGTGAGGACGGGCTCCCTAATAGCTGCGCAGTGGCACAATCCGTTCATGGCTGCGGAGGAACAACTCGACCCACCCATGCATGACCTGCAGTCCAAAGGTCTGAAAAAGGGTTCGGTGTCACTGGTCGGTGCGGTGTCGATCGGACTGGCGGCCACCGCCCCGGCGTACTCACTGACCGGCGCTCTGGGGCACGGGGCCGCCGAGGCCGGCTACCAGCTACCGGTGGTGTTCGTCATCGCGGTGGTCCCGATGTTCTTCGTCGCGCTGGCCTACAAGCATCTGACCGACGCGGCTCCCGACGCCGGAACGGTGTTCACCTGGGGCTCCAAGGCGATCATGCCGCACATCGGCTGGATCGGGGGCTACGCACTGTTGCTCTCCAGTGTGCTGGCCGGGGTGGGGGCGGCCGGCATCACCGTCAACGCGGTGACGGTCGCGCTGGGTCTTGAGGATGCATCGAACTGGATCAATATGGCCATCGCCGCGGCGTTCATCCTCACCACCACCTGGCTGGTCGCCCGGGGTGCCGAGGAATCCTCCCGAACGACGCTATTGCTCACCATCGTTCAGTACGGCGGTCTGATCCTGTTCGCGGTGATCCTCGTGATCAACATTGTCCGCGGTCATCGCGACCCGACCGTTCAGCCGTTTTCGTGGGAGTGGTTCAACCCCTTCGCCATCGACAGCTTCGCGGCACTGCTCGGCGGATTCCTGATCGCGGTCTTCATCTTCTGGGGATTCGATGCCTCGCTGTCGATGTCGGAGGAGACCGAGGGCACCCCCGGCCAGTCGGGCAAGAGCGGGGTCACGGCGATCGTCATCACCGTCATCACCTATGTCGTGATCAGCGTGGCGGCACTGGCGTTCGCCGGCACCGACCCGGAAAGCTCGCTGAGCCTGACCAACGAAGCCAACATCGACGACGTGTTCTCGGCGATGGCGCGCGCGGCCGTCGGACCCTACGGGGCCGTGGGCGCCTCGTTGATCATCGGGTTGTCGGCGTTCTCGGCCACCATCTCCACGGTGATGTCGACGGTCCGGTCAGTGCTGTCGATGGCGACCTACAAGGCCCTGCCGAAACAGTTCGCGTCGGTCGACGACGTGGTCCAGATCCCTAAGTTCGCCACCTGGTTCATCGGTCTGACGACGCTGTTCATCTACTGCGGGCTGACGTGGTTCTCCGACAGCATCGTCGAGGACTGTGTCTACAGCGTGGGAATCTCGATCATCACCTACTACAGCGTGGTCGCGATCTCGTCGGTGATCTACTTCTGGGACACCGCTTTCCAGTCCTGGCGCACCGCCTTCGGCCAGGTGATCCTGCCCGGCCTTGCGGCACTGATCCTCATCCCGGTGGGCGTCATCGAGGCCTACCACATGGCGCAGCCGGAGAACAGCGTCGGCGCGTCACTGGCCGGAGTCGGCGTGGTCTTCATCATCGGTGTGGCCAGCCTGCTGTTCGGCGTACTGCTGATGATCCTGTGGAACCTCAAGTCACCCGCTTTCTTCCGCGGCGAAACCCTCAAAAGAGAACGCACCCAACGGATCCCGCGGCCCTGAAACCCTCAGTGCGTGCCCGCTCGGCGCCGGGCGGTGAGCCGGGACCATGCCCAGGTCAGGGGAGCATCGCTGCCCGTGGCCAGATACTCCACGGTGCCCGGGTAGTGGCGGATCTCGTGCGACAACACCAGCCCGCTCGGCTTTCCGACGAGCAGCACTTGGTCGCCCAGGGCCACTGGGGTGTCCTCGGGCGGCATGAAGATGTGCTCACCGTCGCGGATCAGCACCAATGCCGCGAGCGGCAAGGTCGTGTCCCGGTCGTCGGGACGGCGCAGCAGGGTATGCAGCGGCAGGGCTTTCCCGCGCCGCAGCCAGTCGGCGATCGCGGGGGCTTGGACGGCTGAGAGCGTCACCACGTCCCGCTCCGGGGTCCGCGGGCCGCAGCGCCGCTCGATGTGGTCGCGAACCTGTGTGGCCCACTGCTCATCCCGGGTGAGCACATGCTCGACGAAGCTCCAGAACACCGGAGTCAGAATCCGCGCGAGCACCTCACGGGCGATGACTTCGGTGTCGATGTACACCGACTCGATATGCAGCGTCTCCAACAACACCTTCATCGCGTTGGTCTGCTGCCGGACCACCAGGTAGACATCGGGGTTGACGTCGCGGGCGTGCTCGGCCATGGCGATGTTGACGGTGTCGTTGTCGGTGCCGGCGACGAATCCGACCGATCCGGAGAGGTCGGGGTCGCTGTTGGAGGAATCGACGAGGTGCACCGCGACACCGGTGGCGGCGAGATCGCTGACGATGGCATCGGCGAACTCGCCGTCGGCGCAGACCACCCACCGGCGCCCGGCGAGATCCTCGCGCACCGGTTGCAGTTGCTCCTGATCGTTGTCCATCAGCCAACTCAGCAGTTGATGGTTGACCGGGTGATGGATCGACAGCGCGAGATAGTCGCCGAAGCGATCGTGGGCGTTGATGGCCGAACCCGGGGCGAAATGCTCCATCCGGGTCCGGGTGCGCTTGGCCGCGCAGCGGCCGAGTACGGGCAGGTCCGGCCGGAGGATCGACGCCGTCATCACCACCGCGAGGTTGGCGTCGTCGTCATCGGTCAGGGCCAGCACTCCCTCGCACTCACGGTGGCCCAGACCCGCCATGCCCAGGACCGCCGGTGTGGCGCAGTCGGCCTGGACCGCAGGGACATCGAAGGTGAGCTGTCCGGAATCCACCGACTGGACTCTGTCCTCGCGCTTGTCGATCACGACGAAGCGCCGATAGTGCTCGTCGAGGTCGGTGCCCACGATCTGGCCGGCGTCCCCGTAACCCGCGACGATGACGAACGGTTCGACCAGACCGCGGACCCGGCGGCGGAACTGCTGGGTGGCGACGGCCGTCTGGAATGCGGTGCTCTGCACCAGCGCGAAGAACACCGCGATGGCGTAGGCCCAGCTGATGACCAGCAGGAAGATGGACAGCGACATCCACATGCGCTGCGGATAGCTGAACGCGTATGGCGCCTCGGTGAAACCGACCGTCGTCAGCGTGATGGTCATCTGGTAAAAGGCGTCGAAAACGTTGTGCCGGTGCGGGTTTCCCTCCGGGTCGACACCCGGCATGAACATCATCCCGGTGGTGCAGAAGCTGAACATGGCGATGACGACGATGAGCGGCAACCGCATTCGCCGCATGATCAGGAAGAGCACATCGTTCGCCGGCACCGTCGTCGGGATGTCGACCAGAACGCGCCGTCCCGAGGAGCGCCGTCGAATCCAGAGTGGCGAGGGGCTCTGCAGGTTCGGCATTCGGGGGCTGACGCTGGGGGTGCCCGGGCTATCGGCGACGGAAGGTCGCCGTCTCGACCACGAGCAACGTGACGGAGACGAGGTTGGCCAGCAGCGCCCCGCCGGACAGCGAGACCACGCTGGCCGTGGCATGCCCGTCCAGGCCAGTGGACGACACCTGGGTGGCCCAGACCCACATCCCGGCTGCGGCGGCGAGTTGGAGCAACGCGACCAGACTGGTCGCCAGGTGCACCGCACCGAGTTGGGTGCTGTCACCGAACTTCAGCACCGTCGTGATCAAGGCGACGATGAGCGCTAGGAACAGTTCCCAGGAGTTATGGACATCGGGATCGCTGATGTCGCCGACGAAGAAGCCGAAGTTCAACGTCGCCGCCAGTAGCACGAAGAAGCCGAAAACCACTTTCTCGAGGTTCACAGCGGCAGCCTAGCCGGGTTACCGTACCGGCGGTGGCAACCGGCTATTGCCGAAGGTGCTCGCTCAGGCGGCCCGGGCGTGCATCGCCCACACCAGAATCTCGGCGGGCCCGCTGGCGGTCAGCCGCAGGCCCCCCGCACCGCTGATCCGCGCCGCGTCACCGGCCTGCAGGTCGCCGCCATCCTCCAGTGTCACGTCACCGCGTGCGGCGAACACGTGCAGGTAGGGCGCGTCGGGGAGGTCGACGCTCGCGCCGGGTTGCAGTCGCGCCGCGTGCAAGGCGGCGTACCGGTTGCCGATGGTGATCGCATGGGCGTCGCGGTGGTCGGGCATCCCGGATGCCACGGTGACGAGCCCGCCGGCGAGCAGTTCGCCGTCGATCTCCAACTGCTGGTAGCCGGGAGTGCGCCCGGGCTCGTCGGGAAGCACCCACATCTGGACGAAATGCACCGGTTCAGTGTGCTTTTCGCCGCGCAGTGTCCACGAATCGTTCTTCTCGGAGTGCAGAATGCCGCGGCCGGCGGACATGCGCTGCGCCAGACCCGGATAAATCACCCCGGAATGCCCGGTCGAGTCCTGGTGGACCAGTGAGCCGTCGAGCACCCAGGTGACGATCTCCATGTCACGGTGCGGGTGGGTATCGAACCCCGTACCCGGTGCCACAACGTCGTCGTTGTTCACCAGCAGGAGCCCGTGGTGGGTGTTGGACGGATCATGATGCGGCCCAAAGGAAAACGAGTGATGGGATTGCAGCCAGGGTGTTCGGGTCAGGGCCCGGTCCGCGGCGCGCCGGATGTCGATGGTCATGTCTCAACCCACTTCCGCGGCGAGTTGGCCGACCGCCTCGCGCACGGCGGCGACGGTGTCTGCGTGCTCACGGGGGTGTTTGCCGTCGAAGGTGCCGGCCGGGACCGAAAGCTTGATGGACTCCACCACGCGGGGCCCGAAGATGCCCAGCGATTTACGAGTCTCGTCGTGCGCCCAGGTGCCGCCGAACCGGCCGGCCGCTGAACCGATGACGACGACGGGCTTGTCCTTGAGGTCGCTTGCGCCCCACGGGCGCGACAGCCAGTCGATGGCGTTCTTGAGAACGGCGGGGATGGTGCCGTTGTACTCGGGGGTGACGAACAGCGCCGCGTCGGCGTAGGCAGCGGCGGCCCGCAGCTTGACAACGGCGGGCGGGGGAGTCGGGGTGTCGATGTCTTCGTTGTAGAACGGCAGCTCGTCGAGTCCCTCGTAGATGGTCAGCGTCACGCCGTCGGGGGCGGATTCGGCGGCCAATTCGGCCAGCTGGCGGTTGATCGAGGCGGCGCGCAAGCTTCCGACCAGGGTGAGAACGTTCGTCGATGCCATGGGGTGTCCTAATCGTGGTGACCTACGCCTAGCTTAACCGGACTACGGTCCGCTTCATTCCCGGCCGGGCTACAGTGAGGTGATGGATCCCGGTCAGCTGACGATGGACGCCCCGCAGGAACGCGGCGACGCAGCCCGCAACCGGAAGCTTCTAATGGACGCGGCCCGTGCCCTGATCGCCCAGCGGCGGCCGGGGGAGATCACCACCGACGACATCGCGGCGGCGGCCGGAGTCGGCAAGGGCACCTTGTTCCGACGGTTCGGCAGCCGCGCCGGCCTGATGATCGAGTTGCTCGACGAGGACGAACGGGCGATGCAGCAGGCGTTCCTCTTCGGGCCGCCGCCACTGGGTCCGCACGCGCCGCCGCTGGAACGTCTGCTGGCCTTCGGCCGGGAACGGCTCCGGTTCGTCGATGCCCACCGGGCCATCCTCGAAGAAGTCAACCGCGGACCGGAGACTCGGTACAACCCCGCGTCCTCCGTCCTGCACACCCACGTGCGGGTGCTGCTGCGGGCCGCGGAGAGCACCGGCGACCTGGATGCCCAGGCTGACGCGCTGCTGGCTCTGCTGGACGCTGATTACGTTGCGCACCAGATGGATTCGCGGGGCCAGACGGTGGAGAGCTTGTCGCGCGCATGGGAGTCGCTGGCCCGCAAACTCTGCGGACAATAGGGCCACCGCCGAAAAAAGGGTCACCGATGACCATCGGTGACCCGTCATGGGCAGTGCAGAAACGGCGCTACTTGCGGCCGGTTCTCTTGAGTACGTACTCCAGCCATCGCACATCGAGCAACATGACTGCAACGATAAGCAGTGAAATTAAGGACTTAGGCCTACGGACCTAACGTGTCAGTAAAAAGTTTTGCCAGAGCGCCTTTAGATTCCGGACTGACCGTCAACGTTTCGGTCAATTTCGTTGAATGCTGAACTGAAAACGGAGGAGAATGCCCCCATGTCGATCAACGGCAAGACTAATGATGCTCTGACCGGCAACGCCCGGGTGAAGCGCGGCATGGTTGAGATGCTTAAGGGTGGCGTCATCATGGATGTCGTCACTGCTGAGCAGGCGCGGATTGCCGAGGCCGCGGGTGCGCTGGCGGTGATGGCGTTGGAGCGGGTGCCGGCCGATATTCGTGCCCAGGGTGCGGCGATCGTGAAAGCGACGAACTTCTATGACGATCCCGACGCGCTGGCCAGGATCTCGCGCGGGTTGGGGGAGGCGATGGTGGGTATCAACGTCGACGACATCCCCCAACCGCACCGACTGGCGACCCGAGGCTGGTAGCGATGAGCCGCTTGCGCGAAGACGAAGGGTAACAATGAGCCGCTTGCGCGAAGAGAAGGGGTAAAGCGTGATCACGAAGCTGCTCGTCGCCAACCGCGGAGAGATCGCCATCCGCGCGTTTCGAGCGGCCTACGAACTCGGCATCGCCACCGCGGCGGTCTACGCCTACGAGGATCGTAACTCGCTGCACCGGTCCAAAGCTGACGAGTCCTACCAGATCGGGGAGCCAGGACATCCGGTCCGCGCGTATCTCTCCGTCGACGCCATCGTCGGTGCGGCGGTGCGCTGTGGCGCCGACGCGATCTACCCCGGCTATGGATTCCTCTCCGAGAACCCGGAACTCGCGGCCGCCTGCGCTGCTGCCGGCATCACTTTCGTCGGGCCTCCGGCGGGCGTGCTGCAACTGACCGGAAACAAATCCCGGGCGATCGCTGCCGCCCGCGCGGCGGGCCTTCCGGTGCTCGCCTCCTCGGCGCCCTCGGAATCGGTCGACGACCTTGTCGCGGCGGCTGCGGGAATGTCGTTTCCGCTGTTCGTCAAAGCCGTTGCGGGGGGCGGTGGCCGGGGCATGCGCCGCGTCGCCGAGCCCGCCGACCTGCCCGCCGCCGCCGAGGCGGCCAGCCGGGAGGCCGCCTCAGCCTTCGGCGACCCGCGGGTGTTTCTGGAGCAGGCGGTACTCAACCCGCGCCACATCGAGGTGCAGATCCTCGCCGACACCTATGGCAACGTCGTCCACCTCTACGAACGGGACTGCAGCGTCCAGCGGCGGCACCAGAAGGTGATCGAACTGGCCCCCGCACCGAACCTCGATCCCCAACGGCGGATGAGGATCTGCGCCGACGCCGTCGCCTTCGCCCGCCAGATCGGCTACAGCGGGGCGGGCACGGTTGAATTCCTACTCGACGAGCGTGGTGAGCATGTCTTCATCGAGATGAACCCGCGAATCCAGGTGGAACACACCGTCACCGAGGAGGTGACCGACGTCGACCTGGTATCCGCGCAACTGCGCATCGCCGGCGGCGACTCCCTGGACGACCTCGGGCTCCAACAGGACTCGATCTACGCCAGGGGAGCGGCGCTACAGTGCCGGATCACCACCGAGGACCCGGCCAACGGCTTCCGCCCCGACACCGGCCGCATCACCGCCTACCGGAGCCCGGGTGGCGCCGGCATCCGACTGGACGGCGGGTCCCACCTGGGTGCCGAGGTGAGCGCACACTTCGACTCGATGCTAGTCAAAATGACTTGCCGGGGAAAGGATTTCAACACTGCGGTACGTCGTGCGCGACGCGGACTCGCCGAGTTCCGCATCCGTGGCGTGGCTACCAACATCGGCTTCCTGCGGGCGGTGCTCGACGATCCGGACTTCGCTGCCGGCCGGGTCACCACCTCGTTCATCGACGAGCGGCCAGGGTTGCTGACCGCCCGCAGTTCGGCCGACCGCGGCACCCGAATCCTCAATTACCTGGCCGACATCACCGTCAACCAGCCGCACGGACCGCGTCGCACCAACCTCTACGCCCACGACAAGCTGCCGGCCATCAGCCTCGGCGCACCACCCCCGCCAGGGTCCAAGCAGCGGCTGACCGAACTCGGCCCCGAGGGGTTCGCCCGGTCACTGCGCCAACAGCCGGCGCTGGCGGTCACCGACACCACCTTCCGCGACGCCCACCAGTCGCTGCTGGCAACCCGGTTGCGCACCAACGGATTACTGCAGGTCGCCCCCTACGTCGCACGGATGACCCCGCAACTGCTGTCGGTGGAGTGCTGGGGCGGCGCGACCTACGATGTGGCGCTGCGCTTCCTGAAGGAAGACCCCTGGGAACGCCTGGCGGCGCTGCGAGCCGCGATCCCCAACATCTGCTTGCAGATGCTGCTGCGCGGACGAAACACCGTCGGCTACACGCCCTATCCCGAATCGGTCACCACCGCCTTCGTCGACGAGGCCACCGCCACCGGCGTAGACATCTTCCGAATCTTCGACGCGTTCAACAACGTCGACTCCATGCGGCCGGCTATCGACGCCGTCCGAGCCACCGGAACGGCGGTGGCCGAGGTGGCCCTGAGCTACACCGGCGACCTCGGCGACCCGTCGGAGACCCTCTATACCCTCGACTACTACCTGCGGTTGGCCGAGGATATCGTCGCCTCCGGAGCCCATGTCCTGGCGATCAAAGACATGGCAGGCCTGCTGCGGCCGCCGGCCGCCGCGGCGCTGGTGTCGGCCTTGAAGACGCGCTTCGAGCTTCCGGTACACGTCCACACCCACGACACCGCCGGCGGCCAGCTCGCCACCTACCTTGCCGCCTGGGAGGCCGGTGCCGACGCCGTGGACGGCGCCGCGGCGCCCTTGTCCGGTGCCACCAGCCAGCCGGCGTTGAGCGCGATCGTTGCCGCCGTAGCTCACACGCCGCGCGACACCGGGTTATCGCTGACCGAGGTCACTGATCTCGAGCCGTACTGGGAGACGTTGCGAAAGGTGTACGGCGCCTTCGACTCCGGCTTGCCCGCCCCAACCGGCCGGGTCTACCACCACGAGATCCCCGGCGGCCAGTTGTCGAATCTCCGCCAGCAGGCGATCGCGCTGGGCCTGGGCGACCGCTTCGAGGACATCGAGGAGAACTACGCGGCTGCCGACCGGATCCTGGGCCGCCTGGTCAAGGTCACCCCGTCGTCGAAGGTCGTGGGCGACCTCGCGTTGGCGCTCGTCGGCGCCGGCGTCTCAGCTGAGGAGTTCGCCGCCGACCCGGCCCGCTTCGACATCCCCGATTCGGTGATCGGCTTCCTGCGAGGCGAATTGGGCGATCCGCCCGGCGGCTGGCCGGAACCGCTGCGCACTCGCGCCCTGGCCGGACGCCCGCCGGCGGAGCCGCCGCCCGGGCTGGCACCCGACGACGAGGCCGCACTCCGCGAACCGGGGCGCATGCGTCAGGACACCTTGAACAGGTTGCTATTCCCCGGCCCGACAAAGGAATTCGAGGCGCACCGTCACCTCTACGGGGATACCTCGCGACTCAGCGCCAACGAGTTCTTCCACGGGCTGCGTCGTGGAGAGGAGAACCGGGTCCAACTGGGGCGCGGTGTGCAACTACACATCGGACTGGAAGCCATTTCCGACCCCGATGAGCGCGGAATGCGCACCGTGATGTGTCTCATCAACGGACAGTTGCGCCCGATCCGGGTACGGGATCGCGCTGTGGGAGCGACTGTTCCGACAGCCGAGAAGGCCGATCCGTCTAACTCCGACCACCTCGCCGCGCCCTTCTCCGGCGTCGTCACCCTCGCCGTCTCCGAGGGAGACGTGGTGAGCGCCGGACAGGCCCTGGCCACCATCGAGGCGATGAAGATGGAAGCAGCCATCACCGCCCCCAAAGCCGGTACCGTGCAACGGATTGCGGTAGCCCCCGTTGCTCAGGTCGAGGGCGGCGACCTGCTGGCCGTGCTGGTCTGAGAACACGTCTTGTGCAGGTCTTTGGGCGTGGCTCAGCCGGCTGGCGGCGGAGCCGGGGCCCCGGCGTTAGCCCGCGCAGGAATCAACTGCGGGCACAGGTCCAGAACCGCGTAGGTCACCAGGGCTACAGCGTCCTGCCGAGCGATGACATTGAATGTCGTCGCGGCGATCACTTCGTTGTTGATGGCAGCCCGGATGGGGAGGCCTTGCGACGACGTTCTCGTGATGCGGTCACACGACGCGTACCCCGCGGCCACCCACCTCTCGGGCGGGCCGGGGATGTTGGTGGCTACCGAGTTCGAGGCCTTGATGTCGTTGATGAACTTCTCCTCCGGGGTGTCCGCCCGCGCCGGCGTTGCCACACTCACCGATACCGTGAGCGCCGCTGCCGCAGCGGCTATCACGGCGGCGGGGGATCGCGTCGTCATACCCATGGTCTTCATTCTGCTGCGTGGACTGTCCGCCGCCGGGCCGTTTCGCTGACGGCTGCGACCGGACTCCAGGCACACTGTGAATCATGAACCGGCCCGCGTTCGGCGGCATCCACCACGTCGCCGTCATCTGCTCGGACTACCCACGCTCCAAGGCGTTCTATACCGAGCTACTCGGGCTGCGGGTGATCGACGAGAACTATCGCGAGCAGCGGAAGTCCTGGAAGCTGGACCTCGTACTGCCCGATGGCACCCAAATCGAACTGTTCACCTTCCCCGGCGCGCCGGCGCGTCCGAGCCGGCCCGAGGCGCAGGGACTGCGCCACCTCGCCTTCGCCGTCCATGACCTCGACGCCTGGACCGAGCATCTGACGTCGAACGGCGTCGCGGTCGAGGACGTCCGCGTCGACGAATACACCGGCCGGCGGTTCACCTTCTTCGCCGATCCCGACGGCCTGCCACTGGAGCTGTACGAGGTCGCGTCCCGGGGTTAGCGCCAATGCCGCGCAGTTAATCGTGGGGCTGTTGTTGCAATTGTGACACGCCGTGTTGGTTGTCGATGGGACAGCG
>CAZVST010000046.1:0-40987 GCA_964629725.1 uncultured Mycobacterium sp.
CTACCAGCGCCAATGATACTACCCAAAAGGGTGGAAAAGTAGGACACCGCCGAACGCAAATTGAAGTCCTGAGCCCCCCAATTCACATTGGGGGGCTCAGGCATTTCTATTCTAATTGCGTCTAATGTGCCAATAAACGCGCTGCACCTCGAAGAGCGGAATAACACGGTTCGTCCGCATGTTGATATTCGCCGAACCCCGGTGCGGCTGCGGCGACTTTGGAATACACGTCGTCGCGCTCCTCGGAGGGCAATTCCCGGGCGATCACGTCGTAAGCGTCGGTGCCGACCTCGATATGCGCGCGTGGATGCGCGCGCAGGTTATGCACCCAATCCGGGGTTGGTGTCCGAGCTGGCCTTCGACCCGACGATGATCATCTATGTCGTCGATCCGGAGATAGGCCAGCGGTGCCAGGCGGGGTTGGCCGGATTTGGGGCTCTTCGCAGTTAGCAGTGGCATTGGTGCCGGCTGGGTGTGACCTGCCGTGATCGGCGGGTGCAGGCCCACCGTACTCGGCGGCGTTGGTTGTCGGGGTTGCGGAAGCCGAAGGCGATGCGTCCGACGTGTTTGACGATGCGGTTGTAGCCCTCGGTGCGGGCGTTGGTCAGCCCGGTCTGTAGGGCGGCGATGATGGGGGCTTGCCAGGTCTCGATGGTGCGGGCGAAGGCGATGACCTCGGGGACTTTGCAGGCGGCGCAGAATCGGTAGAACCGGTCTAAGGCGGCGTGGATCTCGTAGCGCAGCCCACCGCGGTCAGCGCACGAAAGTAGTTCGCGCAGCAGTTCTTTGGCGATCCACGCCGCGGCGATGTCCTCGCCGGGGTCGGCGGTGAGCAGCTTGGCGAACAAGGTGGTGCGCTGGTCTGCGGTGAGCCGTTCAGCGCCGCGCAGCAGCCGGCGGCGGTTGATCCACTCGACGTCGGCTTTGCGGCCGCGTCGCCCGCGCTGGGCCAAGGTGACTCGCCGGCGCACCGCATCGAGCATGTCGTTGGCCTTCTTGACCAGATGGAACCGATCGACGATCACCACTGCGTTGGGCAGTCCCAGTCGTACGGCGCGGGCGTAGACCACCGACATGTCGATCGCCACGTGGGTGATCTGGGCCCGCCACGCCGGCTCGCGCCCGTCGAGCCAGTCGATCACCGCCCCGGAGTGGCGGCCGTTGACCTGGGCTAACAGGCCCTGATCGCCGGTGATGTCGACCAGGCCGGTGTCCCAGCGATCCACCCAGGACCGTCGACCGGTGTCAGGGTCGGTTTCCCATTTGGCCTTGCCGCGGCGGGTCTCGTCGATGCCCAGCACCACCACCGGCGCCGGTTCGGCATCAAGGACCGCATCAGCGACAGCGACGACGTGGTCGTGCACGGTGTGCCAGCCGCAGCGGTAGTCGGAGGCGACCGCAGCCACCGAGCGGTCCTTGTCGAGAACCTCAATAGCCATCGACGCTTTGGCCCGAGGGGTGACCCGCGCCCGCGCCGGCACTCCCGGCACCGACTCGGTGAACACCTTGCGGTCACACACCGCACTGGGGCACAACCACTTTCGCTTGCGCCACTGCAACAACGGACGATCCGGGCCAACCTGCACATCACGCGGCGAGGTCGCTACCCAGCCCTTCGACCTGGTGGAGCGCTCCCCGCACTGCGGGCAGATGCCGACCCACTCCGCGGCGGTGCCCACCACCACCAGCCGGGTCCCATCCCTACGTCGCTGCACCGACTCCACGACCACACCGTCGAGATCAAGCAGCAGTGAACTACCGTGACCATGGCCCGCGTTCCTTGTTCTGGATGCCTGAAGAACACCCAGCTCACAGGGGCGCGGGCCCCCAATCAATCACCGACACGACACGATGTCGGACAGCACCAGACCCCTATCAAGTGCGAAGAGCCGGATTTGGCCCCTGTGGTCGTCAGCAGCAGCAAAGTGGCACCCTCGAACGGTGGACCGACCTTGCCCCCGTCCGCGCGAAACTCGGCGATGACGCGGCGTGTTGAAGTCCTTGAAGTCGTTGACGCTGTCCGACGCGGAGAAATCCGGGCATGGGCGACCTCCTTCTAACCGAACAGAGCCGGCTGTGCGGGCTGGCGATCGCGCTCTAGGGTCAGCAGAATTCGCTTCCGGTCGATGCCTCCGCCGTAACCGATGAGGTTTCCGGTCGACCCGACGACCCGATGGCAGGGAACGATGATGCTGAGCGGGTTGCGGCCGTTGGCCAGGCCCACCGCCCGTGACGCGCCGGGCGCGCCGATCTGTACTGCGATATCCCCGTAGGAACGCGTCTCCCCGTATGGGATGGTCTGCAACGCGGCCCAGACACGGCGCTGGAAATCGGTCCCCTGCATCTGAAAATCGAGGTCGAACTCGGTCAGCTCGCCGGCGAAGTAGGCGTCAAGCTGCTCGACGGCCTCGCCGAACGTTCCTGGCGGTGCTGACTCCCAACCCGTGCGATCGGGCTCGTGAGTCTGGTCGGCCATTCGCAGGTGCATCAGGGTCTGCTCGACCCCCGCGAGCGTCAGAGGGCCGACGGGACTGTCGATGGTCCGGTACTGCAGTGATGTCATCACTCGATGCTCGCATAGGTCGGGCTCGGGCGGGAGTGCGGCGGGGGTCCATCTTTCGAAACCGCAAGTATCCGGTACCGCTGGTATTGACACCACCCTGCGACGGCCCTACCTTCACACTCAACTACGAGAGAAGGGCGTCCGATGACGACGTCGACGTCGCACAGCGAGACCCGGGTCCGCACCCGCGAGGAGTTCTCCGAGCGGCTGCTGAGCGGATCGATCAAGAAGTCATACGAACCGGCCGTCGACATCGACTGGGACGCCCCCATCGATCCGGACAAGTTTTTTCTGCCGCCGCAGATGGTGACTCTCTACGGCACCCCGGAATGGGGCGCCATGACCCGTGACCAACAGCGGGAACTGTCGCGCCAGCAGCTGGTCAATATGCTCTCGGCCGGAATCTGGTTCGAGAACATTCTCAACCAGGCTCTGCTGCGCGGCATCATGCACACCAACCCGACGTCGCGTGCGACCCAGTACATGCTCACCGAACTCGGCGACGAGACCCGGCACATGGTGATGTTCGGCAAGACGATCGATCGCGTCGGGGGGATCCCGGTGCGGCCCAGACTCTTCCAGCGGATCATCATTAACTCGCTGCCCTTCGTCTTCCGCGGGCCTGTTCTGTGGGGTGCCGCCCTAGTGGGTGAGGAGATTTTCGACGCGCTGCAGCGCCAGATTCTCGACGACCAGGAATTGCAGCCGATCGTTCGGCGGCTGATGCGGATTCACGTCACCGAGGAAGCGCGGCACATCCAATTCGCCCGCGACGGACTGCGCAAAGAGGTGCCCGCCATGCCGTGGTACCGCAGGGCCTTCGTGGCCAACCTGCATGGCGCCGGTGGTCCGTTCTACCGGATGCTGTTCACCCTGCCGGTGTACTACGACCGGGCCGGACTCGACGGCCGCGAGATGAGCCGGATCGCCAGGGCGAACCCGCATTTCCGGCAGAAGTGCCGGGAGTCTTTCCAGCCGCTGGCAGCGTTCTTCGAAGAGGTCGGGCTGATGGGCCGGCTCAGCCGGCGGCTGTGGCGCCGGGCCGGTTTTCTGTGAGCGTCATCGTGATCGGCCCCGGGGCGCCTCCAGAACTGGGCCTGGGCGTGTGCACGGTGTTCCCGGATACGGCGGCGACGCACTTCGACAACGCCACTGAAACATGGACGGTGACCACCGCGGACGGCCAGAGTGCCACTGCTGCAACGGTGGTCGACACCCGGCCGTCGGGCAACCCCGTCATCGCGGCGCACGGTGTCCCGAACTACTTCCGTATCCCGGGGCCGGACGTGCGGCAGCAGGCGCGTTATGTCGCTCGCTGCCTGCGCATGATCGAGCGTTCCGGTGCGGCACGTGTCGAAGCCAGGGGCCGGGTCGCGCTGCGCCGCTGGCTTCCGCAACCGGTCGCGTCACGCTTCTACCTCAGCGGCTCCGAACCCGGCCCGGACGATCTCTACGATGGGCCCGCCGTCGTCACCGTCAGCGGTCAGGCCATTCCCACCCGGGTTCGGCTCACCGGCCACCTCGATGCCATCGACGGCCGATACCACTGGCAGGGAACGGTTTTCGACGCACTGCCGGACTCGGCCAGGGCTCGCCCGGCAGGAGTGACACTGACCATCTGCGATCGCGCGTCGGCCGCGCGCGTGGTCGAGCAAACCCCGTGGGGCACCCACATGGTCAGCGGCGTGGGCGAACCGCCGTTCGTGCGGTGAGCCGCAGGCGCGGGCGTTTGTCCTGACGACCCCGCCGCCGCAACCTAGACTCGCCGGATGGCGGAACTGGTTCAGCGGTACCTCGACCAGTTGGTGGCCGAGTTTGCCGGCGTCGCCGACGGGGCACTGGCCGACTACATCCCGGAACTGACACAGGTCGATCCGGCGGGTTTCGGGCTGGCCCTGTCCTCGGCGGACGGGTTCGTCTACGAATCCGGCGAGGCCCGAACGCAATTCACAATCCAGTCCATCTCCAAGCCCTTCACCTATGCGCTTGCCCTCGATCAGGTGGGACAGGAGGCGGTCGACGCCAAGATCGGGGTGGAGCCCTCCGGCGACGCGTTCAACGAGATCAGCGTCGACGAGCACACCAAGACGCCGAAGAACGCCATGATCAACGCCGGCGCCATCGCCGCGGTATCGCTGGTCCCCGGAGCCAGCCCGGATGAGCGCTTCGCGAAGATCCAGCAGTTCTATTCCGCCTGTGCCGGAAGGCAATTGGATCTCGACGAGGATGTGTACCGCTCGGAGAAGGCCACCGGAAGCCGCAATCGTGCCATCGCCTACATGCTGACGAGCTTCGGTATCTTCGACGACCCCGACGACGTCCTCGACGTGTACTTTCGGCAATGCTCGCTGCGGGTCACCAGCGTGGACCTGGCCCGCATGGCCGCGACCCTGGCCCGCGGGGGAGTCAACCCGCAGACCGGCCGTCGGGTCACCGGCACGAAGGTCGTACAGCGCACGCTGAGCGTGATGGTGACCTGCGGCATGTACAACGGCGCCGGCGACTGGGTGAGCGCGGTGGGGATGCCGGCCAAGAGCGGGGTCGGTGGCGGCATCACCGCGGTGCTGCCCGGGCAGTTGGGCATCGGGGTGTATTCGCCGCTGCTGGACGGCCGGGGCAACAGCGTGCGGGGGGTGCTGGTGTGCCGGGCGCTGTCGGAGCGTCTCGGATTGCACTTCCTCACCGTCAGCCGGGAGTCCCGGGCGACCATCAGAGCGGTCTTCGACGCCGGCGATGGGGTGCGCGTTTACGAGATGCACGGGGACCTCATGTTTGCCGGAGCGGAACGGGTGCTGCGCATCATCGATCGCGACAGCGGTTCCTTCTCCGTGGCGATCCTCGACGTCACCCGCGTCGACACCATCAACGATCCGGCCCGGGCGCTGCTGGCCGGAATGAGCGCCATGCTCAGCGCCGCGGGCAAACGGAGCTTGCTGGTCGATCCGGACGCCGCCGTCATCGTTCCCGGCCACGGATTCGATGACAGTGTCTTCGGCACCCTCGACGAGGCGGTGGCGGTCGCCGAGCAGTGGCTGCGCGCCGGACCGTCCTACTAGCGGCCGCCGATCAGGTGGGCGACTTGCACACGCTCGTCGTATCCGCGTAGCCGCACCGTCCTGCCCACCCGCCAGAACCGTTGTTCACGTTCTGACGCGGCCACCACCGTGCCGGCCGACGCCAGCGCCCGGCTCGGTTCGGACCGGGCCAGTTCGGCCAGTCGCGCGGCCTCGTTCACCGGTTCGCCGATCACGGTGAACTCGAAGCGCTCCTTGGCGCCCACGTTGCCTGCCACGACGGTGCCGGATGCGACGCCGATCCGGGCCGGTGTTTCGGGCACCTCCTGACGCAGCCGGCGGACGATAGCCCGGGTGGCAGACAGTGTCGCCTCCTCCGGGCACTCCAAGGCCACCGGTGCGCCGAAGACGGCCAGGGCGGCGTCGCCCTCGAATTTGTTGACCAGCCCCCCGTTGCGGTCGACCTCCTCGACGATGACGGCGAAGAAACGGTTGAGAAGTTCGACCACTTCGATCGGCGGCCGGCTGGTGACCAGCTTGGTCGAGCCGACGATGTCGATGAAGAGCACCCCGACGTGACGCTCCTCCCCGCCGAGTCGGGGCAATTGCTGCTCGGCTGCGGCCGCGACGTCGCGACCCACATGGCGGCCGAAAAGGTCCCGCACCCGCTCGCGTTCGCGCAGTCCGTCGACCATCGAGTTGAACCCGCGCTGCAGTTCCCCGAGTTCGGTGCCGTCGAACACGACGACCTCGGCGTCGAGATCGCCTTTCTCGACCCGACGCAGGGCCGAGCGCACCAACCGCACCGGGGTTGCGGTGAGCCAGGCCGACACCCACATCAGGCCGAACCCGACGACCAGACTCACCGCCGCGGTGAACAGCACGGCAATGGCCAGTTGGCGCTGCCCGAGGTTGCGCATCGTCAGGGAGAACAGCGCGATGAAGAAGATTCCCAGCACCGGAACCCCGGAGCCCAGCAGCCACACCGTCATCAGCCGGCCCATGATGCCCGGAGCCAGCCCGTGGGGCGGCTCGCCGGCGGCTAGCGCCGCCGCGGAGATCGGGCGCAGCGCGAACTCTGCGGCGAGATAGCTCGTGGTCGCCACCACCAGCCCGCAGAACGCCAGGACCAGTCCCACGCGCGGGATGAAGTCGGTGTCGTAGAAGCCGTAGAGGGTGGTCAGTAGGGCGGTACCGACACCCCAGAGCACCACGTGCGTGAAGGCGATCCGCCACGGCGCCAGGATGGTGTTGCGCTGGTCCAGACGGGTCGGCTGCTGTCCCTCGGTCGCCCAGCGCAGGTCGTTGAGGGTGCGCACGTGCAGCCACAGGGTGCCCAGCGTCACCGCGGTGATGACATAGACCGGCGTGACCAGGGCGGGCAGCCACCAGGGGACGTCGGTGAACACGCTGGGCTCCGGAAAAGCAACGGCGCCGAACAGGTACGCCAGTGCGAGACCGATGGCGTTGACCACCACGATGAACACCGTGAGGATGGCCTGAACCCGGGCTCTGCGCCGTTCCGGGCTCTCCGAGGCACGGCCCAGCAGCAGCGAACCGTAGACCGGTGTTCGAGAGAGCCGTGCGCTCTGCCGGGTGATGCGTTCCAGAACGCGGCCCAGTCGCTGCGCCAGGCTTTGATCGGAACTCATGGTGGCGTCAGCCTAAGTTGCCCGCGGCTCCCACCTAAGCTGAACCGGTGCGACTTGTGATCGCCCAGTGCACCGTGGATTACCTGGGCCGGCTGACGGCTCATCTGCCGTCGGCCCGTCGGTTGTTGTTGGTCAAGGCCGACGGCTCGGTGAGTGTCCACGCCGACGACCGTGCCTACAAGCCGCTGAACTGGATGAGCCCGCCGTGCTGGCTGACCGAGGCCGGGGAAGGCCGGCTCTGGCTGGTGGAGAACAAGGCGGGCGAGCAACTGCGGATCACCCTCGAGGAGATCGAGCACGATTCCAGCCACGAATTGGGTACGGACCCGGGGCTGGTCAAAGACGGCGTCGAGGCGCACCTGCAGGTACTGCTGGCCGAGCACATCGACCTTCTCGGTGAGGGCTACACCCTGGTTCGCCGGGAGTACATGACCGCGATCGGCCCGGTGGACATCCTGTGCCGTGATGCCCGGGGCCGGTCGGTGGCGGTGGAGATCAAGCGGCGCGGAGAGATCGACGGCGTCGAACAGCTGACCCGCTACCTGGAGTTGCTCAACCGCGATCCGCTGCTGGCGCCGGTGGCAGGGGTGTTCGCCGCCCAGCAGATCAAGCCGCAGGCCAGAACGCTCGCCGAGGATCGCGGAATCCGCTGTCTCACTTTGGATTACGATTCGATGCGCGGGATGGACAGCGACGAGTTCCGGCTGTTCTGATGTTTCGCCAGATCGAGCCGGGCGCCGACGGGCATGACTACGAGGTGGCATCCATCCCCGGGGCCCGCGCGCTCAAGACTTACCGGTGCCCGGGTTGCGACCACGAAGTCCGTTCCGGAACGGCCCACGTAGCGGTCTGGCGCGTTGAGGACACGGAGGGGGCCGATCGTCGACATTGGCACACGCCGTGCTGGCGCAAGAGAGCGGATCGCAGCCCGACCCGCAGGTGGTCCTAGCCCGGATCAGTGCTCGGCAGGCTGGACCAATTCGACCAGTACTCCGCCGGCGTCCTTGGGATGGATGAAGTTGATGCGCGAGTCGCCGGTCCCGCGCCGCGGTGCGTCGTAGAGCAACCGCACGCCCTTGGCGCGCAGACGTTCCGACAGAGCATCGAGGTCGCTGACCCGGTAGGCGAGCTGCTGGATGCCGGGGCCGCGCTTGTCGAGGAACTTCGCGATCGTCGACGAATCGTCCAGCGGCGCCAGTAACTGGATCTGAGCGTTGCCGCGCGGGGCGCCGCGCACCTCGAGCATCGCCTCGCGCACGCCCTGATCGGCGTTGATCTCCTCGTGGACGAGGATCATGCCGAGGTTGTCGTGGTACCACGCGATGGCCGCGTCCAGGTCGGGCACCGCGATCCCGACGTGGTCGATCCCCATCACCAAGGCGCTCGCCAGCATCGGCCGGGCGTCGACGTGATCAGTCGTCATAACGCAACGGTAACCTTTCGACCGGGCGGTTGGTCAGGCTGTGAGGAAGATCGGCCGCTGACATGCTCGACCGAGGCTGCAGGAGGCAGGACATGACGACGTCGGTGATCGTTGCTGGGGCGCGTACGCCCATCGGGCGGTTGATGGGTTCGCTGAAGGACTTCTCGGCTACCGATCTGGGTGGCATCGCGATCAAGGCGGCACTGGAGAAAGCCGGAGTCCCGGCGTCGATGGTCGATTACGTGATCATGGGGCAGGTGCTCACCGCGGGCGCCGGGCAGATGCCGGCGCGTCAGTCCGCGGTGGCGGCCGGCATCGGCTGGGACGTGCCCGCGCTGAGCATCAACAAGATGTGCCTGTCCGGGATCGACGCCATCGCACTGGCCGATCAGCTGATCCGGGCCGGTGAGTTCGACGTCGTCGTGGCCGGTGGTCAGGAGTCTATGTCGAGGGCTCCTCATCTGCTGATGGACAGCCGTGCCGGGTACAAGTACGGCGACGTGACCGTGAAGGACCACATGGCTTATGACGGTCTGCACGACATCTTCACCGACCAGCCGATGGGAGCGCTGACCGAGCAGCGCAACGATGCCGACAAGTTCACCCGGCTGGAGCAGGACGAATTCGCGGCGGCTTCCCACCAGAAGGCGGCGGCCGCATGGAAGGACGGCGTGTTCGCCGATGAGGTTGTGCCCGTTGCGATTCCGCAACGCAAGGGTGATTCCATCGAGTTCACCGAGGACGAGGGAATTCGCGCCAACACCACCGCGGAGTCGCTGGGGGGCCTGAAGCCCGCGTTCCGCAAGGACGGCACCATCACCGCCGGTTCGGCCTCGCAGATCTCCGACGGTGCCTGCGCAGTCGTGGTGATGAACAAGGCCAAGGCGCAGGAGTTGGGACTGACCTGGCTCTGTGAGATCGGTGCGCACGGCAACGTCGCCGGACCCGATTCGACCCTGCAGTCCCAGCCCGCCAACGCCATCAAGAAGGCGATCGCGCGGGAGGGCATCACCGTCGACCAACTCGACGTCATCGAGATCAACGAGGCGTTCGCCGCCGTCGCTCTGGCGTCGACGCGGGAACTCGGCGTCGATCCGGAGAAGGTGAACCGCAGCGGTGGTGCGATCGCCATGGGCCACCCGATCGGCATGTCCGGGGCGCGGATCACCCTGCACGCCGCGCTGGAGCTGGCCCGGCGCGGATCGGGCTACGCGGTGGCCGCGCTGTGCGGGGCCGGCGGGCAGGGCGATGCCCTGATTCTGCGGGCGGGATAGCCGCGCGGCGCGTTTGCTGACAGACCGGTTCGGCGGCATGGCCGGCTGTTGTGACGTTGGTCATATCGCCCCCCGGGTCGGACCGGCCGGGGCTACCCGGAGTGTTTGCGTGACGCTGTCCGGACCAGCTCTTGGAGAGCCGGGAGGTGGTCGTCGGTGGCGATGGCCCGCAACACGAACTCCCAGACCTCGGCGAACCGCTTCAACGGATCGTCGCCGAATGGCTCGGCGAGCAGCTGGCAGCCGACGAGTGAGGTGAACAGGGTGTACGCGGTGTGTTCGGGATTGATGTCGGTGCGCACATGGCCGTCCGTCATCGCTCTTTTCAGCCGGTCGGTGAACACCACCTCGGTATCTCCCATGTGCCGCCTTTCCGGCTCTCTGGTTTCTTTGAGCGACTGGCGGAGCTGATAGCCGATCCGGGCAACGTCGTCGGTTTCGACGAGTTCCAGAAACCGGAAGGTAGCGATGATCAGCCGGTGCATGGCCGGTGCATCGGACTCCCAGACCGGAGCCATCGCCGCCGCGATCTTGGCATTCGACTCTTCGATGATCGCTGCGGCCAGCGACTGCTTGGTGGGGAAGTGGTAGTAGCAGGCGCCCTTGCTGACACCGGCCAGGGAGATCACGTCGACCATGTCAACCATCCCGAAACCGACGTCGCCGAACAGTGCGACACCAGCGCCGACGATCCGCCGGCGGGTGGCCTCCGCCCGGTCCTGCTGTGGAACCACGTTTCACCTCCCAACGCCCACAGGGGTGCCGTTCGGCGGGCGCTTCTTGCGAAGCTGCCGACCGCGGCCTGGCCTCGAATCCCTTCTGATGCCAATCGGTTCCAGATTAGTGATCTACCGGCCCCGAAGCGCGCGGTTTATGTCGGTGTCCGCTCATAGCGTCACATCCGTATCGCAGTGCTGCCCGCAACGACCAAGGAGAACCTCCCCGTGAACAACCCCTCCGCCCGTGACATCGTCGACGACCCCGCGGTATTCGATGCCTACTGCATCCGGTATGCGATCGACCCGCACGCCGCGTTCGCCGAACTGGCCAACATGGCCCTGGGATTGCCGGTCGACATCCTGGACTTTCTGCGCGGCCAGCGCTGCGCAGACGGCGCCGCCGCGTGATCCGCGTGCACGGGTGATCTGTCCCTTGCGGGCATGACAGACTTGGTGATGTGACTCGCCCCCGTCCGAGAACCGGCCCGGTGATGACCGGTGCGGTTGATCTTTCCGGTCTCAAGCAGCGCACCCCCCAGGGTTCGGCCGGCGGCGGCGCGGCCGGCGTGGAGATCACCGAGGCCAACCTCGAGGCCGAGGTGCTGGTCCGATCCAGTGAAGTCCCGGTGGTCGTGCTGCTGTGGTCGCCCCGCAGCGAGGCCTGCGTTGCGCTCGCCGACGCCCTCGGCGGGCTGGCTGCCGCCGACAAGGGGGCGTGGTCGCTGGCCACCGTCAACGTCGACACAGCGCCGCGGGTGGGTGCGATGTTCGGTGTCGAGGCGGTCCCGACAGTCGTGGCTCTCGCGGGCGGACAGCCCATCGCCAGCTTCGAGGGCGTGCAGGCCCCGGCGAAGCTGCGTAAGTGGATCGACTCGCTGCTGGCCGCCACCGCCGGGAAATTGGGTGGCGGAGCGGCTGTTCCCGCGGAAGGCGACGCCGACCCGGCACTGGAGGACGCTCGCGACAAACTGGACGAAGGTGACTTCGCTGGTGCCAGTGCGGCGTACCAGGCCATCCTCGACGGTGACCCCAAACACGTCGAAGCCACGGCGGCTCTGCGCCAGATCGGCTTTCTGCAACGCGCTACGGCGCATCCGCCCGGCGCGGTGGCGGCCGCGGACGCCGCGCCTGACGACATCGACGCCGCCTTCGTCGCGGCCGATGTCCAGTTGATGAGCCAGGACGTGACCGGCGCGTTCGCGCGGCTGACCGCACTGGTCAAGCGGACGTCCGGAGATGAACGCACCCGAGTGCGCACCCGGCTGATCGAACTCTTCGAACTGTTCGATCCCGCTGATCCGGACGTGGTCGCCGGCCGGCGCAACCTCGCCAACGCGCTGTACTAGTGGTGTGTCCCGCCCCACCGCTCACAGCCGGAATCGACCACCCCACCACCGGACAAATCAGCCAACCCAGCCCATCCGTGGATCGAGGCATAGGCCTCGCGCGGCAGCATGCGTGGCGTGCCGAACGGTGCCAGCGACGAGTCCAGGTCATCGGCGGGGACGAGTGCTGGTTCGAACTGTTTGAACATACAGTCAGACTGGTCGGCGTCGTGGAACCGATCCGGGGTTCTCGTGGTTCAGGCCTCGCCAGCGAAGCCCGCGATACCGCCGTCGGTTGTGACGTCCCCGCGGAGCATCCGGCGGTAGATCTGATAGCCGATGGTGATCGCCAGTAGGGCAGCGAACAGCAGCAGGGTGGCCAGCGCGTTGAGGGCCGGAGTCGGTGCGGCGCGCGCGGTGTTGTAGATCTTCACCGACACCGGCTCGGTCGAGGAGTCGCCGGACAGGTATCGCACAAGGACGAAGTCGTCGATCACATCGGCGAATACCAGCACCGTGCTGGCGAAAATGGCCGGTAGCAACATCGGCAGTGTCACCCTGCGCAGGGCCGTCAGGGGCGAGGCCCCGAGGTCCATGGCGGCCTCTTCATACTGGGTGCCGATGGTGGCCAGTCGCGCCCGCACCAGCACGGCCGGATAGGCGATCTGAAAGGTCACCAGGCCGAGCACCTGGGCCGGGGTGCCCAACCCGATCGGCAGCGACAGCGACGTCACCACAAACAGCAGCGCGACGGCCAGCAGCACCTCGGGCAGCACGAACGACACCAGCATCAGCATGTTCGCCCCGGCCGGAAGCCGGCCCCGCCAGCGATCGATCCCGATCGCGAACATCACCCCGAGTGGAACCGTGATCAGCGTGGTGATCACGCCCAGCTTCAGGGTCTGAAACAGGGCAGTGTGCAGGGCGGCGTCGTGCCAGACCGACTTGGTCGGGTCGCCCCAGTACCAGCGTGCGGAGAAGCCCTGCCAACTTGTGCGCGACCGGCCGTCATTGAACGAGAAGATGACCGCGATCAGCACGGGGATCAACGACCAGGCCAGGTATCCGAGCGTTACTGCGACCAGGATCCGCGGCGGTCGCCACGGGTCGTTCCACCAGGTGACCGGGCCCCTCACGACGACACGTCCCCGCGCGAGGTGACCCGCACGTAGTAGAACATCGGCAGCACCGCGACCAGCAGGACCAGCATCACCAACGCGCCGGCCTGACCGGTCTGCCCCGGCGACTGCACACTGTCGTTGATCAGGTTGCCCACCATCGCGGTTTTCGGCGAGGCCGACAGCATGTCGGAGGTGAAGTAGTCGCCGAGCATCGGCAGACACGTCAGCAGCACCGCTGCCACGATCGTCGGCAGGCACATCGGCAGTGTGACCCTCCAGAACGACGCGAACCGGTTGGCGCCGAGATCACGGGCCGCCTCAAGGGTGGACTGCGGCAGCCGGTCCAGCCCGGCATACAGCGGCAGGATCATGTACGCGACGTAGCCGTAGACCAGACCGAGCACGACGACCACCGGCTGGCCGGTCAACCAGTGCGTCCGGACGTCGAACACCCCGCCCAGGCTCAACAACCTGTTGATCAGGCCGTCATCCTGCAACAGGTTCACCCATGCCAGCATTCGCATCATGTAGCTGATCCAGAACGGTGCGATCAACAGAGCCAGCAGCAGACCCTTGCGCCTGCCCGACAATCGGGCGACGTAGTAGGCGACCGGGAACGCGATCAACAGGCACAGCAGGCCGGCCAGCAGCACATAAACCGCGGTACGAACCAGCGCGGGCCCGAAGATGCCTTGGGATCCGACGATGCGGCTCAGCACGTAATTGAACTGAGATGGGTTCCACTGCAATGGGTTCCACACCGGGACCGCGGTGCGGAAGATCGGATCGGTCCGGCCGAAGACGATGGCCAACACGACGTACAGTGGCGCCAGGAAGAACAGCAGCAGCCAGGCGATCCCCGGCAGAGCAAGGGTTGGTCCCAGCAGACTGGCTCGCGCCCGCTTCGACGGCGGCGCGGCCGGCGGCGCAACCTCGGTCGGCGTCACCGCGGTCAGGATCCCCCAGCCTTGAAGGCGCGCCAGACGTTATGCCAGGCCGCATCGTTGTCGGGCTCGAGTTCAAGGATCCGGTAACCCACGTCGAAGTACTCTGGCCGCACGATCGCCGTCTTGACGTTCTCCGGGACGAAGCCCTCGGCCACCAGGGAGTCCGGGTTCATCGATACCTGCGGCGGTTGGTAACCGATCTGCTTGAAGTTCTGTTTTGCGGATTCGGTTTCCAGCATGTGGTTGATGAACAGGTGGGCCAGCACCGGGTTTTTACCGCCGCGCAGGATCACCATCAGATCGTTGTCCACCAACCCTTTTCCGTCGGTGGGGAACCAGTAGCGCAGGACGTCGGCCTTGACCCCCTCGGGTAAGTAGTTCTGCGCATTGATGATGTCGCCCGACCACATCTGCGACAGGCCGATCTGGCCGGACGGCACGTCGGTGTACATAGTGACCGTCACCTTCGGCGAGGTCGCTGCGACCAGTGCGGTCAACTGCTCGCCGACGGTCTTCAGATCGGCGGCCGAGGAGGTGTTCACGTCGGTGATGCCCTGTTTCAGCAAGACCATCGCCATCGTGGTGTGCCAGTCGTCGAACACGGCGGTCTTGTTCTTGTAGGCCGGATCCCACAGCGATTCATAGGGATTCTTCAGCGCACCGATGTCGGCGGGGACCACGGTGTTGTTCCAGCCGATACCCGTGGTGTAGACGGTGTAGGGCGTGGTGTAGCGCCACTGCTGGTCGTAGAACGGGTTGGTGAACACCGGCCAGACGTTTTTGATGTTCGGGATGTAGCTGTGGTTCAGCGGCCGCAACAGCGAGCCGCTCACCAGCTTGCCGATCTGGTCGTAGCTCGGGAAGAAGATGTCGAAATCGACGCTGCCGGCACGGATTTTGGTGATCGCCTCGTCGGCGTCGTTGAACGTCGAGACCTGGACGGTGGTGCCGTACTTCTCCTGGAACGATTTGATGACATCCGGTGAGACGTAGTCGGCATAGCTGTAGAGCTGAAGTGTGGCGGCCCTCTCCGGAGCGAGCCCGTCGGCGACCGGCTCGTTGTCCTTCGCGATGTCCCAGGTAACCGGGCTGTTCGGCGACGCGATCCTCAGACCCGGGGCCGACGAGGTCTGATCGGCCTTGCCGCAGGCATCCAGAAACGCCGCCAGGGCCGGCGCCCCGACCGTCAACAGCGCGGCTCGCTGCAGAAGCTGTCGGCGGCTCGGACCGGATCGGTGGGGTACTGACATTCGGACCTCCGGGGTCGGGCGCATGACCTGTCAGGACTCTCGCATAATTCGGGCAGGGCTGCCCGACGTTGGCGCCAAATTGACGCCCGCCTGCGCCCGACCGAGACTGAACGCTCAGTCGGGATCTGAGACTGAGCGCTTGGCCAGAATTTGCCCTCGGGTTCGGTCCCCGCAGGCGCACAGGGCGATTGGCTGGAGGTCTCGCGTGGCAACGCCGATTATCGTCTGCCGGGTCCAGCGACTCGGTCGACGCTCTGATCACCGACGAGGAGTAGATATTCCTGCGCCGGCAGCCCCGCAGGGCCCAGCTGATCGCGGCCGCCCGCGAACACCCGGCCGGCGGCGCGACGTAGAACTGGCAGATCGACCAGCCCCAGGCCGTGTGGAACGCCGGCGAACTTGCCCGCCGCTTCGGCCTGCCGTTGTGGCGGTTCGCCAATTCCAGTACCGAAGCCGCCATGGATGCCGTGCACCTGGCCCGGTCGGTGACCGGACGCGATCTGATCGGCAACTTCGAGGCCTGCTACCACGGCCACCACGTGTCGGTTGCCGACGAGGTCGGTCCGCGCAATCACTCGACCGGTGTTCCCGGCAACAGCGGGATCCCCGCCGCGCTCAGGGATCTGGTCATGATCGTGCCGTTCAACGACCGGGAGGCGGAACCCGCCACTGGCCGAGCACCCCGATCGGATCGCCGGGATGATCGTCGAACCGGTGATAATGAACGCCGGCATCATCCCGCCCGCCGACGGCTCCCTGGCCGCGATCCGCGACCTGCTGCACGCCGCCGGCGCGCTGCTCATCTTCGACGAGGTGAAGACCGGATTCACCACCGGCCCCGGCCCGCGTCACCGCGCTGCCGGGCGTGACGCCGGACATGGTCTGCCCCGCCAAGGCACAGGGGTTTGCGGACCAGTTTGCAAGCGACCATCGCCGAGCATGGCTACGGCTGGCATCTCGTCGCCGTCGGAGCAAAGGGCTGCGTGACCTTCCGTTCCGAACCGGGAGTTCCGCGATTCCTGCAGATCGAATCCGGGAACGGGCACCTGCACTGGCTCATTCAGCACAACGGCGGGGCTTTTCTGCCGCCATGGGGCAAGATCGAGAAATGGTTGCTGTCCGTCCAGCACGACGAGGCCGACGTGGAACGCTTCGCCGCGAACTTCGCGTGGCTGGCCAAAGCGGTCGTCGGCGGACCGCTCTCCGGCTGCACGGATGAGCGGCGGCGCAATCCGGCTGGACAAACTGGCCAAGGCATTCGACGGGATCCCGGCTGTCACCGGCATCGACCTCGACATCCCGGCCGGCCAGTTCTATTCGCTGCTCGGCGCGTCGGGATGCGGCAAGACCACCACGCTCCGGATGATCGCCGGCTTCGAGAAGCCGGACTCGGGGCGCATCGAACTCGACGGTCGCGACGTCGCGGCCGATCCGCCGCACAAGCGGCCCGTCAACACCGTGTTCCAGTCCTACGCACTTTTTCCTTTCATGACGGTCTGGGACAACGTCGCGTTCGGGCTGCGCTATCTGAAGGTCCCGAAGGGCGAAACGAAGGAGCGGGTCGGTGCCGCTCTCGACCTGGTCCAGATGGGCGAGTTCGCCAAACGCAAGCCCGCGCAGCTGTCCGGCGGCCAGCAGCAGCGTGTCGCACTGGCGCGGGCCTTGGTACTGCGGCCGAGGGTGCTGCTGCTCGACGAGCCGCTCGGCGCGCTAGACGCCAAGCTGCGCAAGCAATTGCGGCTCGAGCTACGAGCGGTTCAGCGCGAGGTCGGGATCACCTTCGTCTATGTGACCCACGATCAGGAGGAAGCGCTCACCATGAGCGATCAGATCGCGGTGCTGGCCGAGGGACGGGTCGAACAGGTCGGTCCGCCACAGGAGATCTACGCGGCGCCGGTGACGACGTATGTGGCCGGATTCCTCGGCTCAGCGAATATTTTCGATGCCGAAGTCCTCGAGAGCTCTGCCGGTACGGCGGTGTGCTCGGCAGTGTCGGTGCGCCTCGGCGCGGCGGTCGACAAGGTCGTCGCACCAGGCCCCGCTGCTATCGTGATCCGGCCGGAACGAATCACGATCTTGCACACTGAGGAGTCGATTCCCCTCGGCTACAACGTCATCGGCGGCACGGTGGCCGAGGTCGTGTACCTCGGCGCCTCGACACAGGTACACGTGGACGTCGGCGAAACCGCGGCCTTGGTGGTAGATGTGCCCAACCAGTCCGGCCCGCAATCCGTCGGTTACCGGCCCGGGATGGCGGTCAGATGTCTGTGCGCTCCCGACGCGGTGCGGGTGCTGCACCGCAGCCCGACCCCGGCGGCCGCGCAGCCCGTCGGCGAGGCCGGCTGAGCCTTCTCAGCGTGACTTGCGACGCCCGGACACCGACGGTGGGCGGCTGCGCCGGCGTTCGGGGGCAGAGTGAGTTCGCGCCCAAGGTCGACGTCAAGGTGGCCTACGACATCGCGATGAGATTCGCCGGGTTCCTCCCAGGCGACCTGAATGGACAAGCCGTCGAGCAATGCGGAGAACTCCAGAGCGAACATGGCGGGATCGACCTTGGTTTCGAGTTTGCCCGATTCGACGACGTTGATGATCATCCCGCGCCAACGGGCGTCGCGTTCGACCCGGCCCGCCCTCACCACGTCGTGCCGGAAGGCCCGCGCCCACAAGTCGAACCACAGTCCCACGCACCCGGAATCTCGTCGTCGCCGGACGGAATGCAGGTCCACTGGATCAGGAGCGAAATCCGTTCCCGCAGTGAGGGAACCTCGGCATGCATCTGCTCGACCACCTCGTTGAACGACTCCTCCGAGAAGCGCAGTGCATCGACCAGCAGCCGGTCACGCATGCCGAAAGTAGAGGATGACCAAGACCGAACTCACTCGTGCACGCTTGGCGACGTCGGAAATGCGGGTCTCGGAAAAGCCGCGTTCGCAGTGCTGGCCGGATTTTGCGTGCCCGACGAAGGCCGCGCCGATCACCTCGGTGTCGCCACCTCAATGTCCAAGGGTGCCAAGGCACTTGGATGAACGCGGCAGGCATGTGGGCGGGCCAACTCGGCGCGCGCAATGCCGGCTCAATCCACTGCAGCCGGTCGAGCACTACTACTTGATCGCCGACGCGGTCCCGGGCATGTTAAAGACCTCGCCGTGATCGAGGATCCCGAGCGCTACGGCTATTACCGGCCCGAGGGCGACGGCATGCTGGTCGGCTTGTTCGAACCGGTCGGCGCTCCATGGTCGCTGGACGGCGTGTCGGACAGCTTCGCCTTCGGAACCCTGCCTGTTCTTGGCGTCGTTGAAAGTCCGTGGCGCTTCGGGGGTTCATCTGCGAAACATGCCCCCGCGGTGACCGCGGCGGTAAAGACGATCTTCGCTCACACCGACCCCGAGGAGGTCGCCGACCAGTGGGACAGGGCCGCCGACACCCTGGCCGGCTCGTTCCCGAACGTGGCCGCGATGATGGGCGAGGCCAAGACCGACGTGCTGGCCTTCACGGCGTTCCCGAACGGGCACTGGCACAAGATCTGGTCGAATAGCCCGAGCGGCTCAACAAGGAGATCAAGCGCCGCGCTGATGTCGTAGAGAACTTTCCCAATCCCGCGGCATTCCTGCTCCTAGTCTAATCCTCGGCGGGTTCGAGCCACAGGGCCGAGTTGGGCGGCAGCACCAGCTGCGCCGACGCCGGTCGGCCGTGCCACGGCTCGTCGCGGGCCTGAACGGCACCGAGGTTGCCGATCCCCGTTCCGTTGTAGACCGTGGCGTCGCTGTTGAGCACCTCGTTCCAGGTGCCGGCCTCCGGCAGCCCGAGTCGATAGCTGCTGTGCTCGCTGCCCGAGAAGTTGAACACGCACGCCAGCACCGACCCGTCCGAACCGAAACGCAGAAAGCTCAGCACGTTGCTGGCCGAATCGTTGGCGTCGATCCACGAGTACCCCTCCGGAAGGGTGTCCTGGCTCCACAGCGCCGGGCGGCTGCGGTAGACGGCGTTGACGTCAGCCATGAACCGCTGGATGCCCGAGGAAAAACTGTGTTCGTCGAGCTGGAACCAGTCCAGACCGCGTTCTTCCGACCACTCGGCGCGCTGCCCGAAGTCCTGGCCCATGAACAACAGCTTCTTGCCCGGATGCGCCCACTGGTAGGCCAGCACGGTGCGCAGCCCCGCCGCCTTGACGTGGTCGTTGCCCGGCAGTCGCCCCCACAGCGTGCCCTTGCCGTGCACCACCTCGTCGTGACTGATCGGCAGCACGTAGTTCTCGCTGTAGGCGTACAGCATCGAGAACGTCATCTCGTGGTGGTGGTAGCTGCGGTAGATCGGGTCCCGGCTGATGTAGTCCAGGGTGTCGTGCATCCACCCCATGTTCCATTTCATCGAAAAGCCAAGGCCACCAAGGTTGGTCGCACGGGTGACGCCTGGCCACGACGTGGATTCCTCGGCGATGGTGACCACCCCCGGGGTGGTCTTGTGCACCGTGGCATTCATCTCCTGCAAGAACTGCACGGCCTCCAGGTTCTCCCGGCCGCCGTACTTGTTCGGCGTCCAGCCGTCGGCCGGCCGCGAATAGTCCAGGTACAGCATCGATGCTACGGCGTCGACCCGCAGGCCGTCGATGTGGAAGTCCTGCAGCCAGTACAGCGCATTGGCCACTAGGAAGTTGCGCACCTCCGGACGGCCGAAGTCGAAAACGTAGGTGCCCCAGTCGAGTTGCTCACCGCGTCGCGGGTCGGAATGCTCATAGAGGGCGGTGCCGTCGAAGCGGCCGAGCGCCCAGCTGTCCTTGGGGAAATGGGCCGGAACCCAGTCCACGATCACCCCGATGCCGGCGCGGTGCAGGCGGTCCACCAGGTGTCGGAATTCGTCGGGGGTGCCGAAGCGGGAGGTGGGCGCGTAGTACGAGGTGACCTGGTATCCCCATGATCCACCGAACGGATGCTCGGCCACCGGCAGCAGCTCGACATGCGTGAAGCCCTGGGCGACAACATAATCGGTGAGCTGATCGGCCAGTTCGGCGAAACTCAGGCCGGGCCGCCACGATCCCAGGTGCACCTCGTAGGTGCTCATCGGCGCCAACACCGGGTTGACGGCGGCGCGGCGGGTCATCCAATCGCCGTCGTCCCAGCGGTAGTCCGAGACGAAGACCCGCGACGCGGTGAGCGGTGGGAACTCGGTCGCGAACGCCATCGGGTCGGCCCGGTCGGTGATGGCGCCGTCCACCCCGTGCACCCGGAACTTGTAGAGGCCGTCCTGGGAGAAGCCGGGCCAGAACAGCTCCCACACACCTGAGGAGCCCAGCACCCGCATCGGGGCGTCGTGGCCGTCCCAGCCGTTGAACTCCCCGATCAGGCTGACACCCTTGGCATTCGGTGCCCACACGGCGAAAGACACCCCGTCGACCACGCCGTCCGCCGTGGCGAACGAGCGGGGGTGGGCGCCGAGGATCTCCCAGAGCCGTTCATGGCGGCCTTCGGCGAACAGATGAAGGTCCACTTCGCCCAGGGTGGGCAGGAACCGGTAGCCGTCGGCGGTGGTGTAGGTGTACGGGGTGCCGTCGGCCCCGGGATAGCTGATCTCGAGGCGGTAGTCGACGAGGTTGGTGAATGGAAGCGCGACCGCGAACAGTCCGACGCCGATGTGCTCCATGGGATAACGACGGCCGCCGATGAGAGCGGTCACCTCCAGGGCGTGCGGGCGCAGGGCGCGGATGACGGTGTGATCGCTGTATTCGTGCGCGCCCAGGATGCTGTGCGGATCATGGTGCACCCCGCCGACCAGTTTGGCGAGTTCGCCGTGGTCGGGGGCCAGATTGTGGCTGGTATGCGAATTAGGGGGGGTGCGGGTCATCGCGATGTCACCGCCGGCGCAGCAGGATGGATCGTTGGTCGAACGGGATCGGCGGCATGTTCAGGATGTGCGCGACGGCCTTGGCCGGCTCCAGACGGACGTAATTGGATCTGCCCCATTGGTATTCCTCCCCGGTGATCTCGTCGCGAACCCAGAACCGGTCGTAGTCGTGCATGCCCAGGGCGGCCATGTCCAGCCAGACGGTACCCTCCTCGGCGGCGTACGGATTGAGGGTGACGACCATCAGCACGGTGTCACCGCTCACCGGATCGAACTTGCTGTAGGCCAGCAGGGTGTCGTTGTCAGTGCCGTGGAAGTGGATGGTTCGCATCTGACACAGCGCCGGGTGCACCCGGCGAATCTCGTTGAGCCGCTTGAGGTACGGTTCCAGTGAGCGTCCTTCGCGCAATGCCAGGGCGAAGTCGCGGGGGCGCAGTTCGTACTTCTCCGAGTCGACGTACTCCTCGCTGCCCGGACGCACCGCGACGTGCTCGTACAACTCGTATCCGGAGTACACCCCCCACGACGTCCCCATCGTGGCGGCCAGTGCTGCCCGGATGGCGAACATTCCCGGCCCGCCGTGCTGCAGGCTCTCATGCAGGATGTCGGGCGTGTTGACCCAGAGGTTCGGGCGGGCGAAGTCGGCGTGCTCGGCGATCTGGCGGCCGAACTGCTCGAGCTCCCACTTGGCGGTGCGCCAGGTGAAGTACGAATAGGACTGGGTGAAGCCGAGTTTGGCCAATCCGTACAACCGGGCCGGGCGGGTGAACGCCTCGGACAGGAACAGCACGTCCGGGTCGGTGGCCTTCACCTGTCCGATCAGCCAGGCCCAGAAGTCGGGCGGTTTGGTGTGCGGGTTGTCTACCCGGAAGATCGTGACGCCGTGGGAGATCCAGTGCCGGACCACCCGCAGCACTTCGTTGTAGAGACCCTTCGGGTCGTTGTCGAAGTTCAGCGGATAGATGTCCTGATACTTCTTCGGAGGGTTCTCCGCGTAGGCGATCGATCCGTCGGGCAGTTCGGTGAACCAGTGCCGGTGTTCACGGGCCCACGGATGATCGGGCGCACACTGCAGTGCCAGATCCAGAGCGACCTCCAGGCCGGCGTCCCGTGCCGCGGACACGAATGCGTCGAAGTCGTCGATCGTGCCCAGTTCGGCATGGACCGCGTCGTGGCCGCCGTCGGCGCTGCCGATCGCCCACGGTGACCCGACGTCACCGGGCTGCGAAGTCACCGAGTTGTTCCGACCCTTGCGGTGCACCGTGCCTATGGGGTGGATCGGCGGTAGGTACACCACGTTGAACCCCATCCCGGCGATCCGGGGCAGAGCCTCGGCTGCAGTGGCGAAGGTGCCGTGCACGGGGGTGCCGTCCGTGCTCCAGCCGCCGGTGGAGCGGGGGAAAATCTCGTACCAGGCGCTGCAGCGCGCCAACGGCCGGTCCACCCACACGCCGTATTGGTGACCGCGGGTGATCAGGTCCCGCAGCGGATAGCGGTCCAGGACTTCGGTGACTTGGTCGGCGAGGGCCGGTGCTGCCCGGGTCAGCGGATCACCGGGCTGGCGCAGGACCGCGGCGGCCGCCAGCAGCGGCCCTCGGTCGGCCCGCGGCACTCCGGTGGCTGCCCGCTCCAGCAGCGCCGCACCGACGACGAGATCGTTGTCGAGATCCTCTTCTCCCTGCCCGGCGTCGAGTTTGGCGACGACAGCATGGCGCCAGGTGCTGATCGGATCGCCCCAGCCGTCCACCCGGAACGTCCACAGACCCACCTGGTCGGGGGTGAACTGCCCGTGCAAGACGTCGGGGGTCCGGCCAGGCACCATCCGGTACTGGGCCGGCTTGACCCGCGGTTGGCCGGATCCGGAGACCGCGGGCTGGACACCGGTCGCCGACCCGTGGCCGAGTTGCGGATAGACGGGGCCGAGATAGCGCACCACCAAAGTGGCCGCCACGGTGTCGTGGCCTTCGCGCCAGACCGTCGCGCACACCGGCACAACTTCTCCCACGACCGCTTTGGCCGGGTAGACGCCACCGGACACCACGGGTGCGACGTCGTCGATCTGAATCCGACCCGGCACCCGACCACCTCATTTCCGTTCCTGGCCGACACCGACACCCGCCGGAATCCGCGGTTCCCGAAGCCCGGGTAACCGCATAGCCGTCGGTTCACACCGTAGTGGCCGAGCGCGCACCGCGAGGGCGAAGCGGGCACGACGAGCGCGGGGGAACCTGCGTAATGTCATGGCGCGTGAAAGCCCTTCGCAGGTTCACCGTTCGCGCACACCTCCCGGACCGGATCGCCGCGCTGGCGCCACTGTCGACCAACCTCCGTTGGTCCTGGGACGTCCCGACCCAGGAGCTGTTTGCCAGCATCGACTCCCAGCAGTGGGCGCGCATCGGACGGGACCCGGTGGCGCTGCTCGGGGAGGTCAGCCCGGCGCGTCTCGACGAACTCGCCGAGGACCACGGCTTCTTGGAGCGCCTGGACCGATTGTCGGCCGACCTGGACGAGTACCTCACCAAGCCGCTCTGGTACCAGGAATGGAAGGCTCGCGGCGACACCGTGCTGCCCACCGGCATCGGCTACTTCTCGATGGAGTTCGGCGTCGCCGAAGTGCTGCCGATCTATTCCGGCGGCCTGGGCATCCTGGCCGGCGACCACCTCAAGGCCGCCTCGGATCTGGGCCTGCCTCTGATCGGCGTCGGCCTGAACTACCGCGCCGGCTACTTTCGCCAGTCTCTGACCGCCGACGGCTGGCAGCACGAGAACTATCCGTCGCTGGACCCGCAGGGTCTGCCGTTGCGGCTGCTGACCCGGCCCCACGACGGCTTGCCGGTGCTCATCGAGCTCGCCATGCCGGAGTCGCGGGTGTTGCGGGCGCGGGTGTGGGTCGCCCAAGTGGGCCGAATTCCGTTGTTGCTCTTGGATTCCGACATCCCGGAGAACGACCACGACATGCGCCACGTCACCGACCGGCTGTATGGCGGGGACCAGGAGCACCGGATCAAACAGGAGTTGCTGGCTGGTATCGGCGGGGTCCGGGCGATCCGGATGTACACCGCGATCGAGGGCATACCGAATCCTGACATCTTCCACATGAATGAGGGCCACGCCGGTTTCCTGGGCCTGGAGCGAATCCGGGAGTACGTCGAGGCCGACCGTCTCGACTTTGACACCGCCCTGGCCATCGTTCGCGCCAGCACCCTGTTCACCACCCACACCCCGGTGCCGGCCGGCATCGACCGGTTCCCGGTCGACCTGGTGGAGCGCTACTTCGGCGGTGACACCGACGGCGGCCTGTTGCCCGGGGTGGGGATCGAGCGGGTGCTGAGCTTCGGAGCGGAGGCCGATCCGTCGAAGTTCAACATGGCGCACATGGGTCTGCGCCTCGCGCAGCGCTCCAACGGGGTGTCGCAGTTGCACGGGCGGGTCAGCCGCGCCATGTTCAACGACCTGTGGTCGGGATTCGACGAGGCAGAGGTTCCGATCGGGTCGATCACCAACGGTGTGCACGGACCCACCTGGGCGGCACCGGAGTGGCGGGATCTGGGACTCGATCGCCGGCTCGCGGAGCGCCGCGTCGGCGAGCACACGCTCTGGCAGGATTTGCAGCACGTGGACAGCGGCCACATCTGGTGGATCCGCTGTCAGCTGCGTGCCAAGCTGGTCGAGGACGTACGCCGGCGGCTGCGGAAATCCTGGTTGGAACGCGGGGCGATCGAAGCCGAGTTGGGTTGGATCGCTTCGGCTTTCGACCCGGGGGTACTGACGGTCGGGTTCGCCCGCCGGGTGCCGACGTATAAGCGGCTGACGTTGATGCTGCGTGATCCGGAGCGCCTGGAGGCCCTGCTGCTCGACGAGCACCGGCCGGTCCAGCTCATCGTGGCCGGCAAGTCGCACCCTGCCGACGACGCCGGCAAGGCGCTGATCCAGCAGGTCGTCCGGTTCGCTGACCGGCCGGAGGTGCGCCACCGCATTGCCTTCCTGCCCGACTACGACATGTCGATGGCGCGGCTGCTGTACTGGGGTTGCGATGTCTGGCTGAACAATCCGCTGCGTCCCTTGGAAGCGTGCGGCACCTCGGGCATGAAGAGTGCGCTGAACGGCGGGCTGAACCTCTCGATCCGCGACGGCTGGTGGGACGAGTGGTTCGACGGCGAGAACGGTTGGGAGATACCCAGTGCCGAGGTCGTCAGCGAGGAACGCCGCGACGACCTTGAAGCCAGGGCGCTGTACGACCTGCTAAAGGAGTCGGTGGCGCCCAAGTTCTACGACCGCGACGACAACGGCGTGCCGGGCCGCTGGGTCGAGATGGTCCGCCACACGCTGCAGACGCTCGGGCCGAAGGTGCTCGCCTCCCGCATGGTGCATGACTACACCGAGCGTTACTACGCGCCGGCGGCCGCGTCGCTGCAGCGCACCATCGAATCGATCGACGGCCTGCCGGTCGGCCAGGCCCGGGAACTGGCTGCCTACCGGCGGCGGGTGACCGAGGCGTGGCCGCACGTGGCGATCACCGACGTCGACAGCACCGGTCTGCCCGACACCCCGCTGCTGGGCTCCGAACTGACGCTGACCGCCAGCGTCGCGCTGGCCGGCTTGCACCCCGACGAGGTCGTGGTGCAGGCGGTGCTGGGCCGGGTCGACTCCAACGACACTCTGCGCGAACCGGCGTATTCCGACATGGCCCACACCGGTTCCGGGGACGGTACCGAGATCTTCTCGACCACCACACCGCTGCCGCTGTCCGGCTCGATGGGATACACCGTGCGGGTCCTGCCGCGTCACCGACTGCTGGCCGGACCGGCCGAACTCGGACTGCTGAAGCTGGCCGGATCGGACGTGGCCGGGGACGCCGTCAAGAGCGCCGACGCGCCCCTGTAGTTTGCCTAAGGGAAATACCTGGGAGGGTCATGTCAGTGCGTGGTGCGGCGGTCCTCGCGGTGGTCTGTGCGCTGCTGGCGCCGGCGCCCGCGCTGGCCGATCCTGACGCGGCGGCCCCCGACGTGCCGGCGGCGCCCGCCGATCCGGCCGCAACTCCTGCCGACCCGGCCGCACCGCCCGCCGACCCCGCAGCGCCGGTCGCTGCGTCGGTGGTCCCGGTCGCCGCCACCGATCCGGCGTCTCCGCCGGCCGACGACGGCCGGGTGGCCTCGAGTCCGCCGGCCATGACCAAGTCCCCGGACGGCTGGACCCTGACGGTGTCGGCCAAAGACGAGTTCCAGCGTCCGGTCGCGCCGTTGACAACCGCGATCTCCACCCGAGAGTACGAAGTGAGCGGCGTGTTCAACGGGACCCTGGCCGGCGGTGACGGGGAGACTCCCGGCGGTGTCTTCGAAGTCGGCTACCAAATCGGCTGCGGCATCGACATGAGTACCTCCAACGGTGTGTCGCTGACCGGCACCGCCGGGCTTAACCCGTCGATCGCCTACTTCGGCTTCGACTTCCCCGGTATCCAGCCCGACGGCATCCTGCCCGGCATCGGCGCGAACATCAACGGCGGCATCACCGTCGGCCTCAAACCCGGAATCATCAACACCGTCCCGGTCACCAAGAAGAAATTCGAATCCGCTGCGCCGTGGGTGTCGATCAGCAAGTTCCGCATCAAGATCGACGGCTGCGTCGGCGAGTCGTTCGTCCGCTCCTACGCCACGCTGGCCAAGTCCAACAAATCCGGCGACGCGATCCTGTCCTGGTACGGCGTGACCAAAGCCGTTTAAGGAGCCGGACGATTGGGGTGTAACTCTCGCCCAGCGTTACTCCTGGGCGACGCTCGGCGCTCGATGTCGCGCTGGTGCGACGCTCGGCGCGGCCAGACCTACGGGAAACGCTTGTAGCAGCGCTCCTCGTCGCCGAGCACGCCGACGCGAAAGGCGTCGATGCGAGAGAAGCCGGCGGGCACCGGTTCGCCGTTGACGTCGCCGGCCACCAGGCCGTTGGTCAGCAGACCCGACACCGCCTCGTCGATGTCGCCGGCGGTGAGCGCGACGGTGTTGCCGTCGGCCGTGGTGACCTTCTTGGACAGCCTGGCGGTGGCCACTCCGGTCAGGCACGCGGTGCGCAGACCCGCCTCGGCGGTGTCCAGCGCAACGCCGCCGTGCTGATGCTCCAGCACCATCATGTAGCGCGAGGCTAGCGCCGAGTAGGCGGTGTTGTCGCCCTGCAGGGGTGCGCCGTTGGAATCCTCGCTCGGCGCGCCGATCTTCTGCAGGCCCGGCAGGTCGACGGCAATGGTGTTGCTGGCCGGGCAGTAGGACACCGGCGGGCTGGGGCGGGCGTCCGGACACGTCGAGGCGGCCTTGGCGTCGAAGCTCAGAGCCGGTGGATTCTTCGGCGCGAAGATGATGTCGAGCGCGTCCACCAGAGATCTGGCCGATGCCTCGGTGACTGGAAGCTCCCCGGACTGGTTTGCCGGCAACTCGACCGGCAGGTCACCGCGTCGCTCCTTGATCTCCTTGATCGTGATCCCGGCGCACGCCGCGGCGCCGTCGGTGAACCCGAACTGGAACGCCGAGATCCGTTCGAACGCCGAACCATGCTCGTCATCGGAACTGTAGTAGTCCCCCTCGCTGGGCAACGGGTCGCGGAACGAAATCATCGCCGCTAGAAGGTTGTTCAGCCCGTCGCCGGTGCTGAGCGTGAACCGCGGCGACTTTCCCTCGGCCACCCAGCGCATGTACACCCCGGCCAGGCAGTCAGCCTGCTGCTCGGCCACCAGGCTCGGCACGCCTTTCGGGTTAAGAGTGGCCTGCTTCTGCAGGGCGTGGCCGTACTCGTGCGCCAGCACCATGGTGATCGCCATGTCGCCGTAGGCCCTGCGCAGGGTGGGCAGCAGCACCCCGCGGTCCCACCCGATGGTGTTGTCCGGCTCGCAATAGCCGGCATTGACCAGACCCTCGGTGGTGTCGTCGCAGAAGTCTTCGGCCCGGCCGTCGGAGTCCCAGGAAATCAGCGCGTCGACCGGCTTGAGGTCACCGTCGAAGGTGTCCGGGTAGGCGAACTTCCAGAACTCCTCAAGGTCGCTGACCGACTGGCCGGCGAGTTTGTCGGCCTCGCCGCCGTCGCTGTGGGCCACCTGCCGGGACTGGGGCTTGGCGTCCGGGCGCAGGCCGGTCGGACCGTCGACGGCCTCCAGGCCGCCCACTTTGAACGGATCCTCCAGCACCGAGACGGCGCGGCCGGAGACCGTGGCGCACCCGGCCAGCAGGAACGACGCGCAAGCCGCGACGATCAGACGGGCAGGAATGCAGGAGGCTTTCCCCGGTCGCGTCGCTCCTGCCTGGTGCATGCGTCCACAATAGTTCGCCGCCGCCAGGATCAGTCAGGTCCAGGCGAGCACAGCCGGCGCAACGCCGCTCTCACCAGCGCCGGGTCGGTGGTCGTCCAGAACGGCGGCAGTGACGCGCGGAGGTACCCGCCGTACCCGGCGCGCGCCATCCGCGAGTCCAGCACCGCCACCACACCACGGTCCTCGGCGCGGCGCAGCAGCCGTCCGGCGCCCTGAGCCAGCAGGAGCGCCGCATGGCTGGCGGCCACGGCCATAAACCCGTTGCCGCCGCGGGCGGCGACCGCGCGCTGCCGCGCGGTGAGCAGTGGATCGTCCGGGCGCGGGAACGGGATGCGGTCGATGATCACCAACGAGCACGACGGACCGGGCACGTCCACGCCCTGCCATAGCGACAACGTGCCGAACAACGAGGTTTTCGGGTCGGCGGCGAACTGCTCGATCAGCGCTGCGGTGCCGTCGTCGCCCTGGCACAGCACCGGGGTGTCCAGCCGTTCCCGCATCACCTCGGCGGCCTGGCGCGCCGCCCGCATCGAGGAGAACAACCCCAGTGTGCGGCCGCCGGAGGCCTCGATGAGACCGGCGATCTCGTCGAGCTGGGCCGCAGAGCCGGCGCCGTCACGGCCCGGTGGCGGCAAATGCGCTGCGATGTAAAGGATTCCGGACTTCGCGTGGTCGAACGGCGAGCCGACGTCCAGGCCGCACCACTTCGGCCCGGCCTCGTCGGGGCCGCCGGCCAGCCCCCAGTCGCGCGCCATCGCGTCGAAGGACCCGCCGACCGTCAACGTCGCCGAGGTCAACACGGCGGTGGCGGTGCCGAACACCTGGGTGGCGAGCAGACCGGCCACCGACAGGGGCGCGACGCGCAACACCGGCCGGGTTCCTGCCGGTGTTCTCTGTTCTTCGTGGTCGAGCCAGACCACGTCGGCGCGGTCCGGGATGGCTGGTCCGAAGGAATCCAGCACCCGAGCCGCGGTGTCGCTGATCTCGGTCAGCGCGGCGATCGCTTCGGTGCGGGCGGCGGCGGCCTGGGGATCGGCGGGTTTGGGGTCGATGGTGGCCCGGGCCGCGACCGCCGCGTCGCGCAGGGCGGTCAGGTAGGCGCCCAGTTCGTCGCCGAGAAAGTCGATCCGGCCGGGTTGGGCGTCGTGGATCGCCGAGGAGAACGTGGCGACGGACGCCTCCAGCCGTTGGGTCAGTTCGGGGTCGACCAGCCGGGCGGCGCGGCGCACGGTGACACCCAACGGCCCCGGCGTCAGTTCGGCGGTGGCCACCGAGGTGACCCGGTCGGTCAGCTCGTGTGCTTCGTCGATGACCAGGAAGTCGTGTTCGGGCAGCACCGACGCCTCGGCGATGGCGTCAATGGCCAGCAGCGCATGGTTGGTCACCACGATGTCGGCGTCGGCCGCGGTGGCGCGGGCTTTCTCGGCGAAGCAGTCGACTCCGTACGGGCAACGGGTAGCGCCCAGGCATTCCCGGGCCGAGACACTGACCTGTGACCAGGATCGCTCCGGCACGCCGGGGCGCAGCTCGTCGCGGTCACCGGTCTCGGTGTCCGATGCCCACTGGGTGAGACGGGCGATGTCGCGGCCCAATGCGCTGACGGCGGCTCCGGAGGGCAGGAGCGAAGCGACGGGGGAATCAGAAAGTGAAAAAAGTTCGTCCTGTGGCGGTTCGTCGTCGGGCGGACCGCTGTGGATCTTGTTCAGGCACAGGTAGTTTCGCCGGCCCTTCAGAAGCGCGAAGGTGGGCTTGCGGGGCAGCACGCCAGCCAGCGCCTCGGCCAGCCGGGGCAGGTCGCGGTCGACGAGCTGACGTTGCAGCGCGATCGTGGCGGTGGACACCACGACACAGGTGTTGTCGGTGACGGCGCGGGCGATCGCCGGCACCAGATAGGCCAGGGACTTGCCTGTGCCGGTGCCGGCCTGAACCGCGAGATGCTCGCCGGTCTCGAACGCCTGCGCCACCGCCTCGGCCATCTGCACCTGGCCGGCCCGCCGGGTACCGCCCAGCGCCGTGACCGCCTGGTCGAGAAGATCCGCCACCGCCGGCGGACTCTTGGCGCTCACTGCAGCGGCACCTGCCGGGTGGGAATGGCCGGTTCGCCCTTGGACAGCGACAGGCCCTCCCAGGGCAGGCTGTGCAGACCGTCGGCCACCAGGGTTCGGGCGGCGTCGAGGTCGGGCTTGGCCAGCACCTGTCCGTCCCGCACCAGCGGCACCGTCAGCACCCGTGCGGGCTCGGTGACCTCCGGTTGCACGCCGATCGGGTGGACGAGTTCCTCGATCACCGTCCCGGACGGCTTGGACAGCCGCATCGCGGCTTTGCGTCCGCCGTGCGATTCCTTGCGCAGACTGCGTTTCTGCACCGGCCGGCCGTCGACCTCCACCAGCTTGTAGACCATGCTGGCGGTGGGGGCGCCCGAGCCGGTGACCACCGACGTGCCGACCCCGTAGGTGTCGACCGGTTCGGCCCGCAGCGCGGCGATCGAGTACTCGTCGAGGTCGCCGGACACCACGATCCGGGTTCGGTTGGCACCCAACGTATCCAGCTGCTCGCGGACCTGACGGGCCAGCACACCGAGGTCGCCGGAGTCGATACGCACCGCACCCAGGTCGGTGCCGGCCGCGGCGATCGCGTTGGCCACTCCCCGCTGCACGTCGTAGGTGTCCACCAGCAGCGTCGTCGACACCCCCAGCGCGGCCACCTGCGCCCGGAACGCCGACTGCTCCCAGTCGTCGGTCGTGGGCCCATCACCGGTGTGCAGCATGGTGAACGCGTGCGCGGAGGTGCCCAGGGCAGGAATGCCGTAGCGCCGCTTGGCGGCGAGATTGGACGTTGCGGAGAACCCGGCGATGTAGGCCGCCCGGGCCGACGCCACCGCGGCTTCCTCATGGGTGCGACGCGAGCCCATGTCGATCAGCGGCCGGCCCGCGGACGCGATGACCATCCGGGCCGCCGCCGAGGCCACCGCGGTGTCGTGATTGAACATCGACAGCGCCAGGGTCTCCAACAGCACACATTCGGCGAAGGTTCCGGTCACCGACAACACCGGCGATCCCGGGAAGTACAACTCGCCTTCGGTGTAGCCGTCGATATCGCCGCAGAACCGGAAATCACGCAGATAGTCCAGCGTCGCGGAGTCCAGGAAATCGGCCACCGTCGCCAGCGCCGCGTCGTCGAACACGAAGTCGCCCAGTTCTTGGAGCAGCCGCCCGGTGCCCGCCACCACCCCGTAGCGGCGCCCGTCGGGCAACCGCCGGGCGAACAACTCGAATGTGGTGCGGCGGCCCGCCGTGCCGTCGGCCAACGCCGCGGCGAGCATGGTGAATTCGTACTTGTCGGTCAGTAGTGCCGGCGATTCGGGGCCAATCACACGGCAACCGTAACGGCTGCGCCGACCGCGGGTGGGATTTGCCAGTGCTCGCTATCCTTGTCCCCATGGGCGCCCCCGCAGCACCGACCCGGCCGGGTACCAGTGCGGTCCGCGAGACCGACACCCGTGACGCCATCGACGCACCCTGGGTGACCATCGTCTGGGACGATCCGGTCAACCTGATGAATTACGTCACCTACATCTTCCAGAAGCTCTTCGGCTACAGCGAACCGCACGCCACCAAGCTGATGATGCAGGTGCACAACGAAGGCAAAGCCGTGGTCTCGGCGGGCAGCCGGGAATCCATGGAGGTCGACGTGACCAAGCTGCACGCTGCGGGCCTGTGGGCCACCATGCAGCAGGACCGCTGAGCCGGCGAGTGCGACGGTGGAGGCGGCTTGAGACCGTCGACGGTCCGCGGTTCGTCTCGGTGCTGGACTCGCATGAAGTCACGTTGCTGAAAAACATGGCGACGTCGGTGCAGGAGATGCTCGATCACCGGCAGTCCGCGGCGCCCTCGGACCCCCTTGAGGCGCTCACCGGCATCCGGACGGGTAATCCGAATCCGCCGCAGGACGACACGATGCGACGGCTACTGCCGGACTTCGTCAAAGAGCAACAGGACCGGGATGCCGGGGTGGCGGCCAACGGGGCGCTGCGCAGCCTGCACGAGCCGTCGATCATCGACGCGAAAATCGCTGCGTCACAACGACTGATGGACACCCTCCCGGCCGGCGGAGGTAGCGTCGAACTGACCGAGGGTGACGCACAGTCCTGGATCGCCGCCGTCAACGACATCCGACTGGCGCTGGGCACCATCCTCGGAGTCGGGCCCGGCGGCCCGGACCGGCTTCCGGCCGGCCACCCGATGGCCGCTCACCTTGAGGTCTACCAATGGCTGACGGTGTTGCAGGAGTACCTGGTGCTGGGTCTCATGGGGAAACCAATCCGATGATATTCGGGTCGATCACCGATGTGGCCGGTATCGCGGTCGGCCACCACGACCGCCTCGACGCCGACGCCACCGTCTCCACCGCAGACCACCACGGAGCCGGATGGGCCAGTGGCACAACGGTTATCGTCGCTCCGCCCGGAACCGTCGGCGCTATCGACGTTCGCGGCGGAGCGCCGGGCAGCCGGGAGTCCGCGCTGCTCGACCCGTCCAACAGCGTCCGGCACGTCGATGCCGTCGTCCTGACCGGCGGCAGCGCCTACGGGATCGCCGCCGCCGACGGCGTGATGACCTGGTTGGAGGAGCGCGGCCGCGGGGTGCAGATGACCGGCGGGACGGTGCCGATCGTTCCCGCCGCGGTGATCTTCGACCTTCCGGTGGGGGCGTGGGCGTGCCGGCCCGACGCGCAGTTCGGTTACGCCGCAGCGCAGTCCGCCGGCCGGGAGGTCCCGATGGGTAGCGTCGGCGCCGGCGCCGGAGCGCTGGCCGGCGTGCTCAAAGGCGGCGTCGGGACCGCCTCGACCCAATTCGAATCGGGGGTGCGCGTCGGGGTGATCGTGGTGGTGAACTCGGCCGGGGAGGTGTTCGACCCGGCCACCGGCCTACCGTGGATGGCCGACCTGGCCCGCGAATTCAGGCTGCGCCCGCCATCGGCCCACCAGATCGCGGCGTTCGCGGAGCGCCATCGGGAGACCAGCTTACTCAACACCACGATCGCGGTGGTCGCCACCGACGCTGCACTGACCAAAGCCGGGTGCCACCGCGTCGCCATCGCGGCTCAGGACGGACTGGCCCGGGCGATCCGGCCCGCACACACCCCACTGGACGGGGACACCGTCTTCGCGCTGGCCACCGGTGCCGTCGAGGTTCCCCCGAACCCGGACACCCCGGCAGCCATGCTGCCGGACACCGCACTGGTCACCGCGATCGGCACGGCGGCGGCGGACTGTCTGGCCCGGGCGGTGGTGGCCGGTGTGCTCGCCGCCGAATCGGTCGCCGGCATCCCCACGTACCGCGACTTTTTCCCCGAGGCGTGAGGACTGTTTCCCTGGCGGTTGAGATAGTTCCTGCGTGGAGTTCAACTGCTCCACCGGCAAGAATTCCCTGACGGGTGACGGCTCGGCCCCGCACCTGATCGGCACGCCGGCTCGTGTGTTCGCGTGCTCGGGCCGGTCAACCGTCCCGGTAGCCTTGGCCCCATGAGCATGCCAGCTCCGGTTTCTCCCACCCCGCCGACCAAGTGGCCGGCCTGGAAACTCGGCGGCGCGACGATGCTGACCTTCATCGCGCTGCTCTACATCATCGAGATCATCGACACGCTGAGCGGACATGCCCTGGACGGCAACGGAATCCGTCCGCTGCAGGAACGCGGGCTGTGGGGCATCCTGTTCGCTCCGCTGCTGCACGCCAACTGGGGTCACCTGATCTCCAACACCGTGCCGGCCCTGGTGCTCGGCTTCCTGGTGACACTGACGGGAATGGCGCGGTTCGTCTGGGCGACGGCGATTATCTGGATTCTCGGCGGCCTGGGCACCTGGCTGCTCGGCGACATCGACCGCTGCCCGATCGGCACCAACCACATCGGCGCCTCCGGACTGGTGTTCGGCTGGCTCGGGTTTCTGCTGGTCTTCGGTTGGCTGACCCGGCACCTGTGGCAGATCGCGATCAGCCTGGTCGTGCTGTTCTACTACGGCAGCATCCTGTTCGGGGCGATCCCGGTGATGCGCGGCTGCGGCGGGGTGTCCTGGCAGGGGCATCTGACCGGGGCGATCGCCGGTGTGCTGGCGGCCTACTGGTTGTCCAAACCCGAACGCGAGGCCCGTGCGCGCAATAAGGCTGCGCCCCCGCTGCCGGGGCAGTTCGGGTGAGCGACGCCTTCGCGCCGATCGGCATCTTCGACTCCGGCGTCGGCGGCCTGACGGTGGCCCGGTCGATCATCGACCAACTTCCCGACGAGGACATCATCTACGTCGGCGACACCGGCAACGGCCCGTACGGACCACTGAGCATCCCCGAGGTCCGCGCCCATGCCCTCGCGATTGCCGACGACCTCGTGGACCGTGGGGTCAAAGCCCTGGTGATCGCCTGTAACACGGCCTCGGCCGCCAGCCTGACCGACGCCCGGGAACGCTATGACATTCCGGTCGTCGAGGTGATCCGGCCGGCGGTTCGGCGGGCCGTCGCCGCCACCCGGTCGGGCCGGGTCGGGGTGATCGGCACCACCGCCACCATCTCCTCGGGCGCCTACCAGGATGCCTTCGCCGCGGCCCGCGACGTCGCGGTGACCGCGGTTGACTGCCCCCGGTTCGTGGACTTCGTGGAGCGCGGCGTCACCAGTGGTCGTCAGGTGCTCGGGCTGGCCGAGGGCTATCTGGAGCCGTTACAGCGCGCCGAGATCGACACCCTGGTGCTCGGCTGCACCCACTACCCGTTGTTGTCCGGTGTGATCCAGCTGGTGATGGGCGACTCGGTGACGCTGGTGTCCAGCGCGGAGGAGACGGCGAAGGATCTGCTTCGGGTACTGACCGAGCAAGACCTGCTGCATCCGCATGACAATGGAGTCGTAGCTAATCGGGTGTTCGAAGCTACCGGTGATCCGGAGGCGTTCACCGCCCTGGCAGCACGTTTCCTCGGTCCGGTGGTGACCGGTGTGCAGGCGCCCAGCCGATCGCCCCACTGACACCGGAAATCACTTTCTTCCCACTGAAGCCGTGGCAAGCTAGCTGTTGTGCGAATCACGGTCCTGGGCTGCTCCGGCAGTGTCGTCGGCCCCGATTCGCCCGCGTCGGGCTACTTGCTGACGGCTGCGGACACCAAGCCGCTGGTGATGGATTTCGGCGGGGGAGTGCTGGGCGCGCTTCAGCGGCACGTCAACCCCAACGACGTCGACGTGCTGCTGTCGCACCTTCATGCCGACCACTGTCTGGATCTGCCCGGCCTGTTCGTCTGGCGGCGCTATCACCCGACGCCGGCCACCGAGCGCGGGTTGATGTACGGCCCGAGCGACACCTGGACCCGGCTGGCCGCCGCGTCGTCCCCGCTCGGTGGTGACCTCGACGACTTCGCCGACGTCTTCGAGGTTCACGAGTGGATCGACGGCGAGGCCGTCCAGATCGGTGCGCTGACGGTGCTGCCGCGCCTGGTCAGCCACCCCACCGAGTCCTACGGTCTGCGGATCACCGACCCGTCGGGCGTCACGCTGGTCTACAGCGGCGACACCGGCATGTGTGAATCGCTGGTCGAACTGGCCACCGGGGCGGATGCGTTCCTGTGCGAGGCGTCCTGGACGCATTCCCCGGAGCGCCCGAAGCACCTGCATCTGTCCGGCACCGAGGCCGGCCAAGTCGCCACCCGGGCCGGGGTGGAGGAACTGCTACTCACCCACATCCCGCCGTGGACGTCCCGGGAGGACGTGATCAGCGAGGCCAAGGCGGCCTTCGACGGGCCGGTGCACGCCGTCGTGCCGGGGGAGACCATCGAAATCCGGCGGGCCTGACCGACGTCATGCCCTTCGGTCTGCGGCACTAAGGTTTTGTTCGTGACCCAACGACAGGACGGCCGGCGCGACGACGAGTTGCGGCCGGTTCGGATCACCCGCGGCTTCACCTCGCACCCAGCCGGTTCGGTGCTCGTCGAATTCGGCGAGACCCGGGTGATGTGCACCGCCAGCGTCACCGAGGGGGTGCCGCGGTGGCGCAAGGGCTCCGGGCTGGGCTGGCTGACCGCCGAGTACGCCATGCTGCCCTCAGCCACGCACACCCGCTCCGACCGCGAGTCGGTCAAGGGCCGCGTCGGCGGGCGCACCCATGAGATCAGCCGCCTGGTCGGCCGTTCGCTGCGGGCCTGCATCGACCTTGCGGCCTTGGGGGAGAACACCATTGCCGTCGACTGCGACGTGCTGCAGGCCGACGGCGGTACCCGGACTGCGGCGATCACCGGCGCCTACGTCGCGCTGGCCGACGCCGTGACCTATCTGGCCGCGGCCGGCAAGCTGACCGACCCGAAGCCGCTGTCGTGTGCCATCGCCGCCATCAGCGTCGGGGTGGTCGACGGCCGGGTGCGCGTCGACCTGCCCTACGAGGAGGATTCCCGCGCCGAGGTGGACATGAACGTCGTGGCCACCGACACCGGAACCCTGGTGGAGATCCAGGGCACCGGCGAGGGCGCCACCTTCCCGCGCAAGACTCTGGACAAGATGCTCGACGCGGCGTTGGCCGCCTGCGATGAACTATTCGCGGCGCAGCGGGAGGCGCTGGCGCTGCCGTATCCGGGTGAGCTGCCGGAGGGGCCGCCGCCGAAGAAGTCGTTCGGGTCCTGAGCCGGTGACTATGCGGAGCGTAGCGACGAGGAGGAGCGGCGTCCGATGACAGGAGTGCCCGCCCTGCTGGTCGCCAGTCGCAACCGCAAGAAGCTGGCCGAACTGCATCGGGTGCTGGAGGCTGCCGGGATTTCCGGGCTGGACCTGCTGTCCTTGGACGACGTGACCGCCTTCCCGGAGGCGCCGGAAACCGGCGCGACCTTCGAGGAGAACGCCATCGCCAAAGCGCGGGATGCGTTCTCTGCCACGGGCATTCCGTCGCTGGCCGACGACTCGGGGATTTCGGTGGCGGCGCTGAACGGGATGCCCGGGGTGCTGTCGGCGAGGTGGGCCGGCGGGCACGGTGACGACGTGGGCAACTACCGGCTATTACTGGCTCAGTTGGGTGACGTTCCCGACGAGCGGCGCGGAGCGGCGTTCGTGTCGGTGTGCGTGCTGGTGACCGGGCCGGGAGCTGAGGATCTGGTCGTGGTACGGGGGGAGTGGCCCGGGGTGATCGCGCGAGAACCGTTGGGGGAGGCCGGGTTCGGCTATGACCCGGTGTTCGTGCCGGAGGGGACGACGCGAAGCGCGGCCCAGTTGAGCCCGGTGGAGAAGGACGCGGTATCGCACCGCGGCAGGGCGCTGGCGCTGCTGGTGCCGGCGCTGCGGACACTGGCTGAGGGCTGAGACGGCTCTGGGGCCGGGCTGATCAGCCCGAACCCAGAGCCGTCTCACCGGCCAGGACCCCCTCCCCGATATCGACCTGGGCCAAACCGCCGTGGCCGCAGGTGCCACAGGTCCTAGGACGGTGCTGTTGTTGTGGCCGGGTTTCGGCGTGCCCGAGCGGTATTGGCGCTGGTGGGCGGGCTGGATTTGGTGTGTGGCTCTGGGACGGGAGATCGGCAGGTCCGGTTCGATGATGTGATGCTGCTGGTGGGTGATCAGTTACCGGCGGGCAGTGTCTATCGGCTGTTGGCCGAGCATGGCGGGGCGCTGGACGGTGATGAGTATTTCGCCGATCTGTTCAAGCCTTCCACGCTGGGTCGGCCGACGGTGCCGGCGCGGGTGATGGCCACGGTGATGCTGTTTGCAGGCCTACGAGGGATTCCCGGATCGGGGAGGCCTGTGACCGGTTGGCCTTTGACCTGCGTTGGAAGGCTGCGGCGGGGTTGACGGTGGACGCCGAGGCCGTTCATCCCACGGTGCTGGTCGGTATGCGCAACCGCTTGCGCGCCTCGGCGCGGCCGCGGCGGTTGTTCGAGGATGTCAACATCGACGAGCTGCTCGACAACCCGGCCACCGATACCGCACCTGGTGCACCCGACACCGAGGCAACCGACAACCTCGGCCGACACCGACACCGACACCGACGCCCATGCCGATGCGACGGTCATCCGCATCGACCTTCACCTGCCCGGCCGAACACACCGTGGCCATCAGCACCGGCCAGCGTCAGCGGATGGCACGTTTCGGTGCACTGTGCGGGTCATGCCCGCACCGGTGGCCGCGCCCGGGTTTGACTAGATGATGCCGCCGGCGCCACCCGTGCCCCCGGTGCCGCCGCTTCCGCCGACGGTTCCGGACCCGCTGGATCCGGCTTTTCCGCCAGAGCCTGCCGTGCCGGGATTACCGGTTCCGCTGGTGCCACCGGTACCGCCATTGCCGCCGTTGCCACCGTCGCCACCGCCGATCACACCGGGTCCCCCGTCCCCGCCGACACCGCCGGTCCCGCCGGTGCCGCCGGTGCTCGACGCGCCACCGCTGGCACCGCCAAGGGCGCCGTCGCCGCCCTGGCCACCGGCGCCACCCGCACCGCCGACGCCGCCGTCGATGCCGACGAAGACCCCGGTGGAGGTTTGCGACACCCCGATCCAGCCACCGACCGGCTCGCTGAACTCGGCGAGGTAGCCTTTCGCTGTACCGTAAGCCCCCTCTAGGGTGTCATTCCACAGGCCGAGGGCTCCGGAAAAGTTGGTGATCCCGTAGTCCTCGTTGCCGAAGTTATTCGGCTCGCCCGGTGCCCACGACGCGTAGTTGAACGGCGGCGTGGTGGAACCCGAGGAGTTGCCGATCCAGAACGTCGTTCCCGCCTCCGGGCCGGTCACCCACTGCCAAGTTCCCTCGGTCGCGGCGTCGCTGGCGCCGATCCAGATGTTCTGGGCGGCCATGTAGCTCTTGACGAACTCGTTTTCGGCGGCACTGGTGATGGTCACCAGGTAACCGGTCGCACCCTGGAGCGTCTGAGCGGCCGCCCCGCTTGTGGCATCGGTAAATGTACTGCCGGGCGCCGAGACAAACAGGTAGTAGTGGCCGTTGACCGGGTTGTAGTAGGTGTTCGCGGCGTTGATCGACGACGTCACCTGGAAGTCGAACGCCCCCTCGGCCGCCCCGGTGGAGACCTGCATCGTCGCCAGGGCAGCGTTGACCGCAGCCTTGGTCCCGGTGAAGTTGAGCACCTTCTTGTCGCCGGTGAAGTCGAAGCCGTAGCTCGGTGTCAGCCCTGTGTAGCTGGCCAAGTTGAACGTGGTGCCCGCCGGCGCGCTCGGGATTGCGATCGAGACCAGCAGGACATCGGCATCGTTGAAGTCGGTGACCGACAAGATCGGCGCCGGCTGATTGGCGGTGTTGGGCGCGTAGACGTTGCCCGACACCGTCCCGCCGACACCGCCTTTTCCGCCCTGGCCGCCAAGGCCCGCGTTGCCGGCATTACCGCCGGTCCCCGCGTTTCCGGCGTTGCCGCCGGCACCCGCCGCCCCGCCGGCGCCACCGGCACCGGCGTCGCCACCGGTGCCGCCTGCGCCGCCGGCCCCGCCGGCGACGGAGGCTTCGTCGCCGTTGCCGCCGGTCGGGGTAGTGGCATCCCCGGCCTTACCGTTACCGCCGTCACCGCCGGCCCCGGCGTTGCCGCCGACCCCGCCGGCACCGCCATCGCCGTTGGTGGCCGCTGCTCCACCAGCATTACCGCCGACCCCGCCGGTACCGCCAGTGCCGCCGGCCCCGCCCGCACCGCCGTTACCACCGGCAGTGCCCGCTGGGGCGGACGGATCTGTAGCGGCGTCATAGCCAGAGGCACCCGTCCCGCCGGTGGCCCCGGCACCGCCGACACCCCCGACACCACCGTCACCGTCACGGCCGAAACCGGATCCGTCACCGGCGCCGCCGCCCTTGCCGCCTGCCCCGCCTGCCCCGCCGGTCGCGCCGGTCTGGCCCGACCCGTCAGCACCGGCACCGCCGGTCCCGCCGGCACCGCCGATCCCGCCGGCCCCGCCAGCCCCGGCCGATCCGGGATTGGCCGACGCATTCAAACCGGCAGACCCGCCCTGGCCTCCGTTACCACCCGACCCGCCGCCACCGCCGGGCTGGGGAAACGCGACGACAGTGATGCCCTGCCCCGTGATGTAGAGGCCCGGCATCCCCGCGCCACCGCTACCACCGGCCCCACCGGCACCGCCGGCACCACCGGCACCGTTGGTGGCGGTAGCGCTGTCGGAGCCGCCGTTACCGCCGGCCCCACCGGCCCCGCCGGCCCCACCGCTGCCGCCGGGATCGCCGCTACCACCGCTGGCCCCGGCGAAGCCGTTACCGCCGGCCCCGCCGGCGCCGCCGTTGCCCACTGCCCCGCCGTTACCGCCGTTACCGCCGGCACCACCGGGGGTACCCGCCGGCGCGGTGTCATCGGCGGCCGCGTTGTAGCCGGCCCCGCCGTTTCCACCGTTTCCGCCGGCGGTGGCTGGGTTGCCGTCGGCGCCCTTGGCGCCGGGGTTGCCGCCGATCCCGCCGCTGCCGGCCGCGCCCGCGGTACCACCGGTCCCCGGGGCTCCAGGATCGCCGCCGTTGCCGCCATTGCCGCCGGTCGGGGTAGTGGCGTCCCCGGCGGCGCCGTTGCCGCCGTCACCGCCTGCTCCGGCGTTGCCGCCGGTGCCGCCGTTACCGCCGTTGCCGTTGGTG
>CAZVST010000047.1:0-40548 GCA_964629725.1 uncultured Mycobacterium sp.
TGACTGGAATCCGCCCAGGACGGAAATGACCCACTACAACGTCAGTAGATCCTTGAGCTTGCTATCGGCTCCTAACAATGTAAGGGACTCTAGATTCTTGCCGGGCCTGCCTGTACCGCTCGATCGACAGGCAATTCACCGCCCGACTATTCCATAGCCTGCCCCGAAGTATGCCTCAAACCTCGCAGCCGACGGGAGACCACCTGGTTACCGCATGCGGGCCGGGTTACCGCATGCGTGCGGCACAGATGTCCTCGATAAACGACCCAGCAGCCTGTTACCCGGCAACGTTAGCGGACGCCCCTTGCGGTCGGCGGGAAGGACGCCGACAGGACCGATCGACTACCTCTGCTCGTACGTCCCGTGGATCACGGCCCGGGCGATGGCATGCATGAAGAGGTTGAAGCCGAGGTAGGCGGGGCTGGCGTCCTCGGTCAGATCCAGATTCTCGACGTCGAGGGCGTGCACGGCGACGAAGTAGCGGTGGTGGCCGTGGCCGGCCGGCGGGGCGGCGCCGACGTAGCGGCGCATCCCGGCGTCGTTGCACAAGGTCAGCGCCTCACCGGGCAGGACGGAACCGTCACCGACGCCGGCGGGCAGTTCGGTCACCGTGGCCGGCAGGTTGGCCACCGCCCAGTGCCAGAAGCCCGATGCGGTGGGCGCGTCCGGATCGAAGATCGTCACGGCGAAACTGCGGGTCTGCTCCGGGAAGCCCGACCAGCTCAGCTGCGGCGAGACGTCCTCGCCGCCGGCGCCCATGATGCCGCTGACCTGGGCCATCTTCAGCGGCCGGCCGTCGGTGATGTCAGCGCTGGTCAGCGTGAAGCCGGGCAGCTCGGGCAGGAAGTCGTAGGGGTTGTAGGCAAAGGCCATGGCGAAACCTCTTTCTTGTCAGCAGTTTTCGAGGAAGTGTTGAAGTACGCGGGCACCGAACTGCAGGGCGTCCACCGGCACCCGCTCGTCGACACCGTGGAACAGTGCCGAGAAATCCAGTTCCGGCGGTAGTCGCAACGGCGCGAAGCCGAAACACCGGATACCCAGGCGGGCAAACGCTTTGGCATCGGTGCCGCCGGAGAGCATGTAGGGGACGGTGCGTGAATCCGGGTCGACGGCCAGGATCGCGTCTTTCATGGCGTCGACCAGATCGCCGTCGAAACTCGTTTCGTACGAGGGCAATTCAGAGATCCACTCGCGGGTGACGTCCGGGCCGATCAGCGCGTCGACCTCACGCAAGAAGGCCTCCTTCCGGCCGGGCAGCACCCGGCAGTCGACGACGGCTTCGGCAGTGGCCGGGATGACGTTGGCCTTGTAGCCGGCCTTGAGCATGGTCGGGTTGGCGGTGTCGCGCAGCGTGGCACCCAGCATCCGGGCCATGGGCCCGAGCTTGGCGACACTGCCTTCCGGATCGTCGGCGTCGAAGCTCAGCCCGGTCTCCTCGGCCACCGCGGCCAGGAACTCCGCGACGGTGTCGGTGAGCACCATCGGAAACTCATGTGCGCCAAGGCGTGCCACCGCCGCAGCGATGATTGTGACGGCGTTGTCGCCGTGCACCATCATGCCGTGCCCGGCCCGGCCGCGCGCCCTCAGCCGCATCCATAGCAGGCCCTTCTCGGCGGTCTCGATCAGGTACAGCCGCCGCGGCGCACCGTCGCGGCCCGGCACCGTGATCGAGAATCCACCCACCTCGCCGACCGCCTCGGTGACGCCGGCGAAGAGGTCGGGCCGGTTGTCGACCAGCCAATGGGCGCCGTACTTGCCGCCGTGTTCCTCGTCGGCGACGAAGGCGAACACCAAATCCCGCGGCGGGACCACGCCGGCGCGCTTGAAGTGCCGGGCGACGGCCAGCATCATCCCGCACATGTCCTTCATGTCCACCGCGCCTCGGCCCCACACATAGCCGTCGGACACCGCACCGGAGAACGGGTGGACGCTCCAGTCGGCGGCCTCGGCCGGGACGACGTCGAGGTGGCCGTGGATCAGTAGCGCGCCCCGCTTGCGGTCGGCTCCCGGAAGGCGCACGAACACATTGCCCCGGCCAGGCGCACCGGACTCGAGGAATTCCGGCTGGTAGCCGACCTCGGCGAGCTTGGTGGCCACCCAGTGGGCGCACTCCGCCTCACCTTTGGTGGTGGCGAGGTCGCCGGTGTTGGAGGTATCGAAGCGGATGAGAGCGCTGACGAGGTCGACCACTTCGTCCGCTGGAATTGTCACGCTCCTTTCCTACCATTGGGCGGAGCAGATGACAGACCGGGAGGCAACTACCACATCTTTACCAAAATTCGCGTTTACAACACGCGCCTCGCGGGTTTCTAATTTAGCGATGGCGCACCGGCTGATTCCGCTGACCGCGGTGCTGTGCCTCGCGGTCGCTGGATGCTCGCCGACCACGGCCGGCACCGCCATGCCGGCACCGCCCAGCCCGCCGACCACCGCCGAAACCCTGCCTGGGCTGCTGCTGTCGGCCCCCGACGTCGGCGCCGCCCTTGGCGCCAAGGACGTCGTCGTCAGCGGCGAGGTTAGCGCGCCGTGGAACGATGCGACGCATTTTCAGAGCGCGGCCCTGACGGGATGCCTGGCGATCGCCGGCGCCGCCCAGAAGGCGGTCTACGCCGACGCGGGCTGGACCGCACTGCACGGACAGGTGCTGCGCGAACCGCCGACGGCGCAGCGGTGGTCACACTTCGCCACTCAGTCCGTGGTGCTGTTCCGCGACGGTCCGGCCGCCGCCGCGTTCCTCGACGCGCAGCGTCTGAGCTGGGCCGGCTGTTCCAACCGGGAGTTGCGCTACGCACAGCCGATGGCGCCCGATCAGGTGTGGGCCGTCGGCCCGACACGCGCCGAACGGAACACCCTGACGGTGTCCCGGGAGCAGAGCAGTCCGCAGCACTGGTTCTGCCAGCGGGCACTGTCGGTGCACGCCAACGTCGGCGTCGACGTGGAAGCGTGCAGCCTCGACGGGCCGACGTCGGCCGCCGCCGAGATCGCCCGTCAGATCGGCGACCGGTTGCCCAGCGCATGAACGGCGACGAAGGAGCCGCCGCCGCGCGACGATCAAGCGGCGACGAAGGTGCCGCGATGAGGAGCGCGGCAATGGGCAGGATGAGGAATGCGGGTATCGGCCCAGCGCATGACCGATCACGCTGACCGGGTTTGGGCCGACGGGCGGCCATCCGATATCCTTAGCCGCCCGCCGCAGGTGGGTTTACCGGTCCGAGTGGCGGAATGGCAGACGCGCTAGCTTGAGGTGCTAGTGCCCTATTAACGGGCGTGGGGGTTCAAGTCCCCCCTCGGACACCAGATATCAGGCGTTATCCGCCTGCGCCATCGGCTCCGTTGTTCGGGATCACGAACAGGATCCGGCCGGATCCGCCTATGCCGCCGGGATCGCCATTACCGCCGTTGCCGCCGTCACCGCCCTGGCCGAAACGACACCGCCCTTGCCGCCGCCGCCGCCCGGGCCACCTGGGCCGGTCACCCACGCGACGCCGCGTCCTCCGGCGCCGCCGGCACCAGCGCCAGCAGGCCAGCGTCACCGCCGCTGCCGCCGGCCCCGCCGGTGCCTGCGAGCTTTCGGTCGCGCCGGATTCCTCTACGGTTCGCCCGGTGGGCGACGGCGGTGACGGCGGAAACGGCGGATCCGGTGGTCTGTTCACGCTGGTGAGTGCGGGAGGCGTGTCGAGCCCGTTCGGTGGGTCCGGGGGCGACGGCGGCACCGCAGGTAGCGGCGGACACCGTCAGCGCCGCACCCGGGCCGCCGCTGCCGCCGTCGCCCCAGAACAGGCCGCCGGCACCGCCTGCGCCGCCGCGGATTCCGGCAACGCCCACTCCGCCGGCACCGCCGTTTCCGATCAGGCCCGCGGACGCTCCGGTGCCCCCGTTGAATCCGTTGCCACCGGCCGTCGCACGCGCCGCTAGTGCATACGCCCTGTTAGCCCGTGTAGCTGAAGCCGTTACCGAACAGCAGGCCGGCATTGGGGTTGTCCGCGGTGCCGTCGCCGCTGAAGATCCGGATGAAGTCGGCCAGTGGATCGCCCGTGGCCGCGGCGGCCGGCGATGTCGGCTCGAACCCGACGCCCGGCGGTACGACGCCGCCCGTGTCCGGCGTGGCGGAGGCCGCGACCGCAGCGGCCGAAGCCACCGGTTGGCCGCACAGTGGAATCCGCCGATTTCAGTTCCGTCGGAGGCGTTATGTCATCGGGTTCCGCGGCGCGGCCGTCGACGGCGGGGTCCCGGGGTGCGTCCGGAGTGCCGACGCGGGGATGGCCCGCCGCCGCAGCCCGACGACCAACGGCGCGATGTCCGGTCTCCGGCGCCTGATGGGCACCGGTGGCCCGCCACGTGAATTCGACGACCCGGCCCCGGCCGAGCCGGTTGACCCCCCGGAGGGGTCGGCGGATGCCGGCGGGGTCGCCGCGATCGCGGCACTCACACCGAGGGCGATGGCGAGCGCACCCACCCGGCCCACATAGTTAATGACATCGCCACCGGGAGGGGTCTGTGCAGTGTTCGTCGTCATCGATTCTTCGCATCCAGCAACTCGTCGAGCATCCGCTCGCGGCGATCACTGTGGCCGGGGAGCAATCATCGCACCGCGCTCAGCGAAGTCTCGGCCTACCCGACGGCTGACGTCCTTCCCCGGGTCCGGATCAGGCTGGCGACCGTGGTGATCAGCAGCACCACCGCGATGACGCTGATGGACATTCCCGTCGAAATCTCCGGGACGTCGACGTAGTTGCCGTTGTTGATGAACGGCAGCGTGTTCTTGTGCAGCGCGTGCAGGATCAGCTTCACGCCGATGAAACCGAGAATGATCGACAACCCCACCGACAGGTAGATCAGCCGGTCGAGCAGTCCGCCGATGAGGAAATAGAGCTGCCGCAGACCCATCAGGGCGAAGGCGTTGGCGGTGAAGACGATGTAGGGCTCTTCGGTGAGGCCGTAGATGGCCGGAATGGAGTCCAGCGCGAACAGCAGATCGGTGAATCCGATGGCCACCAGCGCGAGCATCAACGGGGTGACCGCCCGCTTGCCGCCGACCCGGGTGAGGAATCGGTCGCCGTCGTAGTCGTCGGCGGTGGGTACCAAGCTGCGGACCAGCCGCACCAGCCGGCTCTCCCGTTCGACTTCGGCGTCCTCTTCGTGGCCGCTCTCCCGCGCCAGTTTCAGGGCGGTGTAGATCAGGAACACGCCGAACAGGTAGAAGACCCAACTGAACGTGTTGATGGCGGCGGCGCCGATGGCGATGAAGCCCGCCCGCATGACGAGTGCCATCACGATGCCGAGCAGCAGCAGCTTCTGCTGATAAGCCCGCGGCACGGCGAACGAGGCCATGATCACGGTGAACACGAACAGGTTGTCCACCGACAACGCCTTCTCGGTGACGTAGCCGGCGAAGTACTCCCCACCGTACTCACCGCCCCAGTGCCACCACACGAAGACGCCGAACAGCACCGCGATGGTGACGTAAACCGCCGACCACAGCGCGGACTCCCGGAAGGTCGGCTTGTGCGGAACCCGCACGTGGGCGAAGAAATCGAAGACGAACAGGCCGAGGATTACCGCGCAGGTGATCACCCAGACCGCAATGGACACTCCCATAGCCCGGTAGTGTTCCGGAAATATCTTTCGTATGTCCAGTCGGGGCGTTTGACGTAGCGTGAGCGGGTGGCCCGCAAGGTGCTGTTCCTCTACAACGATCCCACCGCCCCGGCGGGACTACTCGGCGAGGTCTTCGCCGAATCCGGTTTCGACATCAGCACTTTCGACGTCGTCGCACCCGATCGTCCCGATGACCCACTGGTGAATGTGAGCTTTCCCGACCCGCTCGACTACGACATGATCGTGCCACTGGGTGCCCGCTGGGCGGTCTACGACGAGCGTGTGCCGTGGATTGCCGACGAGTCGACAATGGTGCGCCGCGCCCTGGACGCGGGGGCGGGCGTGCTGGGCGTGTGCTTCGGGGGTCAACTGCTGGCCAGCGCCCTGGGCGGGACGGTCGCGCGCTCACCGGAGCCGGAAATCGGCTGGTGTGAGGTGCGCAGCGACAACCTCGCCCTGGTCCCGCCCGGCCCGTGGTTCCAATGGCACTTCGACCGACTCACGACCCCGCCGGGCGCTGTCGAGGTGGCCCGAAATGCCAGGGCGACACAGGCTTTCGTGCAGGGACGGGCAATGGGACTGCAGTTCCACCCGGAGGTCGACGCCGCTCTGGTGGACTACTGGATTGACGAGGACGCCGGCGCGGACCTGGCCCGGCTCGGCCTGGACGCCGACGACGTCCGGGCCCGCACAGCCGAGATCGCCGATGAGGCGGCACAGCGGCTGCGGCTACTGGTCGCCGGATTCCTACAGCTGCTCACCGACGAGACGCTCGACGAGACGCACCGCCTCGGGTAGCGCGGCGGCGACCGGCGGACTTAGCCCGACTCCGTGGCCCGCGTCGGCGATGTCGACGGTCACCACCACCAGCGCGCCGGGTGCCCGTCCCAGCACCCGAGCCAGTTCGTAGGTCTGCGGCAGGCTCAGATCGTGTGAGCTGAACGGCTTTTCGGCAGCTATGCCGAGCTCGTCGAGGGCCCCGGCCCGGACCCGGCCCGGCGGTCCGCCGACCGCGGCGTCGACCAGCACGGCCAGTTCACTGCCGTCCCAGGCGTCGAGGATGGCGGTCGGTTCGGCCGGGCAGCTGACCACCGCGACCCCCGGCGGAACCACGACCGCGGCGGCGACGGCAGGCCCGACACCGTCGTCGCGGCGATCCGGATTGCCGACACCGATGACCACGCGACGGCTCACCGCCGGTTCACCGTCACGGTGAGGAAGTGGGTGGCGCACGAGATGCACGGGTCGTAGTTGCGGATGGCGCGCTCGCACATGGCCGTCAGTGCAGCGTCGTCCAGATCACCCTGCTCGGTCAGCAGGCGAACCAGGTCGGCTTCGATGGCGGCCTGGTTCTGCGCGGTGGGCGGGACGATGTCCGCGGCCGCGATCAGGCCGTCGTCGTCGATCTCGTAACGGTGGTAGAGCAGTCCGCGGGGGGCCTCGCTGACGCCGTGACCGACTCCCGGCCGGGCCGGCACCGGGACGAACGGCCGTGCGGGCCCCTGGTAGTCCTCGATGATCCGCAACGCCTCGTCGACCGCGTAGACCACCTCGACAGCGCGAACCACGATGCTGCGGAACGGGTTTCGGCACTCCCGACCCAGGCCGGCAGCCGAGGCGGCGTCGCGGGCGACCGTCGAGAGCTTGTCGTGGTTGAGTGCGTAGCGCGCCAGGGGGCCGGTGAGGTGGCGGCGGCCGTCGAGTGTGGCGTGCAGTGCGGTGGAGTGCGGCACCTGGGTCTCCCGCACGTGGTCGGAGAACTCCGACACCGCAAACGGCACCCCCGCAGTGCGGGCGATCGCACCGTTCTCCAGCGGATAGCGCTCGCCGGTCAGCGCCAGCAGTTCGTGGTCGATCCACAGGTCGGGAAAGTCGAATCCGGCCACCCACTCCACGGTGGCCAGCGCGTGGTCCAGGGCCTGGCGCAACTGCTCGGCCATGGGTCGCAGGTCGGCGGCGGTCGGCGTCGAGTAGAAGCCGCCGAGGCGGACGTTGACCGGGTGGATCGAGCGCCCGCCGATGAGTTCCTGCAACCGGTTTCCGGCCTTCTTCAGCGCCAGGCCGCGTTCGACGTCCTCCCGGTGGTTCTTCGCGAGGGTGATGACGTCCGGCGCGCCGAGGAAGTCCGGCGCATGCAGCATGTAGATGTGCAGGGTGTGGCTGTGGATCCACTCGCCGCAGTACAGCAGACGGCGCAGCGCGACGAGTTCGGGATCCAGCGTCACCCCGCAGGCGTCCTCGATGGCGTTGCACGCGCTGGTCTGATAGGCCACCGGGCAGATGCCGCAGATGCGGGCGGTGATGTCGGGCGGCTCGGTGTGGGCCCGGCCGCGCAGGAAGGCCTCGAAGAACCGGGGCGGCTCGTAGATGTTGAGTTCGACGGTCTCGGGCAGGCCGTCGCGCAGTTCGACATGCAGCGCGCCCTCCCCCTCTACCCGGGTCAGCGCACCCACTCGCAGGGTGCGGGAGTCGGTCATCGCCCGCCCCGGTCAGGCCCATTCCGTTCAGCGGCGAACGGGGTGACGTTGAACGTGCCGAAAACGCGGTCGACGTCAGGCCCCGACATGCCGTCGCGGCGCAGCAGCGGGATCATCGCGCCCATGTTGGGGGTGGCCGCCGGGCCGAAGCAGCCGTAGCAGCCGCGGTGGTGACGCGGGCACAGCGCGCCGCAGCCCGCATGGGTCACCGGGCCGAGGCAGGCGATCCCCTCGGCGACCGTCACGCAGGTCACCCCGGCCCGCTTGCACTCGGTGCACACGGTGGCGGCCGGCAGCCGCGGTTTGCGGCCGACCAGCAGAGCGGCCAGGGTGTCGAGCAGCTGTCCGCGGTCGATCGGGCAGCCGCGCAGTTCGTAGTCGACCGTCACGTGGTCGGAGGCCGCCGTGGAAGTGGCCAGCGTCTGGATGTAATCCGGCCGGGCGTAGACGATGGAGGCGAACTCGTCGATGTCGGCGAAGTTGCGCAGCGCCTGGATGCCGCCGGCCGTCGCGCAGGCGCCGATGGCGACCAGAACCCCGGACTGCTCCCGGATCTCCTTGATCCGCCGTTCGTCGACGGGCGTGGTGATGGACCCCTCGACGAGGGAGACGTCGTACGGGCCGGCGACCATCGCACTGGACGCCTCGGCGAAGGCGGCGATCTGCACCTGCTCGGCCAGTGTCAGCAGCTCGTCCTCGCAGTCGAGCAGGGTCAGCTGACACCCGTCGCAGGAGGCGAACTTCCACACCGCAAGGGTGGGTCCATTCCCCACCATCACAGCTCCGCGGTTTCCAGCAGCGGGTGGGCCACGTCGTAGCCCACCACCGGACCGTCCCGGCACAGCAGCAGCTGACCGAGTTGGCAGTGTCCGCACCACCCGATGCCGCACTGCATGTTGCGCTCCAGCGACACCCGAATGTCCTGGGCCGCAACGCCTTTGTCGAGCAGCGCCTTCGCGCTGAACCGCATCATCGGTTCCGGGCCGCAGAGAAAGGCCGTGGTGCGCTGCGGAACCAGCGCCAGACGGCGCAGCGGTTCGGTGACGAAGCCGGTCTCGCCCACCCAGCCGTGGATCGGGATGTCGACGGTCTGATGGAGTTCCAGGCGCGGATCGGACTGCCACTCCTTCAGTTCGGCGGTGTAGAGGAAGTCCCTTTCCGCGCGTGCGCCGGCGATGAGAACCACCCGCCCGTAGCGTTCGCGGTCGGCGAGGGCGCCGAGCACTACCGGCCGCAACGGCGCCAGGCCGACTCCGCCGGCCACGATGACCAGATCCCGACCATGCGCGGTAGCCAATCCCCACGTGGTTCCGAACGGCCCGCGAACACCCACTGTCGCACCGGGTTCGGCCGCGCACAGGGCGGCGCTGACCGCACCCACGGCCCGCACGGTGTGAACTACCCCGCCCCCGGAGGCCAACCCGCACACCGAGATGGCGATCTCCCCCACCCCGAACGAGTAGAGCATGTTGAACTGGCCGGGCTCCGGTGACGCGAGGCGGGTCGTCGTCGGCTCCAGGTGCAAGGTCACCGAGTCGGCGTTTTCCGCCGTGCGCGAGACCACCCGGTAAAACACCGGTTCCATCGCCGTGGCCCGGGCGTCCGGGCGGACCGCCGTCTCATTCACCGTCGGTCTCCGGGATCTGCGCGTCGACATCGGGCGTCTCCACCGGGAGTTCGCTTGCGAACACTCGCATCTCCTCAGTGATGTCAATGCCGGTGGGGCACCACGCAATACAGCGACCGCAGCCGACGCAGCCGGAGCTGCCGAACTGATCATGCCAGCTGCTGAGCTTGTGGGTCAGCCAGTGCCGGTACCGGGATGGCCCGGAGGGTCGAGACGGACCCTCGTGGAGGAAGGTGAAGTCCAGTTCGAAGCACGACGCCCACTCGGTCCAGCGTTCGGCGTGCTCCCCGGTCAGGTCGGTGACGTCGGAGGTGCTGGTGCAGAAGCACGTCGGGCACACCATGGTGCAGTTGCCGCAGGTCAGACAGCGGCTCGCCACGTCCTCCCAATGCGGTGATTCGCGGGCGTCGACGAGCAGCTGGCGCAGGTCCCGGTCGGGCATCGCCCGGCCCATCGCCGTTGCGGCCACGGCGATCTCGTCGGTCGCCGCGTCGATCTGTCCGTCCTCGGCGGGGCGGTGCGGGATGGCGCCGAGCACCTCGGCGCCGGCGTCTGTCCCGGTTTCCACCAGGTAGACGGTCGCCTCGCCGTCGGCGATTTCGGTCAGCGCGATGTCGTAGCCAGGTCCACAGGCCGGGCCGGTGCCCATCGAGGCGCAGAAGCACAACCCACCGGGTTCGGTGCAGTTGACCGCGACGATGAACGCTCCGTCCCGGCGGCCGGTGTACGCCCCGTCGGGATGGGCGCCGCCGGCCAGCACCCGGTCCAGCACGCCGATGGCGGCGAGGTCGCAACCGCGCACACCGAGGAAGGCGTACCGGGCCTGCGGCTGCGGGCCGGTGGCCTGCGACGACCACACCCGCTGGTGCGGCGGGTGCAGGAACTGCTTCCACGACCCCGGGCCCGCCGAATGCCCGAAGGCTTTGCGGTCGGCCCTCGGGCGGACCCGGTAGGTTCCCGGCCCGGTGTCAACGCCCCAGCCGTAGGGCAGCTGCCCGGCGTCGCTGATCTCGGCCAGCACGATGGCGTTGTCCCGCAAAGTCGGTGCGACCACGGTGAATCCTCGCCGGCGTAGTTCGGCGACCAGCTCCCCCAGGCCCGCGCTATCGATGATCGACGCCATGGGGTCCATCGTGCCCCAGTTTGGGCTCTACAGCACTCCCGGCGCCGGATCGTGTCCGAGCTGGTGAGCAAGGACGTCGGAGACGCCTGCTTGCCGGAACCGGTGGCCCAGGGCGATCAGCTTGGCCGGCGTCACCCGCTGGTTGGCCATGGCGAGTTCGGTCGCGCCCTGCTTGCCCAACAGCAGGCGGGGGCCGATGGAGGGAACCGGAAGCTTCGCAGGGCGGTGCAGCGTCGTGGCCAGCGCCTCGGTGTATTCGGTGTTGCGGACCGGATTGGGGGCCACGGCGTTGACCGGTCCGCAGAGCCGCTCGTCATAGATGCCGCGGTAGTAGATGTCGAGCATGTCGTCGATGCCGATCCAGGACAGCCACTGCTTGCCGCTGCCCAGCCGGCCGCCCAGGCCGGCGGCGAACAGCGGGCGCATCAGCTTCAGGGTCCCACCGGCGGCGCCCTGTATGATCCCGGTGCGCACGAGCACCACCCGGCGTCCACTCTCGGCGGCCGGCGCGGTGGCCTGCTCCCAGTCGGCCACTAAGTCGGCGAGGAAACCCGTTCCGCGAGAGCTGTTTTCGTCAAGGATCTCGTCGCCGCGGTCGGCGCCGTAGTACCCGATCGCCGAGGCGCTGACGAAGGCCCGCAGCCCCGGTGTGGCACCGGCGACGGCAGCCAGCTTGCGGGTCGGTTCGATCCGAGAGTCGCGGATGGCGCGGCGGTGCGCATCGGTGAACCGGCCGGCGATGGACTCCCCCGCCAGATGCACGACGGCATCCACACCGTCGAGCAGATCGGGCGCGGGATTGTCGGGATCCCAACGCCGTTCCCCGTCGTTGCCAGGTTCACGGCGCACCAGCCGGATCACCCGGTGACCGCCGGTGGACAGGAACGCGGAAAGGGCGGTGCCGACGAAGCCGGCGGCTCCGGTGACGGCGACGGTGAGAGATCCGGCTTGATCTTCCCCCCCAGCGGCCTGTGCGGCGTCGCGGTGGGCGGCGAGATCCTCGGCCACCTGACGGTGCCGGTAGGCGAACGTGGAGCGCAGCGCCGCCCCCGGCACGGTGGTGTCGACCTTGTCGAGCATGCGGGTGCGGCCGTCACCGGCGTCGTCGAACCGGTGGGTGTGACGCCACCAGCCGATCACCCGGGGCGGCAGGGTCATCAGGCCGTCGGAGGACAGCACGTCGAGGAACTGGTGCGGTGGTTCGTAACCGGCCGGGTCGTGCTGGGCGATCCAGCGCAGCCCGCCGGGGAGCCCCAGGATCGCCTGGCCGTTGGCCAGCGACTCGGTCTCTTTGATGATGTGCATCGGCTGCCAGGGCGGCACCAATCGGTGCATGGCACCGGAACGGGTGTGCCAGGCCCAGACCTCATCGAGCGGATGGTCGACGGTGCTGGCGTATTCGATGCCCATGGTCCCCCTCAGGACGGGTGGATCACCGCTCGCCGCCGTGCTCGTCGGAGTCCTCCGACGGACCGGTCTCGATCTCGCTGGAGTAGATCACGATGAGCGAGTCGTCGGCGGAGTTGGCGGCGTAGCTCACGGTGGGTGACTCGGTGACCATATACGACGGCTCGTCGGGGACCATATACGACGGCTCGTCGGGGTAGATCAGGGTGTAGGAGCCCGGCGATTCCTCGGCGATATAGGGCTCCACGTCCGATTCCGCCTCGGCATCCGAATCGGCCTGCGCGACAAGCTCTTCGGCGCTGATGGTGTGGATCGCGGCCTCCTCGGCGGCGATCGGGTAGGCCGGCTCGTCATCGCTGGGCAGGTCGTGGTCGGGATCGTCGTAGACCACCTCGTCGGGGTGGTCCTCGACGAGCTCCGCCGGGTAGCCGACGAGTTCGTCGGCGGTGTCATCGACTTCGCCGTCGTCGTCGTCTTCGTCGGCGTGATCGTCTTCGTCGTCGTCTTCGTCGTCTTCGTCGTCGTAGTCGTCGAGGGCAGCGGCAGCGACGGCGACGGGCGCGATGACCTCGGTGGTCTCTGCGGCAGAGACGTCAGATACTGCGAGGGTCCGGCCGGGTGCCCGGCCCGTCGCCGCGCGGCGGTTCCGGTCGCGGATGGCGTCGACGATCAGCAGCAGCACCCCCAGGGCGCTGAAGCCGATGCATGCCCAGGCGATCAGCTCGTTGCTGGTCACGACGGCGGTGACCAGCGCAGCGAGGCTGATGACCGCCAGGACGAGGGCGACGATCAGCATCGCGGGACCTTAATCAGCACCCCTACTGGTAGGTCGTGTAGCCGACGTCGCCGGTGTCGACGGGAGCGGCCGAGCCGCGCTGGCCCAACTCTTCCAGCTGCGACTCGAGGTACGTCTTCAACCGGGTGCGATATTCGCGCTCGAAGGTGCGCAACTGCTCGAGGCGGCCTTCCAGCACGGTGCGCTGCTGGTTGATGGTGCCCATCACCTCGGAGTGCTTGCGCTCGGCGTCGGCCTGCAGGAAGTCGGCCTTCTCCTGCGCCTGGCGCAGCTGCGCCTCGGACCGGGAGGCCGCATCGCCGAGCATGGCGTCGGCGCGCTGCCGCGCCTCGTTGACGGTGGTCTCGGCGATGTAGCGGGCCTCCGACACCATCTGGTCGGCACTGGCTTGCGCCTCACCGACGATCTTGTCGGCCTCGGCGCGGGCGGTGCTGGTCAGCCGGTCGGCGGTGTCCTGGGCGAGGGCGAGCACCCGCGCCGCTTTGAGCGCGTTGCCCTCGTTGGTCCCCTCGTCGCTCACGACGGTGGTGTGCACCACCGGGGCCGGCGTGGGCTCCGGCTGATACAGCGGAATCGCTTGTGTCTGAACTACTCCCGAGCGGGCAGAGGCCAACTCGGTGTCGAGTTCACTCACCCGCTGACGGAGGTCGGCGTTCTCCTCGAGGAGACGTGAGAGTTCGGTCTCGATCAAATCAAGGAAGGCGTCGACCTCGTCCTCGTTGTAGCCTCGCTTACCGATGGGCGGCTTGCTGAACGCCACATTGTGAACGTCGGCGGGTGTCAGTGGCATTGTCTGCCCCTTCCCATCTGGTACGGCGGAGTGAAACCGCTGCGGAGTGTAGAACGCATTAAAGTTCGATCCGTACTGTAACTGGCGTCCATCCTGTCACACCAGACCCGCAGGTTGCGGAAGTGCAAAGAATTTAAGAGCGATTTTCATAAGTTCGCTCCTACGCTGTTGCGCTCCTGAAGCGCTAACCGGCGGCAGCACCGAACGATAATTGCATACCGAGAAATGCCAGCAACAGCAGCACCATGATGGAGAAATCCAGCCGCACCGCGCCGATGCTGAGTTGCGGAATGATCCGGCGCAACAGTTTCACCGGCGGATCGGTGACGGTCATGATCGCTTCCAGGATGACGACCGTGACCCCGCGCGGGTGCCAGTCCCGGCTGAACGAGCGGATGAACTCGACGACGATCCGCGCGATCAAGAGCAACCAGAACAGGAAGAACGCAAAACCCAGGATCTCGAAGAATGCCGCCACGTGCGCAAAGCCTACCGATTGCCGACGCGGGTGCTCTTGAGTCCAGTCGTCACTGGTAGCTGTAGAAGCCGGCCTCGGCGATGCGGCGGCGCTCCTCAGCGGAGACGTCGACGTCGGCGGGAGCCAGCAGGAACACTTTGGTGGCGACCTTGTCGAAGGATCCGCGCAGGGCGAAGGCCAGCCCGGCGGCGAAGTCGACCAGGCGCTTGGCGTCGGCGTTGTCCATCGAGACCAGGTCCATGATCACCGGCTGGCCGTCGCGGAAGCGCTCACCGATGGTGCGGGCCTCGTTGTAGTCCTTCGGGCGCAGTGTGGTGATCTTCGACAGCGGGCTGCCCTCCTCGAAGAGCATGGCCATCCGGCGCGGGTCCATGGCCAGCGCACCGCGGGTCGACCCGCGCATCGCGCCGAGCCGCGAACGCGGCGGAAGGTCGTGCGGGCGCTCGAACTCGCGGGGGCGGAACCGCGGCTCCTCGGCGTAACCGGCCCGGAATCCGCCGGTCGGGGCGTAGTCGGGCTCGTCGTAGTGGTCGCGGTCGTCGTAGCGCGACGGCCCGCGAACCTCGGCACGGACGTCGTCGTAACGACCGGCGGGACGTACCTCCTCGTAGGCGTCCTCGACGAACCGCTCGCCGCGCCGGGCGAACCCGCGACCGCGCCCGCTGGTGTCGCGGTCGTCGTCCTCGTAGTACTCGTCCTCGTAGTCATCCATCGGCGCCATGCCGAAGTAGGCCTTGACCTTGTGCAGAGTGCTCATCCGCTGACCCTTCTAAACCTGAATTCGCCAATGTGAGGCTTGGTGACTGTGATGATGTTGTGACTGGAGTGACTCGTTAGGGAGACGTTAAAGGACGTTCGCCCATTAGTGCCGTACCGACACGCACACACGTCGAGCCGTGTCGCACCGCGGCTTCCAGATCCCCCGACATCCCGGCGGACAGCTCGGTGGCGGTGGGATGGGCGATGCGGATGCGGCGGTGCTCGGCGGCCAGGGCGGCAAACGCCGTGTCCGGATCGGCGCCCAGCGGCGGAACACCCATGAGTCCGACCAGTTCCAGTGACTCCGATCCGGCGACCTGGGCGCACAGCTGGTCCACAGCGGCCGGATCGCCGACGTCCACTCCGCCGCGCTCGGTGTCTCCGTCCAGACTGATCTGGACGAACACCCGCAGCGGGCGGCGCCGGCTGCCCTGCTCCAACGCCTGGCCGGCAGCCTTGTCCAGCGCCGCGACCACCTTCGCCGTCGACACCGAATGGACGGTATCCGCCCATCGCGCAATGTGTTTGGCCTTGTTGCGCTGGATCTGGCCGACCATGTGCCAGCGCGCCTCCCGCCCGCCGGGCCGATTCCCCGAGTCGCTTCGCTCCCGCCCGCCGATCCAATTCCCCGAGTCGCTTCGCTCCCGCCCGCCGATCCACCGGTTGAACTCCGCAATCTTCGCGGCGGCCTCCTGCTCCCGGGATTCACCGAACGAGCGGCATCCGAGCCGCCACAGGATCTCCACGTCGGTGGCGGGGAAGAACTTGGTGATCGGCAGCAGGGTGATGCCCTCCACCGGCCGCCCGGCCGCCTCGGCTGCTCGCGCCAGCCGGGACCGCACCGCCGCGAGCCCGGAGGTGAGCTGCGCAATCCGGTCGCCTGTCATGGTCAGTCCATCCAGATCAGTGACGCGAGCCGGCCCGTCGGCGCGCCGCGGCGGTGGCTGAACAGCGCCGGGTCGGCGACGGTGCAGCGCGGGTCGATGTCGATCGCGGTGATTCCGGCGGACACCAGCTGGCGTGCGATGCCCGCCCGGAGGTCCAGCCCGGGCCTACCCGCCGAGGTCGTCGTGCGGCTGCCCGGCAGGCGGGCCTCGACGTCGGCCGCCATAGCCTCGGGCACCTCGTAGTTGGCTCCGCTGACCGCCGGGCCGAGCAGCACCGCGATGTCCGGCGCGTGCGCACCAGCCGCCAGCATCGCCTCGACCGTGCGCAGGACCACCCCGTCGGATGCGCCCACCCGGCCGGCGTGCACCGCCCCGATGACACCGGCCTGGGCATCACCGAGCAGCACCGGCACGCAGTCCGCGGTGACCACCGCCAACGCCAGGCCCGGCGTGCTGGTCACCAGGGCGTCGGTGGCATCGAAGGGGGCGTCGATGTCCGGGTCGCGCGGACCGTCCACAACCTCGACGTGGACGCCGTGCACCTGGTTCATCCAGATCACGTGATCGGGGGCAAGGCCGATGGACGAGGCCAGCCGACGCCGGTTGGCGGCCACTGCGGCGGGGTCGTCGCCGACGTGGTCGCCGAGATTGAACGAATCGAACGGCGGCGCCGACGCTCCGCCTGAACGCGTGGTGGTGACGCGGCGGATGGATGCGGTCACGTACCGCTCCTCTCGGACAGTCAGTGGCGCATGAACGGCGGCACGTCGACGTCGTCGTCGTCATCGCCGAAGGGCGAGGAGCCGTTGGTGCGTGCCGAGACCTTCAGCGATTCGAGCGGGTCGAACATCGGGGAACTGGCCACCTGCCCCGCGGTGGCGGGGGCAATGATGTGGGTGGTGGAGATCGCCGGGTTCGGCGGCGGCAAGATGGGTGCCGCCGGGGTCGTTTCCATCGGCTGCGCTATGGCCACGGGCTCCTCGACGGCTGCGTGCGCCCCGGTCGCCGGGCCGGTGGTGGCGTTGCCGATGATGATCGCCTTGCGGTTGACGCTGTTGGCGTCGAATCCGGCTGCGATCACCGTCACCCGGACCTCGTCACCGAGCGAATCGTCGATGACGGTGCCGAAGATGATGTTCGCGTCGGCGTGGGCGGAGTCCTGCACCAGCGAGGCGGCCTCGTTGATCTCGAACAGACCGAGGTCGCTGCCGCCGGCGATGGACATCAGCACACCCAGAGCGCCTTCCATCGATGCTTCCAGCAGCGGGGAGTTGATCGCCATCTCGGCGGCCTTGACCGCCCGGCCCTCGCCGCGGGCTGAACCGATGCCCATCAGCGCCGTACCGGCACCGCTCATGATGCCCTTGACGTCGGCGAAGTCCACGTTGATCAGGCCGGGGGTGGTGATCAGGTCGGTGATGCCCTGAACGCCGTTGAGCAGCACCTCGTCGGCGCTGCGGAAGGCATCCATCAACGACAGGTTGGCGTCGCCCATCTGCAGCAACCGGTCGTTGGGGATGACGATGAGGGTGTCGCAACTCTCGCGCAGCGAGGTGATGCCATTGTCGGCCTGGGTGGCTCGTCGCTTGCCCTCGAACGAGAACGGGCGGGTGACCACGCCGACCGTCAGGGCGCCGAGCTTGCGCGCGATGTTGGCCACGACCGGCGCGCCGCCCGTGCCGGTGCCGCCGCCTTCGCCGGCGGTGACGAACACCATGTCCGCCCCGCGAAGCAGTTCCTCGATCTCGTCCTTGGCGTCCTCGGCGGCCTTGCGCCCCACCTCGGGATCAGCGCCGGCGCCGAGGCCGCGGGTGGAATCCCGGCCAACGTCGAGCTTGACGTCGGCGTCACTCATCAGCAATGCCTGGGCATCGGTGTTGATGGCGATGAACTCGACGCCCTTGAGCCCCTGTTCGATCATGCGGTTGACGGCGTTGACGCCGCCGCCGCCGATGCCGACGACCTTGATGACGGCGAGATAGTTATGCGGCGGGGTCATCGGTGGTCTCCTCCGTGCTGGGGCGCTGGGTGTGCGGCGACTCCCTTGGCCAAACTCTCAACCTCAACCAGAGGCTTAGAGTTATGTCAAGTTGTCGCGTAGGCAGAACGGTATGACCGCCCGCGCCCCGGATCGGGGAGGCGCGCCCGCGTGTCGCTTGTGAATTTCGCGGCAGTGGTCCGGTGCCGCTCTGGTGCCGCTCTTGGAGCTCCCGCTCGAAGGTGACGACAGCGTCACACTCGGCGCCGAGCGTGACGCCAGTTTCACACTCGCGGAGCCCAGGAATTACTTGACGGTCGGCAGGTCCGGGCTGGAGACGTCGTACACCCGGCCCGGCTGGGTCAGCAATGCCGCGAGCTTGTCGGCCTTCTCGTCGGTGCGGTCGGTGGTCCCCCAGACCACCGTGCGTCCGTCGGCCAAAGTCAATGTGACGGACGCGACCGACGGCGCGGCGACCCGGCCGACCTGGGCCACCACGTCGGGCGGCAGCGCCGTCATCACCTCCAGGGCGGCCTTGGTAGGCGGGTCGGCCGGTCCCGGATTGTCGACGTCGAGGTACGGCAGGCCCGGCGGTGGCGGCGCGGTGGCGAAGTCCACCCCGTCCCGGTCGAACAGGTGCGGACCGTCGGGAAAATCCTTAACCGCCAACGCAACCCGCTCAGCGATGGTGATCCGCAGCGTGGAGGGGTACCCCCGTTGGACCCGCGTGGTGGCGACGCGCCGGATCCCGGCCACTCGGTCGGCCACCGCGTCGGTATCGATCTGCAGCAGCGGGGTGCCCAACTGAACCTGGGCGGCGGCCAGAACCTCGTCGCGGGTGACCACCTCGGTTCCGCTGACCTCCACCGACCGCGCCGACATCAGCGGGGTGAAGTAGAGCACCAGACCGAGTGCGACGCTGAGGAGCGTCAGCAGGATCGTCCAGATGACGCTTTTGAGCCCCTTGACGGACCGGGCCGAGTTCTCCGGCTCCTCGATCGGCTGGCCTTTGGCGCGACGTTTGGCCTCGCGGCGGGCCTGCTCGATGGCCATGGCGCGCTGCTGAGCCGACCGGCGCTCAGCCCGCTCGCGGCGAGCCCGGCGGCGCGGGCCCTCGATGTCAGCGGCGGGTTCGGCTTCGGTCGGCCCATCGGGCGACGGCAGTTCGGCCTCCGTCTGTCCCAGCGGTTGCGGCTCACCGGCGTCGGGAACCCGCACATCGCTGTCGGCGGGATGGGCCGGGCCGGGCGCGGTCACGTCGGACGTCCCGCCGTCGCATTCAGCGCCGCGATGATCTCCGGGCCCAGCATGGTGACGTCACCGGCGCCCATCGTGACCACGACGTCCCCTGGCCGTGCCGCTGCCGCCACCTGCTGTGCCACCGACGAGAGGTCCGGCAGATAGCGCACCGGGGCGCTGACGTGCTCGACGATCGAAGCGCCGCTCACGCCGGTCAGCGGCTGCTCCCGCGCCGCGTAGACGTCGAGCACGAAGACCTGGTCGGCGGTGTTCAGCGCGTCAGCGAACTCACGGGCGAAAGCCTTCGTGCGCGAATACAAATGGGGCTGGAAGACGACGATGCTGCGTCCGGATGTGGATGTCCGGGAGGCACCTGCAGATCCATGCGCGACCGCACGCAACGCCGTCAGCGCTGCGCGCACCTCGGTGGGGTGATGGGCATAGTCGTCGAAGACCCGCACCCCGTTGGCGGTCCCCACCAGTTCGAAGCGGCGGCGCACCCCCTCGAAACCGGCCAGCGCGTCCAACACGGCCTGGACCGGGGCGCCCGCCTCGATGGCGGCCAGCAGGGCGGCCAGCGCATTGAGCGCCATATGGCGCCCCGGCACGGCCAGCCGCATCGTCCGCGGGTGCGGCTCGCCGGCCAGTTGAATGTGGGCGACCGCGCCGGTGCCGTGCTGCTCCCAGCTGGTCAGACAACCGGCCAGGTCGGCAGCTGGTTCGCTGCCATAGCGCAGCACCCGCACCCCCAGCGCGGCACTGCGGTCGGCCAGCGCTGCAGCCCCAGGATCGTCGGCGCAGGCCACCAGGGTCCCGCCGGGCGCCAGTCGCTCGACGAAACGGTCGAACACCTCGGTATAGGCCTCCGGCGTCCCGAAGAAGTCCAGGTGATCGGCTTCGATGTTGGTGACGACCGCGACGTTGGGCGTGTACTCCAGCAGCGACCCGTCGCTCTCGTCGGCCTCGGCCACAAAGACGTCGCCGCTGCCGTGGTGGGCGTTGGTGCCGGCCTCCCCCAGGTCGCCGCCCACCGCGAAGGACGGGTCGAAACCGCTGTGCTGCAACGCGACAACGAGCATCGACGTGGTGGTGGTCTTGCCGTGCGTGCCCGACACCAACAGGGTGCGCATCCCGGCCATCAGCTTGGCCAGCACCGCCGGACGAAGGATCACCGGCAGAGCGCGCCGGTGCGCCTCCACCAGTTCCGGGTTGGTTTTGGGAATGGCGGCGTGGGTGGTGATGACCGCCGTGGGCCCACCCGGCAGCAGGTCGAGATGAGACGGGTCGTGCCCGATGGCGATCTGCGCGCCACGGGCGCGCAACGCGGCCACCGCCCGCGATTCCTTGGCATCGGACCCGGACACCAGCGCGCCGCGGTCGAGCAGGATCCGGGCGATGCCCGACATCCCCGCTCCCCCGATGCCGACCATGTGCACCCGCTCCAGTTCCGGCGGCAGCGGCCGGCGGGCCGGTGTGGATGTCGAGGCGCTCATCGGCGAACCTCCCGTCCCTCGTGTGCCACTTCGAGTACCACCTCGGCCACCCGGCGGGCGGCGTCGCGATGGCCCACCCGGCCGGCGGCGTCCGTCATGGCGGCCAGCCGCGGACCGTCGGTGATCAGCCGCACCACCTCGGTGCGCAGGTAGTCGGGCGTCAGGTCGGCGTCGTCGACGACAAGACCGCCGCCGGCCTCGACCACCGGCAGGGCGTTGAGTCGCTGTTCGCCGTTGCCGATCGGCAGCGGCACGTAGATCGCCGGCAGCCCGACGGCGGACACCTCGGCCACCGTCATCGCCCCCGACCGGCAGATCGCCAGGTCGGCCGCCGCGTAGGCGAGGTCCATCCGGGAGAGATATGGCACCGCGACGTAGGGCGCATCACCGGAGGGCGGATCACCGGGCCGGGGATCCGGCAGGTCGAGGGTGTTCTTCGGGCCGTGGGCGTGCAGCACCGAGATCCCCGCCGCGGTCAGGTCGCCGGCGACGGCGGAGACCGCCCGGTTGATCGACACCGCACCCTGCGAGCCGCCGAACACCAGCAGGACCACCGCGTCGTCGGAAAATCCGAAGTGGGCTCGGGCCTGCGCGCGCAGGGCCGGCCGGTCCAGCCCGGTGATGGAGGCCCGCAGCGGCATCCCGACGACCTCGGCGTGCGCCAGTCCGGAGCCAGGCACCGCAGCCAGGACGCGCCGGGCGATCCTGGCACCGAGCCGATTGGCAAGTCCGGCACGGGCATTGGCTTCGTGCACGACGACCGGGACACCGTGGCGGCCGCGCGCCGCGAGGTAGGCGGGGACGGCGACGTAGCCGCCGAAGCCGACGATCACGTCGGCCTCGACGCGGTCGAGAACCGCCTTGGTCTGCCGAACGGAACTCCGCACCCGCCACGGCAGCCGGAACAGATCGGCGTTGAGCCTGCGGGGCAGCGGCACCGGGATGACCAATTGCAGATCGTAGCCTCGCTCAGGCACCAGCCGTGTCTCCAGGCCGCGCTCGGTGCCCAATGCGGTGATGCGGATTCCTGGATGTAGCGCGGTCAGCGCGTCCGCGACGGCCAGGGCAGGCTCGACGTGCCCGGCCGTCCCTCCGCCGGCCAGCACCACCGACACGTCCCCAGAGACGTTCACCCGTAACGCAGACCTTCCAATGTGCGGGAACCTCGTCCCGGCCTGTTGCCCTGCCGCTCGCGACCCTGCGCCGCGCCGGCCCGCTGCTGGCCCGAGGCAGAACCACCGTGCTTCGCTGCGGCAGAGCCTCCGCGCTGCCCCGAGGCAGAGCCTCCGCGCTGCCCCGAGGCAGAGCCTCCGCGCTGCCCTGAGGCGGCACCTCCATGATGCCCTGCGCCACGCCGGCTGCGCTGAGCCGTACCCGGTTCGGCGGGGCGGCGCGCCGGCCGGGCCGGCTTCGCCGCCGCTTTGGCCGGCCTCGGCGACGTCGCGGATGTGCGCGACTTCGCCGGCTTGGCGGTCTCGGTGCGGGAGCGCAGCCGGTCCCGCAACGCGTCGACCCGGCTGGGCAGGTACGGCTCTGGAAGGGGCAGGCGCAGGAAGCGGTTCACCCGGTCGTCTCGCCCGGCCCGCAGAGCCGCCACCGCGTCAGGCTCGTTGCGCGCCGCGTTGGCCATCAGCCCGATCATGAAGAGCGTTGTGGCCGTGGACGTCCCGCCCGCCGAGATCAACGGCAGCTGAATGCCGGTGACCGGCAGCAGGCCGATCACATACCCGACGTTGATGAACACCTGACCGACCACCCAGGCGGTGGCCGTTGCGGTCAGCAGTCGCAGGAACGGATCGGCCGAGCGCCGGGCGATCCGCATGCCGGTGTAGGCGAAGGCGCCGAACAGGGCGAGCAGGCCGAAGGCTCCGATGAAGCCCAGTTCTTCACCGACGATGGCGAAGATGAAGTCGTTGTGGGCGTTGGGCAGGTAATTCCATTTGGCGGTGCCCTGGCCCAGCCCGTCGCCAAAAACCCCGCCGTTGGCCAGCGCGAACTTGGCCTGACGGGCCTGGTATCCGGAGCCCTGGGCATCGGCGTTCGGGTCGAGCCAGGCCTGCACCCGGTCGGAGCGGTAGCCCGCCGAGACGGCAAGCACCGCGGCGGCGCCCAATGCGGCCAGCAGCGAACTGACGAAGACCTTCAGCGGCAGGCCGGCGAACCAGAGCAACGCCAGCAGGATGATGCCCAGCGAGACTGCGTTACCGAGGTCGGGCTGAATGACGATCAACCCCAGCGCCAGAACGGCAGCAGGGATCAGCGGGACCAGCATCTCCCGCAGCGAGGCGTGCTCCATCCGGCGGGCGGCGAGCAGATGGGCGCCCCAGATCGCGAAGGCGATCTTGGCCAGCTCGGCGGGCTGCATCGACAAGCCGCCGAAGACGAACCACCCACGGGTGCCGTTGGCTTCGTGTCCGATACCGGGAATCAGCACCAGCACCAGCATGACGATGGTGGCGCTGAAGGCGACCAGCGCGATCCGGCGCAGGAAACTCACCTTCAACCGCAGCGCCACCCAGCATCCGGCCAGGCCGACCAGCGTCCACATGACCTGGCGCCCGAAGATCACCCAGGGTGAGCCGTCCTCGTCGTAGGAGTGCACGCCGGAGGCCGAGAGCACCATGATCAGGCCCAGCAGGACGAGCAGTGTGGCGATCGAGACGATGAGGTGGAACGACGTCATCGGCCGGGCCAGCCAGGCGCCGAATTGTTTGGGGGGGCCGAATCTCGTCGGTTTCGGAGCGGCTTCGAATGCCTCGGCGGAGCCGGGGTCGGTAGAACGCGGTTCCGCTGTGCCTGCGGAGGTTTCGCCGGCGTCGTCGGCCTCGGTGTTCGACTCGGCAGGGCTGGACTCGTCGGCGCGGCGGCGAAGCCGCGACCGCAGACTGACGGCCACCGCCGTTATGCCTTGCCCGGGGCCCGGTCGCGCACCGCGGCGGCGAAGGCCTCGCCGCGATCGGCGTACCCGCTGAACTGGTCGAACGATGCACCGGCCGGCGCCAGAAGAACCGTGTCGCCCGGATGAGCAAGCTTGGCGGCCGCCTCGACGACCGCGGCCATCACCTGCCAACCACGTCGCGGGCCAGCGGCGTCGATGAGCTGAGTCTCATTAGTAACATCTGACTCATTGGTCTCATTCACCACAGCATCCTCCCCCGTCACAACTTGGATGACGGGGACATCGGGTGCGTGTCGCGATAACGCCTCGGCAACGACGGCCCGGTCGCGGCCGATCAGCACCACCCCCGCCAGCCGGTCGGCGACGCGGGCCACGGTGGCATCCACCGCGGCTCCCTTGAGCATGCCGCCAGCCACCCACACCACCCGCGGATAGGCCAGGATCGACGCCTCCGCCGCGTGCGGATTGGTGGCCTTGGAGTCGTCGACATAGTGCACACCGTCGATCATGCCGACCTTCTCGGCGCGGTGGCGGCCGACCCGGAACCCGGCCAGCGCCGCGGCGATGGCCTCGGCCGGCACCCCGACGGCACGCGCCAGCGCCGCGGCGCCCAGCGCGTCGAGCACCCCGACCGGGCCGGCCACCGGGATCGAGTCGACCCGCGCCAGGGCAAGGTTGTCGGCGAACGCCCGGTCGATCAGATGGGCGCCGCGCACCCCGAGTTCACCGGGACCCGGTTCACCGAGGCGGAAGCCGACCTTGAGCCCGGCCGCGGCATCCGGTAGCAGCGCGGCGGCCGGCGCATCGTCGAGTCCGACCACCGCCACCCGGCCGTCCAGCGCCCGCGCCTTGGCCGCCGCGTACGCCTCGAAGCCGCCGTGCCAGTCGAGGTGATCCTCGGCGATGTTGAGCACCGCACCGGCCTCGGGCCGCAGCGACGGCGCCCAGAACAGCTGGAAACTGGACACTTCCACGGCCAGCACGTCGGCGGGCCTGGCCAGCACGTCGAGCACGGGCTCGCCGATGTTGCCGCACAGAATCGCGCGACGGCCGTCGGCGATCAGCATGTCGTAGAGCATCGACGTGGTCGTGGTCTTGCCGTTGGTGCCGGTCACCACCAGCCACCGCCGGGACGGTCCGTAGCGGCCGGCGGCATCCAGCCTCCAGGCCAGTTCGACGTCACCCCAGATCGGAACGCCGGCCGACGCGGCGGCGGCCAACACCGGAGCGGTCGGCGGGAAGCCGGGACTGGTGACCACGAGGTCGAACTCGCCGATCCGAGCGATGGCGTCCGCCGCGGCGAGGGCCTGCACCCCGCCCGCCGGGCTGGAGCGCAGCGACTCGGGAAAACGTCCAGCCAGCGCCTGGGCGGCGGAGAGGTCGTCGTCGCACACCGAGAGATGGATGTCCCATGAGGCCAGCGCCGCGACGATGGCCCGGCCGGTCACCCGGGCCCCGGCCACTAGAACGCGGGCACCCGGGCCCAACAGTGACAGGTCGGTCACCTCAGTCCCCGATGGCGTGCAGCCACTCGCCGTAGAACAGCGCCACCCCGAGGCCGCAGGCGATGGCGGTGAGCAGCCAGAACCGGATGATCACGGTGGTCTCGGCCCAGCCGGCGAGTTCGAAGTGATGGTGGAACGGCGCCATCCGGAACACCCGCCGCCCGGTGGAACGGAACGCGATGATCTGGATCACCACCGAGGTCACCTCGGCGACGAACAACGCGCCGAGGACGACCGCGAGCACCTCAGTGCGGCTGGTGACCGACAGTCCGGCGATGATCCCGCCCAGGGCCAGCGACCCGGTGTCGCCCATGAAGATCTTCGCCGGCGCGGCGTTCCACCACAGGAAGCCGGTGCAGGCGCCGGCCGTGGCAGCGGCGATCAGGGCCAGGTCCAGCGGATCGCGGACGTTGTAGCACCCCAGCCCCGGCGAGGTGGCGCAGGCGTTGCGGTACTGCCAGAACGTGATCAGCACGTAGGCCGCGCTGACCATCGCCATGCATCCGGCCGCCAGTCCGTCGAGGCCGTCGGTCAAGTTCACCGCATTCGACCAGGCACTCACCAGGACAATGACGAACAGGACGAACAGCACCGGAGGCAACGCGACGGTGGAGATCTCGCGCACGTAGGACAGTTGGTCCGAGCCCGGGGTCAGACCGTCGGGATTGGCGAACCGCAGCACCAGGAAGCCGAACAGCAGGGCCGCGGTGATCTGGCCGACGGTCTTAGCGGTCTTGTTCAGGCCGAGGTTACGGGCGCGCCTGATCTTGATGAAATCATCGAGGAACCCGACCCCGCCCAAGGCGGTGGCCAGCCCGAGCACCAGCAGACCCGATGCGGACGGACCCATTCCGTCGAGCACCAGACCGACCAGGTGGGCGCCGAAGTACCCGGCCCAGATCCCGGCGAGGATCGCGACGCCGCCCATCGACGGCGTGCCGCGCTTGGTCTGGTGGCTGGGCGGCCCGTCCTCCCGGATCTCCTGGCCGAATCCCTGCCGGGTGAACAGCCGGATCAGCGTCGGAGTCAGCAGGATCGACACCGCCAGCGAGATGCCGACGGCGATCAGCACCTGCCTCACGTCGCCGGCCCACCGAGGAGCGCCTCGGCCAGCGCGCCGAGCCCGGCCGCGTTGGACGCCTTGACCAGGACCACGTCACCGGCACCGAGTTCGGCGCGAAGAAGCGCCAGCGCGGCGTCGCCGTCGGCCACCTGGACCGACTCCGCCCCCCACGATCCCTCCATGACGGCACCCTGGTGCATGGCGCTCATAGGCCTCCCGGTTCCGACGACGACAAGTCGACTGATATCTAATCGCACCGCCAGCCGTCCGATGCGGTCGTGTTCGGTTATCGACTCCTCACCCAATTCGCCCATCTCGCCGAGCACCGCCCAACTGCGCCGCGGCGCACCGGCGGAACCCAACTGCCTCGCTCCTCCTCGGCCTCGTTCCTCGGCCGCATCGTCGGCTCGGCTGCGAGCCATGGTCGCCAGCGCCTGCAGACCGGCGCGCATCGAGTCCGGGTTGGCGTTGTACGCGTCGTTGATGACGGTCACCCCGTCGGCGCGGGTGCGCACCTCCATACGGTGCCGGGAGGCCGGAGCCGCACCGGCCAGCGCGTCGGCGACCTGCTCCAGCGTGGCTCCGCACTCCAGCGCCACCGCCGCTGCCGAGAGCGCATTACCCACCTGATGCTCGCCGTGCACGGCCAGGCGCACGGTCACCAACCCTCGGGGGGTCACCAGGGTGAACCGCGGCCGGGCCAGCTCGTCGAGTTCCACGTCCTGGGCACCGACGTCGGCGGTCGTCGAGCGTCCCACCGTGACCACCCGCGCCGAGGTCTGCGCGGCCATCGCGGCGACCACCGGATCGTCGGCGTTGAGCACGACGACGCCGGACTCCGGAACTGCTTGCACCAGTTCGGCTTTCGTGGTGGCGATCACCTCACGGGAGCCGAATTCGCCGAGGTGGGCGGTGCCCACGTTGAGGACGACCGCGATCGACGGCGGCGCGATCCGGGCCAGCGCGGCGATGTTGCCGGGATGACGGGCGGACATCTCCAGCACCAGGAAGTCCGTGTGCTCGGTCGCGCGCAACACCGTCCAGGGGTGACCGAGTTCGTTGTTGAACGACCCGGGCGGGGCGACCACTTCACCGACGGGGCGCAGCACCGCGGCGATCAGATCCTTGGTGGAGGTCTTGCCCGACGACCCGGTGACGCCGACGATCCGCAAGCCGCCGGCCACCAGGCGTGCGGCCACCGCCGCGGCCAGCGTGGCCAGCGCGGACAGCACCGCGGCACCGGATCCGTCGGCGTCGTGCTCGAGGACGCCTGAGTGGACGTCGGTGACTGAGTTCTCCGCGGCCGGCGGCACGACGATCGCCGGGACCCCCACCGGGCGGGCGGCCAGCACCGCCACCGCACCGGCTTCGATCGCCGTGCGGGCGAAGTCATGGCCGTCGGCCCGGGCGCCGGGCAGTGCCAGGAACAACCCGCCGGGTGTCAGCGCGCGGGAGTCGAACTCGACCGTCGAGGTGACCCGGGTCGCCGCCGCCTCCTCAGTGCCGATGCTGTCCAGCCGACCGCCGACGATCTCGGCGATCTCGGCCAGGCTCAACGCGATCATCGTCTGCCTCTTTCCAGGGCTCCGGCGAGTTCCTCGCGGTCGTCGAACGGGCGGGTCTGGCCGCCGCCGGTCTGCCCGCTCTCGTGACCTTTGCCGGCGATGACGACGACGTCGCCGCGGCGTGCCCAACCGACGGCGTAGTCGATCGCCGCGCGACGGTCGACGATCTCGACCACCTCCACATCCCGGCTGGCCGCCGGGTCCCGGCCCGCCTGCGACGCCCCGGCCAGGATGGCCGCCCGGATGAGCGCGGGATCCTCGTCGCGCGGATTGTCGTCGGTGACGACGACGAGATCGGCCAGCTCGGCCGCGACCTCGCCCATCGGCGCGCGCTTACTCGGATCCCGGTTGCCGCCGGCGCCGAAGACGACCGCCAGCCGGCCAGCGGGGCGGCGCAACGTCTCAAGCACGGCGCGCAGCGCACCCGGTTTGTGGGCGTAGTCGACGACGGCGAGGAAGTCCTGGCCGCGGTCGACCAGTTCGAGCCGTCCGGGCACCGCCGCGGTGCGCAGACCCGGCGACGCCTGTTCCGGGGACACCCCGATGGCGTCGAGCATGGCCAGCGCCACCAGTGCGTTGGCGATGTTGTAGCGGCCGGGCAGCCCGATCCGCAGCCGGTGATGCACCCCGGCCGGGTCGACGGCGCTGAACTCCTGCAGCCCGCTGTCCAGCTCGACGACGTCCTCGACAGTCCAGTCCGCCGGATTGCCGGCGGCGCTGACCGTCACCACGCCCGCGTCGGCGCTAGTGCCCATCGCGCGGCCCGCGCTAGTGCCCACTGCGCGGCCCGCGCGGCGAGCCATCGCCTGTCCGGCCTCGTCGTCCACACACACCACAGCAGTGGCCGCATGCAGCGCTGAGGCCGGGTCGAACAGCCGCGCCTTGGCCTCGAAATAAGCCTCCATCGTCGGATGGAAATCGAGATGGTCCCGGGACAGATTGGTGAAACCGCCTGCGGCGAAGCGGATTCCGTCCACCCTGCCCAATTCGAGGGCATGGCTGGACACCTCCATGACCGCGGTGTCGACGCCGGCCTCGGCCATGACCGCGAGCAGCGCCTGCAGGGCCGGCGCCTCCGGGGTCGTCAGGGCGCTCGGAACATCGGATCCGGCGATCCGGACACCGACCGTGCCGATCATTCCGGCAGTGCGCCCGGCCGCGCGCAGGCCGGCCTCGATCAGGTGGGCGGTGGTGGTCTTGCCGGAGGTCCCGGTGACCCCGAGCACGACCACCCGGTCGGACGGGTGGCCGTAGACGGCGGCGGCCAGCTTTCCCAGCACCGACCGCGGGTCGGGATGAACCAGGACCGGGACAGCCGCGCGGATGGCAGCGGCTCCGGCCGGGTCGGTCAGGACAGCCACCGCCCCGCCGCGCATTGCCGCGTCGGTGAACGTCGCTCCATGCGCGGTCGCGCCGGGCAGCGCGGCGAACAGATCGCCCGGAGTGGCGTCCTGGGCCCGCAGCGTGACACCGGCGATCCGGACGTCCGGGATCACGGCGTGATCAGGCGCGGTGGCCCCGAATGCATCGGCCAGAAATCGCAGGGACAAGCCGGGCGTGCTGCGGGGGCGCAAAGCACTGGTCACCACTGCTCACCTCCCGTCGACTCCGACCATCGGATCGGCTAGTCACCCTACCGGGGGTTCGCTAGGCCGCTGTGAGTGTCAGGAGGGGTCCGGGGTCCGGGGACAGCGGCACGTTCTCGCGCTGCATCAGCCAGCCGGCAATGTTGTGGAACAACGGGGCCGCGGAGTGGCCCGGTGTCCCGTCGGCGTTGCGCGAGGGCGCGTCCATCATGATCCCAATGACGTAGCGCGGATCGTCGGCCGGCGCCATACCGGCGAAGGTGATCCAGTAGACGTCGTCGTAGTAGCACCCGCAGGCCGGGTTGATCTGCTGGGCGGTGCCGGTCTTGCCGGCCATCTGGTAGCCGTCGACCGCGGCCGCCGGTCCGGTGCCCTGCTGAACGCCGGTGGGGTCGCGCTGCACGACCGCGCGGAAGATGTTGCGCAGCACACGCGCCGTCCCCTGGTTGACGACCTGGATGCCGTTGGGCCGGGGCTGCTCGGTACGAGTTCCGTCCGCCGCGATGGTGGCTTTGACGATGCGGGGCGGAATCCGGACCCCGTCGTTGGCGATCGCCTGGTACATGCCGGCCATCTGCAGCAGGGTCATCGAAAGACCCTGTCCGATCGGCAGATTGGAAAATGTGCTGCCTGACCACTGGTCGATCGGCGGCACGATGCCCGCGCTCTCCCCGGGCAGTCCGACGCCGGTGCGCTGACCCAGGCCGAACTTGCCGAGCAGGTCGTAGTAGCGCTCCGGGCCGACCCGCTGGGCCAGCATCAGGGTGCCTACGTTGGAGGACTTCCCGAACACGCCGGTGGTGGTGTATGGCATCACGCCGTGGCCCCAGGCGTCGCGGACGTTGACCCCGCCCATGTTGATCGATCCGGGGACCGATAGCACCTCGTCGGGCGTGGTCAAGTCGTATTCGATCGCCGCGGCGGCGGTGACGATCTTGTTCACCGAACCGGGCTCGAAGGGCGAGGTCACCGGCAGGTTGCCGATCTGCCGGTCGGACTGCCGCCCGATGTCCTGGCTGGGATCGAAGGTGTTGTCGTTGGCCATCGCCAGCACCTCGCCGGTCTTGGCATCGAGCACCACCGCCGAGACGTTCTTGGCGCCGGAGGCGTCCTTGGCCTGCTGGACCTGCTGCTGAACGTAGAACTGGATGTCGTCGTCGAGGGTCAGCTGCACTGTCGAGCCGTTGACCGCCTCATGCCGGTTGCGGTAGCTGCCGGGGATCACCACGCCGTCGGATCCCCGGTCGTAGGTGACCGACCCGTCGGTGCCGGCCAGTACGGAGTCCATCGACTCCTCCAGGCCGAGCAGACCGTGGCCGTCCCAGTCGATACCGCCGACGACGTTGGCCGCCAGCGAGCCGCCCGGGTACTGTCGGATGTCCTGACGCTCCGCGCCGACCTCCGGGTACTTCTTGACGATGGCCCCGGCGATCGCCGGGTCCACCGCGCGGGCCAGGTAGACGAACGTCTCGTTGCTGCGCAGCTTCTTGAGCAGGGTCGTCGCATCGGGGGTGTTGTTCAGCTTGGCCGCGACGTCAGCGGCGATGTCGGCCAGTCTCTTGTCAGGATCGGGCGCCGCCGGGGATTTCTTGCGGGCCTCGGCAAGCTGAGCGCGAATCTTGTTGGGCTGGAACGTCAATGCCCGCGCCTCGGTGGTGAAGGACAGCTTGTCGAAGCTGCGGTCGACGATGGCCCCGCGGACCGCCTTCTCGACGTCGGTGACCTTGAGCTGACCGGCCGCCTGCGCCCGCAGGCTTTCGGCGGCGGGGACCTGCAGGTTGAACAGCTGCGCCGCGGCCACCAAGAGGGCGACGAAGATCACGATGTTGCCGACCCGGTACCGGTAGGCGAATGCGCCGCGGTCCGTGCGGGTGTCGGCGAGGGAGCGAAGACGACGGGCGTCGGCCGCGTGGCCCTGGCCGGCGGCGACGACCGGCTGGCCCGCCGCGGGGCGGACGCGCCGCTGGGGGGCCGCAGCCGGCCCTGGTCGGCCGGACGATCGCTGGGCCGGGCCGGTCGCGCGCTTCACTGGGCCACTCCCGGGGGAGCAGGCAGCACGGGGGGTAACGGCGGTTGAGCCGCGGGCGGAGCGACGGGGACCACCGGGACCAGGACCAGGCCGCCCTGCGTAGGATCCGCGGCACCCGGCGCCGGCACCGGGCCGGGCAGGACCGTTCCCCCGGCGGCATGAGCGCTGAACGGGTTGGGCGGTGGCGGCAGGACGACGGGAACCTCGGTGCGGGCACCGGGCGCAGGCGCCGGGGCAGCGGGAGGCGCCGGCGGTGCGGGCTTCTCGTCGGGCAGTTTGAAATTCAGCGGGGGCGGCGACGCACCCTCGGCCGGCTTGGGCTGGCCCACGACGATCCAGTTCCCGGCCGGGTCCTGCACCAGGTGGGCGGTGTCGCGCGAGGGGATCATGCCGAGGTTGCGGGCGGCGTCGGCCAGAGCGGGCGCCGACTCGGCCTCCAGCACGTCGCGCTCCAGGGCTTCCTTCTGCTGCATCAGAGCATCGTTCAGGGCGCGGGCGCTGCTGAGCTGATAGGACCGCTGTGCGGCGTCGGTGGAGAGCCACAGCGTGATGCCCAGCCCTATCGCCAGCGAACCGATCACCAGGACGACGAACGGGATCTTCGCCAGGAGGGTGCGGGGCCGCAGGTCGACACCGGCCAACCGGGCCAGCAGCCGCTCCCGAAGGGGAAGACGGATCGCTTTGGGCGCCTTGGCTTTCCGGGCCTTCGCGCGGGCTTTGGCCTGGCTGGTCGTCTTGGCCCGAGCCGGCCGGTCGACGGGACGCGTGGAGGGGATGGTCTGCGGACCCGGCCGCACCCCCCGTGGCTCGTGCGGGCGGCGGGGCGGGGTTGCCGTCCGCTGACGGCCGGGGCGGGCCGCGCGGTCGGCGTTGCGGCGTTGCCCCGCACCGCCCTTGGTGGCGCCGGCATTCGCGCCGGCGACTTTGACGGCGCCGGCCTTGACGGCGCGGGACCCGTCCCCGTCGGTTCGGCGTGCCGCCTTGCCCCCGACTCTCATTGCGACGTCCTATCCCGTTCGACGGCACCCCGTTCGATGGCACCCCGTTCGATGGCACCCCGTTCGATGGCACCCCGTTCGATGGCACGAAGCCGGACCGGTGCGCTGCGCGGGTTGTCCTGGACCTCATCGGCACCGGCCCGCTGTGCCCCGCGGGTCAGCGCCAGGAATTCCGGGCCGTGGCCTGGTAGTTCGACCGGAAGCCCCGCCGGGGTCCGCGATGCGATGGCGGTGGCGAAGGCGGACTTGACGATCCGGTCCTCCAGCGACTGATAGGCCATCACCACGATGCGGCCGCCGGGACGCAGCGCTGACAGGGCCGCCGGGATGGCCGCTTCCAGCGAGTCCAATTCGGCGTTGACAGCGATGCGCAACGCCTGGAAAGTCCGCTTTCCGGGGTGCCCGCCGGTCCTCCGGGCCGGCGCCGGGATGGCGTCGTAGAGGGTTTCAACCAACTGGCCGGTGCGGGTGTACGGAGTCCGCACCCGGCGCTCCACGATGAACCCGGCGATGCGGGAGGCGAATTTCTCCTCGCCGAAGCGACGCAGGATCTCGGTCAGCGCCCGACGGTCGTAGGTGTTGAGGATCTCCGCCGCCGTCAGTTCGGCGTCGGAGTCCATCCGCATGTCCAGTGGGGCGTCCTGGGCGTAGGAGAATCCCCGTTCCGGGCGGTCCAGTTGCATCGAGGAAACCCCGAGGTCGAACAGGATGCCGTCGACCGATCCGGCCGGGTCCAGACCGGCCTGCCGCAGGGCGTCGGCCAGGCCGTCGTAGCGGGTGTGCACCAGCTGAACGCGGTCGCCGAATCGGGCCAGCCGCCGCCCGGCGGTGAGCAGCGCATCGGGGTCGCGGTCCAGACCGATCAGCCGCAGACCACCGAATTGCTCACAGAACCGCTCGGCATGACCGCCGGCGCCCAGCGTGGCGTCGACGAGGACTGCTCCGGCCCCGTCGGCGGAGTTGCGGGTCAGCGCAGGCGCCAGCAGTTCGACGCAGCGGTCCAACAAGACGGGGACGTGGCCATGGCGATCGGCGGGGTCGGCGTTGGAGTCCTGTGCCATGACACGACCTCCGGTTCGGTGGGCCCGTACTCCCGACCGCGCGGTGAGGTCCCTGTCCGAAGTCGCGAACCTGGCGTCGGGGAAGTACGCCAGGGTCGGTTCGGGCAGAGACCACGCCGCGCGGGCGGGGCTGGCTACTGTCGCCCGCGGCCCCACCGCGGGCTCAAATAATGTCGCTGAGTGCTTCATCGCTGGCTGCAGAGAAGTTCTCTTCGTGGGTCTGCTGGTAGTTCTGCCAGGCGTCGGCGTCCCAAATTTCCAGGAAATCCACGGCCCCGATCACCACGCATTCTTTGCTGAGGTTCGCGTACCGGCGGTGGTCGGCCGACAACGTGATCCGGCCCTGGGAGTCGGGATGCTGCTCGTCGGTGCCCGCGGCGAGGTTACGCAGGAAAGCCCGGGCCTCCGGATTGCTGCGCGAGGTCGCGGCAGCCCGCCTGGCGAGTTGTTCGAACTGCGCCCGGGGATAGACGGCCAGGCTGTGGTCTTGGCTCTTGGTGACCATCAACCCTCCCGCCAGGTCGTCGCGGAACTTCGCGGGCAGCGTCAGGCGGCCCTTGTCGTCCAACTTGGGCGTGTAGGTGCCGAGAAACATCTCCGGCACCTCCTACACCCGGCGGGAAGTGAAGGCCACTCCCCACTGCCGCCACAATACCCCACTATCCCCCACTTTTCTCCACCAAACGCGCCCGGTGCCGCCACCTCCCGCCCCTTTCACCTCCGACCGAGCCTGTCAGCGCGGCAAAAGCTCGGCCCAACGGGTCTCCGATGGCGCTCACTCCCAGGTCAGCAGCGGTGGGGAAAAGTGGGGGATCGTGTCCCCGACAGGCTGGCACTGGCCCGAAAAAAAGGGGCACCCGAACGGGTGCCCCTGTGGACAAACGGAGATCTACTCGTCGAAACGCCGGCGGAAACGATCCTCCATGCGGTTGGTGAACGAACCTCCACCATGGCCGCCGCGGCCGCGGCGCGCGCGGTTCGGGCCCGAACCGGCGCTGAGATCCCGCACTCCGGCAACCCGCGGACCGCTGATCGCAAACACCACGCCGGCGAACATCACCACGAAGCCCAGCACCGAAAGGATCGGGAAGCCCCCGATCATCGTCGCCTTGACGGCCACGCCCGCGACCAGCATCGCCAGACCCACGACGAACAGCCCAGCCCCCTGCAGTCGCCTGCGGGTCGAGGGGGTACGCAACGTTCCGCCCCGGACGCTGGACGCGAATTTGGGATCCTCGGCGTAGAGAGCGCTCTCGATCTGGTCGAGCATCCGCTGCTCATGCTCGGAGAGTGGCATTCGTCCCTCCTTTGCCGAAGCCGTCGAGCGGGGAAACCGGCCGGCACCAACCGGGCGACTAACCACATGATACGAGCAGAGGATGCCCCGTACCACCCTCTTTGAACACCAGATTTGGTGCCCTTCAAGGAAATCTTAGCGATGGCGGGCACCGTGTCACCCCGGACGACCGCCCCGTCAGCGCTCCTTCACCACTCCAGCGGCCCGCCGACAGCCGTCGGGGCGCGCGTAAGAGCACTCTCACACCCCCGTGAGCCCGCTGTGAGCCCGCCGAAGCCCAACGGCCGGCCCCGCCATAATGGCAGGGAACGACACGGCAGGGAACGACACGCTCGACGACGAAGGGGGAACCAGCCGTTGGCGACCTTCCTCATCGATCTGTCCCCCGCTGACATGCAGCACCGCCTCGGCGAGGCCCTGACCGTGTACGTAGACGCCATGGGTTACCCACGTGGCACCGAAGGCCAGCGCGCGTCGATGTGGCTGGAACACACCCGTCGCCCCGGCTGGCGCGGGGTGGCCGCGGTGGATCTCGCCGACGCCGACGCCCACGGACACCTGCCGACCACCGACCGGCTCACCGCCGCCCGGTTGCTCGGCGTCGCCTACGGCTACAGCGGAGCGCCGGACCAGTGGTGGCAGCAACAGGTGGTCCGCGGACTGCGCCACGTCGGCTTCCCGCACGCCGAGATCGGCCGTCTCATGGGCGACTATTTCGAGTTGACCGAACTGCACATCCGCCCCAACGCACAGGGCAACGGCCTGGGCGAGGCGCTGGCCCGGCGGCTGCTGGCCGACCGTCCGGAAGCCCACGTGCTGCTGTCCACGCCGGAGATCAGCGAACAGCCCAACCGCGCCTGGCGACTTTACCGCCGGCTGGGTTTCACCGACGTCATCCGCGGTTACCACTTCTCCGGCGACCCGCGGGCGTTCGCCATCCTGGGCCGGACCCTGCCCTTGTAGGAGCGGAGTCTGGCACTATTCCCATCGTGCCGACACCCCTCGTGCCGACCCTGCTCCGCGATCGCGCCCGCCGCACCCGACTGCGCGCGCTGGCGTTATTGCTGGCGTTCGCCGCTCCGCTGCTGGTCGGTTGCCTGCGGGTGCACGCATCGATCACCGTCTCCCCCAACGACCTGGTGTCGGGTGACATCGTCGCCGCGGTCAAACCCCGCGACAACAAAGACCAGGGCCCCCAGTTCGACGAGAACATGGGCTTCAGCCAGAAGATCGCGGTGCAGTCCTACCGGGCCGACGGGTACTCCGGGTCGCAGGCGACCTTCACCAACCTGACATTCGCCGAGATGCCGCAACTGGCCAACCTCAGCCGCGACGCCACCGGCGTCGACATCTCGTTGCGCAGGGCCGGCGACCTGGTCATCCTCGAAGGCCGGGTGGACCTCACCAACGTCACCGACCCCGACGCCGACGTGACGTTCACCGCCGCCTTCCCCGGCGAGGTCACCTCCACCAACGGCGACCGTGTCGACACCTCCACCGTGGAGTGGAAGCTCAAGCCCGGCGCCGTCACCACCATGAGCGCGCAATCGCGCTACACCGACCCGGCGACGCGCGCGTTCGGCGCCGCAGCGCTCTGGCTCGCACTGGCAGCCGCGTTGGCGGCGGGAATGATCGGCGCGCTGGCCTGGCGTGACCGCGATCGGACTTCGGCGCGCTTCGCCGACGCCGCAACCGGCGACGACCTCTAGTCTTGGGAGCACCCACTCGGGCCGGGCGGCCGGGCAGTGGAACCCACCAGCGAGAAGGGGGTGGCCCCGCTGAGCCTGCACGCAGCAGCCCCGACGGCCGGCCAGTTGGCCGGCGCCATCACCGATCGACTTCGCGACTACCTGGCCGGGCGTCGACACGGCGCCTCCTACATCGGCGAGGACTACGACGGTCTGATCTCCGCACTGGAGGATTTCGTGCTGCGCGGCGGCAAGCGTCTGCGGCCGGCCTTCGCATACTGGGCGTACCGCGCGGTCACCGCCGATCCGGATCAGCCGGTTGACGAGGCGACCCTGCAACTGTTCGCGGCGCTGGAACTGCTGCACGCCTGCGCACTGGTGCACGACGACGTCATCGACGACTCCGCAACCCGGCGCGGGATGCCCACGGCGCACGTCCAGTTCGCGTCATTGCACGCCGACCGTGGCTGGCGGGGATCCCCGGCGCAGTTCGGCCGGTCGGCCGCCATCCTGATGGGCGACCTGTCGCTGGTGTGGGCCGACGACATCGTGGCGTCGGCGGATCTGACCCCGGACGGACAACGACGGGTGCGGCGGGTGTGGGCCGACATCAGGACCGAGGTCCTCGGGGGCCAGTATCTCGATATCGTCGCGGAGTCCAGCGGAGCGCATTCGATCGAGTCGGCCATGAACGTCAACACCTACAAGACGGCGTCGTACACGGTGTCGCGCCCGCTGCAATTCGGCGCCGCCGCCGCCGCTGACCGTCCGGACGTCCAGGAGTTGTTCTACGGACTGGGCACCGATCTGGGCGTTGCGTTCCAACTGCGCGACGACGTGCTCGGCGTCTTCGGTGATCCGGCGGTCACCGGTAAGCCCTCCGGTGACGACCTTCGTTCCGGAAAGCGGACCGTCCTGCTGGCCGAGGCGGTGGAACGCGCCGATGAGTCCGACCCGGCCGCCGCGGCGCTGCTGCGCTCGTCGATCGGCACCGATCTCACCGAAAGCCAAGTGCGCGAACTGTGTTCGGTGATCGAATCGGTCGGTGCCCTGGCGGCCGTGGAAAACCACATCGAATCACTGACCCGCCGCGGACTCGAGGCGCTGCGGCAGGCTCCGATCAACGCACCGGCCAAAGCGGGTCTGACCGAACTCGCCGGATTGGCCGCGAACCGAACGGCCTAGGGATGACAGCATCGACCAGCGCGGCATACTCGCCGACCACCGTGCACCGCCTCATCGCCTTCGCCCGATCCGACGAGGGCAGGCCCGCACGACTCGGCTTCATCGGGGCGCTGCTGATCGCCCTGGGCGGCCTGGGCGCCGGCAGCACCCGACTGCACGACCCGACCCTGGAGTCGCTGCATGTGTCATGGCTGCGATTCGGCCACGGGCTGGTGGTCTCGTCGCTGCTGTTGTGGTCCGGGGTGGCCATCATTCTGGTGGCCTGGCTATGGCTGGGCCGGCGCCTGGTCGACGGCAGGCCCGCCGGCGAGTTCACCATGATCGCCACAACCGGGGTCTGGCTGGCGCCGCTGCTGCTGAGTGTCCCGCTGTTCAGCCGCGACACCTATTCGTATCTGGCGCAGGGGGCCTTGCTGCGAGACGGTTTCGATCCGTACGTCGTGGGACCGATCGAGAATCCGAACATCCTGCTCGACAACGTCAGTACGGTGTGGATGACCACCACCGCCCCGTACGGGCCGGCGTTCATCCTGGTGGCCAAGTTCGTCACCATGGTGGTGGGCAACAACGTCGTCGCCGGGACGATGCTGCTGCGGCTGTGCATGCTGCCCGGGCTCGCGCTGCTGATCTGGGCGGCGCCGCGGGTGGCGCGGCATGTGGGCGCCGACCCCGCGGTGGCGCTGTGGATCTGTGTGCTCAATCCGCTGGTGATCGTGCACCTGATGGGCGGGGTGCACAACGAGATGCTGATGGTCGGCCTGATGATGGCCGGCATCGCCATGACTTTCGACCGCCGCCACGTCGTCGGCGCGGCACTGATCGCGACCGCGGTCGCGGTTAAAGCCACCGCCGTGCTGGCATTGCCGTTCATGGTGTGGGTGTGGGTCCGGCACCTGGGTGGAAACCGGTTGCGGGCGTTCGCGATTGCCTCTGCCGCATCGGTGGCGACCTTCCTCGTGGTGTTCGCGGTGCTGTCCGGCCTGGCCGGTGTGGGACTGGGCTGGCTGACCGCGCTGGCCGGCTCGGTGCGGATCATCAACTGGCTGACCATTCCGACCGCGGTCGCCAACCTCACCGACGCCATCGTCGGGTTGGTCGTCCCGGTCAACTTCTACGAGGTCCTGCACGTCACCCGGCTGGTCGGAATCGCCATCATTCTGGGCTCACTTCCGTTGCTGTGGTGGCGATTCCGGCACACCGACCGCGAATCCCTGGAGGGCATCGTCTGGGCGATGGTGATCGTCGTCCTGTTCGTGCCGGCCGCGCTGCCCTGGTACTACACCTGGCCGCTGGCGGTGGCATCGGCCGTGGCCCAGTCGCCCCGGGCGCTGGCGTTCATCGCCGGCTTCTCGACCTGGATCATGGTCATCTTCAAGCCCGACGGATCACACGGCATGTACTCCTGGCTGCACGTGCTCATCGCGGCGAGTTGCGCTGCAGCGGCCTGGTATTCGCTGCGCCGGGCGGAGTCCTGGCGGGTCGGGTCCGGCCCTTAGCCTCGATCTTTCATGTGATCGGTGACTTGGCGAATTTCCGGGCTGGTTTGTTGGTGAGAGTCTCTGGGCGGCAAGGGGTTCCGGCGCTGCTAGCCGCCGGTTCTCCTGGTCCTGATGGTCGGGGTGGTTGAGGGCGGTCAGGTGGTCTGTAGTGCGGTCCAGCCGGTATTGATGAGGTCGGCCCAGGGCCAGCCGCGGGGCAGGCGCAGTCGGCGGCGGCGCCCGGAGCAGATGATGCGTCCGGCGACGGCCAGGATGCGCAGGCGTAGCCGTTTGGGTTCCCAGCGGCGCGCGGGGTTATCGTTGAAGGCCAGGGTTTGGGTCCAGGCCAGCAGGTCGGAGGCCAGGGCGACGATCTGCAGCCAGATCCGGTTCTGGTCGAACGCGTGGAAGGGCAGGTTGCGCAGTCCAGTGTCTTTGACGTTGCGGATGCGGTCCTCGGCGCGGGCGCGTTGGCGGTGACGGACCTCGAGGTCCTCGATCGGCCAGCTGGTGGTGTTGGTGGCAAAACAGGTGATCGCCAGCCGTCGGCGTCGGTCAGGCGTAGCGCTCACCGTCGGTCCTGCCGGCGACCGTGACGGCGACCCGCCCAGCGGGACGTTCGGGCCGGCGATCGGCCGCCCCTCGGCGTCGGTGACTTCACCAGCGAGTTTGTGCTCGACATGGGCCCGCAACCGGGTATTCACTGCGAGCTTGGCCACCTTCGGGCGCTTGGCGGCCTGCTGGAGCCTGTCACGAATTCTGTGTAAGTCCGAGATGGGACTACTACGAATTATATTCTAACACAACGGAAGTCGGCCCGGGAAGAGTCTCGTCATCGTGTTGAGCGCGATCTTCCAGCCCTGCGTTCCGGTCCCTGATTCACCTCCTCGCTCGCTGGAAATGTTGCGTAGCCCGAGGTACAGCAACGTCATCGCGGCGTCCTTGTCGGGGAAGTGACCGCGGTTCTTGGTGATTTTCCGGAGCTGGAAGTTGATCGATTCGATGGCATTCGTCGTGTAGACGATCTTGCGTAATTCGACCGGGTAGTCCAGGAACGGGATGAACTCGTTCCACACCAGGCGCCACGTGTCGATCGCACCTGGATACCGCTCGCCGAACTTGCCGTCGAACTCCTTGAGAGCGAGCTCGGCGCCGTCAACGCTTGCCGCCGTATAGATTTCGCGCATCGCCGCGGCGACCGTCTTGCGGTCCTTGTAAGACACGAACCGCATCGCATTGCGGATCACGTGCACCACGCAGGTCTGCACCACGGTCTCAGGGAAGACCGAGCGGATCGCATCCGGCAGGCCGGTCAGCCCGTCGCAGCAGGCGATGAGGATGTCGTGCACGCCACGGTTGCGCAGGTCGATGACGACCTTCTGCCAGAACTTGGCGCCCTCGGTGTCCTGGATCCAGCACCCCAGGGCGTGTTTGCGGCCGTCGACGTCCACGCCAATGGCCAAATAGGCCACCTTGGTGGTCACTACCCCGTTGTCCTTGATCCGCAGCCTCAGACCGTCGATGTAGAGGATCGGGTACACC
>CAZVST010000048.1:0-27343 GCA_964629725.1 uncultured Mycobacterium sp.
AATCCTTCTCACCAAGGGTTCGAGGTCATCGTCCCAGCTCAGCCCGATCCAAGCCGCGAGCCACGCCTGACTTTTTCAGGTCGAAGTAACTAAGGCCCACGGGTGATGGCGCGGGTCACCGCGTCGGCGACCTCGTCGTCGCTCAGGGTGCTGCGTTCGATCAAGGTGTGCGAAAGCACCGTTCGTACAACGAGTTCGGCGGCCTGAACCGGCGCCAAAGATAACGCAGGATCGGCTATCACCGGGGCCACCATGGCGGCCACCGTCTGCACCAGGTTCATCGGGGTCTCGCCGACGACGAGAACCGCGTTGAGCAGCCAGTGCGGTTCGTGATGCCGGATGTAGGTGAACGCCGGGTGGGAGCGCAGGTAGCTCAGGGCGAAGAGGACGGTGGACCGCACGATGACGATCGGTTCGGCGTGCATGTCGACCGCCGCGAGGGTCCCGGTGAGCATCGCGGCGATCTCATGCTGCGCCACAGCGGCCACCAGGCCGTCTTTGTCGCCGAACTCCCGATAGGCGGTGGCGCGGGAGACCCCGGAGCGCTCGGCGACCTGGCGCAGCGTCAGCGCATCCAGGCCGCCCTCGGCGATCAAGTCGACCGCGGCGGCCAGGAGAGCTTCTGAGGACCGGGTCGAGGACATCACCGGTATTTCTAACACCCAGCTTGGCGGGTTGACCGCTGCGGAGAACTGAGACTACTTTAAAAATTCGTCTCACTTTCTCAGGAGGGTTCGTGGCTTCCACCGCGCCGGCTTCGTCAAATTTGAGCGCGTCCCGGCGCAACGCCCCCGGTCTCGAACTGCCCGACCTGCCGGCGCTGCACGACTACCTCGACTCCCTCGACGAGGGCGAACGGAGCCGGGCCCTGGTCCGGATGGCGACCATGAACGACGCGGACCTGCGCAGCCTCGGGGTCAGCGAACCGCAGCACACCGAGCACCAGTACCGGGTGACCGACGTCCGCGGCGAACTGCCCGACGGGCTGGCCGGAACCCTCTACCGCAACGGGCCCGGACGCTGGCAGGACCACACCGGCCGGCCATTGCACCACCTGTTCGACGGCGACGGCATGGTGTCCGCGTTCACGATCGATAACGGCAGGGTGCACTACCGCAACCGCTATGTGCGCACCCAGCACTACCGGGCCAAGTCCGGCATCCGGCACATGGGCACCGACGCACCCGGCGGATTCCTGGCCAACATCGCCCGGCTCCCAACGAATCTCGCCAACACCAACGTCATCGAGCACGCCGGTCACCTGTACGCGCTGTGGGAGGGCGGCCCGCCTTACGAACTGGACCCGGTCACCCTGGAAACCAAGGGCCTGCGTCGGTTCCTGGGCGAATTGCGCTGGATCGGTTCGTATTCCGCGCACCCGTGCCTGTGTCCCAGCAGCGGCGACATGTTCAACTTCGGTGTCGAGTTCCTGCCCACCCCGCACCTTCGGGTGTATCGCACCGACCGCAAAGGCAAGCTCAAGCACTACCGATCGGTGTCCCTGCCCTATGTGGCGATGGTCCACGACTTCGCGATCACCGAGCGCTACGTGGTATTCATCGTCTCGCCGATCATTCCCGACGGCATCCCGATCGCACTGGGGCTCAAGTCATTCGGCGATGGGATGAAATACCACCCCGAGCGCGGCAGTTCCTTTGTCCTCATCCCGCGTGACGGCGGCGAGATCCGGCGCATCGAACACGACGCGATCATGCAGTTCCACATCAGCAATGCCTTCGACGACCGGGGCGACGTCGTCGTCGACGTCGTCACCTACCGCGGCGGCGAACTCCTGGACCGCATCGCGCGGTTCCGCACCAGCCCGTTGAACAAAGCGACCTCGGAATTCACCCGGTTCCGCGTCACCGCGTCGGGCCGGGTGATCGGCGAGCAACTCAGTGACCGGTCCTGCGAGTTCCCGCGGCACCACCCCGACCACGAAGGCCGGCCGCACCGCTACTGCTACTACAACACCCGCCGCCACCTCGGGACGATGTTCGACGAGATCACCAAGCTGGACCTGTCCGACAACAGCGAAAGCAGCTATCCGGTGGAGACGCCCGGCAACAGCTTCTGCGAGCCGGTGTTCACCCCACGCCCGGGTGCGGTCGACGAGGACGACGGCTGGTTGCTGACGGTCGAGTACCTGGCCGACTCGCACACCTCGCGGCTGGTGGTTCTGGACGCCACGGCCGTCGACCGCGGACCGGTCGTCACCGCGGCGCTGACCCATCACATTCCGCAGGGATTCCACGGCAACTTTGCGCCGCGCTGACCTGTCTCGGCTCCCGCCTAATTCAACACGTTTATCCGGCCTCATCGATGGCTGCCAACCACTGGTCCAGTTCCCGGTAGGCGGCCGCCCGCGGCCCGGGCAACGACAGGAACACGTCATGTTTGGCGTCGGTGACCGGAACGATCGTCTGGCGGTTGCCGACGCAGCCGGCCCGCTTGGCGATCTGGGCGACGTCGAGGACGGCGTCGGCGCGCTGCATCGCCGCGATGCCGGCCGTCTCGCTGACGCTGTGGTCCGAGCGCAGGATCAGGTTGGGCACGCCGACGTCCAGACCTCGGTGCAACTGCGCCTGGCCGCGCCGGACGGCGTGGAGCCAGCCCGCGGTGATCGGGAAGCCGCCGATCGGTTTCCACAGCAGGTTGTAGTCGAACTCGCCGTCGTAGTCGCGATGGAGGGTCAGGCCGTAACCGCCCTTGCCGGCCGCCCGGACGATCCGGGTCTTGCTCATCCGCGACGCCGCTCCGAGCGCCCCGGCGGTGGCCCGGGTGCGCAGGACCGAGGGGCCGTTGAGGTCGAGGAAGGGGCTGTTGAGTACCAGCCCGGCCACGCCCAGCGCCGCGGTGTCGCCGCGGGCGCGGACCCGGTCGAGCCACAGCGACACCACCAGCCCGCCGGTCGAGTGACCGCAGATCACACCCCGCGCAGCGGGGTTCTCCGCGGTGATGATCGCCAGCGCGTCCTCCAGTTCTCGGTCGTAGCGGGACAGATCGGAGGTGAAATGCGGCGGCTGGCCCGGCCGCCACGACCGGCCGCAGCGGTGCAGGTCCAGCCCGTAGAGCCGGTAGCCGTGCCGGGCGAAGTGGTCCACGAGTTCGGTGTTGAAGAAGTAGTCGGTGTAGCCGTGCACCGCCAGCGCGACCCGCGACGACGCCGGCTGCCCGGCGCGGCGCACCAGGGTGGCGTACAGCTGTCCCTCGCCGTCGGGATCGGCGCCGAGGGCCAGCGTGGTCTGCTGAAAGCCGGGCAGGACGTCGTCGATCCACTCGGGAGGGTCAGCCGACACGGCACAACCCTAATCGGCGCATTCAGCACCTACCCCGGCAATGCGTCGGGGACTCTCCGGCGGTGTCATCGGCGCCGGGATAACCTTGGGCGTATGTCTGCGACCGCGAAGTCAGAGGCCACCACCGACGTCGTCCTGGTGGGTGCGGGAATCATGAGCGCCACTCTGAGCGCATTGCTGCGTCAGGTCGAACCGAACTGGTCGATCACGCTGGTCGAGCGGCTCGATGCCGCAGCCGCTGAGAGCAGCGATCCCTGGAACAACGCCGGCACCGGCCACTCCGCGCTGTGCGAGCTCAACTACACGCCGGAGAAGCCCGACGGCACCATCGACATCTCCAAGGCGATCACCATCAACGAGCAGTTCCAGGTGACCCGGCAGTTCTGGGCCTACGCCGCCGAGAACGGCATCCTCACCGACGTCGGCAGCTTCCTCAACCCCGTCCCGCACGTCAGCTTCGTGCAGGGCGCGAATAACGTCGATTATCTGAAGCGGCGTCGCGAGACCCTGGTCCGCAACCCGCTGTTCGCCTCGATGGAGTTCATCGACTCCACCGACGAATTCGCCCGTCGGTTGCCGCTGATGGCCCAGGGCCGGGACTTCTCCCAGCCGGTCGGGCTGAACTGGACCGAGGGTGGCACCGACGTCGACTTCGGCGCACTGTCGCGTCAACTGCTGGCGTTCGGCACCTCCCAGGGAATGGACACCCTGTTCGGACACGAGGTACGCGACCTCACCCAGAATTCCGACAAGACCTGGACGATCAAAATCGTCAACCGCCGCACTGGCGAAAAGCGCAGCCTGCGAAGCAGATTCGTTTTCATCGGCGCCGGCGGCGGCGCACTGCCGCTGCTACAGAAAGCCGGCATCAAAGAGGTCAAGGGTTTCGGCGGGTTCCCGGTCAGCGGAATGTGGCTGCGCACCAACAAGCCCGAACTGACCAGCCGCCATCACGCCAAGGTCTACGGCCTGGCCCCCACCGGTGCACCGCCGATGTCAGTGCCGCACCTGGACACTCGCGTGATCACAGGTAAGGACTGGCTGCTGTTCGGGCCGTTCGCGGGCTGGTCGCCGAAATTCCTCAAGACCGGCAAGGTGACCGATCTGCCGCTGTCGGTCAAGCCCGACAACCTGCTGTCGATGATCGGCGTCGGCCTGACCGAACTGTCCCTGCTGAAGTACCTCATCGGCGAGTTGCTGCAATCCTTCGGTGACCGGGTCGATACGCTGCGCCAGTTCGCCCCGAGCGCGCAGGGCAACGACTGGGAGATCGACGTTGCCGGACAACGTGTCCAGGTGATCCGGCGCGATTCCAAGAAATTGGGCATCCTGGAATTCGGCACGACGGTTCTCGCTGCTGCCGACGGCTCGATCGCCGGATTGCTCGGCGCCTCGCCGGGTGCCTCCACGGCAGTGCCGGCAATGATCGACGTGATGAAACGGTGCTTCCCCGACGATTACGCCGGCTGGGAGCCGAAGCTCAAGGAGATGGTGCCCTCGCTCGGGTCCAAGCTTTCCGAGGAGCCCGGGCTGTTCTCCGAGGTGTGGGAGCACGGCACGAAGGTGCTCGGTCTGCAGGGCAGGGCAGATACCACCGGGGCCGTGTGACGGTCGACGTTCGCCGGTCCCGGGCGCGGGACCTGGATGCGCCCACGCTCTACGCTCTGCTGAGACTTCGCGTCGACGTATTCGTCGTCGAGCAGAACTGTCCGTACCCGGAACTCGACGGCCGCGACATGGAACCGCAAACCCGGCACTTCTGGCTGGAAAACCGTTCCGGCGCCGTGATTTCCACCCTCCGCCTGCTGGAAGACCATCCCGGCGGCGCGACGGTGTTCCGGATCGGGCGGGTGTGCACCGCAGCGTCCGAGCGGGGCCGGGGGCACACCACTCGGCTGATGAACACGGCGCTGGCCGAAGTCGGTGACGCCCCCTGCCGGATCAGCGCGCAGACCTATCTGGCGCAGATGTACGGCCGGTACGGGTTCGTCGCTGACGGACCCGAATTCGACGAGGACGGCATCGCGCACGTGCCGATGCTGCGGGCAGGCCGTCGGTGATCCCCCCGCCGTACCCGTTCAGCGCCGTCGTCGGCCATGACCGGCTGCGGCTGGCCCTGGTGCTGTGCGCCGTGCACCCTGAAATCGGCGGCGTGTTGATCCGCGGGGAGAAAGGCACCGCCAAGTCGACGGCCGTTCGGGCGATCGCCGCTGTCCTCGCGACGGTCGACCCGGACGCCCACCTGGTGGAACTGCCGATCGGCGCGACCGAGGACCGCGTGGTCGGATCGCTGGACCTGCAGAAGGTGCTGCGCGACGGCGAGCACGCCTTCTCCCCGGGGCTGCTGGCCCGGGCCCACGGCGGGGTGCTCTATGTCGACGAGGTGAACCTGCTGCCCGACCACTTGGTCGACATCTTGCTCGATGCCGCCGCGATGGGCCGGGTGCATGTCGAACGCGACGGGGTCTCGCATTCGCACGAGGCCCGCTTCATGCTGGTCGGCACCATGAATCCCGAAGAAGGCGAACTGCGTCCGCAACTGCTCGACCGGTTCGGTCTGGCCGTCGATGTGGCCGCCTCCCGCGAAGTGCCGGTGCGCAGCGCGGTGATCCGGGCCCGGTTGGCCTACGAGGCCGACCCCGTCGGGTTCGCCGCGGAGTACCGCGCTCAGGACGACGAGTTGGCCGCCCGGATCGCCGCGGCGCGACAACTGGTCGCTCAGGTCAGGCTGCCGGATCGCGAACTGCACCGGATCGCCGCGCTGTGCGCGGCGTTCGACGTCGACGGAATGCGGGCCGATCTCGTGGTGGCCCGCACGGCGGTGGCCCACGCCGCCTGGCGAGGTGAGACCACGGTGGCAGAGGAGGACATCCGCGCCGCGGCCGAACTGGCTCTGCCGCACCGCCGCCGCCGCGACCCGTTCGACGACCCGGGGCTCGATCCCGGCCAACTCGACGAGGCCCTGCGGGCGGCCGCCGCGGACGCCGACGGCGAATCCGGGCCCGACGGCGACCCCGACCCCGATCCGCCCGGCGGCGGCGGCTCCGCCGACAGTCCCGACCAATCCCCGGCAGCGCAAGGCAATTCGCCCTCGGCGCCGCGGCCCGCCGCTGCGCCGTCGGCACCCTTTCGCACCCGGGCGCTGACCGTGCCGGGCCTGGGCATCGGGCAGTCCGGCCGTCGCTCGGCGGCGTACACCTCCACCGGCGCGGCGGTCCGGCCGGCCGCCAAGCCCGGCGAGGGCCACGGCGTGCACCTGTTCGCGACGATGCTGGCGGCAGCCGAACGCCACGACCGCCCGGGGCCGTTGCGCCCCGTGGCCGAGGACCTGCGGCGCGCCGTGCGGGTCGGCCGGGAGGGCAACCTGGTCATCTTCGTCGTCGACGCCTCCGGGTCGATGGCCGCCCGAGACCGCATGGCGGCGGTCGGGGGAGCGGCGCTGTCGCTGCTGATGGACGCCTACCAGCGTCGCGACAAAGTCGCCGTCATCACCTTCCGCGCGGGCGGGGCCCGTCTGGTGCTCCCACCGACCTCGTCGGCGCACATCGCGGCCCGCCGGCTCACCCGATTCGACACCGGAGGCACCACCCCGCTGGCCGAGGGACTGCTCGCCGCCCGCGAAGTGGTGGTCCGCGAGCGGACCCGGGACCGTTCGCGGCGGCCGCTGGTCGTCGTCCTCACCGACGGCCGGGCCACGGCCGGCCCGGATCCCTTGCGGCGCAGCCAGATCGCCGCGGTCCGGCTGCGTGCCGAAGGGGCGGCCGCGGTGGTGGTGGACTGTGAGACGTCCTATGTGAAGCTCGGACTTGCCGCCGAACTCGCCGGGCACCTGCAGGCCCCGGTGCTGCGGCTGGAACATCTGCGTGCCGACGTCCTGGCGCAGGCCGTGCGCCGGGCGGCGTGACGGGAGGCCGCGATGCCACAGGGCCGGCCCCTCGTCACCCCCGACGACGGCCTGACCACCCGGGCCCGTCGGAGTGCGCCGGTTCTGGCGGTGCATACCGGCGCCGGCAAGGGTAAGTCGACCGCCGCATTCGGGATGGCGTTGCGCGCCTGGAACGCCGGCCTCAGTGTTGCGGTGTTCCAGTTCGTCAAGAGCGCGAAGTGGAAAGTGGGAGAGGAGTCGGCGTTCGCCGCGCTGGGCCGCCTGCACGACGAGAGGGGCGCCGGCGGGGCCGTGGAGTGGCACAAAATGGGCGCCGGCTGGTCGTGGTCGCGCAAGGGTGGTTCCGACGACGACCATGCCGCCGTCGCCGCCGAAGGCTGGGCCGAGATCGGAGCCCGCCTGGCCGAACAGCGCCACGACTTCTACGTGCTCGACGAGTTCACCTACCCGCTGAAGTGGGGATGGGTCGACGTCGCGCAGGTGGTCGACACCCTGCGTGCCCGCCCCGGCCGTCAACACGTGGTGATCACCGGTCGCGACGCCCCGCAGGCCCTGCTCGACGCCGCCGACCTGGTGACCGAGATGACCAAGATCAAGCACCCGATGGACGCCGGACGCAAGGGCCAGCGGGGGATCGAATGGTAAGCGATTGGTGACCACTCCCGCCGTCGTCATCTCCGCCCCGGCGTCGGGCAGCGGAAAGACCACGGTGGCAACGGGTCTCATCGGTGCACTGCGTGCAGCCGGCGATCGGGTGGCGCCCTTCAAGGTCGGTCCGGACTTCATCGACCCCGGCTACCACGCCTTGGCCGCAGGCCGCCCCGGCCGCAATCTGGACCCCGTTCTCGTCGGTCCCGACCTGGTCGGACCACTGTACCGGCACGGCTCGGCCGGCGCCGACATCGCCGTCGTCGAAGGAGTGATGGGCCTGTTCGACGGCCGGATCACCGCCCATTTCCAACTGCCCGCCAGTGGGTCCACCGGGCAGGTCGCCGGACTGCTCGGCGCGCCGGTGGTGATGGTCGTCGACGGCCGCGGCCAGAGCCAGTCAATCGCCGCTGTGCTGCATGGCTTTTCGACACTGGAGCGCGGTGTGCGGGTGGTCGGGGTGATCCTCAACCGGGTGGGTTCGCCGCGCCATGAGCAGATTCTGCGGCAGGCCTGCGAATCGGTCGGGGTGCCGGTGCTCGGCGCGCTGCCCCGGACCGACGAACTCACCGTCCCTTCGAGGCATCTCGGGCTGGTGACCGCGACCGAACACGGGGATTCGGCGCACGCCGCGGTGGCTGCGATGACCGATCTGGTCGCCCGCACCGTCGACCTCGCCGCGGTGCGGGCCCTGGCCCGTTCGACGGTGACGGCCGGGGCCTGGTCGCCGCAGGAGGCGGTGGGTGAGCCGGTCCTCGGCGCCCCGGTGGTCGCGCTCGCCGCTGGACGGGCGTTCACCTTCGCCTACGCCGAACACCGCGAACTGCTGAGCGCCGCGGGAGCTCGGGTGATCGATTTCGACCCGCTGTGCGACGCACTGCCCGAGCGGTCGGCGGCCCTGGTGCTGCCGGGCGGGTTCCCCGAGCAGTACCCGCAGGAACTGGCCGCCAATGAGACAGTGCGGGCGCAGATCCGCGCGCTCGCGGAACGCGCCCCGGTGCAGGCCGAATGCGGAGGGCTGACCTACCTGATGTCCCACCTCGACGGGCACCCGATGTGCGGGGTGCTGGCCGGTTCGGCGCGCTTCACACCGCGGCTGACCCTGGGCTACCGGGATGCGGTGGCGCCTGCCGACTCCGCACTGTTCCGCACCGGCCAGCGGGTCACCGGCCACGAATTTCATCGCACTGCGGTCGAGTTCGCCGGCCCCGTCCAGCCCGCCTGGCTGATGCGCGGCAGCGGCGGCGAGCGGCTGACCGACGGGGCCTTGCAGGTCGGTGTTCATGCGTCCTATCTGCACACCCATCCGGCCGGACAGCCGTCGGCGGTCCGGCGATTCGTCGAACGTGCGGCGTGCTGATGAGTCAGACCGCGAAGATCGTTTCGATAGTCGCGACGGCTCGCTGGACGTACGGCCGCGGACTGTCGTCGGGGTCATCCGGCCCGGCGGTGTCTTGAGCCCACCGCATCACTCCGGTGCGGATCGCCGTCATCGCCATGGTCGCGATCATCGCCGGGATCTCGTCCTCGGAGCGTGCTTCGCAGCGCCGCGCGACCATGTCGGCGAGTTCCTGCTCATGGCGCGCGAATTCGCTCAGCAGCACTGCGTGGACGATCGGTGTGCTGGCAGCGATTTCGAGGACTGCCGCTAACTGCTGCCGTGACGGCGCATCATCCACATAATGCGACAACACGCTGACCAGTTCGTTGAAGACCGTCGACCACGGTGCCGGTCCGGCCTCGATAAACGCGGACACCGCGCGGTCGGAAATGGGTGGCGGCCCGGCGGAAACTGCCGCCTCCTTGGTGGGGAAGTAATTGAAGAAGGTCCGCTGCGATACTCCGGCCCGGGCGCAGATCTGCTCGACGGTGACCCCGCCGAAGCCGTTGGCCCGCACCAAATCAAGGGCTGCGTCGCGGATCTCGGCTCTGGTCTGCAGGCGTCGACGTTCACGCAGGCCGGGCCGCTCAGGCTGAGCGCTTCTCATCGGCCGGTCGCAACGGGCGGTTGGACGGCCTGGCGCCACATCATCGGATTGAGCTGGCGGTACGGGTCGTCGGCGCGGATCGTGGAAAGGTCGTCGAGGATCTGCTCCAGCGACTGCTTGGTGGCATCACGTATGGCGGTGGCCCACGCCGCGTCGGTCGTGTGGGTCGGCTTAGAGGTGGAAATCGGTTCGCCGAAGCCCAGGTACATCCGCTGCGGACGAGGGATCAAGGTCGGCCCGACGCCGCGCAGCAATGGCATGGCCATGTCCGGGCGGCCGCCGGGAAGCACCGAGCCGAGGGCGTTGGTGGCTTTCGCCCACGTGCTGTCCCGGCTGACCAGGCTCTCGTAGACGTCGTCCCCACCGACGAGCCCCACCGGGACGATGGGATAGCCGCCGGCCACTGCCTCCCGCGCGAATCCTTCGCGCTGCTTCCAGCGCAGTGTGTTCTTCTCGCCCCTGAATTTGCCGATCTCTTGGCCCCCGCCGGGAAACACCAGGATTGGCTCGTCGTGGGCCATGAGTTCGCGAATGCTCTCGGGCGAGCCGACGACTCCGCCGTAGGCGGTCATTAGGTCGGCGGCCGGCCCGCGCCACATCCCGAACCCGCGGTCGGCGAGCAGTTTGACGTCGCGGCCGATGGCACGCCGGACGAAATGCGGAATCAGGAAGATCTCCGCGAAAGCGGCCTGAGTGTGGTTGCCCACCAACAGAAAACGGCCGTCGGCCGGGAGGTTCTCCAGGCCCCTCACGTAGGGGCGGGTGATGTCGACGGCGGCGCGCAGCGCCTCGTCGACCGTCCCGAGCGTGCGCCGAAGACGCTTCACCCGGCGGGGCGGATGCAGGACGGTGGCGGCGCTGTGCAACGCGGTCATGTCAGAAGTATTGCAGAAACTGCAGCCGATGCACAGGGTGCAGCATGGTGTGTGCTTCCGTCTGCCGATTACGCTCGCCCGGTGACCGAGAACGCCTATCTCGTCGGGCTGCGACTTGCCGGCAAGAAAGTCGTCGTGGTCGGCGGCGGCACGGTCGCCCAGCGCCGGGTGCCCGTTCTGCTGTCCCACGGCGCCGACGTGCACGTGGTCACCCGCGCGGCGACACCGGCGGTCGAGGCGCTGGCCAGCCAGCAGCCGGGCATCACCCTGATCTTGCGCGACTACCGTGTCGGCGACCTCACCGACGCCTGGTACGCGATCGCCGCCACCGACGACCCCGACGTCAACGCCGCGGTCGTGGCCGAGGCCGAGCGGCACCGCATCTTCTGCGTGCGCGCCGACGCTGCCCGCGACGGGACGGCCGTCACGCCCGCGTCCTTCGACTTCGAAGGCCTGCTGGTGGGAGTGCTGGCCAGTGGCGAGCACCGACGCTCGGCCGCGGTGCGCTCGGCCATCCGCGAAGCGCTTCAGCAGGGCCGCATCGCACCGGACGTCGTCGCCAGCACCGCCTCCGACGTCGTTCCCGGCGGGGTGGCCCTGGTCGGCGGCGGGCCGGGTGATCCCGAACTCATCACCGTGCGCGGCCGGCGACTGCTGGCCCACGCCGACGTGGTGGTGGTCGACCGCCTCGCTCCTCCCGAGTTGCTGGCCGAACTACCCCCGCACGTCGAGGTCATCGACGCCGCCAAGATCCCGTACGGCCGCGCGATGGCGCAGGAGGCGATCAACGCCGTCCTCGTCGAGAAAGCGCAGGCCGGAAACTTCGTCGTGCGGCTCAAGGGCGGCGATCCCTTCGTCTTCGCCCGCGGATATGAGGAAGTCCTCGCGCTGGCCGAGGCTGGGATCCCGGTCACAGTGGTCCCCGGTGTCACAAGCGCCATCGCGGTGCCGGCCCTGGCCGGTGTGCCGGTCACCCACCGGGCTGTCAACCATGAATTCGTCGTGGTCAGCGGCCATCTGGCGCCGGACAACCCGGAGTCGCTGGTGAACTGGGACGCCCTGGCCAAGCTGTCGGGAACCCTGGTGTTGCTGATGGCCGTCGAGCGCATCGAACTGTTCGCAGCGGCCCTGCGGGGCGGGGGCCGGCCTGCGGATACACCGGTCCTGGTGGTGCAACACGGCACCACGTCAGCCGAGCGCGTAGTCCGCGCCACCCTCGCTGACGTGCCCGAACGCATCCGTGCGGAGGGAATCCGGCCCCCGGCGATCATCGTGATCGGAGCCGTGGCCGGATTCGAGACCCTATCGAGACTTTAAAGTCTTCTTAATTTCGAGGTAGGGTTAGCCGCTATGACGGCTCTCGATGATGCTGAGCGCACGAGCCCTTTTCGACGGGCTGACCGCAGCGAGGTGCATCACAAAGCCAGTTCCCGGCCGCTTCTGGCACCGCTGCCCTCGTCGGAGGTAGCCAAGAACTTCTCCCCGTTCAGCGGGTTGCCCTCCTGGCGGTTCATCGCCGCGGTGGTCGCTATCGGCGGCATGCAGCTGCTGGCCACCATGGACAGCACCGTCGCGATCGTGGCGCTGCCCAAGATCCAGGACGAGCTCGGCCTGTCCGACGCCGGCCGCAGCTGGGTGATCACCGCCTATGTACTGACGTTCGGCGGCCTGATGCTGCTGGGCGGCCGGCTAGGGGACACCATCGGCCGCAAGCGCACCTTCATCGTCGGCGTCACGTTGTTCACCATCGCCTCGGTGCTGTGCGGCATCGCGTGGGACCAGACCACTTTGGTTGTCGCCCGGCTGCTGCAGGGCGTCGGCTCGGCGATCGCATCGCCGACGGGGCTCGCGCTGGTGGCCACCACGTTCCCGAAGGGCCCGGCGCGTAACGCTGCTACCGCCGTCTTCGCGGCCATGACCGGCGTCGGTTCGGTGATGGGCCTTGTGGTGGGCGGTGCCCTGACCGAAGTGTCCTGGCGGTTGGCGTTTCTGGTGAACGTGCCCCTCGGCCTGCTGATGATCTATCTGGCCCGCACCACGCTGAAGGAGACCCACCGCGAGCGGATGAAGCTCGACGCGGCCGGCGCACTGCTGGCCACCGTCGCCTGCACCGCGGCGGTGTTCGGTTTCACCCAGGGCCCGGAGCGCGGCTGGCTGGCGCCGACCACGCTGGGCGCCGGGCTGGCCGCCCTGCTGGCAGGTGTCGCGTTCGTCGCCGTCGAGCGCACCGCCATCAACCCGGTGGTTCCGTTTGGCCTGTTCCGAGACCGCAACCGGCTGGCTACCTTCGCCGCCATCTTCCTCGCCGGTGGGGTGATGTTCACCCTCACCGTGCTGATCGGCCTGTACGTGCAGGACATCATGGGTTACAGCGCCCTGCGCGCCGGAATCGGATTCATCCCATTCGTCATCGCCCTGGGCATCGGGCTGGCGGCGTCGTCTCAGCTGGTGAACTTCTACCAGCCCCGGATCCTGGTCATTGCCGGCGGCGTGCTGGTGCTCGGAGCGATGATCTACGGCTCCACCCTCAATGCCGGCATCCCGTACTTCCCGAATCTGGTGATTCCGATCACCGTCGGCGGATTCGGCATCGGCATGATCGTGGTGCCGCTAACGGTGTCGGCCATCGCCGGTGTGGACTTCGACCAGATCGGTCCGGTCTCGGCGATCGCATTGATGCTGCAGAACCTCGGCGGCCCGGTGGTGTTGGCCATCATCCAGGCCGTCATCACCTCCCGAACGCTCTACCTGGGTGGCATCACCGGCCCGGTGAAGAAGATGGACCCCGCCCAGCTGCACGCCCTGGACCAGGGCTACACCTACGGCCTGTTGTGGGTCGCCGGCGTGGCGGTGATCGTCGGCGCGGTCGCTCTGTTCATCGGGTACACCGCTCAGCAGGTCGCCCACGCGCAGGAAGTCAAAGAGGCCTTCGAAGCCGGCGACGTCTGACCGGGACGGAGCCTCGTTCCTGGGCGGCATCGCCGACCCGTGTGGGTAGGGTAGCTACCCATGGCCGGCTCTAGCGTTCCCGAACCGCCGGCCCGGAATCTTGCCTCCAGCGTGCTGGGGATCGCGATCGTCGCGATCACCGGCATGCAGCTGATGTCCACGCTGGACGGCACGATCGTCATCGTCGCACTGCCGCGCATGCAGGCCGATCTGGACCTTTCCGACGCTGCCAAGAGCTGGGTGATCACCGCCTACGTGCTCACCTTCGGCGGCCTGCTGCTGCTCGGCGGCCGGGTCGGCGACGCCATCGGACATAAACGCGCCTTCATCTCCGGCGTCGGCGTTTTCACCATCGCCTCGATGGCCTGCGGCCTGGCCACCGACGGCCCGCTGCTGATCGCGGCGCGCGCGGTGCAAGGCATGGGAGCGGCGGTGGCTGCACCGACCGGGCTGGCGCTGATCGCCACCACCTACGCGCCGGGGCATGCGCGAAACCAGGCCATGGCGATTTCGGCGGCGATGCAGGGCCTCGGGTCGGTGCTGGGCCTGGTGGTCGGCGGTGCGCTCACGGTCATCTCCTGGCGGCTGGCCTTCCTCATCAACTTCCCCATCGGCGCGGTGATCATCTGGATCGCCCTGACCCGGCTCGAGGAAACCCGTCACGAGCGGCTGAAACTCGACGTGACCGGTGCACTGGTGGCCACCCTGGGCTGTACCGCGGCGGTGCTGGTGTTCACGCAGGGCCCGCCCCGCGGCTGGGTGGACCCGTGGGTGATCGGCGCCGGAGTGGCGGCTGTGGCGCTGGGCATCGCGTTCCTGTTCGTCGAACGCAGGGCCGACCACCCCCTGGTGCCGCTGTGGCTGTTCCGCGACCGCAACAGGGTGGCCACCTTCGTCTCACTCTTCCTGGCCGGCGGTGTGCTGCTGACTCTGACGGTGATGATCGGGCTCTACGTCCAGGACGTGCTGGGCTACTCGGCGTTGCACGCCGGGATCGGCTTCATCCCGTTCGCGCTTGCGCTGGGATTCGGCAATCTGCTGACCGCCCGCCTGGTGGCTCATGTCGCGCCGCGGTGGCTGATCATCGGCGGCGGGATCTTCGTCCTGGGCGCGATGCTCTTCGGTTCGACGCTGACCCGCACCATTCCGTACTTCCCCGATCTGCTGCTGCCCATCCTCGTCGGGGGCTTCGGCATCGGGATCATCTCGGTGGTGCTGCCGCTGTGCGCGCTGGCCAACATCGGTCCCCGCGAGATCGGTCCGATCAGTGCGATCACCCTGATGGCCCAGAACCTCGGCGGCCCGATGGTGCTGGTGGTCATCCAGGCCGTGCAGATCTCCCGGACTCTCTATCTGGGCGGGACGACCGGGCCGGTGGCCGAGATGAACCCCGCCCAACTCGACGCCCTCGACGCCGGCTACACCTATTCGCTGCTGTGGATCGCCGCGGTGGCGGTGATGGTGGGCGGCACTGCGCTGTTCATCGGCTACACGGCCCAGCAGATCGCCGCCGCCCAGCACACCCGCGAGGCCGTCGAAGCCGGCGAACTCTAACCTGGTGAGGGTGACACCGCTGCATCGCTACATCGCCGAGGAGATCGCCACCGACCACGTCGACGGCCTGTTGTCGCGCCGTGAGGCGCTGCGCCGGCTGGCACTGCTCGGAATCGGCGCCAGCGCCGCCTCAGCGCTGATCACCGCGTGCGGGGAGAGGCGCCAGTCGGCGCCATCCGCCACCACTCCGGCGCCCACCACGTCGGAAGGTGCACTACCGTCCGCGAGCCGTGCGCCGTCCGCGGCGGCACCTCCGGGAATCGACACCGCACTTCCGACGACGTCGGTCACCTGGGGCGGACCGCGCGGACAACTGCAGGGCGCCTGGGCGCCGGCCCGGGATCCGCGCGGGGCGGTGCTGGTGATCCATGAGAACAAGGGTCTTAACGACTGGGTGCGCTCGGTGGCCGGACGGCTGGCGGGCATCGGGTACTCCGCGCTGGCGATCGACCTCCTCTCCGAAGAGGGCGGCACCGCAACATTCTCCGATCCGGCCGAGGCCACCGCCGCACTGGCCAAGGCCGAACCGCAACGTTTCATCGCCGACCTGCGCGCCGGACTGGACGAACTCGTTCGCCGGGCGCCCGGCCTCAATCCGGCTGTGGTGGGTTTCTGCTTCGGTGGCGGGCTGGTGTGGCAGCTACTGGCCGCCGGCGAGCCGCGACTGGCTGCTGCGGTCCCTTTTTACGGCCCGGCGCCGGATGACCCTGACTTCGCCGGCTCGAAAAACGTTGCGGTACTGGGTATTTACGCCGCCCTCGATGACCGGGTGAACGCCTCCGAGCCGAAAGTCCGGGCGGCGCTCGAGCGGGCCGGTCTTGTTTTCGAACTCGTCACCGAGCCGGACGCCGATCATGCCTTCTTCAACGACACGGGCAAACGCTTCGCTCCGGCGGCCGCCGCCGACGCGTGGGGACGCCTGCAGGGCTGGCTGTCCCGGCATCTGGCGTGAGCCGCGCGGCTAACGCTGCCGCATGATCCGGTAGCCGCCGTAGATCGCGCCTGCGACAAGGAAATTCACGAAGTAGGCCAGATCCGCACCGTGCAGCCACTGGGCCACCGGGCCGACGAAGACCTCGGTGTGCATGAACGGCACCGCGGCGGCGAAGGCGACGACGAAGCTCACCAGCGCGGCCAGTGCGTCGCTGCGGGCGGTGTTCTCCGCGGCCGGGTCGACCAGGTCCCGTCCGGCGCTGCGCCGACGCCAGTCGATGGCGACGATCGCCGCGAATGCCGGGATCCAGTAGCTGACGGCCAGGAGAACTCCCTGGAACCGGGCCGTGAGGTCGCCGGTGTGCAGCCACATGATCAGGCCGAACGCGATCACCGACACCATTGCGGCGGACACCGGCCGGCGGACCCGGACGCCGACGGTCTGCAGGGCCAGCGACCCGCTGTAGTCGTTCATCGCGTTGGATGCGACCGACCCCAGTGCGATCGCCAGCAGGGCCAGGCCGCCCAGCACGCCGCCACCCAGCACCGTCCGCACGCCTTCGGCGGTCTGATCGGCCAGCGTCTGCCCGGCGGCGATCCCGATGGCCTGCACCGCGAGGTACGCCCCGGCCAGGCCGGCCAAGGTGTATCCGAACACCGCCGCGCGGGAGGTGCGGGCCGGCAGGTAGCGGCTGAAATCTGAGGCGTAGCTGGCCCAGGAGATACCCAGACTGAGCGCGATGGTGACTTCCATGACGAACGCCCCGGTCAGATCCGGCCCGGACAGGCTCGGCGGAACGATGATCTGGTGCCCGCCCAGCAGTCGGACGGCGAAGACCGAAAAGGTGATGCCCAGCACCACCGTCATGACGGCCTGGAGCCGATGGATCACCTCGTAGCCGAACACTCCCACCACGCCCTGCGCCGCCAGCACAATCGCCACCGCAAGCCAGAACGGCAGGCCCAGCAGCGCCGCGATTGCCTCGCCGCCGAACAGCCCCACCAGGCCGTCCCAGGCGATCGACGACAGCCACTGGATCACCGCGACCATCGCGACCCATGATCCGAATGCCATGCGCGCGTTGGGAAGTTGGGCGGTTCCGGTGCGCGGCCCCCAGGTGGACAGGTAGGCGACAGCGACTGAACCGATCAGGGTGCCGATCGCCATCGCTGCCAGCCCCAGCCAGAAGCCCAGCCCCAGGGTGACGGCGAGCGAGCCGGCGAAGATCACCGTCATGTTGACCTGCGGGGCGAACCACACGGTGAACAGACGCCGGGCGGTGCCATAACGATTGCCGGGCGGAACCGGGGCGATGCCGTGCGTCTCGACGGTCAGATCGCCGGTGCGGGTGGGCATGCGGCCGGTGTAACTCGGTGCGGTCAGTGCGGAACCGGTGCTGTGTGCTTCAGCAGACACCACTCAACCCTACGGCCACGGTGGGTGAACCGGCGGTGGCTAGACACGACGGTCCGACTTCTCCTCCTCGCTTCGCTCGGCATCGGCGTCGAACTGGGTTTGTTCGTTCGACTTCTCCTCCTCGCTTCGCTCGGCATCGGCGTCGAACTGGGTTTGTTCGTTCGACTTCTCCTCCTCGCTTCGCTCGGCATCGGCGTCGAACTAAGCTGGCCCGCTGTGATCACCCGCATGTCCGAGCTATTCTTGCGCACCCTTCGTGACGACCCGGCCGACGCCGAAGTCCCCAGCCACAAACTGTTGATAAGGGCCGGTTACGTCCGCCCGGTCGGCCCCGGTCTGTACAGCTGGCTGCCGCTGGGTCTGCGAGTGCTGCGCCGAATCGAAGCCATCGTCCGCGAGGAGATGGTGGCCATCGGCGGCCAGGAGATCCTGTTCCCGGCGTTGCTTCCCCGGGCCCCTTACGAGGCGACCAACCGTTGGACGGAGTACGGCGACGGCGTCTTCCGGCTCAAGGACCGCCGTGACAACGACTACCTGCTGGGCCCCACCCACGAGGAGATGTTCACCCTGACCGTCAAGGGGGAGTACTCGTCGTACAAGGACTTCCCGGTCCTGCTGTTCCAGATCCAGACCAAGTACCGCGACGAAGCCCGGCCCCGGGCGGGCATCCTGCGCGGCCGCGAGTTCGTCATGAAGGATTCCTATTCCTTCGACGTCGACGACGCCGGTCTGCGCGAGGTATACCTCGCCCACCGCGAGGCGTATCAGAAGATGTTCTCCCGCATGGGAGTTCGCTACGTGATCGTCTCGGCCGTCTCGGGCGCGATGGGCGGCAGTGCTTCGGAGGAGTTCCTCGCCGAGAGCGAGGTGGGCGAGGACACCTTCGTGCGATGCCTGCAGTCGGGGTATGCCGCGAACGTGGAGGCTGTCACCACCCCGGTTCCTGACGCGTTGCCGATCGACGGGACGGGCGATGCCGTCGTGCACGACACCGGCGACACACCCACCATCGCCACCCTGGTGGACTGGGCCAACGGGGCCTCCCTGCCGCAGTTCGCCGGCCGGACGGTCACCGCGGCGGACACCCTCAAGAACGTGCTGCTGAAGGTCCGCGTCCCGGGCGGGGAGTGGGAACTGCTCGGAATCGGTGTGCCCGGTGACCGCGAGGTCGACGACAAGCGGCTGGGTGCGGCACTCGACCCGGCCGAGTACGCGTTGCTCGACGACGCCGACTTCGCGCGGCACCCGTTCCTCAAGAAGGGCTACATCGGCCCGAAAGCACTGCTGGACAACGGCGTTCGCTACCTGGTCGACCCCCGCGTGGTGGCGGGCACCGCGTGGATCACCGGGGCCGACGAGACCGGCAAGCACGTCGTGGGCCTGGTGGCCGGCCGCGACTTCACCCCGGCTGGCGTCATCGAGGCGGCCGAGGTGCGCGACGGCGACCCCTCCCCGGACGGAGCGGGTCCGCTGGTGAGCGCCCGGGGTATCGAGATCGGCCACATCTTCCAGTTGGGCCGCAAGTACACCGACGCGTTCTCCGTCGACGTCCTGGGCGAGGACGGCAAGCCGGTGCGGCTCACCATGGGCTCCTACGGGATCGGGGTGTCCCGACTGGTCGCGGTGATCGCCGAGCAGCAGCACGACGGACTCGGGTTGCGCTGGCCGGCGTCGGTGTCGCCGTTCGACGTCCACGTCGTCATCGCCAACAAGGATGCCGAGGCCCGCGCCGGAGCCGAGGCGCTGGCCGCGGACCTCGACCGCTTCGGCCGCGAGGTGCTGCTCGACGACCGGACGGTCTCACCGGGGGTCAAGTTCAAGGACGCCGAACTGCTCGGCGTGCCGCGGATCGTGGTGGTGGGCCGCGGCTGGGCCGATGGAAAAGTGGAGTTGCGCAACCGTTTCAGCGGTGAGACGCGCGAGATCCCAGCGGACGGGGCGGCCGACGAGATCGCGGCCGCGCTGGTGTGATCCTGGGCTACTCGCTGCCGCCGGGGAACGCCTCGGTGACCGGCCACGCGCCGAGCACCTTGCGCCAGCGCGCTGCCAGCACCGCGCACTGCGTCAGGGCCTTCGTCCCGAACTCGCGATCGGAGTCGGTGTCGGTCTGCTCCAGAACTGCGCGCCAGGCCACCGCGCAGTCGCTCTCCATCCGCACCGCCAGTTTCGCGGCGGACTTCTGCGAACCGACCACGATCGGCAGTTGGTAGCCGGGCGCTGGGAGAGGCGCCTTCGCCGACCGGTCGGACAGGATCTGAAGCGCCGCCTCCCGGCGGTCACGGTGCTCGGCCACCGCTTGGGAAACCAGTTCGTTGTCGTCGGGCATCACGTGCGCCGACACCACGCCGTAGCCGTAGATCGCCGCATGCTCGGCGGCGACGGCGTCGTACCAGGCGGCCTCGGCGGGATCTTTCGGGCGGTCCGGATCGGGGGTGGGCTCCGCGGTCGAGGTATCGGTGGTGGTCTCGGTCGTCGGGGGCTCGCTGGTCCCCGTCGTGGTCGTCCCCGTCGTGGCCGACGGGTCGGGGCTCTGCGGTGCGGTGCTCGACGGTTCCGCCGCGGTCGGGCCGACTGACTGCTGGGGCGTCGTCGGAGCGGCCGGCGCGGTCGTCGCCTTCGGCGCGGGCGAGGGGGCCGGCGGGGCCGGGGTGGGCGGCTTGGGTGTCGTCACCGTGTCCTCGTCTCCGTCGGCAGGCCGACCGTGAACGACGCCGTGCAGGCCGCCGCGATGGATCCCATCAGCCCCGCGCGGTATCCGGAGAGCGTCGGCACCAGCTTGGTGGCGCGCTCGGCGGACTTTCGCAGTGCGTCGGAGACGTCGCGCAGGGTGGGCGGCGCGGCGGGTTTGTCCGGTGTGGGGGAGGCCGCCGTGGTTTCCGAGGTTGTCGTCGGGATCGGCTTTCCGGCGGCGCGGGAGAGTTCCTCCAGCAGAGCGGCGGCGTGCCGGGCACGCTCGGTCGCGACCTCGTTGAGCGCCGGGGCGAATGCGGGTTTGGCGGCCTTGGCCGCCGCCGCGGCGAGATCGGTGTCGCTGCGGGCCGCCGCCAACTCCGCCTCCAGCGGATCGGGCTCCAGCGGCTTACTGGTGCCGCAGGCAGCGGCGGTAACCCCCACCAGGGCGAGCGCGAGCAGCCCGCGGCCGCCGTCAGCGAGGACACGACGACGGGTCAGCATGGGCCCGGCGCGGCGCGAAAGGCCCGGATCGGGGCCGGAGTCTGGGTCGAGCACGCCAACATCCTGCCATTGCCCGACCCGTTGCTGGCGTATCGTTGGTCCCGGCATTCACAACTCAAGATGAGGAGCTAGCCGTGACGCAGCGGCCCGCGGGCTTACCTTCGCCGGAACGGGTGACCGCACTGCTGCATGATCAGTTCAGCAGAGCGGGCTACGACATCGAAGACGTCGTCGTCGACACCCGCGCCCAGCCCGCCCGCATCCGGGTGGTGGCCGACGGTGACATCCCCCTCGATCTTGACACCGTCTCGGAGCTGTCCCGCTCCGCCTCGGAGCTGATGGACACCCTCGACACCGGAGATGCCACCTACGTGCTGGAGGTCAGCTCGCCGGGGGTGGACCGGCCGCTGACCGCCGAGAAGCACTTCCGGCGCGCCCGCGGTCGCAAGGTGGAGGCGACGCTGCAGGACGGCACTACCGTCACCGGTCGGCTCGGCGCCACCGCCGACGGCGTCGCCGAACTGGTCGTTCGCGCCGGGACGGGCTGGTCGGTCCAGCGGGTTACCCTCGCGGACATTCGCAAAGCCGTTGTGCAAGTGGAGTTTTCGCCGCCGAACGCCAAGGAGATCGAACTGGCCGGGGGAGTCGGCGCGACAGCTGGGACGGAGGTCGAGGCATGAACATCGATATAGGTGCCCTGCATGCGATCGAAGTCGATCGCGGGATTTCGGTCGATGAATTGCTCGACACGATCAAGTCGGCACTGCTGACCGCCTACCGGCACACCGAAGGGCACCAACCCGACGCCCGCATCGAGATCGACCGCAAGAGCGGCGCGGTGCAGGTGCTCGCCCGCGAGACCGACGACGACGGCAACCTCATCAGCGAGTGGGACGACACCCCCGAGGGATTCGGGCGCGTCGCGGCCACCACTGCGCGCCAGGTGATGCTGCAGCGCTTTCGCGACGCCGAGAACGAGCGGGTGTACGGCGAGTTCTCGGCCCGGGAAGGCGACATCGTCGCAGGCGTGGTGCAACGCGACGTGCGGGAGAACGCCCGCGGCAACATCGTCGTCCGCCTGGGCAGCGAGACCAAGGCATCCGAAGGCATGGTCCGGCCGGCCGAACAGGTGCCGGGGGAGGCGTACACGCACGGCGACCGGTTGCGCTGCTACGTGGTCGGGGTGACCCGGGGGATGCGGGAGCCCCGGATCGAGTTGTCCCGGACCCACCCGAACCTGGTGCGCAAACTATTCTCGCTGGAGGTTCCCGAGATCGCCGAGGGTTCGGTCGAGATCGTCGCCGTCGCGCGCGAGGCCGGCCATCGGTCGAAGATCGCGGTGCGGTCGAAAGTTCCGGGTCTCAACGCCAAGGGTGCCTGCATCGGGCCGATGGGCCAGCGGGTGCGCAACGTGATGAGCGAGCTGTCCGGCGAGAAGATCGACATCATCGACTACGACGAGGATCCGGCCCGGTTCGTGGCCAATGCGCTGTCGCCGGCGAAGGTCGTGTCGGTCACGGTCGTCGACGCCACCGCTCGGGCCGCCCGGGTGATCGTTCCGGACTTCCAGCTGTCCCTGGCGATCGGCAAGGAAGGTCAGAACGCCCGACTGGCAGCCCGGTTGACCGGCTGGCGTATCGACATCCGAAGCGACGCCGACGCCCCCGACGCCGCGCCCGCCGCCACCCCCGACAGCGCCGGTCGGCAGGCCCCTGGCGCACCCCGGTAGGACGAACCGGGGCTTTGGTTATTCAGACGCCCCGTTGACGGTAGACTGAGTCGTGATCCAGCGCGAAGGTCCGGCAGCTGAGACACGCACCGCTCCGGTTCGGATGTGCATCGGTTGCCGGAAGCGAGAGCTGGCTGTCGAACTGTTCAGGATGGTGGCGGTGCCGACGGGGAACGGCCACTTGGCCGTCTCTGTGGACACCTCACGTTCCCATCCGGGCCGGGGTGCCTGGTTGCATCCCGACGACCGTTGCCTGATGGCGGCGATTCGACGGCGAGCGTTCGGCCGGGCGTTGCGGATCGCCGGTACACCGGAAACCTCCGCGGTGGTTGAGCATTTCGCTGGCTCGCCCACCCGGGAACACGAATAGGTAGCGAAGAACATGAGCACACCGTGAAGTCCCGATGACCATGCGTCATAGCTAAACCCGAGGCGCGGCCCAACCACCGCTGACGCCTCTAGAGATGGAGAAGTAGTGGCAGGTAAGGCCCGCGTACACGAGTTGGCGAAGGAACTCGGTGTCACGAGCAAGGAAGTTCTCGCTCGCCTGAGCGAGCAGGGCGAGTTCGTCAAATCGGCGTCGTCCACGGTCGAAGCCCCGGTCGCCCGGCGGCTTCGAGAGGCTTTCGGGGGTTCCAAGCCGGCTGCGCCGGCCACCCCCGCGCCGCCCAAGCCAGCTCCGGTTGCGGCCCCGCCGGCCGAGGTCGTCGCTGCGGCGCCGTCGGTCAAGCCAGCGCCTCCGCGCGTCCCGGCGCCGCCCGTTCCTGCAGCGCCGCCCGTTCCTGCAGCGCCGCCCGTTCCTGCAGCGCCGCCCGTTCCTGCAGCGCCGCCCGCCGCCCCGGTTCCCGCGGCCCCTGCGGCCACGGCGGAGGCAGCCGCCCCGACGCGCCCTGGCCCGGGTCCCCGGCCCGGCCCTGCGGCCCCCAAGCCGGGCGCCACGCGTCCGCCGCGGGTGGGCAATAACCCGTTCTCCACGGTTCAGCCGGTCGAACGTGCGATTCCGCGACCCCAGGGTCCTGCCGGGCCCGGCGGTCCACGTCCCGGTCCGGGCGCAATGCCGCCACGTCCGGGCGGTGGACCTCGTCCCGGTGGCGCGACGCCCGGCAACATGCCGCCTCGTCCGCCCGGCGCCCGTCCCGGTGCGCCCGGCCGGCCCGGCGCACCGCGTCCGGGTGGTGGCCCGCGTCCCGGCGGTCCGGGCCAGGGCGCCCGTCCCGGCGGCGGCGGCGGTGGCGGGAACTACCGCACCGGTGGCCCCGGCGGCGGCGGCGCCGGCGGCGCGGCTGGCGCAGGATTCCGGGGTCGTCCCGGTGGCGGCGGTCCCGGCACCGGCGGTCCCGGCGGCGGCGGTGGTGGTGGTCGTCCCGGTCAGCGCGGCGGTGCCGCGGGTGCATTCGGCCGTCCCGGCGGCGCAGTCCGGCGCGGCCGCAAGTCCAAGCGGGCCAAACGCGCCGAGTACGAGAACATGCAGGCTCCGGTCGTCGGTGGCGTGCGGTTGCCGCACGGCAACGGCGAGGTCATCCGGCTGGCTCGCGGTGCGTCGCTGAGCGACTTCGCCGAGAAGATCGACGCCAATCCGGCTGCTCTGGTGCAGGCGCTGTTCAATCTCGGCGAGATGGTCACCGCCACCCAGTCGGTGGGGGATGAGACCCTCGAACTGCTGGGCGGCGAGATGAACTACGTCGTCCAGGTGGTGTCCCCGGAAGACGAGGACCGCGAACTGCTGGAGTCCTTCGACCTCACCTACGGCGAGGACGAGGGCGGCGAGGAGGACCTCGAACAGCGTCCCCCGGTGGTCACCGTCATGGGTCATGTCGACCACGGCAAGACCCGACTGCTCGACACCATCCGTTCGGCCAGCGTCCGCGAGGGCGAAGCCGGCGGCATCACCCAGCACATCGGCGCCTACCAGGTGGCCGTCAACCATGACGGCAACGAACGTCTGATCACCTTCATCGACACCCCGGGCCACGAGGCGTTCACCGCCATGCGTGCCCGCGGTGCCAAGGCCACCGACATCGCCATCCTGGTGGTCGCGGCCGATGACGGGGTCATGCCCCAGACCGTGGAGGCCATCAACCACGCCCAGGCCGCTGACGTGCCGATCGTGGTGGCGGTCAACAAGATCGACAAGGAGGGCGCCGACCCGCAGAAGATCCGGGCGCAGCTCACCGAGTACGGCCTGGTCGCCGAGGACTTCGGTGGCGAGACCATGTTCGTCGACATCTCCGCCAAGAACGGCACCAACATCCAGGCGCTGGAGGAAGCGGTGCTGCTGACCGCCGACGCCGCCCTGGATCTGCGGGCCAACCCGGACATGGAGGCCCAAGGTGTGGCCATCGAGGCGCACCTGGACCGCGGCCGAGGCCCGGTGGCCACCGTGCTCATCACGCGAGGCACGCTGCGCGTCGGTGACTCGGTGGTGGCCGGCGACGCCTACGGTCGCGTTCGCCGCATGGTCGACGAGCACGGCGAGGACGTCACCGAAGCGCTGCCGTCGCGGCCGGTTCAGGTCATCGGCTTCACCTCGGTGCCCGGTGCCGGTGACAACTTCCTGGTCGTCGACGAGGACCGGATCGCCCGTCAGATCGCCGACCGGCGCAGTGCGCGCAAGCGCAACGCGATGGCGGCCAAGGCCCGCAAGCGGATCAGCCTGGAGGACCTGGAGTCGGCGCTCAAGGAAACGAGCCAGCTCAACCTCATCCTCAAGGGCGACAACTCCGGCACGGTCGAGGCGCTCGAGGAGGCCCTGCTGGGCATCCAGATCGACGACGAAGTGGAACTGCGGGTCATCGACCGCGGCGTCGGTGGCATCACCGAAACCAACGTCAACCTGGCGTCGGCGTCGGACGCGATCATCATCGGCTTCAACGTCCGCGCCGAGGGCAAGGCCACCGAACTGGCCAACCGCGAAGGTGTGGAGATCCGCTACTACTCGGTGATCTACCAGGCCATCGACGATATCGAGAAGGCCCTCAAGGGCATGCTCAAGCCGATCTACGAGGAGAAGGAACTGGGCCGTGCGGAGATCCGCGCGATCTTCCGCTCCTCGAAGGTGGGCAATATCGCGGGCTGCCTGGTGCAGTCGGGCATCATGCGGCGCAATGCCAAGGCGCGGTTGCTGCGCGACAACGTCGTCGTCGCCGAGAACCTCACCATCTCCTCGCTCAAGCGGGAGAAGGACGACGCGACCGAGGTTCGCGAGGGCTACGAGTGCGGTCTCACCCTGACGTACAACGACATCAAAGAGGGCGACGTCATCGAGACCTACGAGTTGGTCGAGAAGGCGCGGGTCTAACGCCTGATGAGCCGCCTGATGAACAAAGTGAAGAAGGCTGTGGCACAAGCGAAGAAGGCAAAGGGCTAGAGCATGAGCGTCAAGCATGGCTGACCCCGCACGGGCGAAGCGGCTGGCCAAGCGGATCTCCACGATCGTCGCCTCGGCGATCGAGTACGAGATCAAGGATCCGCGGCTGGCCGGTGTGACGATCACCGACGCGAAAGTGACCGGCGATCTGCACGACGCGACGCTCTACTACACGGTGATGGGCCGGTCCCTCGACGAGGAACCGGACTACGCCGGCGCCGCGGTGGCGTTGGAGAGCGCCAAGGGCGTACTGCGCACCAAGGTGGGGGCCGGCACCGGGGTGCGGTTCACTCCCACTCTGGCGTTCGTCCGCGACACCGTGCCCGATGCCGCCCACCGTATGGAGGAACTGCTGGCCCGGGCCCGCGCCGCCGACGCCGACGTGGCGCGGATCCGGGCCGGAGCCACGCCGGCGGGTGACCCGCAGCCCTATCGGTTGACGGACGACGCCGACGAGCCGCGAACACGTGACGATGCGTGGGCCGACGACGACGACTGAGCCGTCGTCAGTGCTGGCCTCGGCTAGCCCGGGCAACCCGCTGGTCCGCAGTATCGCGGCGCTGGCGCTACCGGCTCTCGGCGTGCTCGCGGCCGAGCCGCTCTACCTGCTGTTCGACTTAGCCGTCGTCGGACGCCTCGGAGCGCTGAGCCTGGCCGGTCTGGCCATCGGCGGGCTGGTGGTCTCGATGGTCGGCTCCCAGCTCACGTTCCTGTCCTACGGCACCACGGCGCGGTCGGCGCGGTTCCACGGGGCCGGTGACCGGGCCGCTGCCGTGCGTGAAGGGGTGCAGGCCACCTGGCTGGCCTTGGGCTTGGGGGTGCTGATCGTCGCCGTGGTGCAGGTCATCGCCGGCCCGCTGACCAGAGCCGTCGCCGGAGACTCCGCCATCGCCGGCGCGGCGCTGCCGTGGCTGCGGATCGCCATCTTCGCCGCCCCGGCCATTCTGGTTTCCCTGGCGGGAAACGGCTGGTTGCGTGGGGTGCAGGACATCGTGCGGCCGCTGCGGTATGTGGTGGCCGGCTTCGCGGTATCGGCGGTGCTGTGCCCGCTGCTGGTGTACGGCTGGCTGGGTCTGCCGCGCTGGGGCTTGGCCGGATCGGCGGTGGCAAATGTTGCGGGGCAATGGCTTTCGGGTCTGCTGTTCTGCCGCGCGTTGCTCGTCGAGGGGGTGTCGCTGCGGCCGGATCCGTGGGTGCTGCGCCTGCAGGTGGTGATGGGCCGCGATCTGGTGGTGCGCACGGCGGCCTTTCAGGCCTGCTTCCTGTCGGCCGCGGCGGTGGCTGCCCGGTTCGGCGCTGCCGCCCTGGCCGCGCACCAGGTGGTGCTGCAGGTGTGGAGTTTCCTTGCGCTGATTCTTGATTCGCTCGCGATCGCAGCGCAGTCGTTGGTGGGTTCGGCGCTTGGCGCCGGTGACCCCGGCCATGCCAAACGGGTAGCGTGGCAGGTGACCGTCTACTCCGCGCTAGCGGCGGTGCTGCTGGCGGCGGGCCTGGCGGCGGGCGCGCGAGTGTTTCCGTCGGTGT
>CAZVST010000048.1:27443-39289 GCA_964629725.1 uncultured Mycobacterium sp.
TCGGTGTCCCCTGGTGGTTCCTGGTCGTCCAATTGCCCTTCGCCGGAGTCGTTTTCGCTCTCGACGGGGTGCTGTTTGGGGCTGGCGACGCCGCCTTCATGCGGACCGCGACGGTGCTCAGCGCGCTGGCCGGTTTCCTTCCCTTGATCTGGCTGTCACTGGTGTTCGGCTGGGGGCTGGCCGGGATCTGGGCCGGGCTGAGCGCCTTCATCGGCTTGCGTCTGGTGTTCGGTGTCTGGCGGGCGGTATCCGGACGCTGGGCGGTGCCGGGATCGAACTAGAGCACCTTGGTCGCTATACAACTCTCAAAGTCATAGCGACCAAGGTGCTCTAGCGTGCGCCCATGCCGGCGCACTCGTGCGATCATGTGAAGCCGTGTGTTTTTCGATGACGGCGGATCTGGTGGTCGGTACCGCATTAGTGCCGGTGGCGGCGCTGTCACTGCGGGAGGTCAGAAGCCGCCGGGAGTTGCCGTTTGCGTCATTGCCGGCGATATTCGCCCTGCACCAACTCCTCGAAGTCTTCGTATGGGCGGGCCTCAACGGCGACGCGCCGGATGGGGCGGCGCAACTGGCGATGCGCGCCTATCTGTTCATCGCGTGGCCGTTGCTTCCCACCTACGTTCCGCTGGCTGTGCTGATGCTCGAACCACGGCAGGCCCGCCTTCGGGTGGCGCCCTTCCTTGCGTTGGGCCTCGTGGTGTCGGCGTACCTGGCCTTCGTGGTTCTGGCCAATCCCGTCGAGGTGATTCGGCATCCGCACGGGCTCGAATATGACACCGTCGTCCACCACCCTGCCGTGTGGGCGGTGCTATATGTCATTGCGGTGATCGGCGCGCCGCTGATGTCCGGCTACCGTTCGATCGTCGCGTTCGGCGCGCTGAATCTGATCGGTCTCGTGCTGGTGGCGGTGTTCTACGTCCAGGCGTTCGCGTCGCTGTGGTGTGTCTTCGCTGCCGCTTCGTCGCTGTTGATCCTGGTGCACATGATTCGGCGGCGTCGGTTGCCGGACGTGGATCGTCTTGAGGGTCGACGCGACCGCACCCGTACTCAGCAGCCCGCGATGACCTGACGAAACTTCGCACTGGTCGGGCTGCGCTGCGGCGTTTCGGAAGCGCGGGCGATATCGATGCGGGGCAGTCCGTGTGCAGCAAGGTAATCGGCAAGACTCGCCGTTGCCCGGACCCAGATCGGGTCGGCAGCCTCGCCAGGTCGACCTCGAGCCGAAGAGTATGTCGACCGTCACGCCGTCGGGCGCCCGCAAGCGCAGCACATCGTCACAGCGGCCATCCACACGGTCGCCGGAAGCGGGTTGCCGCAGGGGCACGGATCGGGCCGCGCGGTGACCGAGTCGCCGAGGTCGTAGCGGATGATCGGCTGCACCCGATTGGCGAGGTTGGTCAGTAGCACCGTGTGCGACTGCCGGCCCGGCGGCGTCGGGGAGTAATCCGCCTCGACGGGTTCGAGGATCACCCAGTCAGCGTTGACATGCAGCCAGCCCTGCGGACAGTCGAAGGCCATGACGAGGCATTCCGACGCCGAATACGAATCGTGTACGACGTCCTCGCCGAACGCCGCGGCAATACGCGCCCGGCGGTCGGTGCCGAACGACTCGCCGCCGAGTTCGACGATCAATGGGTGCACCCGCAGACGGCCGGCCTGCTGTTCGGCGGCCAACACGTCGAGCGCACTGGGATAGCTGGTCAGGATGGCCGGCTGCAGCGCGTTGAGTTCCGATACCAGTCGGGGCAGCGGCATCTGCAGGGATAGCGCCCGCCAGTTCCGCCGCCACCAGTGACGCCGGCTCAGGTAACGGATCCAGCCCACGCCCGCGAAGTGCCCGCCCGTTCCGACGACCACCGCCCAGCTGACGCCCCGCAAGATCAACGTCAACCATTGCCGGCTTGACAACCAGGCCATGTCCATCGGATAGCTCATCGCCTGGTAGACCCGGCATGCGTCCGGATCGTGCACGAACAACCCGGGATGTCCGGTCGTCCCGGAACTGGTGCACACGAAATATCGGACGCGGTAGGGCATCCCGGCCCAATGCGGGTCGGAGACGAACTCGCGGACGTCGGCCAGGGTCATGTCGGGATCGCACACCCAGTCGTCGAAGGCGGCCATCAACTGCTTCTTGGTCACCGGGGGCAGGCCGGTCAGGCTCGCGGCGTCTGCAGATAGGTCGGCGTACAAGCGTTGATTAGGAGGGCGAATTCGCGCGGGCATGCCGCACCAACTCCCGCAGCCGAGCGAGTTGGCGTCGCTCGTAGCCGGTGCGGCCCTCCCGCCTTGCGCGCACGAGGTCGACGACGGTGGCGAACATGGCCATGGCGCCGGGCCTGCGTCGGCCTTGCACGCGGTCCTCAGCGACTCAGTTGACCTGCGCCCGGCCGCGCTCCATCACCGAGGCGCGACTTTCGGCGATGTCGTCGCCGGTGGCCGAGCGCATCCATTTGCGGGCCGCCTCAGCCTCCAGCCACAGCCCCGAGCCGGTCGCGTCCTCGTCGATGCGGTGATAGGACTCCAGCAGCGCCCGGACCGCCTTCTGGTTATTGCCGACGATGGACGCGGCCACCGCCTGGGCGGTCGGCATCAGCTCCCCGTGCGGCACCACCTCTGTGACCAGGCCGGCACGCAGGGCGTCCGATGCCGACAGGTAGTCGCCGGTCAGGCTCATCCGCCGGGCCATGCCGATGCCCACTTTCTGCGGAAGCCGGACACTCAAACCCCAGGTGGGAAGAAGTCCGACCCGGGCGTGGGTGTCGGCGAACCGGGCGCGCTCGGAGGCGATCAGGATGTCGCAGTAGAGCGCCATTTCCAGGCCTCCGGTGATGGCTGCGCCGTTGATGGCGCCGATCACCGGCTTGGTCATCGGCGGCCACTTCGGTGAGATGTCGGGCAGTTCGGTGGTGTTGCCGAGTTCCTTGAGATCCAGACCGGCGCAGAACACCGGATCGGCGCCGGTGACGATGACCACGTCCACCGCGTCGTCGGCCTCGGCGTGGCGCAACGCGGTGAAGAACTGGGTGCGCAGTGCCGACGACAGGGCGTTGCGGGACTCGGGCCGGTTGAACGTGATCGTGCGAACCCGGTCGGTGGTGTCGATCAGCAGGATATCTGTGCTCATGGGAGACACGGTAACTTTGACGCCATGTCGGGCCGCAGGATGGTGAACCCCAAGGTGTTGTTGATCGTGGGCGGTGCGGTTCTCGTATTGGCGTCGGCGATCGCGATTTTCATGGCGGTCAGCTACACACCGCAGACCGCGACGACACCGTCCTCCACGACGACGACGTCAGCCCGCTGACGGTTTCCCCGGATCGCCGACCGGCAGCGTCAGCGTCGACGACTCGCCGTGGCGCACCGTATGGGTCGACGGCCGCATCTCCCGCCCGCTGATCGCCGGTTCGCCGGTGCCGAGGTTGCGGGCGAATCGGGGGTGGCACCCGCCGGCCACCAGTACCCGCAGGCGTGAACCGACACTGAACCGGTGGACCACCGGGTCCAGCACCAGTCGGATCGGCCCGTCGGGCGCCGAGCTGAACCGGCTGAAGCCGTCGCTGACATTGCGGGAGCGGCCATTGACGTCGACCTCGCTGAGCCGGACGAACACGTCGAAGTGCGGATTGTCGGTCTGGTAGGCCAGTTCGACGACCGGGTGTCCGCACACGCACAGCGGCGCCTGCAGCGCGGCGCTGGTGAAGTTCAGAACGTCGTCGCGCAGGGCGAGTCGGGTGTCGTCGCGGTAGCCGGAGTCCCGGGTGAGCAACCGGCCGCCGACGGTCGGGGTGGGGTCGGCCGGGTCGAACTGGAACACCGACGGCGACGCCACGGGATGCGGCGGCTCGGTTGCCAGCCGGCCGCCCGGAGTCAGGTGCAGGATCTGGTCGACGGTGGCCGGGGGCCAGTCCGGCAGGTCGAGCCAGCCGGGCCGGGTGCGGCCGGTGACGTAGATCCGGACCGGCTGGGTGCGGGGCGTCACCCGTTGCCCGGCGAGGTGCGCGCCGAGCCATTCCAGCGTCTCGACCACGGTCTGGCCCACGGCTTTGGTAACCATCTGCTCGTGGGTCCAGGGACCGATCGTCATCGCGACGTCCACGCCGCGATCGCGCAGTTGGCGGTACTGGTCGATGGTCTGGTCGACGAAGATGTCCTGCCAGCCGCTCAGCAGCAGGACCGGCACCGTGCAGCGGTCCAGCGCCGCCGGATGGCGCATCCGCTCCCAGAACGGGTCGTCCGGGTCGGGGTGCTCGATCCAGGACTCGTACCAGGGCGACCCCTCGCCGAGCAGGGCGCGCCCGGCCTCGCTGAGTGGCACGCCGCTGACCGCCTCGGTCAGCCGTCGCCGCGCGCGCAGTTGGTGGGCCAGCCGGCCCAGCTTGTGGGTTTCCTGATTGGCCACCATGTCCGACCAGCCGAGGAAGTCGTTGAGCGCGAATGCTCCGGTGCCCCACGACGACGTGTGCAGATCGTGTGGGCCGACCGTCACCACCGCGGCGGCCAGTTCCGGCGGCGGGTCAGACAGCAGCGCCCACTGGGTGAATCCCAGATAGGACAGCCCGACGGTGCCGAAGGTGCCGGTGAACCAGGGCTGTTGACGCAGCCAGGCGACGGTGTCGGCGGCGTCGTCGGCCTCGTGGACCATCGGCACGAACTCGCCGCCGGAGTCGAACGTGCCGCGCACGCTCTGGAACACCACGTGGTAGCCGCGGGCGGCGTACACCTGGGCGTAGATGATGGAGAACGGCAGTTCCCGGCCGTACGGTCCGCGAACCAGGATGGTGCCCATGGGGCGGTCGGTGGCGGGGGCGTAGTGATCGGCTTGCAACGTGACCCCGTCGCGCATCGGTACCGGCAGCTTGCGCTCCACCCGGTACCCCGTGGTCGGCGGGGGAAGTCTTAGAGCCCGGGACACCGCGCGGTCGATCGGCCGGATTCCCGTCACGGGGTCCAGGATAGGCACCGGCGCGCTGCGTAGTCTGATCGGTTGTGGCTCCCACGCTCTGGGCGATCAGCGACCTGCACACCGGACACACCGGCAACAAGCCGGTCACTGAGTCGCTGTACCCGTCCACCCCCGACGACTGGTTGATCGTCGCCGGCGACGTCGCCGAGCGCACCGACGACATCCGCTGGTCGCTGGACCTGCTTCGGCATCGTTTCGAGAAGGTCATCTGGGTGCCGGGCAACCACGAACTGTGGACCACGGGCAAGGATCCGGTGCAGGTCTTCGGCCGCTCTCGCTACGACTACCTGGTGCAGATGTGCGACGAGATGGACGTCGTCACGCCGGAGCATCCGTTCCCGGTGTGGCACGGGGCGGGCGGCCCGGCCACCATCGTGCCGATGTTTGTGCTCTACGACTACACGTTCCTGCCCGACGGCGCGTCCACCAAGGCCGAGGGTCTGGCGATTGCCAAACAGCGCAACGTCGTTGCCACCGATGAGTTCCTGCTGTCCTGCGAGCCGTATGCGACCCGGGACGCCTGGTGCCGGGATCGGCTGTTCCACACTAGGTCGCGGCTGCAGAAGTTGGACCCGACGATCCCCACTGTCCTGGTGAACCACTTTCCGTTGGTGCGCGAGCCGTGCGACGTGTTGTTCTACCCGGAGTTCTCGCTGTGGTGCGGGACGGTGGAGACCGCCGACTGGCACACCCGATACAACGCGGTGTGCGCGGTCTACGGCCACCTGCACATTCCCCGCACGACCTGGTACAACGGGGTGCGGTTCGAGGAGGTGTCGGTGGGTTACCCGCGGGAGTGGCGTCGCCGCAAGCCCTACCGGTGGCTGCGCCAGGTGCTGCCCGACCCGCAGTACGCCCCCGGCTATCTCAACGAGTTCGGCGGCCACTTCGTCATCACCGCGGAGATGCGGGAGCAGTCGACGGCTCTCCGGGACCGGCTGAAGAGCCGGCGCGCATGACCGGCCTGATGCGGGCCCTGCTGCCCGAACGCGACGGCCTGGTGTCCGCCGAGCTGTACCACGACCCGCCGGAGTTGGCGCCGCTGCCCGAGGAGGAGGAGCTGATCTCCCGCGCGGTCGCCAAGCGCCGCAACGAATTCGTGACGGCTCGGCACTGCGCGCGGCTGGCGATGGGACGGCTTGGGGTGCCCGAATCGCCGATCCTCAAGGGCGAGAAGGGCGAGCCGCGCTGGCCCGACGGCCTGGTCGGAAGTCTCACCCACTGTGAGGGCTATCGCGGCGCGGTGGTGGGCCGGCGCACCGCGGTGCGGTCGGTGGGCATCGACGCCGAACCGCACGGTGTGCTCCCCGATGGCGTGTTAGATGCGATCAGCCTGCCCGCCGAACGACAGGAGATCGGTGCTCTGCCATCGGATCTGCACTGGGACCGGATCCTGTTCTGCGCCAAGGAGGCGACGTACAAGGCGTGGTTCCCGCTGACGCAGCGCTGGCTCGGCTTCGAGGACGCGCACATCACCTTCGACGTCGACTGGGCGGGGACCACAGGCACGTTCGTGTCGCGAATCCTCATCGATGCCGCGGCACGCTCGGGACCGCCGCTGACCGAGTTGGCCGGCCGGTGGTCGGTGTCCCGGGGTTTGGCGCTGACGGCGATCGTGCTGTGAATCGAACACCGCCTCCCGGCGTCGTCGTCGTCGACAAACCCGCCGGGATCACCAGCCACGACGTGGTGTCGCGCTGCCGGCGCATCTTCGGTACCCGCAAGGTCGGCCACGCGGGCACGCTGGACCCGATGGCGACCGGTGTGCTGGTGATCGGCATCGAGCGGGCCACCAAGATCCTGGGGCTGGTCACCGCGACGGATAAGTCGTACTCGGCGACGATCCGGCTGGGCCGATCGACCACCACTGATGACGCCGAAGGCGAAGTCCTGCAAGACATTCCGGCCGATGATCTGAGCGACATCGCCATCAGCGCCGGGATCGAAGCGCTGCGCGGTGAGATCTCCCAGCGTCCGTCGGCGGTAAGCGCCATCAAGGTCGGCGGGAAGCGTGCCTATCAGTTGGCACGGGAGGGCGCGCAGGTGGAATTGGCGCCCCGAACCGTTCGCATCGACCGCTTCGAGGTGCTGGCGGTGCGTCGCGACAGCCCGTTCGTCGACGTTGATGTCGAGGTGGACTGCTCGCAGGGCACCTACATCCGTGCCCTGGCGCGGGACCTGGGCTCCGGTCTCGGCGTGGGAGGTTATCTTACGGCGCTGCGCCGTACCCGGGTCGGTGGTTACGGACTCGACCACGCGCGGACGCTGGAGGAACTCTCCGACCGGCCTGAGCTCAGCTACACCCTCGACGATGCCTGCTTGCTGGCATTCCCGCGTCGCGACATCACCGACGAGCAGGCAGCCGACGCCGCCCACGGGCGACCGCTGCCGGCTGCCGGGATCGACGAGCTCTACGCGGCAACGGACCCGGGGGGCCGGGTGGTGGCGCTTCTCCAGGACCGCGGCCCGCGCACCAAGTCGGTGGTGGTCATCCGGCCGGCGACGTTGCAGGACTAACCGTGGACTAACCGCAATGCCGCGCAGTCAAGGGCATGGCTGGTGTGGCAGCGGGTGCGGGTGCTGCCCTCACGGGTGGTGGTGTATCTGCTGTTGGCCGCGGCGTTGTTCACCGAGATCGGCCACACACAGGTGTGGGCGCGGTTGGTCGCCGGCCAGGATCCGGCGGCTGTGGCCCGCCCGGGTTCGTCGGCGCTGTCACAGCTGCTGATCACTACCAGGCCCTGCGCACTGTTATGGCCGATCCCACCCTGGCCAGACCCGACATCGGGCCCGGACCGGCTGAGTTCCACCGTCGCGCTGCACGCCGCCCGCGACCAGATCATTCACGCGCGGCGGCGATCGCCGAGACCAACGGCGGACCTGATCGGGAGGATCGGAGCCGCTGCCCTGAGCCACCCCCTACCGGCCCGGCGATCCCGCGCCTGCCCCCGGGATGGTAGACGCGCGATGTCCAAACTCCGGGAGGCAGGCGACATCGACCGCACCACCCCACGCCACCGCCGCAACCATCGAGATCCTCGACGGTTGACACCGGGAGGGTCTGATCAACGGTGCATCCACCGTCCGTTGATCAGATTGAGGCGCAGATGTTCATCAGATCAGACGAACAACAGTGCGGGGATGGGCCGGTCGGGGGGATGTCGCTGCCGCCGCTGCGCGGGGATTTGCTGACGCCATCGGCACCACCGGCCTCACCGCCCCTGAAACAGCTGTCAGAAAGGCAATACACGGCAACGCTTGTGCCGATTATCGGGGGGAGCTAGATTTGCGGTTAGATTCGGCAAGCAGGGTCCGGCGTTGGATTGGGGGGGGGGGTTTGCATGGCAACTTTGAGGACTGGGCAGCAGGGTCGCAGCGGCGGGGTGGCGGTGGTGGGGGCCTCGCATTTTGTGGGCCGGGTCGGGGGGCTGGCGGTGGCGTTGGGTGTGGGCGTGGGGGTGTTCGCCGGCTCGGGGATGGCCTTCGCCGATCGCACCGGCACCGACCCGGGCACCGACACCGGATCGTCGCCGTCCCGCTCCTCCAACCCCAGCTCTGATGCGTCGTCTGGCGTGTCGGCGCCGGCGGGGGTGCGGGGACGTCGCGCCGCGCCACCCGAGGACTCCACCAGCACGGCCGAGGGCAACGGCGGTGGGGTGCGAGGGCGTTCCGGGCGGGCTGCCGGGGATTCATCGGCCCCGGCCGAGTCGGCATCGGCGGGGTCGGGCTCCCGACTGACAGAAGGCCGCACCCCCACCGGTGCGGCCCTGGCCGCCGCGGTCCCGGCCGGGCCCGGGGCGGGGTGGACACCACCTGCTCAGCCGGTAACCCCGGCCGCGCCCGCCGCGGCGGTCAATCCCGCCCCCGGCCCGACGGCGGCAGGCGTTCCCGCGCCGGCCCCGGCGGCGGTCATCGCGGGTGTCCCCGACACCGCACCGGTGGCCCCGGTGGCGCTCAGCGGCCCCACTCCCGCCGCCGCGGCGGCAGGGCAGGTCTCCGGGGTGCCCACAGGCGTGGGCGGCCCGACCGATGGGGCCGGTAACGGTCCGGCCGGGTCGGTGGACTCCCCACTGGCCTGGACGATGCTGGCCTACAGCCGCCGCCAGATCCGCCCCGCCGCGGCGATGGGCGGTGCGGCGGCGCTGACCACGACCTCACAGAGCCTCACCCCGACCGCCCCGGCTGCTCGGGCGGCGGCCGATCCGCTGGCGGGGATCGCTGATCTGTTCAACGTGTCGGTGTCGTTCTCGGGGGTGCAGTTACTGCAGATCGGCTCGGCCCATGCCCACACGTCGGGGTTGGGGTCGTTCGCGATCGCGTTCCTGCCCGGCTCCAGCGCCTCTGCGGATGGGGCGTTCGCCTCGGCGCAGGCGTTCGGCCATCACGCCGCCGCACTGGCGTCGGGTACGCAGAGCACCGCCTGGGTGCGCGGGGATGACAGCTCAGCCTCCACCCATGACGGTGTGGAGAACCGGGCGACGGTGATGGGTTCTGGCAGCAGCGCCGAGGCCGGGTTCGGTGACCACAACACCGCCCAAGCCAGCGGCGACAACACCACGGTGGCGGCCCGATTGGGTAGCCACAACACCGCGACCGCCTACGGGGACGGCGCTGCGGCCACCGCCGGGGTGGGCGATCACAACAAAGCCGTCGCCCAGGGCGCCGGGTCCAGCGCGACCGCGTGGATGGGCTCGGACAACACCGCCACCGTGACCGGGCAGAACAGCAGTGTGACCGCTGAGCGCGGCGACGCCAACACCGCCTACCTGCGGGGAGATCGGGGTGCGGTGACCGCGACGGTGGGTGATCGCAACAACCTGTACGTGGTTGGGGCCGACGACACCGCGGTGGTTCACCACGCCAGTGATGCGACCACCCGCATCGAGGGTGATCGCAACACCGCCACCAACGAGGACAGCTCGCGCACCACCCTGGACATCACCGGTGACGATGACACCGCGGAGGCCAGCTTCGGGGTGTCCAACACCGCGATCATCCGGGGTCTGGGGTCCACGGCCACGACCGGTAAGGGCAGTTCCAACACCGCGACGGTGACCGGCAACAACAGTGTGGCCAAGGCCGGGGGTGGGGACCACAACACCATCACCGTCGGCGCCGATAACACCACCGTTGCCGCCAAGGGCTCCGACACCACGATCAGCTTCGGCACCTCGACCGCCACCGCGTTCACCGCGGCCGGTCTGCGGGCCGCCGCGGCCGGGCAGGCCGGGGCGCTGGCGGAGACCCCGCGCACCGAGATCGATGTCAGCGGGAAGGGCAACGAGGTCTCCGGTGGGGGCGTTGGGCAGACCGTGCACGTCGAGGGCGACAACAACGATGTCCTCGTGGACGACAAGACCCGAAACAACGACATCACCCTCATCCATTCCAACAACAACAAACTCGACATCGGCGCCAGCGCAACCAAACTCGATCTGAATGCGTCGTCGTTCGCCGACATCACCGTGGCCGACGGCGCCACCGACACCACGATCACCCTCGAAGGCGCCACCAGTAACACCGCCGACGTCCACAGCGGCGGAATCAACCTCACGATGAGCGGTGACGCTAACCATTTCACTTCCGCGGCAACGGAGTCGGGCGTCTACGGGGACAACAATGTGGTGACGATTTTCGGTCTCGGCAACGTGGTCGAGGCTCCGATCGGTTCGGACAACACCATCACCGTCGATGGCACTGGCAACCACATCGCTATCGACGGTGACCGCAACACCATCAGCGTCCTCGGGTTTAGTACCTCCATATCCGCTGACGGCAGTGACAACGCGGTCAACATGATCGCCGACAACTCCGAGGTCGACGTTGCCGGCGATCGCAACAAAGTTGATGTGCAATTCGCTACTGGCGTTGCGATTTCCATGGTCAACAGCAACGACAATGTGGTGGGGTTGCTCCCCGGCTATTTCGGCTTCAGGGTCAGCGACGTCACCTTGACAATGCGAGATTGCAACTCCGACGAAATCAGCGTCTACGGGGATGTCGTCCCCCTGGAACTGAGTTTCGATGGGCAGGACAACCTTTCCTACCAGAGCGGCGCGGACAGCTCCGACGACGCCATCGCACGCGACAAAGCCGGTTTCGCGGTGTTCGACAAGGACGGGGACGGGGCGATCACCACCGAAGAACTCGGCGCCGTGTTCCACCTCATGGGCAAAAACGCGACAGAGGAAGAACTTCAATACCTGATCGATCATTTTCCCGGCGCCGACGGCAGCGGGACCATCGACTTTCCGGAATACCGGGAAGGCAAGGGCCGACCCGTGGCCCCCGTGGTCATCCTGATGTCGTCCAGCCCGCCCTCCTCCGGCCACGGCGGCCGCAGCGCCGACCAGCTGTCGGAAGAGGAGATCGCTGAGTTCAAGGAAGCGTTCTCGCTCTTCGACAAGGACGGGGACGGGGGGATCACCACGAAAGAACTCGGCACCGTGATGCGGAGTGTGGGCCAGAATCCGACGGAAGCTGAGCTGGCGGACATGATCTTCGAAGTTGACCAGGATCGGAGCAGCACCATCGACTTTCCCGAGTTCCTGACTCTTATGGCGCGCAAGATGAACGACACCGACTCGGAGGAAGAGATCCAGGAGGCGTTCCGTGTTTTTGACAAGGACAGCACCGGGTTCATCTCTACCGCTGAACTGGGCCACGTGTTGACCGACCTCGGCGAGATGTATACCGACGAGCAACTCGACGAGATGATCCGCGAGGCCGACGTCGACGGCGATGCGGTCATCAACTACGAGGAGTTCGTCAAGATGATGATGTCAAAATGAGCTCATGGTGGGCAGGTCGCCGAGGAGGTTAGTTACTTCGACCTGAAGAAGTCGGCTGCCGCTGAGCGGTCTGCGGTCGGCGAGTAG
>CAZVST010000049.1:0-37826 GCA_964629725.1 uncultured Mycobacterium sp.
GGCGCGACGGGGAGAGCAGGACGTCGATGGCCACCGGCGTGGCGACCACCAGGCAAAACATGGCTATCAAGGGCTCGGCACAACATGGATATCAAGGCCGGCGAGAACAATCGGTGCAGTGCTCGACAACGGTTCAGAGCTCAACAACGGTGCAGCGCTCAACAACGGCGAACCACCCGAGCCTGTACCCGAGTCGCCACAAATTTCCTTCAAGCGGGGTGCCCGAAAAGAAGTGGCCACTCTTATGATCCTCGTCACCTTGCCTGAAGTGCAACGAATTGGTCACACAATCCCGACGGATAAGTCACAATAAACCCACACAAAAAGCAAAGTCAACACCCAGGAAGAACGACATCGCCAGCGGTGACCGCGAGCGGTGCGAGGGCGACATTGTAGGGTCGGCAGCGCAAAGACGGGCGTGCCAGCCGCCGCCTCCGCAGTCAATTCAGTAGTCAGAAGGCACGGGGGTCAATCGGTACGGGTCAATGGAGACGGGCAGCTTCCAGCAGCAGGCGACGCTCCGCGGCCGCAACATTGCGCCGGGTGCGCGCCGCCACGTCCGGGGTGACCGAGATCGACGTAATACCCATCCGCACAAGGTGTTCGGCGAAGTCGGGCCGGGTCGACGGGGCCTGCCCGCACAGCGACGCGGTGATGCCCAGCCGGCGGGCGGTGCCGATGATCTGCCCGATAGCGTCCAGCACGGCGGCGTCGGACTCGTCGTACAGTTCGGACAGCAGGTCCGAGTCGCGGTCCACGCCCAGCATCAACTGGGTCAGGTCGTTGCTGCCGATCGACACCCCGTCGATGCCCAGGCCCACGTACTCCGGCAGCCAGTGCACCACCGACGGCACCTCGGCCATCACCCAGCGGTGCAGCCCGCGCTGGCGCCCCAACGGGCTGGCGTCGACCAGATCCAGGCAGCGCTCCAGTTCCCACTTGGTGCGCACGAACGGAATCATCAAGTGCAGGTTGGGATTCTGCTCACGGACCCGGGCCAGGGCCTGCAGTTCCAGATCGAACAGGTCGGGATTGCTGACGTACCGGTAACAGCCGCGGTAGCCGATCATCGGGTTGTGCTCTTCGGGCTCGTACTTGTCGCCGCCCTTGAGGTTGCGGAACTCGTTGGTGCGGAAGTCGGACGCCCGGTACACCACCGGACGCGGTGAAAACGCCGCCGCCACCCGGCCGACGGCGGTGGCCAGCGCGTCGACCAGGCTGTCCTGCTCACCGTGCTCGATCAGATCCCGCGGATGCCGGTTCTGCAGAGCGTCTTCCAGGATCAGTTCGGCGCGCAATAGTCCGACGCCGTCGACGTCGAGCTTTGCGGCCTCCTCGGCCTTATCCGGCATCGCGACGTTGACGTAGATTTTGGTGCCCGTCACCTCGGCAGCGGCAGCCACCATCGTCACCGGGGCGGTCTGCGCTCCGCCGATCTTCTGGGCGTCGTCGGAAACCCGGCCGGCCAGCACCCGGCCGTGGGTGCCGTCGACGGTCACCACCGAGCCGTCCTTGAGATCCTTGGTGGCGGTGCGAGCGCCGACGATGCACGGCAGGCCGAGTTCGCGGGCCACGATCGCAGCGTGACATGTCATGCCGCCGCTGTCGGTCACCAGGGCCACGGCCCGGCGCATGGTGGGCAGCCAGTCCGGGTTGGTCATCTGGGCCACCAGCACCTCGCCGTCCTGCATGCGCGCCCCGTCCTTGACGTCCATCAGCACCCGGACCACACCCGACGCCGCGCCGGGAACGGCCGGCAGCCCTTGCAGCAGCACCTGGTGCTGCTCGGGGGCGGGCTTGCCGGCCCGGTTCAGCGTGGTGATCGGGCGGGTCTGGACGATGTAGGTTTTGCCGTCGGCAATCGCCCACTCGGTGTCCTGCGGGCAGCCGGCGTGCTTCTCGCTGCGGATCGCGATGTTGGCGATCGCCCGCACCTCGTCGTCGCTGAGCACCTGTGCCTCGGCCTCGGCCTGATCCAGTTCGACGCGCTGGTCCTTGCCGTCCGCGCCGCGGACGATCTTGAAAGACTTGTAACCCATTCGGCGGGATAGGACTTCGCCGTCCTTCTTGGAGACGACGTAGGTGTCGGGCTCCACCGACCCCGATACCACCACCTCGCCCTGGCCGAACGCCCCCTCGACCACCACCCGGTCGGTCGCGTCGGTGGTCGGGTCGGCGGTGAACGCCACGCCCGATCGTTCCGAAGCCACCATCAACTGCACGACCACCGCCATCGCCGGGTCGGCGGTGAAGCCGCGCGAGGCGCGGTAGGAGACCACCCGCGGGCCGAACAGCGACGCCCAGCAATTCTTCACCGCCTCGATCAGATCCTGCTCGCCACGCACGTTGGTGAAGGTCTCGTTCATGCCAGCGAAGGAGGCGTCGGCGCCGTCTTCCCCGGTCGCCGACGAGCGCACCGCGACATAGCAATCCGGGCCCATCGCCCGGTAGGCGACCAGGATGCGATCGCGGACCTCATCGGACATTCCGGCCTGCAGCACAATCGCTTTCATCTTCGCGCACATCTCGCCGAACCGGCTGGTGTCCAGCGCAGCCAGCAGGGCCTCGCGGTGGGCGGCGTTGAGTTCGTCGGAGATCCCGGCGACCTTCATGGACTCCAGATAGGAATCCCGCAACACCACGAACCCGGGCGGTACCGGAAGCCCGGCGGCCACCATCTCCCCCATGTTGGCGCCTTTGCCGCCGGCTTCCTCGGCGTCGGCCATACCCAGTTTGGCAATGTCCTCGACGTAACGCATTCGGATCTCCTCGGTGGGTCAGGTGTTCGTGCAGATGTCCAGTGCCTCGGCGACCGTTGCCGGCAGCGCTCGGGTGGTGTCGATCCGGCGAGCCTCCGGCCAACCGCTGTCGTGTCCGGCCAGGGCGGTCGCGATCTCGGGCGTCACCTGGGAGGTGGTGCCGGTGCGGGTGCGGATCCGGTCGACGCTGGCGTCCAGTGGCGCGATACAGGCCAGTTCCACGATCTCCGCCGAAGCGCCGGCGCCCAGCCGACGGGCCAGGTCGCGGTACCGAGGGTCTGACCAGGTGCCGTCCAGGATCACGGTGCGGCCCGCCCGCAGACTCTGCTGCGCGGCCTGCAGCACGGCCGCGTAGACGGCCTCGATGTTCTCCCTCTTATACAGGCCTTCGCCGAGAACGCCGGATTCGCCGGAGAGCTCACCGCGCTGCGCCATCCCGGCACGCACGTCGTCGGTCGAGATCACCTCGGCGCCAAGCTCTTTAGCCAGTGCACGAGCCAGCGTGGTCTTTCCGGTACCGGGCCCGCCGCCGACCAGGACCAGGCGCACCGTCGCGGCGTGCAGGTGGGCCAGCGCGAACCCGAGGTGGCGTTGCGCATCAGCGGCGGCCTCGGGATGGCCCTGGATGTAGCGCACGCAGTCGACTTTGGCGCGCACCCCCGCCCGGTAGGCGATGTAGAAATGCTGCAGCGACTCCGGCGCGTCATCGTTCGCCGCAGCCAGGTAGTGGCCCAGGAAGTGCTCGGCGAGATCGGCGCGGCCGAGGAACTGCAGGTCCATGGCCAGGAATGCGGCGTCGTCGACCCCGTCGACGTAGCGCAACCGGTCGTCGAATTCGAGGCAGTCCAGCAGCGCCGGGCCGTCGGGCAGGCAGAAGATGTCGTCGGCCAGCAGGTCGGCGTGGCCGTCAACGATTCGGCTCCTGCCGATCCGGCCGCCACTAATCCGGCCGTTGAACAATTCCGCCCGCCCGGCGGTGTACGCCGAGACGCAGGTTGCCATGTCGTCGACGTCGCTCGAATCCAGGCCGGGCACCACGCCATCGGCGTAATGCGCCAGTTCGGTGAGGTTCTCCTGCCATCGGGCGGTGACGGCCACGAGCCGGCCTTCGTCGTCGACCTCGGGCCCGCGGTGCGCGCCGGCGTGAAAGCGGGCCAGCACGTCGGCGATCTGCGCGAGCTCACCCACCACGTCGTCGCCGCGGCGCACCATCGTCGCCAACCGCCGCTCGTCGGGGTGGCGGCGCATCACGATCACCGGTTCGGGTGCGTCGCCCTGCGGGGACCGGAAGTGACCGACACCCAGATAGCTGGCCGGGGCCAGTCTCCTGTTGAGGGTCACCTCGTGGGCACAGGCACGCTCCCGCGCTGCGGGTGTCGAGAAATCGAGGAAGTCGGTGGTGACGGGTTTCTTCACTTTGTAGGCCAGCTCACCGATGAGGATCACCAGCCCGGTATGGGTTTCGGCGATCTGCGGAAGCAACGGCGATCCGGCGGCCTCCGGCCGCGGTGACGATCCGGCGGCCTCCGGCCGCGGTGGCGATCCGAACGGCGCGTGGGCGTCATCTGCCACGTCCACCCCTTCCGCCGCTAGGTCCGGCCCCTATGATCCTGCCCCAGCCAATGCCCCTACGCCGAGAGTACAAAGCCACCTCGTCGGCCGGCTCTGTCGACCTATGGTGGAAAAAGAGGAAGGGGTCGGGCATGACCACATCGACGGTCCCACTCGATGTGCTGACGAACATCGTGCAACTGGCCTGCCGAGCACCGTCGCTGCACAACAGCCAGCCGTGGCACCTGGCCTACCACGACGGCGAACTGCGGTTGTTCGTCACGCCGCACCGGGCCCCACACGCGACAGACCCGAGTGGCCGGGAGATCATCATCAGCTGCGGCGCGCTGCTCGACCACCTGCGGGTGGCCGCGGCGGCCGTTGGATGGAAGGCCGTCGTCGACCGCTTTCCCAATCCCAATGACCTCGACCACCTCGCGACGATCAGGTTCCACCACAGCCAGATGGTCACCGATGCCGAACGCGCCCGGGCCGACGCGATCCTGCAGCGCCGCTCCGACCGGCTGCCGTTCACCAAGCCGACCAGCTGGTCCCAGATCGAGCCGCTGTTGCGCACCGCCGTCGATCCGGATGACGCCACCCTGTACGTACTGCCCGACTCGGCCCGCCCACAGCTGGCCGAGGCGTCCCGCCTAACCGAGGCGCTGCGCCGGTACGACACCTCCTACCAAGCCGAATTGCATTGGTGGACAGCACCATACGAAGTGGCCGAAGGGGTGCCCTCCAGCGCCCTGCCATCAACGGCGGAGCGCGATCGGGTGGACGTCGATCGCAATTTCCCGATCGGCATGGAACCGGGCCACCGACCCGAGGTGAAGTCCGACCACGCCGCGGTGGCGGTGCTGTCCACCGACGGCGACGACCGCCGGGAGGCGTTCGGCTGCGGCGAGGCGCTGTCGGCCGTACTGCTGGAGGCCACCATGGCCGGCCTGGCCACCTGCCCGCTCTCCCACATCACCGAGTTCGACGCCAGCCGCGCCATCATCCGCGACCTCACCGGCGGCTCGGACAACCCGCAGATCCTGATCCGCATCGGAGCGGTGCCGGCACTGGCCGACCAGCCGCCGGCCACCCCGCGCCGCCCACTGGCCGAGGTGCTGACCGTCAGTTAAAAGCTCTGCTCGACGCGCCGCTTGATGCCCAGCAGCATGCCGCGGGTCATCAACGACATCACCGGGCTGATGGCCTCCGCGCCCACCGCCTCGCCGGGAACCCGCATCCGCAGCCGGGTGCGGACCAGCAGCCGGCAGCGGTCCTCCCAACGCGGAATGACGTGGAACGACCACACGCCGTCCAGCGGCGGCTGCATCTGCAGCACGATGGTCTGCCCTTCGGCCAGCTGAACCACCGGCAGGGCCACCCCCTCGCTCAGTCCCATCCAGCCGCGCGGCACCACCCGGATCACCTCGCCGACGGCCAAGTGCTGCCATTCGGGGTGGATCCGGTCGGCGTTGCGGTGCTTGAACCCGGCCAGGTTCTCCAGCTTCTCGTAGCTGTACAGGCCGCCGCGGTCCTGGCCCATCTGCACCAGCCACGGCCACACGTCAGCCGCCGGCGCTTCGATCCAGACGCCCTCGGTGGTCTGGACGGCCGGCGCAGCGACCAGTTCGTCGCCGGGCAACGGCGTCTCGCACTCCTCCTTGGTGGTCCCCCAGTTGCGGAAATACTGACGCGCCGCATAAAGCCCGGCGCTGGCGACTGCACTGCCGGCCAACCCCTTCCACATGGCACCAGTCTTGCGCACCGGCGCCCCCGGGCGCGAGGGGACTTCGACCTCCGTTTACGGCCGTGGCCAGGTCTCCGGTAATCCGTGGCCGCCGTCTGCCACCAGCACCGCGCCGGTGACGAACGACGCCGTCTCGTGCGCCATGAAGGCGACGCAGGCCGCGATCTCGTGCGGGGTTCCACTGCGTCCAATTGGCCCTGAGGCGGCTGCCGCCGCTTCGAAAGCCAACTGCGAACCGGTCGAAACATAGCCGGGCGCAACCACATTGACGGTCACGCCTTTGTTGACAACTTCCAGCGCGAGCGCCCGGGAGAATCCGATCAGCGCGGCTTTGGCGGCGGTGTATCCGGATTGGCCGGGCATCGCGTTGACGGTCCCCGTCGTCGAACCTACCGACACGATCCGGCCGTACCCTGCCGCGGTCATCACCGGAACTACGGCCCGGCACATGAGAAACGCCGTCGTCAGGTTACGGGCGATCGTCGCGTCCCACTGTCTCAACGACAGGGCCACAACGTCGCCGTCAGCGTCCCAGCCGGATGCCACCGACGTCATGCCGGCGTTGTTCACCAGGATGTCGACCCGGCCCCAGCGGTCCAACGCGGTCCGCACCAGCGCCGCTGCGCCCGCCTCGGTGGTCAGATCGCTCACCACGCCGACCGCGGCGTCACCCAGCTCGGCGGCGCGCTGGTGGATTCGTTCCGACGTCGCGCCCAACACCACCGTCGCACCGCCATCGACCAACTGACGGGCCACCGCCATGCCGATGCCCTCCGGCGCGCCGGCACCGGTCACGATCGCGACCCGGCCGACGAAGCGGTCGACCGTTACGACGGATCCAGCGTGGCTGAGGTCAGGCATGCGGGTATTAAACCCGGCGCCGGACCACCAGGAGCAGCCGAATGGGGACTTCTGCCTCTAGCCCACAGATCCATCCGGTGCTGGGATCGAAGACAGGCGGCATGGTGGGGACCGCCCGAAGGGGGTAGGAGTTCATGACCCGTGCCATACGCCGGCAACAGCCACGCCGGGTGTTCAAGGATCGGCGCGAGGCCGGCCAGGTTTTGGCCGGCCTGCTGCAGGCATACCGGGGCAGGCCCGATGTCGTGGTGCTCGGCCTGGCCCGGGGCGGCCTGCCGGTGGCCTTCGAAGTGGCCCGTTCGATCGGTGCGCCGCTGGACGCGTTCATCGTGCGCAAACTGGGCGCGCCCGGGCATGAGGAGTTCGCCCTGGGCGCACTGGCCAGCGGGGGCCGGGTGGTGGTCAACGACGACGTGCTGCGCGGGCTGCGGGTCACCCCGCAACAGCTTCGCGAGATCGCCGAACGCGAGGCCCGCGAGTTGGAGCGCCGGGAGGCGGCCTACCGCGGCGGGCGCCCGCCGCTGAACGTCACCGGAAAGACGGTGATCTTGGTCGACGACGGCCTGGCCACCGGCTCCTCGATGATGGCGGCGGTACAGGCGCTGCGCGAATCCGAGCCCGCCGAGATCGTGATCGCCGTGCCCGCCGCCCCGGAGTCCACCTGCCGGGAATTCGCCGCAATCGTCGACGACATGGTGTGCGCCTCGATGCCGACCCCGTTCCTGGCGGTCGGTGAGTCGTTCTGGGACTTCACCCAGGTCACCGACGACGAGGTCCGACAACTGCTGGCCACCCCGACGACCGGGGCGGCGGTCGAACGCGCCGTCGTGCCCACTCCCGGCGAATTGGTAGCGGTCGCGGCGATCGACGCCCCGGGCGGGGTGCCACCCGCCGACGTCCTGGAGGATCTGATCGGCGACGCCCGGGTGGTGCTGATCGGCGAAAGCTCGCACGGCACCCACGAGTTCTACGATGCGCGCGCCGAAATCACCAAGTGGCTCATCGAGCACAAGGGCTTCAATGCCGTTGCCGCCGAGGCGGATTGGCCCGACGCCTACCGGGTCAACCGGTACGTGCGGGGCTTGGATTCGATTTCGGGGGGCGAGGACGATTCGCCCGAGGAGGCACTGCGCGGCTTCCAGCGCTTCCCGGCGTGGATGTGGCGCAACACCGTGGTGCGCGACTTCGTCGGCTGGCTGCGCTGGCACAACGGCCGGTGCGCGGCCGACGGACGGCGCCAGACCGGGTTTTACGGCCTGGATCTCTACAGCCTGCACCGCTCGATGCAGGAGGTGATCGGCTACCTCGACACCGTGGACCCGGCGGCGGCCGCGCGGGCCAGGACGCGGTACGGCTGCTTCGACCACTCCGCCGGCGACGACGGCCAGGCCTACGGGTACGCGGCGGCGTTCGGGGCCGGCCAGAGTTGCGAGCGTCAGGCCGTCGAGCAGTTGGTCGAGTTGCAGCGCAGCGCCCTGGACTATCTGCGTCACGACGGCGAACCGGCCGAGGACGAATTGTTCTACGCCCAGCAGAACGCCGTCACGGTGCGCAACGCCGAGGCGTACTACCGCGGCATGTTCGCCGGGCGGGTGACGTCGTGGAACATGCGCGACAAGCACATGGCCCAGACTCTTCGCGCGCTGATCGACCACCTCGACCGTGCCGGCAACCCGGCGCGGATCGTGGTATGGGCGCACAACTCCCACGTCGGCGACGCCCGGGCCACCGAGGTCTCCGCGGACGGCCAGCTGACCATCGGGCAACTGGCCCGCGAACAGTACGGCGAATCCTGTCGGCTCATCGGGTTCTCCACCTACAGCGGCACCGTCACCGCCGCTAGCGACTGGGGCGGTATCGCCGAGCGCAAAACCGTACGCCCGGCGCTGGCCGGCAGTATCGAGGAGTTGTTGCACGAGACCGGCAACCCGGCGTTCATCGTGCCCATGCACGACGGCTCCCCGGCCGCCGCGGCGCTGGAGGTGGTTCGCCTCGGCCGGGCCATCGGGGTGATCTACCAGCCGCGAACGGAACGACAGAGCCATTACTTCCACGTGCGGCCGTCCGACCAGTTCGACGCGATGATCCACATCGATACAACCCGCGCGCTGGAACCGTTGGAGCCAACCAGCGTGTGGATCGCCGGGCAGAATCCGGAGACCTATCCGACGGGGCTGTAGCAGGGTGGTAGGCGTGGAGATCGTCACGCTGTGCATGAATCCGGCCCTGGATATCACGACGGGCACCGACGTCGTGCGACCGACCGAGAAGTTGCGTTGTGGCACACCGCGTTACGACCCCGGCGGGGGCGGTATCAACGTCGCGCACGTCGCCGAGGTGCTCGGCACCCCGGCGACGGCGGTATTCCCGGCCGGCGGGCCGGCCGGCGAACTGGTGCACACCCTGTTGGTCGCCGAAGGCACTGCGGTGCACCGCATCCGGATCGGCGGCTCGACGCGGGAGAGCCTCACCGTGAACGAGACCAGCACGCAGCGGCAGTACCGGTTCGTGCTGCCGGGCCCGCAGCTGACGATCGCCGAGCAGACCGAGTGCCTTCTGGCGCTGCGGCGGGTGGCGGCCGGCGCCCGGATCGTGGTGGCCAGCGGGAGCCTGCCGCCCGGCGTACCCGACGACTACTACCAGCAGGTGTCGACGGTGTGCGACGAGCTGGGGGCGATGTTCCTGCTCGACACCTCCGGTGGAGGGCTCAGCCACATCAAGGCGGGGGTGTTCCTGCTCAAGCCGAGCATCCGGGAGCTCCGCGAGGATGTCGGCGCCGAGTTGGCAGGCGAGCCCGAGCAGGTCGCGGCGGCACGGAGCCTGGTCAGCCGGGGCGTGGCCCGCCATGTGCTGGTCTCGAAGGGCAATCAGGGGGCGCTGCTGGTCAGCGCCGACGCCGCCCAGCGGTTCGCCGCGGTGGACGTTCCGCCGGGCAGCGGTGTCGGCGCCGGCGATGCGATGCTGGCCGGAGTGGCCGTGGGCATCGCCCGGGGCTGGCCGCTGAGCGAGGCGGTGCGGCTGGGTATCGCCGCCGGCGCGGCCATGCTGCTGACGCCCGGAACCGCGCCGTGCACCCGGGAGGACACCGAACGGCTGTTCCGGCAGACTGGGACGCCCAGCCCAGTAGTCCCCGACGTCACCGCACCCGCGGAAGCACCGGAAGGCTGACATGACCGAGCCGACAGCAGCGTTCGCCCCGCCGTCGATCGTGGTCGGCGTCGACGGTTCGCGGTCCGCGGAGCGGGCGGCGCGGTGGGCGGTCGACGAGGCCGTCGGCCGCGAGCTTCCGCTGCACCTGCTGGCCGCGTCCAACGGCCCCGAGACACTCCGCCGGGCTGAGGCCGCGATCTCCTCCGCAGCCGCCGCAATCGCCGCCGAGGGCTGTCCGGTCGCCGTCACCACCGATGTGGTCACCGGCGAGGCCGTCGCCGTGCTGGCGGCGGCGTCGCGGACCGCGGCGATGATCTGCGTCGGCGCGGTCGGGCTCAACCAGGTCGACCACCCGGTCGGCTCGACGGTCAGAGCGCTGGCCGCCTCGGCGCACTGTCCGCTCGCGGTCGTTCAGGGAGCCAGCCGGAGCAGCCACCGTGGTCCCGGTTGGGTGGTGGCCGAACTCGACGAGACACCCGACAGCGCGGCGGTCCTGCAGTACGCCGTCGAGGAGGCGCGGCTTCGCGGCGCCCCGCTGCGGGTGCTGGGCACCTGGCAGTCCGGCGGGAGCGACAGCGCGGCCGCCGACGAGCGCGGTCGGCTGGTTCGCGCGCAACTGGACCGTCGCGTCGAGACATGGAGACGCCGGTACCCCGACCTCGACGTGCAGCCGGTGGCCGTGCACGGCAGCGGACTGGAATATCTGTCCACGCACGGCGCGGCCATCGAGCTCATCGTGATCGGTGCCCGCAACGTCATCGGGGTCAACGAAATGCTCGGACCGGCCGGGCTGACCGCCCTGCCGAACACCTCGGTACTGATCCTGGACAGACAGCGGCTGCTCTGACCGATCGCCGGTTATGGTTGCCGTCATGGTCACGGTTTTTCTCGTCGACGACCACGAAGTCGTCCGCCGTGGTCTGATCGACCTCCTCAGCGTCGACCCCGACTTGGATGTCATCGGACAGGCCGGCTCGGTCACCCAGGCATTGGCGCAGATACCGGTGCTCAAGCCGGACGTCGCGGTGCTCGACGTCCGACTGCCCGACGGCAACGGCATCGAGTTGTGCCGAGAACTGCTGTCGCGGATGCCGGACCTGCGCTGCCTGATGCTGACCTCGTTCACCTCCGATGAGGCGATGCTGGACGCGATCCTCGCCGGGGCCAGCGGCTACGTGGTCAAAGACATCAAAGGCATGGAACTGGCCAAGGCCATCAAGGATGTCGGAGCCGGCCGCTCGCTGCTGGACAACCGGGCGGCGGCCGCACTGATGGCGAAGTTACGCGGCGCCTCCGAGCGTTCCGACCCGCTCTCCGGGCTGACCGAGCAGGAGCGGGTGCTGTTGGGGCTGCTCGGTGAGGGTCTGACCAATAAACAGATCGCCGCCCGGATGTTCCTCGCCGAGAAGACGGTCAAGAACTACGTCTCGCGGCTGCTCGCCAAACTCGGCATGGAGCGGCGCACCCAGGCCGCGGTGTTCGTCTCCAAGCTCGATCAGCACCACCGGCACAACGGCTGAGCACCGTGGCGCCGAAACCTCAGCAGGACCGCTATCCCCACACCTCGCCGCTGCGCGACACCCTCTCCCAGCTGAGACTTCGGGAGCTCCTGGTCGAGGTGCAGGACCGGGTCGAACAGATCGTCAAGGGCCGCGACCGGCTCGACGGACTCGTCGAGGCCATGTTGGTGGTCACCGCGGGACTCGACCTCGACCGCACCCTGCAGACCATCGTCCAGACCGCCACCAAACTGGTCGACGCCCGGTACGGGGCGCTCGGCATCCGAGGCGAGGGGCACCAGATCGTCGACTTCGTCGCCGAGGGCATGAGTGAGGCGGAGGTGGCCGGGATCGGACGGGTTCCGCAGGGCATCGGAGTCCTCGGCCTGCTGCTCGATGACCCCAAGCCCATCCGGCTCGACCACATCAGCAAGCATCCGGCCTCCGTCGGCTTCCCACCCCACCACCCGCCGATGCACACGTTTCTCGGTGTTCCGGTCCGGATCCGCGATGAGATCTTCGGCAACCTGTACCTGACGGAGAAGGCCGGCGGCGAGTCGTTCAACGACGACGACGAAGTGCTGGTCGAGGCACTCGCCGCGGCGGCTGGAATCGCGATCGACAACGCCCGGCTCTACGAGCGGTCCCGGGCCCAGCAGGCCTGGATCGAAGCGACCCGCGATATCGCAACACAGCTACTCGCCGGTGACGAGCCGATCCACGTGCTCCGCCGGATCGCCTCCGAGGTGCTCAGACTCTCCCGGGCCGAAGGCGCGTTCATCGCGATCGCAGCCCAGACCGACCCGGCCGCCGAGTCCGCCGAAGAGCTGGTGGTGGTGGACGCCGTGGGCGCGGCGCGCCTCCCCGCCGAGGCCCCGACCTTCGCCGGCGACAGCGTGCTCGGCCGGGTCTTCGCCGGGCAACGCCCGTGCCGCCTGCCTGAGATCGACGATCGCGCGCTGATGGACGAGCTGATGGTTGACACCGGACCGGCCATGGTCATTCCGGTGCGTGCCAACGTCAGCGGGATCGTGGTTCTGCTGCGCCGTCGCGGTGCACCGGAGTTCTCGCCCGAGCAGGTAGAGATGATGGCGGCGTTCACCAGTCAGGCGGGGGTGGCCTGGCAGCTTGCGATCAGCCAGCGGCGGATGCACGAGCTCGAGGTGGTCGCCGAGCGCGACCGCATCGCCCGCGATCTGCACGACCACGTCATCCAGCGCCTCTTCGCCGTCGGCCTCACTCTGCAGGGAGCAATTCCCCGGTCCCGCGTCCCGGACGTGCAGAAACGACTCGCCGACACCGTCGACGAACTGCAGAACGTCATTCAGGAGATCCGCACCACCATCTTCGACCTGCACGGGGGATTGTCCGGCACGACACGGTTGCGACAGCGGATCAGCGACGCCGTCGCGGCGTTCTCCCGGGATGGACTGCGCATCGGCGTTCATTTCGTCGGACCGCTCTCGGTGGTCGACGCGGCCCTGGCCGATCACGCGGAGGCCGTCGTCCTGGAAGCAGTCAGCAACGCTGTGCGCCACGCCGACGCGCTCACCATCTCGGTGACCGTCCGGGTCGAGGACGAACTGACCGTCGAGGTGGCGGACGACGGCGGTGGCATGCCGGCCGACGTCACCGCCAGCGGCCTGAACAACCTTCGTGACCGCGCCAAGCAGGTCGGCGGCACGCTGTCGCTCACCGATGCGCCAGACGGCGGAACCGTTCTGCGCTGGTCGGCCCCGCTGAGCTGAACGCCGCTATCGTCCCCGCGCGCTGCTAATGGCGCGGGGCCCTCAGCCGGCTGGCGCCGTCATCGTCCCCGCGCGCTGCTAATGGCGCGGGGCCCTCAGCCGGCTGGCGCCGTCATCGTCCCCGCGCGACGATCACCGGCATCCGGGCGGCGTGGACCACCGCCGTGCTCACCGAGCCCAGCAGCATCCCGGCGAAGCCGCCGCGGCCGTGGCTGCCGACCACCAGCAACTGGGCCGACTCGGACTGCTCGAGTAACTGATGCGCGGGCCGGTCGGCGGCGACCACGCGGCGTACCAGCACATCGGGATAGCGATCCTGCCAGCCCGACAGCCGCTCGCTGAGGGTCTCCTCACCCATCGCCTGCATGGTCGTCCAATCCACCCCGGGGAATTCGAACACCCCGGTGTCGCTCCAGGCGTGCACGGCCACCAGATCCACCCCGCGGAACGACGCCTGCTCAAAGGCGATCTCCAGCGCGTGTTCTGATGCCGGCGAACCGTCCACGCCCACCACCACCGGCGCCTGCGACGGGTGCGGCATCAACGGGTCCTCGTCGTGGATGATCGCCACCGGGCAGTGCGCGTGATGGACCAGGCCGGTGCTGACCGATCCCAGCAGAGTGCGCGCCAAGGACCCACGGCCGTGGCAGCCGACCACGATCATCTCGGCGTCGGTGGACAGGTCCGCCAGCACCGGGACGGCCGGTCCGCTGATCATCTCGGTGGTCACCTCCAGCCGCGCGTCGCCGGCCGCCTCGTGCGCCGTCGCGAGCGACTTCTCCAGCAGCTTGGCGCCCTCGGCCTCCTGCCATTCCAGATACGACGGCGGTACCGGCACGTCGGGGAAGGCCATCACGACCGGCGGCTGCAGAACGCAGACAAGTTTGAGGGGCACACCGCGGCGTGCCGCATCACGTGCCGCCCAGTCAACCGCAACTTTCGACGGCGGCGACTCGTCGACACCGACGATGATCGGCTTCGTGCCTGCCGGAGTTGACATTTCACTATCCCTTCCTCGCGCCCGTCCTGATGAGCCGGTATCGGAGTGCGGACGGCGCGCCCCGCCGATGACCCTAGCCGCCCCGGGCCGGGCCGGTCAGAGGCATTGGTCCCTGCGTGGCGGCACCCATGCTGTCCTATGGTCGTTGCCATGATGAGCGATCGCGGGTTCGGCGGGCAGGAGCGCAGCGACTCGGGGATCAACACCGGCGGGCAGGAGCGCAGCGACTCGGGGATCAACACCGGCGACCAGACCGGAAGTGGCGATGCCGGCCGCCGGGTGCGGATCGATCCCCGGTACACCGACGCCGTCCTGTTCGACCTCGACGGGGTGATCACCGACACCGCCGCCATTCACCAGGACGCCTGGGCGCAGATGTTCGACGAGTACCTGAGCACGCGGTCTGCACATGCTTCGGAGAACCACGACCCCTTTACGCCTCAGGACTACCGGCATTTCGTCGACGGGAAACCGCGCTACGACGGGGTCCGGGACTTCCTGGCGTCCCGCGGCGTGACGCTGCCGTGGGGGGTGGCCGGCGACGACCTGTCGGAAGAAACGGTGTGCGGGCTGGGCAACCGCAAACAGCGGTTGTTCGCCGCCCGGATCGCGAGAGGTGTGCCGGTCTTCGAGTCGACGGTCGCTTTGGTGCGCCGGCTGCGCGACGCCGGCGTGCGGGTCGGCGTGTTCTCGGCCAGCCGTAACTGCCGGACCGTGCTGGAGACAGCCGGGATCGACGGGCTGTTCGAGGCCCGGGTGGACGGGGTCGTCGCCGAGGAACTCGGACTGCCCGGCAAGCCGGATCCGGCCATGCTGGTCGAAGCCGTCCGACTGCTCGGCGTGCGGTCGGGGCGCACGGCGGTGGTGGAGGATTCAGAGGCCGGGGTGACCGCCGCCCGGGCCGGCGGGTTCGGACTGGTGATCGGCGTCGATCGCACCGGCGAAACGGTCGCCCGACTGCACGGGTGCGGGGCTGACGTGGTGGTCGGCGATCTCGCCGAGGTGCAGGTGCGTTCGATCGCACGGCGGATGTCCACGCTGCCCGACGCACTCGCCTCGTTCGGCCAGATCGCCGGGGTGGTGTCGGCCCGCCGGCCGGCGATCTTCTTCGACTTCGACGGAACCCTGTCACCGATCGTCGAACAGCCGGGAGCGGCCGCGCTGGCGCCGGGCGCGGACAACGCCCTGCGTTCGCTGGCCGCGCTCTATCCCGTCGCGGTGCTGTCCGGCCGCGACCTGGGCGACATCCGGGAGCGGGTCGGCATCCCCGGCCTGTGGTATGCCGGCAGCCACGGCTTCGAGATGGTCGGCCCGGACGGGTCTTATCACAGCAATGAGACTGCCGCACAGTCGATTCCGCTGCTCGAACAGGCGGCCGGTGAACTCGCCGAGCAGCTGGCACGGCACCCGGGCGTGGTCGTCGAGCACAAGCGGTACGCCGTCGCCGTGCACTACCGCAATGCCGCACCGGAGGCCGGGGCCACGGTGACGGCGGCGGTCCACAACGTCGGCAACCGGCTGGGCCTGAAGGTAACGGCGGGCCGCAAGGTCGTCGAACTGCGCCCGAACATCGCTTGGGACAAGGGAAAGACCCTGGAGTGGATCGTCGACCAGATCACCGGCGAGGAACCGCTGCTGCCGATCTTCCTCGGCGACGACCTTACCGACGAGGACGCTTTCGACGCCGTCCTGCACGACGGCGTCGGCATCGTGGTGAGCCACAGCGAGGACGGCGACCGGGCCACTGGCGCGAGGTTCTGCCTCAAGGACCCCGACCATGTCCGCGAGTTCATCGAACGGTTGGTGGCGCAGTGCGACATCGACCGCCAGATGATGTCCAGCCCTTGGTCTTTCACGTTCGGCGGCTACATCCCCGACCAGGAGCGGCTGCGGGAGGCGCTGTGTACCGTCGGGAACGGATACCGCGCTACCCGCGGGAGCGCGCCGGAGGCCGACGCGAGTGAGTTCCACTACCCCGGCACCTACGCCGCCGGGCTGTATAACCGGCTCACCGACGAGGTGGCCGGTGTCGAGATCGAGAACGAGAGCCTGGTCAACCTGCCCAACTGGCTGTCGCTGAAATTCCGCGTCGACGGCGGCGACTGGTTCGACGTGGATTCCGCCGACCTGCTGTCCTACCGCCAGAACATGGATCTTCGTCAGGCCGAGCTGACCCGTGAGTTCCGGTTCCGCGATCCGGCCGGGCGAACCACCAAGGTGGTTCAGCGCCGGATCGCCGCCATGCACAAGCCGCACGCCTGTGCGCTGGAGACCACGGTGTGGGCCGAGGACTGGTCGGGCACCGTCGAGTTCCTGTCGCTGATCGACGGCGACGTGCGCAACGCGGGCGTCGAGCGCTATCGGGCGCTGTCCGGTGACCATCTGGTTGGCACCGAGACCCGTGAACTCTCGGCGGACTCAGCACTGCTGGTGTGCCAGACGGTGCAGTCCAGAGTCCCGATCGCGGTGGCCGCCCGCACGACGGCCTGGCGCGGTGACGCGCCACTGGCGGCCGAGGTCCGATTCGTCGACGAGCCCAGACGCACCGGCCACGACGTGGTGGTCCACCTCGACGCCGGCGAGTCGGTGACGGTGGAGAAGATGGCCGCGATCTTCACCGGGCGCGATCACGCGATCGCCGAACCCGGCGACGCGGCGACGCGACTGCTGAACGGGCTGGGCCGTTACGGCGACCTGCGCGACGGCCACATCCGGGAATGGGCGCATCTGTGGGAGCGCTTCGACATCGCCTTCGACGAGAGCCCCGACGCGCTTCGGGTGGTGCGCCTGCATCTGCTGCAACTGTTGCAGAGCGTGCCCAACCGCGCCGAGGACCTCGACGCCGGACTACCCGCTCGCGGTCTGCACGGCGAGGCCTATCGCGGCCACATCTTCTGGGACGAACTGTTCGCCTTCCCCGTGCTCAATCTGCGCTCCCCGACCAGCACCCGATCGCTGCTGCACTACCGCTACCGGCGGTTGCCGGAGGCACGCCAGGCGGCGCGCGAGGCGGGCTACGCGGGTGCGATGTTCCCGTGGCAGTCGGGCAGCAACGGCCGCGAGGAGAGCCAGAAGCTGCACCTCAACCCGAACTCCGGCCGGTGGAATCCCGATGCCAGCGCGCGGGCGCACCACATCGGCATCGCCGTGGCCTACAACGTTTGGCAGTACTACCAGGTGACCGGCGATCTGCAGTATCTCGCCGAGTACGGCGCCGAGATGCTCGTCGAGATCGCGCGGTTCTGGGTCAGCCGCGCGGAGTTCGATGAATCCAAGGGGCGCTACGTGATTCGCGGCGTCATCGGGCCTGACGAATTCCACTCCGGATACCCCGACCGACCGTACGACGGGGTCGACAACAACGCCTACACCAACGTGATGGCGGTGTGGGTGATCGTTCGCGCCCTCGACGCGTTGGACGCGCTGCCACTGCGGGAACGGGTCGACCTGATGGAGACTCTCGGCATCCGCGGCCGGGAACTGGACCTCTGGGACGAGGTGAGCCGCCGGATGTACGTGGCGTTCCACGTCAACCCGGAGTCCGGCATCGGAGTCATCAGCCAGTTCGAAGGATACGACGACCTGCTGGAGTTGGACTGGAGAGGTCTTCGCGGGCGGTTCAGCGATATCCAGAGACTGGACCGGATCCTGGAGGCGGATAACGACAGCGTGAACCGGTACAAAGCCTCCAAACAGGCCGACGTGCTGATGCTGTTCTACCTGCTCTCCGCCGATGAGCTGCGGGAGTTGTTCGCCCGCATGGGATATCGCTTCACCCCGGAGCAGATCCCGGCCACGGTGGATTACTACGCGCACCGGACATCACACGGGTCAACGCTGTCCGGGGTGGTCCACGCCTGGGTGCTGGCCCGCGGCAACCGCGACCGGGCGATGCGATATTTCCAGCAGGTGCTGATGTCCGACGTGCTCGACATCCAAGGCGGGACGACGGCGGAGGGAATCCACATCGCCGCCATGGCGGGCAGCGTCGATCTGCTGCAACGCTGCTTCACCGGCCTGGAGACCCGCGCCGACCGGCTCATCCTCAATCCGATGTGGCCGGAAAGCCTTGGTGCGCTTCGCATGCCGATCTACTACCGCGGCAACCGCATGCACCTGACCATCATCGGCCGCACCGCCGAACTGAGCATCGACCCAGCCGATCATCCGCCTGTCGAGATCGAATGTCACGGCCGGATCGAGACCCTGACCCCTGGCACGTCATTGCGGTTCGGCCCGAACTAGCCGGCAATGAGCCAATCGGCCACGTCCAGCAGCGGCCGTCGCGGCGTGGCCGGCAACGGCTCGGCGTTGGGCGGCGCCCAGCCGAACCGCATCAGCATCTGCGGGTAGCCGCTGGTGCCGAAGACGTCGGCGCGCACCGCGTCCCGGGTTGCGGGGATCTCCAGTGGCTCGGTCACCGGGCAGGTCGCCAGGCCCAGCGCGGTGGCCGACAGCAGCACCAGGCTGGTGGCCTCCCCGGCGCGCAACCGGGCGAGGTCATCGTCGTCGTGGGTACCCAGCGCCACCACCACCCCGTTGTCGTCCAATGCCGGGCTCGCTTCCGGCTGGCACAACGCGGGCCGGGAGAACGTCCGCCCAGCAACGGGTGCGCCGGGCTCGGGTCCGGGGGTGTTCTCGGCCGGCACGCCGGCCACCGACCCGTAGCGGCCACTCCAGGCGCTCAATTCGCTCACGTAATCCAGGTTCTCCGAGTGCGTCGATGCGGCCTCGGCAATGATCTCGTTGAGCCGCGGCAACGGCTCGATCTGCCGCAGCATGACGCCGGCGCGGGCGGCCCGCGCGCCCATCAGTGCGATATTGCCCCAGGGCACGGGCCAGGAACTGTAGGTGCGACGGTCGGTGCGGCGCCGGCCGATCGCCCCCGCCAGCAGCACCTCCAGTTCACTTGGCACCTGCTGGGACACCGTGATGGTCGCCAGATGGTTGGGATCGAACGGGTCGGGCAACCGCTGCACCTTCGCGTTCCACCCCATCGCGGCCAGCGCAACGGTGCAGTGGTGCAGCGTGGCGCCGCAACTGATGAGCAGACCGCGCCGGTCAGGATCGGCATGCCGCAGATGACGGCTCGGATCGGCGAGCAGGGTCAGGCTCTCCGGGCCGACCCTCCAGCGCCAGGGCTGGGTGTTGTGCATCGACGGAGCCTGCGTTGCCAGCGTCAGCGCCGAACGCATGGTCTCGGGATCGGGGATTCCCAACGTCAACTGCCTCCCGCCTCGGTCTGTGCTGCCACTGTGACCGATCCCGGGCACGCCGGAACAGGGAAATTAGTCCTCAGAGTCGGGGACTTCGGGTATCGAATCCCCGCTAGACCGGGTTGAACTCCGAGATCAGCCAGCGATCGCCGCTCTTGACCATGGTCACCAGCACCGTGCTGGTGGCCAGTGCAGGCGTGGGCCGAGCCTTGCTGGTGGTCACCTGGTTGACGAAAACGAGGACGTCGGCCTGGCCGGGATGCATCTCGGAGACCGCGGCCCGGGCGACGTTGGCCTCGGTCTTGACGCCCTTGTCCTTGGCCGCCGGGGTCACCACGTTCTTGGTGAAGTCGCTGTAGTAGTCGAGGAATTGGCCGGTCATATGCGACTTGGCGGTGGCCAGATCGTTGTCGAGGTTCTCCGGCGAGTAGGACAGCGCCGCCTCGATGCCCTCTTTCGCCGCGGAGATGACCCTCTGCTGGGCCGCCTCGTCGGTGAGTTGGTCGGGCCGGAACAGCCACCAGTACACCGAGCCTGCGGCCACTGCCGATCCGAGCACGAGGCCCGCCGCCGCGGCAACCAGGGTCACCCGCCGCCGGTCGCGCCGGGAACCGGCGGACGGGGCGGTGGGCATCGCCGTCGCGATGCCGTCGAGGGCCGGCGGCTCGGTCTCCACGACCGCGGAATCGCCGTCCACGACGGCGGAATCGCCGTCCACGACCGCGGAATCGCCGTCCACGACGGCGTCGGCGTCGGCGTCGGCGTCGTCGCCGACGTTGTCAGCCACGTCGGTCTCGGCCGCCGGCGTCGCATCCGGCTCCCCGACCGCTCCAGATGAGTTGATTGTCATGGCACGAACTCCACATCGGACATCTTGCACGTGTCCCCGTCACGGGTCACCGTCACGCTCATGCGGAACGGGCGGGCATCCTGTTTGGCGCCTTTGTCGTTGGACACCACCGAGGTGGCCGAGACGAGGACCCGCGCGCGGCCACCGTCGACGGCGTCCAGTGCCGCGGCGTTGACCCGTCCGATGGTGACCGCCTTGGATTCCTCAGCCGTCTTGACGAAATCTTCTACGCTGTGGCCGAAGTCGTCGTGGAACTGCCCGGTCGACAGATCCAGCACCCGCTGCACGTCGGCGCGGGCGTGATTGTAGTCGATCGACAGCAGCGCCACCACCCCGTCGCGGGCAGCGTCGACGAACCGGCGGTCCTGCTCGCGCTGAGCGCCGACTTTGACGTGCTGCCACAGCATCAGCCCGGTCAGGGTCAGGGCTGCGACGCTCACCAGGGCCGAGACGCCAAACCCGATGCTCAGGGCGATCCACCGCCGGCCGGGCACTGCGGATGCGGCCTCGGCGGCAGCCGCTCGATCCCTGGCCCGCTCGGCATCGGCTCGGGCTTCGGCTTCGGCGGCTTCCGCCGCGGCTAGTTCGGCCTTCAAATCGGCCACCGCGACCGTACCGGCGTCGTCAGACACACCGCCCGAGTGCTCACCAGCCATCGCGTCGAACACCTCCTCCGGCACCACGCCCCTCTCGATCGTAGACGTGGCCGAACACCCTTCTCCGGCCGCCGTTCACGTGCAATGCTCAGACTATGCGGCTCGTTCTCACCCTCGCGCTCTTGACAGGCGCTGCCGCCGGCGCAGTGGCCGGCGGCAGCGGAGCAACCGCCGACGAGGCGGTGCTGCACGAAGTGACGTACACCGTGTACACCGATACCCCGTTCCACGCCGACATCTACTACCGCGACGCCGAGCCGGCGAACTTCGCCGATTACAGCCACGATCCGTACGTGTTCAGCCCGAAGGCCGAAGCCGACCTCGGGCCCGGCGCACCATGGGTGCTGACCGTGCGACTGGCCGACCCGCAGCACTGGGCGATGGTGACCGCGACCAGCGGCCGCTCGCCCAATCCGCCGGGCTTCCACTGCACGCTGGCCGTCGACGGGTCGGTCGCGGTGAGCCATTCCGGAGCCAAAGGCGCGCTGTGTTCGCTGCGGCCGTGGTGAAACGCTGCCGTCAGGCGTCCCCCCGCACCCACACCGGCCGGTTGTTCTGGAACGAACACGTCAGGAACAGCCCGTCGGGCGCTTGCGCCACGGAGTTCTCGTACCCGGCGCAATCACCGTTGAGGTCTTTTACGCCAACCATCGGCGGGGACCGGAAGTAGCGCGGCTCATACCGGCGCGGCGAGCCGCAGAACACCAGCCGGCCCCACGACGTCGTCCCGAACACGTAGAACGACGTGTCCGCGCACGGCGCGCCCAGCACCACCCCGCCCGCGATACCCGGAGTGCAGTACGGGTCGTTGCATTCCCCCGGCGCCGTCGGGGCCGCTCCGGCGGGGCTGGCAGCCAGCAGTGTGACGCAAGTGACGCAACCCAGCGCCGCTAAGGTCGATCGCACTGTCTTACTCTCGCATATACAACCCGGTGCGGTCAGGCGGACAGCGAATGCGGGGAGGAGCGTATCCATGGCAGCCAGCGACGCGGAGTCGCCGATGGTGTCCACCGACGACGGCGCGCTCGCCCGGGCCGCAGACGAGGAGGCCGCCGCCGCAGAAGCCCGCGCCGAGGCCGCCCGCGCCCGTGCCGACGAATTGCGCCGCCGGATCGAGTCGGCCGAGGCCGCCGGCGAGGAACAGCAGGGGCCCGCCGCCCCGGCCCGATTGGTCCGCCTCCTGCCGGCGGTCACACTCGGTGTCACCGGGGTCATCGCGGCGGGACTGTTGGGACTGACCGGCTACCTGCTCTGGCAGCACACAGCGATGGCCCACCAACGGCACAGCGCAGCCGAGTTCGCCGCCGCCGCCCGCCAGGACGTCATCAACCTGATGTCCATCGACTACACCACCGCCGACGACAGCGTCAAGCGCGTCCTCGACGGATCGACGGGCCGTTTCCGGACGAATTTCGCCGACAGCGCAGAGGATTTCGTCAAAGCACTCCAGGACGAGAAGATCATCACCAAAGCCACCGTCAACGACGCCGCCGTCGAATCGATGACGGGAGATTCGGCGGTCGTCCTGGTCTCGGCCACCTCGCACCGGGAAGGCCCGCAGGCCCCGAAAGACCAGCAGCAGCCGCGGCTCTGGCGGATCGCGGTGACCCTGGAGCGCGACGGCGACCAGATCAAGATGTCCGGCGTCGAGTTCGTCTGACCGTGGCCGCCGACGAACCCTCCTGGCGTCGGTTCGCCGCGGCGTCGGCTCGTCACGGCGCTCCGTCCGGCGACTACCCGAAGCTGTGGCAGTGGTCGGTGGACCACCCGGCGCAGTTCTGGCGGGCGATCTGGGACTACTTCGACATCCCGGCGGCCACCGGCCCCGGGCCGGGCGATGACGGCGTATTGGCTGACTCGACAATGCCCGGCGCGCAATGGTTCCCGGGCGTCAGGCTCAACTACGTCGACCAGGTCTTGCGACATGCCTCACAAGGGGGCGTCGCGATCGTCGGGATCGACGAGGACGGAGCCCGCACCCGGATCGACTGGGCGCAGCTACCCGGACGGGTCGGAGCGGTGGCCGCCGAACTACGCCGGCTCGGCGTGCGCCCCGGTGACGGCGTCGTCGCCTATCTCCCCGACATCGCCGAGGCGGTGGTGGCGTTCCTGGCCACCGCCGCCGTCGGCGCGGTGTGGTCGTCCTGCGGCCAGGACTACGCCCCCGAAGGCGCCGCCGCACGCCTGGGCCAGCTGGAACCCAAGGTCGTGTTCAGTTGCGGCGGTTACCATTTCAACGGCCGGTGGGTGGACAAACACGACGACACCGCCGTCCTGCTACGGCTGCTGCCGGCTCCAGGGGCCAGGAGCGACGCGACTCGGGGAAATAGCCCGATCCCCCACCTGCTGGAACTCGACGGCGAGGCCTACCGCGCCATCATCGACCAGCCGTCGGACCCGGTTGTCACGCCGGTGCCGTTCGACCACCCGCTGTGGGTGTTGTTCACCTCGGGCACCACCGGCCGGCCGAAAGGTATCGCACACGGCCATGGCGGAGTGCTACTGGAACATCTGAAAGCCATTGTGCTGCATGCGGATCTGGGTCCGAGTGACGTGTTCTTCTGGCATACGGCACTGAGCTGGATGATGTGGAACTTCCGGGTGGGTGGGCTGCTGTGCGGCGCCGAGGTCGTCGGCTATAGCGGGCACCCGATGTTCCCCGACGCCGACCGGCTCTGGCAGCTGGTGGCCGACGAAGCCGTCACCTACTTCGGCACCAGCCCGGGCCAACTGCTGGCCTCCCGCAAGGCAGGGCTGCACCCGCGCGCCCAGCACGACCTGAGCCGGCTGCGCACGCTGGGCAGCACCGGCTCGCCGTTGCCTGCCGATCTCTTCGACTGGGTGAAAGTCGAAGTGGGCGAGAGCGTGGAGGTTTCGTCGATCAGCGGCGGCACCGACGTGGTGACCGCGTTCGCCGGTGGCACCGCCGGGGTGGTGGCTCGCCGCGGCGAACTGGCCACCCGCTATCTCGGCGTGGATCTGCACAGCTGGTCACCAAGCCGCCAACCCCTCATCGGCGAGGTCGGCGAGTTGGTGATCGCCACTCCGATGCCCTCGATGCCGGTGTCCTTCTGGGATGACCCCGATGGATCCCGTTACCGCGCAGCCTATTTCGACCATCAGTGGCTGGACGGGGCGGCGCCGGGTGTGTGGCGGCACGGCGACTGGCTGACCGTGTCCGAGCGCGGCTCGGTGGTCGTCCACGGCCGCAGCGACGCCACCCTCAATCGGCACGGGATCCGGATGGGTTCGGCCGACATCTACGAAGTCGTCGAGGGACTCGACGCGGTCAGTGAGGCGTTCGTGCTGGGCGTCGACGGGCCGGCCGGCGCCTACTGGATGCCGCTGTTCGTCGTGCCGGCCGACGGCCGACACCTCGACGACGCCCTGATCGACACCATCCGGACGACGATCCGCACCAGCCTCTCCCCGCGGCATGTTCCCGACGACATCATCGAAGCTCCGGGAATCCCGCACACCCGCACCGGGAAGAAATTGGAGGTTCCGGTCACCGCGATCCTGGCCGGGCACAGCGAGGTGCCGCTGGACCCGCGCGCCATCGACCGTCCGGACCTCATCGACTGGTATCGCGAACAGGGACGCGCGCACCGCTGGTGAACGTCGGGAAGGTAGACAAGAGACATGGCTGACAAACCCACCATTGTCATCTCCGGCGCCGCCGCCGGTATCGGTCGCGCCACCGCGCTCCTGTTCGCCCGCCGCGGCTACCGGGTGGGCGCCTACGACGTCGACCCGGCCGGGCTGGAGTCGCTGCGGGACGAGGTCAGCGCACTCGGCGGCGAGGTAGTGATCGGAGGACTCGACGTGACGAGCGCCGCGGACTGGTCGGAACAACTCCGGTCCTTCACCGGCAGCTCAGGCCGGCTGGACATCCTCGTCAACAACGCCGGAATCCTCAGTTCGGGGCGCTTCGAGGAGATCCCGCTGGATCGGCAGCGCCAGATCGTCGAGGTCAACGTCTGCGGCACGATGGCCGGCCTGCACACGACGTTCCCCTATCTTCGCGACACCAAAGGCGCGCAGGTGGTGAACCTTTGCTCGGCGTCGGCGATCTACGGCCAGCCCGAACTGGCGACGTATTCGGCGACGAAGTTCGCGGTCCGCGGACTCACCGAGGCGCTCGAATTGGAATGGCGGCGCTACGGAATCCGGGTGATCGCCATGTGGCCGTTGTTCGTCGCCACCCCGATGGTCGACGGCCTGGACACCCACAGCTCGAAACGCATGGGGATCCACCTGACGGCCGAGGACGTGGCCGGGGAGATCTACGCCGCCACCCACCCGAACCGGAGTTTCCTGCCGAAGGTGCACTACCCGGTCGGCCGGCAGACCAAGCTGGTGGCCGGTGTGTCACAGGTGCTGCCGAACTGGGCGTCCCGGATCCTCAACAAGACAGTCACCGGTACTTGACGGGCAGCCGACCGGGCGCGGACTTCAGCCGACCGGGCGGGGACTTCAGCCGACCGGGCGGGGACTTCAGCCGACCGGGCGGGGACTTCAGCCGACCGGGCGTGGCCCACGCGGCGGCTGCTGGTTCTGCAGGAACGACGAACACAGTCCGACGTTGCTGGCAATGCACGGCTGACCATTGATGATCGGTGTGCTTACCGGCGCCAGGCACTGCGCGGTGTACGGATTCGCCACGAATCCGGGTGCACACCGATCAGCTGCCGCGGCCGGCGACAACGCAACCGCCGCGAACGCCAGGCCGGCGCTGCACCCGGCGATCACAAGTTGCCGAAGGCACATGGTCACCGTGGTCCTCACTTTGCTGGCCCATTCCACGGTACGCGTACGATCGCGCCATGTCTGAATCGAACTTCGGCCCGGGCAACGACGCGCTGGACTATCCGGTCGTAGGGCGCGTCCCGATGGCGGTGGCCGCCCCGTCACCCGCCCGCTGGATCGCCCCGACGGCGCTGGTGCTCTCGCTGGTGGCGGCCGGCGCGGCCGGATGGTCGCTGTTCAAGCCAGCACCGCAGGCCAAAGATGCCACACCGGCCTTCTTCAGTGGGCCGACCGCGGGCAATCCCAAGGATGCGGCCTGCAAGGCCACCGACCTGGTTGCCACCGGAGTCATGCGCCAGTCCCAGGTCAACCTCGGACCGGAACCGGCAGCCCTCGAGACCGTCGCCGCCAATACCCGCCTGGCGATGGCCAGCGGAGCGATCTACCTGCGCGACACCGTGCCGGTGAACACGCCGCCCGAACTCGCCGAACCCATCACCGCGCTGTCCAAGCAACTACAGGACGCGGCGCAACATTTCTTCGTCGGCCAGACCAGCGGCGACCCGGAGCAGAGCGTTCGGTTGGCGGCAGCCGCCGAGTCGACGAAGAAGATCGCCGAACTCTGTAAGTGATGCCCATGCCGCACGGCAGGATGGATGAGTCTATTCGTCGGGGCGGTATCGCTACAGGCGAGGGCCGCTGGTCACACAGGCCATTTGTGCATTGTTGCCAATGACGTTCAACTCGGCCACGGAGCTGTTCAACGTGTCACCGCCGCCGTGCAGACCCATGACCAGAAGCAGCTTGGTGGCATGCAAAGACCAGTCTTGCATGGGATCGGCCACCTCCGGCGGAAGGCCCGGCGTCCGTGACGCGCTCATGGCCTCTGCGGCCGCCCGTCGCAGAGCGGTACGTCCAATCACATTGGTGCGCAACACATCTGGATCTTGATAGTTGACGGATTTGCCGTTGCCTGCGGTCGCATAGGCGAAATCTTCGTAGTTCACCGCGGCCACATTGAGCGCGGCATTGAATCGCCTGCACGCGTCTGCCAACGAGTTGCCCGAGTCTTCGGGTGCGGCCAAAGGCTCAAGCGCAGCTTGGTTCTCAGCCGGATCGGGGTTGGGTCCCGGGATCGGGCCCAATGGATCGGCGGCACTCACCGGCGCGCACGCCAGGCCCGAGACCCATGCTGCCGCAACAATTGCCACCAGGGTGCGGTTCATCGCTGTCCTCCTCGGCTGACCGCATGACTCGCGCCGAGACTACCGCGGCGGGGCCGCGCACGACACTCGGCGACCGGCGCCATCCCGTCGGGCCGTAACGCAGGATCCACCGTTCACGGCGCGTTAGGCGGGTAGGATTTCGCCATCGAGGATGAGTCCGCGCGAGTGACACGATGAGGTCTCGCAAGCTCAACCACACGATCGCGATCGAGAGGCAACCGAGAACTCCCATGTTCATTCGACGCCCCGAGGTCCAGCCAGCGGCTAACGCCACCCCTCTGATACGCGGTGCGGATCGCCCTGGATTAGCGAGCGCCATCACGGCGGCGCTGGGCACGCTTGCCTGGACTATCGCGCTTGCTCCGGCTTCGGCTGACCCGGTGCCGCCGGTCGACCCAGTGATTCCACTGCCGGCGCCGGCGGACCCTGGCGCTCTGCCACTCACCGATCCGGCCGCCGCTGTGGCACCGCCGCAGACCCTACTGAGCCAGCTCGCCCAGTCGGCACAGTCGAATCCGGTGGCTTCCATGCATGAGTTGCTGGCCAGCTCACCGCAGCCGGCGGCGATCGGGCTGGGAACCCCTCCGCCGGGAACCGATCCCGGCCCCGACCCGATGACCCTCGCGCAGTCACTCATGCCGCAGAACTTCCGGATGCCCACCGCCGACCAGGTCTCGCCGTACGCTCTGGCCCCGAACACGAACCCCAGTCCGTTCGCCCGGATCGATGCGTTCAAGGGCGTGCACGCCTTGGCGCACAGCAACCTGGGCCGCATGCCCGGCGATCAACTAGGCCAGCCGCTGCCCGGCACCGCTCCCCCGCCTGGCAGCAACATCCCGGCCGGGCTGGAGCAGTTCTACACCGCCCCGATCCCGGTTCCCGCACCTGAGGCTGCTCCGCCGGCCGTTCCGCCCGTCGACCCGTTATTGCTGCCGACGGTCCCGGGCCCGAACTAGCGTCTGCGCGGCGGGTCGGCCATGACGACCGGCGCGAGCACGCCCGCCGTAACCACAGGCAACACGAATGCGGGCACGACGCGGGAAAGCTTGATGAAGATGGGTCCCGACGGTAGACACAAGACCGACCGTCGGCCGGTAACGTCACCAGCTGTTCACCTAGCGACCGGAGGGCGTGAACATTGAGCCGACGAGGACCGATGGGGGGTCTGGTAGCCGGGTTCCTCGTCATCATGGCGCTGGCTCCGATGGCGCCGGCGACGGCCGACCCCGGACCGCCACCCACTGACCCTGCCCCCGCGCCCGTGGCGCCCACCGATTTCATCCCGCAGCAGGCCGGTATCGGCAATCCATTGGCGCAGAATGGAAATCAGGCCACGGGCATTCTCGGGCTGCCCGACCTCTCTGAGTACGGCCCCAACCTGTTGCTCGGCCAGAGCACTACCCCGGCAGCACCGGGTGATCCGGCGGCCGCCGCCGTCCCGAACCTCAATGCGTTCAACCCGCAGTATCTGCTGGGCCAGAATGTCGCCCCCGCGGCCCCCGGCGAGGGATCGGCAGCGCCGGGTCTGGGTCCGGACGCCGACAGCCCGGGCACCGGACGCATCGCGTTTCTTCGCCGGCTGTACGAGATGTACCAGGCCGGCGGGTTGAAGGGATCCCTGCTCGGTCAGCAGTCACCGGACGAGTTCGCCCAGCAGGCCGGGGAGACGGCGCCCCCGCCGCCGCCCGGTTGATCAGCACAGCACTGTTAGCATCGTCCGCACCGATGACCGAGACTGCGCCCCAGCTGATTGTCGAGCCCGACGACGGAGTCGAGCCGGTGCGCGCCTTCATCGAGAGTGCCCAGCGCAGCCTGCTCATCAAGCAGTTCACCTTCACCGAGCCGAGCCTGATTGCGGCCACCATCGCCCGGAGGAAGGCAGGTGTCGACGTCAGGGTGATGCTCAACGCCAAACGCTCCGGCGGCGACCGGGCCAACGACGACACCTACTATGCGTTGAAGCACGCCGGCGTGGACGTCCAATGGTCCAGCCCGCATTTCTATGTGACACACGAGAAATCGATCGTGGTGGACGACAAGGCCGCCATGGTGGCCACCTACAACCTGATGGTCAAGTACTTCACGCTCACCCGCGATTACGGGATCATCACCCACGATCCGGTGCACGTGCAGCAGATCGTCGACGTGTTCAACGCCGACTGGGGGCACCGCGAGTTCACCCCCGCCGAGGACGGCGGACTGCTGTGGAGCAATTCCAACTCGCGCTACCAGATGGCCCGCTTCATCGACCGCGCGACCGAGACACTGCACGTGCAGCACCCGAAGTTCGTCGACGCGGTGATCCTGGACCGGCTGGTCGCGGCTGCGGACCGCGGGGTGCATGTGAAGGTGCTCTGCGGCGGTAGGCACGGCATCAGCGAGTGGGACGTCCTGGACACCTTCTCGTCGCTGCGCACGCTGGGCCGGTTCGGCTGCAAAGTGCACAAGCAGAAGAACCTGCGGGTGCACGCCAAACTGATCATCGTCGACAAGCGCGAGGCCCTCGTCGGCTCGATGAACATCGACCGCAGTGCTTTCGACCTGCGCCGGGAACTCGGATTGACCACGTCTGACCCGGCCGTCGTCCACCGGCTCCTGGACGTCTTCCGCCATGACTGGGATTCCTCGCATCATTACGACCCGCCCGACCCCCTCGACGCCACCGCCCACCACCATGAGGACGATTTCCCGCACGATCACGACCTGATCCATGAGTGAGTCGGCACCGGCGCCCGTGCCGGTGCCGACCCCCCGGGTATCGCTTCCCGAGATCGCGTTCACCTTCAACCACGTCGCGCTGGCCTCCTTCGGCGGCGGCCTGGGGGCGTGGTCACGCGAGGTCGTCGTGGTTCGCAAGAACTGGATGGGTGAGGAGCAGTTCCTCTCGGCGATGACGATGTGCCGCATCATGCCGGGCGCCAACCAGGTGAATCTGGCTGTCTTCATCGGCAGCCACCTGCGCGGCGGCCGCGGTGCGGTCGCGGCGGTCGTGGGGCTGTGCCTGGTTCCGGTGGCGTTGATGCTCGGTCTGGGGTTCGTCTACTTCACGTTCAAAGAGGTGCCGGCCGTCAAGGGCGCCCTGCACGGCGCGTCGGCGGCCGCGGTCGCCCTGACGCTGACGATGGTGGTCAAGACCGGGAAGAAATGCCTGACGGGTCCGGTGCCCATCGCGTTGTTCGCGGCAGCGTTCGTTCTCAACGGGGTGTTGCGCTTGCCCCTGCTGATCACTCTGGGGATTCTTGCTCCGCTCAGCCTGATCTGGGCCTGGCCGCGTGAGCGCGAGCCGGCATGAAGACTTATCTGGCACTGGTCAGCCTGTTCGGCACGCTGTCCGCGCTATCGATCGGCGGCGGCAACACCGTCCTGCCCGAGATGCATCTGCGCGCGGTCAACGGTTACCACTGGCTCACCGACGGCCAGTTCGCCGACATCTTCTCGATCTCCCAGGCCGCTCCCGGACCGAGCATCCTCATCGTGTCGCTGGTCGGATATGCCGCCGGACTGAAGGTCGCCGGTGTGGCCGGCGGCCTACTGGGCGGGGTGATCGCCACCGTCGCGATGATCCTTCCCGCGGCCCTGCTGATGTACGGGGTCACGCTGTCGTGGAAACGCGCACAGAAGTCCCAGTGGCGCATCGCCGTGGGGAAGGGTTTCGCCCCGCTGACGGTCGGCTTGGTGCTGGCCACGTCGCTGGTGATGAGCCGGGCGGCCGACCACGACTGGCGGGCCTATCTGATCACCGCAGTCGCGACGGTGATCTTCGTGCGCACCGACACCAACCCGCTGATCGTCGTGGCCGCCGCCGCGCTGCTGGGTTACGTCGGCTTCGTCTGAAGCCGCCGCCCCTACGGCTTTTCCAGGACGCCGCCCCACCATGCGAGCGTGAACCCGTTGGCGCCGCTGACGCAGCTCACCGAGCCCTGATAGCCCACGGCGCACCACGCGTCACCGTTGACCAGACGGCGCCCCTCGGGTAGGTCATCGACATCGCGAGTGAACGTCGGCGTGTCTGAATGGACATACTGGGCGGGCTCCCGCGGGCTCACCACGGTCTGGTTGGCCCCCGGTGGCGGTGGCGGGCAGCGCAGGTCACCACAACCGGGGCTGGCTCCTCCCCACGGATCCGAGGGAACATGGTCGCACCCGATCGTGCCGTCGGGGCCTATCCCGCAGCCGTACTGTGCGGCTCGCGATCCGTCTGCCTTGGGCCCGGTGGAACCTGCCTGGTGGAAGAAGGGCTTGAAGAAGACCCACCCGGGGTCGCCGGGACTGGAGAAATTCCCCTCTGCCATCGGCCACGTCTGCGGAGGCTGGCCAGCGCAGGAGTTTTGCGCACTGGGCACCGGATCGCAGGTGCCGGGATCGGCGGCAGCGGGCGGCAGCACAGCCAGCGCAACGATGAACGCCAGGGCGGACGACAGCCGCAGTACCGGCACCGCGCTCGGTGAGTTAGTCATCATCGCTCCTACCCTGCCCCTGCGAGGATCGTTCTGCCGGTCATCGTCGCACGAGTGCCCTCGGCTGCATACCGCGTTGCGCGGTGCCGGGGAACCGCCGCGAGCCGAACACGACTGTTCGGCCGCGCTCGGATAGGTTCGGAACGTGCGAGTCGACGATGCCGCCGGGGAACGAGGCGGTGCAGGAGCGAAGCTCTCGGTTCGACGAGTCGACGGCCGCGAGATCACCATTGCCGGCAACCTCCTGCCACCACTGACCCGTCGTACCACCGACATCGTGCGGCTGGCCTTGTCCGGCTTGTTCCTGGCGATCGTCATCTTCAGCTCGCTCGTCACCCGCAGCGATTGGGTCGGGCTGGAGAAGTCCATCTCCCGCATCGTCGGCGTGCTCACCCCGGCGCAGTCCAACATCGTCTACATCGTGTACGGCGTCCTGATCGTCGCGCTTCCGTTCGTCATCCTGGTCGGTCTGATCGCCGGGCGGCAGTGGAAGTTGTTGGGCGCCTATGGCGCAGCCGGATTCATCGCGGTGCTGGCGCTGTCCATCACCGGGCAGGGCATCACGGCACCCCGGTGGCACTTCGACCTGAATGACCGGTTGTCGACCACGCTGTCGCAGTTCCTCGACGACCCGCGCTGGATCGCCCTGCTGGCTGCCATCCTCACGGTGTCCGGGCCGTGGCTGCCCGCACGGTGGCGGCGCTGGTGGTGGGGGCTGCTCTTGGCTTTCGTTCCGATTCACCTGGTGGTCAGCGCCGTCGTACCGGCCCGCTCGCTGCTCGGGCTCTCGGTGGGCTGGTTTGTCGGGGCGCTGGTGGTGCTGGTGGTCGGCACTAGGGCGCTGGAGGTGCCGCTGGAAGGCGCTGTCCAGGCGCTGGCGCGGCGCGGTTTCGTCACCAACGCGTTGACGGTGGTGCGTCCCGGCGGACGCGGACCGCTGGAGCTGTCCGCCACCGACTCCTCCGGCCGGGACGCGATCGTCGAACTGTACGGACCCAACCAGCGCAGCGGTGGTGCGCTGTGGCAGTTCTGGCGCTGGCTTGTCTTGCGCGACAGTGAAACCGCCCCACTGCAGATGTCCCTGCATCGCGCGGTCGAGCACCGCGCCCTGATGACCATCGCCGTCGGGGATCTCGACGTCGCCAACACCAGCACGCTCAGCCTCGCCGGCCTGGAACGGGGCTGGACCATATTCGCCCACAGCCCCCCGCGCGGCACCTCGTTGGACCAGCTGTCCGACGAGGCCTCCGCCACCGCGGTATGGCAGTCACTCGGCGTGCTGCACCGACACCAGATCGCACATGGGGATCTGCGCGGCAGCGAGATCACCGTCGACGGCGAGACCGGACTGTTCGGCGGCTTCGGCAATTCCGAATACGGCGCCCCCGACGAGCAGTTGCAGGCCGACGTGGCCCAACTGCTGGTCACCACGACCGACCGATTCGGAGCCAAGCCGGCCGTCGAGGCGGCCATCGACGCCCTCGGCACCGACACCGTGCTGTCCGCCTCGCGGCGGCTGACCCGCTCGGCGATGCCGGCCCGGATTCTGCACGGCCTCACCGATCCCAAGGCGGTGCTGGCCGCCGCCCGCGACGAGGTCAAGTCGCAGACCGGTGCGGCCCAGATCCAGACCGAGACCATCACCCGGTTCACCCGCAAGCAGATCATCCAGCTGGTGCTGTTAGTGGCCCTGGTCTACGTCGCCTATCCGTTCATCAGCACCGTCCCGACCTTCCTCTCCGAACTGCGCGCCGCGAACTGGTGGTGGGCGCTGCTCGGCCTGGCCGTTTCGGCGTCGACGTATGTCGGTGCGGCAGCTGGTCTGTGGGCCTGCGCCGGGGAGGTGGTGTCCTTCCGGCACCTGTTGATCATGCAGTTCGCCAACACCTTCGCCGCCACCACCACACCCGCCGGCGTGGGCGGGCTCGCGTTGAGCACTCGGTTCCTGCAGAAGGCGGGGCTGGGCACAGTCCGGGCCACCGCCGCCGTCGCGGTGCAGCAGGCGGTGCAGGTGATCACCCATATCTCACTGTTGATCTTCTTCAGCGTCGCGGCCGGGGCGTCGGCTGACCTCTCGCACTTCGTGCCGAAGGTCACGCTGCTCTATCTGATCGGCGGGGTCGCACTCGGCGCGATTGGCGCGTTTCTGTTCGTGCCGAAGCTGCGGCACTGGCTGGAGACTGCGGTCCGGCCGAAGATCAACGAGGTCGGCGGTGACCTGGGCGAGTTGGTGCGCGAGCCAAAGCGCTTCGCGATCATCGTATTAGGTTGCGCGGTGACGACTCTCGGCATGGCGTTCACGCTCTGGTGCAGTATCGAAGCCTTCGGAGGCGGCACCACGTTCGTAACGGTGACGGTGGTGACCATGGTGGGTGGAACCCTCGCTTCGGCCGCTCCCACCCCCGGCGGCGTGGGTGCCGTCGAGGCCGCCCTCATCGGTGGCCTGGCCGCGTTCGGAGTCCCCACCGGCGTCGCGGTGCCGTCCGTGCTGCTGTACCGGGTGCTGACCGTCTGGCTTCCGGTGTTCGCGGGCTGGCCGATCATGCGCTGGCTCACCAACCGGGAGATGATCTAACCCGCGCCGGATTCCGATGAGATGTGACTTGAGGCGTTCGAGGATTTCTTCGGCGTTCCAGTTTGCGATCATATCGTTCAGGCAACGTGGGTTGTTACTGAACACAGCGTGTCAACCGTGCGGCTTGAGCCATATCCGTCCCACCGTCGGGGCTAATCCGAACTCTTGGCCATCGAGGTCCGCACCAGTGCGCGGCATTCCTCGGTGAACGCTCCAGGGTTGCGAGCAGCACCGCCTCGATCTACTCGTCAGCGATCGTGCGCGGGCCACCCGGGCGGGGCTGTTCGCGTCAATGTCCCTCATCGAGGCGCTGGCCACAGGGGCGACGTGCTATTCTCTGCCTTCTGCAATAGGCGGTTTATCGCCAGGGTGATGATCGATCATTGGGCCCCACCGGATCAAGAAGTCCAGTCAAGATAGACCAGGAGGAATCGTGTTGAAGTGGCGGTTGATCTTTAAAGTGCTGCCACTCGCACTCTTACTGGTTCTTTTAACCTACCTCCGCAATGACATATTGCTCTGGCCGTCCGCGGTGGAATTCTCTCACATGACGGCGCCCATTACCGGCGTCGTTCTCATCATCGGTTTCATGCTAGCCAACGCGATGGCTGACCACAAGGACAGCGAACGCCTTCCGGGCCAACTCGCTTCGGCCCTGGAGTCCTATTCGGAAGTCATTAACGGAATGGCAGCAAATAATGGTGAACTAGACGCGCAAGAGCTGCGCAATGCCCATTTTCATCTGGTTGTGACCGCAGAGCATTGGCTTCTTAACCCGGGCCCGAATACCCCATGCTTCACTGCCATGCGCGCCCTTTCCGAGAAAATGGAAAATTCCAAGGTTTCGAAGGGCATTCCCACCCTCTACCAGTCGGCAGTAGAAATTATGGGTACCATTCGAGGCGCCATCGGCCGCATTGGCTATATCCGTAACAACAGCATCATTCCTTCCGGCTACGCGCTGCTGCAGACGATGGTCGGTGCGGTGTTGATTCTGCTTGTATTTGCCAAATTCCCGACGGAAGCCTCGCAGTATGCCATCATTGGCCTCCTCTCGCTGGTCTTGATCTGTTTTACACTTCTAATCTCGGACTTGGACGACCCATTCGAATACAGCAAAGGCGCACACTCGTTGGGCACAAACGAGGTCAACCCCTCTGCTTTGGTGGCCTACAGGGAATATGTGGAGCTCACACACCAAAACGGCTGATCGAATTGTGCCGCAATGGGCGCGCGATCAAGCGGCACGGAAAAGGTGGACTCAATCCAGGGTGAGATCGCGTAAAGGGAACGATGGCCGCTGTCTCCGAGGTCGCCACGTCCGCCCGAAAGGAATCTGCTGCGTCCAAGTCGTGCCACATTTCATCTGAGTCACGATGAACACGCCACCCGCAACCGGGGTGTGCCCAGCGGCTCGCGGGAATCCAGCACGACAGATTGGCGGCCCTGAAACACCCTGCCATACAAATGCATTCAGGTGTTTCGGCCGGTGAATGCGAGTTGCTCGCCGAGCCAGCCACACCGCGAAGCGCCCCCGTGTAACAACCTCGGCCGCGAAGCGCGAGCGATCCTCGGCGGTGCGTGCATAGTAGGCGTCACCGTTCGTCTGCCGCCGGTACCAACTCAGCAGAAGCCGCAGGTGCACTACCACAGCGAGGCAAACGACCAGGAGGACTGCCGACGCGCCGAGCATCCAAGCCACCACGGCAATTATTCTGGCGGGTGTGATGCCGTGGAATCGCTGCTTTCGGCGGTTCAAGACACGATTCATCAGATGCCCCGATTCCGGGTACGAAGCCCGGAGCGCATTATCTACCGCCTGGCCCCCTAGTACCAGCTGACAGCAAAGGGCACCCCATGAACCCGTCAGAATCCTGGCATGACCTGACCGGACACGTCGCCTTGGTGACCGGCGGCAACAGCGGCATCGGCAAGGGCATGGTGCGCGGATTGCACAACGCCGGTGCGGCCGTGGCGATCTGGGGCACCAACGTCGGCCGCAATGAGGAGACGGTGGCCGAACTCGGATCGGACCGGGTCGCGGCGTTCACCGTCGACGTCGGCGACGAGGCCGCCGTGGCGCGCGGCGCCACCGAGACGCTGGAACGCTTCGGGCAGATCGACTCCTGCTTCGCCAACGCCGGGGTGGCGGCCCGGCCGTCACCGATCGACGCGATGACCACCGCAGAGTGGCGACGGGTGATGTCGGTCAATCTCGATGGCCAGTTCTTCACTGTGCGGGCGGTGGCCGGCCACATGAAGGCCCGCCGAACCGGTTCGATCGTCTTCACCAGCAGTGTGTCGATGACCGACGGCCTGCCGTTTTCCATCCACTACGCCGCCGCCAAGGCCGGCGTGGCGGCCATGGCGCGGGGCCTGGCGGTGGAACTCGCACGGGACGGCATCCGGGCCAACGCGATCGTGCCCGGCTGGACGAAAGCCGCGATGACCGAGGGCATGCTGGATTCGCCGGGATTCCAGGCGAAGATTCTCCCCCGGGTGCCGTTGCGGCGCTGGGGTACTCCGGCGGATTTCGAGGGTCTGGCGGTGTGGCTGGCCGGACCGGGGTCGGCGTACTTCACCGGCCAGACCGTCGTGCTCGACGGCGGCTATTCGGTGTTCTGAGGCGTCGTTGATTGGTGCGGGCGGAGGGACTCGAACCCACACGCTCTCTCAAGCACCGGCACCTAAAGCCGGCGTGTCTGCCATTTCACCACGCCCGCAAGCCCGTCGATCGTATCGCGGCTGATCAAAGGTACCGTCGTGGTGTGTCACTTCCACGCCGTCTCGCGCTCATCCTCGGGGTGATCATCGCGGCGTCGGGGTGCCTGGCCCTAGGCTGGTGGCAGTGGACGCGGTTCGAATCCAACTCGGGCACCTTCCAGAACCTGGGATATGCCGTGCAGTGGCCGATGTTCGCGGCGTTCTGCGTGTACGCCTACCGGACGTTCATCCGCCTGGAGGACTCTCCGGCCGAGGCCGTCCAAGATTCCGGCGATGTCACCGAGATCCCGCCGGGCCTGCTGCCCCAACGGCCGGCGGCCCCACGCGAAGATCAGGACGCCACCTTGCGTGAATACAATGCCTACCTTGCCGAACTGGCCGAGCATGACCGCGCCAAGCAGAAGAGGACTACTGCATGAACTCCGACGCCCAGCCGATCGCCTCCCTCGACAAGATCCGCGTGGCGCTGAGGAACTACCGCGTCATGGCTTGGATTACCGGTGTCTGGCTGATCGCACTCTGCTACGAGATCATCCTCAAATACGTGGTGAAGGTGGACCACCCGCCGAGCTGGATCGGTGTGGTGCACGGCTGGGTGTACTTCGTCTATCTCTTGTGCACCGCCAACCTTGCGGTCAAGGTGCGCTGGCCGATCGCCAAGACGATCGGGGTGCTGCTGGCCGGGACCATCCCGCTGCTGGGGATCATCGTCGAGCAGGTCCAGACACGCGAGATCAAAGAGCGTTTCCACATCTAAAAGGGCGCCGCTGATCTCAGGAGCGCCACTCGGTTCGTAATTACTTGATGCGACAAATTCCTCTCGGTTATCGGCTCTCCTGACTTATCCGTGGGTGGTTTTTCGGCCGGGTAGTGCGGGGCGGTGGCCGCCGAGGGCGAGCATGGCCAGGGCGATGAGTGCTTCTGGGGAGCGGAATCCGAACGCGATCCGGGTCAGCAGGCGGATCTTGGTGTTGGTGGATTCGATCCCCCCTTGGGACAGGCCGTGTTCAGGACTCCTGACACGACTCAAAAATTGGTGTGTGTCAATACGTCGACAG
>CAZVST010000050.1:0-36544 GCA_964629725.1 uncultured Mycobacterium sp.
ACGGAAGGGTCACAAGAGCCTCAAAATTCCGGCTTTGCCGGATCTAGCCATCTAGATGGCCTCGGCCTCAACGAAGCTCAGGGGCGAGGCGGTCGGCAACACACGCCTCACCCGAAACCCGGCGCGTTCGAGAAGGGCGCGGTACTCCACCGCCGTGCGATCGCGGCCGCCCTGGGTCAACAGCATTTCCAGATCGGTCCAGTGACCGACGTAGTCGCGCTGATGAACCGGGATCACAAACTCGATCAGCAGTATCGTTGTGCCGATCTTGGCTGCCGCGTGCACATTTCGCAGAATCTCGACGGCCTGATCATCGGGCCAGTCATGAATCACGTTCTTCAGAACGTAGATGTCGGCGTCCGCGGGCACGCTGTCGAAAAACGATCCCGCCACCACCGTGACACGATCCGCGATTCCGTGCTCGCGTAACAGCGGTTGAGCCTCGATGACGGCATGGGGCAGGTCGTAGAGGATCCCCCGCGCAGTCGGCGTGGCCGCCAGAATTGCGGCCAACAATTGGCCTACCCCACCGCCGACATCTACCACGGTGGAGTACGAGTCGAACGAATAGGCGGCCATCAGCGAGGCCACGGTCATCTCAGTGGTGTCGGCCATGGCCCGGTTGAAAGCTTCGGCGAGTTCGGGTTCCCGGCTGAGGTAATCGAAGGCGTCGGCGCCGTTCACGGCCGGGATGATCGCTCCGCCGATTCGTATGGCGTCGGCGAGATAGCTCCAATGTTCGCGGTGTTGGCGTGAGCCGACCATCCTGGCCAGTCCGGCAGCCGACAACGGCGCACTGGACCGCAGTGTTTCCGCGAGGGGGTTCAGCTCATAACAGCCGTCGCGACGTTGACGGAACACGCCGCGGCCGATCAATGCCCGCAGCAGTCGGCGCAGCGCGTCGGGGTCCGCCTTGACCCGAGACGCCAACTCTTCCACTCGCAGCGGCTCATCGGCGAGGGCATCGGCGATGCCGAGGTCTACGGCTGCTGTAATCGCCTGTGCCGTCCACGAATTCAGTATCATCTCCATCATCGCCGCGTACGGCGGTGCGGTTCGCTGATGAACTCGCAAGAGATGATGGCGGGCACGCTCAACGAGTCGGACCAAAGTCGGGGGGGGAACTGCCGCGGACTCCAGCACCGAGGCCTTCGCTGCACGCACGCCGGCGCTGAGTCGCGCCGACTGGCGGCCAACGGGCTCGCGAGACGCCAGAAAACGGCCCTGTGGCATGGCATTACGGCGCTTCACCGACATGGTGCCCATCAGTCTGTTGTGTCCTTTCGGTCGATGACATGTGTCGTCACTGTCGTGGCGAGTCAATGCAACTGGCAGTGCGGAAGGGCTGGCTGCGGTTGCCGTGACCACCAACTGGTCGTCCGCGACTGATGTCGTCGAGCACGGCGTTGACAGGCAACTCTTCGGGGAGCACGTCGGCTTCTGCGGTGAAAGGGGCACGGGGTGAAGGCAGGTACAGGCCAACATCGGTGCCATTGGGATCGCGCGCCCAGAGCGCTATTGCGCCCGGCTCACGGGTTGCTCGTTGGGGGATGGCGCCCAATCGCGACAACCGGTCCAGCACTCGTTGCACTACCCGCACGTCGTCGAGGGCCAGGTTGACGGCAATGACACCGCTGGCTTCGGGATGATAGGCGAGGGCGATCTGCGAACGTTCGATCACCACCCGCAGCGAAAGACCGGTAATGGCGGTCATCCGGGAGTTCAGCGACTGCGGTCGGCCGCCGAGCAGTGCGGCCCACCAGGCCTCCATTTCTTCCGGACGGTAGCTGAGTAGCCGTAATTCGACAACGGGTGCCGCGCCATCATTCATGCGCCGGCTCCTTCGCCGCGGATGGAACACCAACGACGTCCAGTGCTCGCCGCAGCGACGCGACGCCGTCACGTCCGGAGTGCAGGGCGGCGACGATGTGGCCGTCCGGGCGCACGAGGAGGGCGTCAGGATCGGCCCCCAAGATTCCGGTGTGGAACACGGCGGGCTCACCGTCGCCGAGAAGCTCTACCGAGATCGAAAGTCCCTCGGCGGCAGAGGACCACGCGGCGCGCCCCTCGGCTGACACCAGTAGCGTGAGTTCGTCGCGACCGATCAGGTCCAGTGTGGACACCCGTCCATCGCGGGCCCCGACCCAGCTGTGGGGCAGCCGCCCACCCGCACGAACACCCGGGGTGTAGAACTGTGGGTCATTGCTGGGTGGAGGCAGCCCGTCGTCGATCACGGCGCCGCACTGGTAACGCACCCCCAGGTCTCGCCCCCAGCTGTAGTAGTGCGGACACTGTCCGGCGATCGCCGCTGCGGCACGACGCCGGATTCGCCGACCGACTCCGCCCCGTAACGTGGCCAGCCGAAGCCGTTGATAGGCCAGCGTGGTGAGCCCGCGGATCAGTGCACGTACTGGGCGCCGCGGTAGCCATTCCGGGACGGCGGCGACGACCCGAGGCAGCAGACGTGCAGCACGCCGCGGAATACCCAGTGCGGCAACGACGTCGAACAGCCCCTCGAGGTTCGCCACCGAGTCGGCGGAGGCGGCGATGCCAACCGGACGCCGTTCCTGTTCATAGGTGTCCAGCAGAGCCTCGCTGGCGCGGCCGACGACGACCCAGGCCAGTTTCCAGGCCAGATTGTGCACATCGGCGACTCCCGTGTTGAGTCCGAGTCCGCCGGTGGGCGGGAACCGATGCGCGGCGTCGCCGGCCAGAAAGGCGCGGCCCCTGCGAAAGCTGCCGGCTACCTGGGCGTGCATCGTCCACGACTGGATCGACCTGATCTCAATGTTCGGGTCGGCCTCACCGACGGCGTCGAGGACGCGCCGGCGGCAGACTTCGGCCGGGAAGTCACTCAACGACTCGAATGGCGGGAAATAGGGAATCTGAAATACGAGGTCTCCTGGTGGTCGGTGCACGATCACGGCGCCGAGCCCCTTGGCAGTGTGGGTCCAGATCACCGGGCCGCGGCGATGGTGGCGAAAACGCTCAAGATCGGCAGAAAAATGCACGCTGATCAGGTGCTGGAGGACGGGGCCGTCCATCGGGACCCGTAGTGCTCGCCGAACGGAGCTGGCCGAGCCATCCGCGGCGATGACATAGCGGGAGGCCAGTGTTCGGTAGGTCCCAGTAGTGAGGTCGGTGATGTTGACTGAGACGCCGTCTGCACCGTCGGTGTGGGAGCAGTACCGCCACCCCGTGCGAAAGTCGATGCGCACGTCGTTGCGCAGGGCCTGCCACAGCAACGGTTCGACGTGATTCTGCGGCAGGTGCGCACTGCGGGTAGGGCTGACCGACTCGATCGCATCGATCACTGCGTGGGGTAAGTCGGCCAGCGGCACCCGTCCGAGTTCCGGACCAGCCAAGGTGGTGCAGTACAAAATGGTCCGCAGCTCACGCATCGGCGCGCTGAGCCGGCGGATCTCGCGTTCTAGACCGATCTCACGCCAAATCTCCATCGATCGTGTCGAGAGCACGTGTGCAGCGGGGTGGCTCTGAGGATCTCGGCGCACCTCGACCACCGTGCAAGTGAGGCCGTAGTCGGCAAGAAGCAATGCTGCCGTGGCACCAACCGGACCGGCTCCGACGACGATGACATCGCACGCGTCACCTGTCATGCCAACTCCGTTGTGCGAGTCCATGTTCCATACGATCAGGTTGCTCGGCGAGTCCGATCCGCTGATGCAAGCGGGTCAGCGGTGCGGGTGCCCACCAATTGAGACGACCCAGCAGTCGCATGAGGGCGGGCAGCAGCAGCATACGAACCAGCGTGGCGTCCACCAGCACGGCGATCGCAAGGCCCAGACCGAACATCTTGACAAAGGAGACCTGGGACGTGAGCAGCGCAGCGAAGGAAACCGTCATCAGCAACGCTGCGGCGGTTACCACCCGTCCGGTGCGGGCCACGCCGAGTGCGACGCTTTCGTCGCTGCCCCTGCTGGTGCTTCCGTGGTCCACCCAGTACTCGCGAATCCGGGACAGCAGGAACACTTCGTAGTCCATCGAGAGGCCGAACGCGATGCAGAACATGAGCACCGGCAAGTTCGCGACGAGTGTGCCCGTCGCAGTGGCGCCTAGGGCGCCGAGGTGGCCGGCCTGAAACACCCAGACGAGGGCACCGAACGTGGCGGTCAGCGAAAGCACATTCAGTACCAACGCTTTCAGCGGAATGACGACACTGCCAGTGATGAGAAACAGCACGACGAAGGCGATGACCGCGATCACTCCGAGAACAAGCGGCAGGCGCGAAGCTATAGATGCGACGCTGTCGACGTTATTCTGCGCGGTCCCGGCGAAGAGAACTGGTTGGTCCGCCGGCCCGGGCACCGCGTGCAGTTCCCGGAGCTGGCTGTTGGAGGCATCCGAGAACAGCGCCGCGGTGCTCTGAACGGTAAGAAAGGCGGTGTGTTCGGTGAGACCGGTCGGCGCCGTTGGCGGCCCGGTCAGGTTGCCTGCAACGAACGTGCCGCCCGGCGACGAAACCGCTGCGACGTCGGCCACCCGCGACAATTGCGCAGCATAGGTACCTAACTCACGACTCGAGTCGGCAGACAGATCGGGGATCACGACGGTCACATTGCTCACCGGATTCACCGCGAATTCGTCGCGGAGCAGATCGCCCAGCTGGCGGGAACTCGCCGCGGTCGGCAGCACACGGTCATCGGGAAATCCCCATCTGACGCCGAGGAAGGGGGCTCCCAGCAGCATCAGCACCGCGATCACCACCACGCTGACCGCGACGGCGTGTCTCATGACAAGGTGAGTGGTCCGGTACCAGAACGAACGTTCGATGGGGCGCACCGGCGGCGTGGTCGACCGGCCTAGGGCTCGCCGGATCAGCCTCCGGACATCGAGGGCGTCCAATCGGTGGCCAAGTACGGCGATGGCCGCCGGTGTTATGACAATCGCGGCCGTGGCGGCAAGAACGGCGACCGCGACGCCCCCGTACGCAAAGGAACGCAGATAGAAACTCGGGAACAGAACCAGCGCGCTCACAGACAGCGCGACGGTCAGGGCGGAGAACACCACGGTCCGACCCGCGGTGGTCATCGTGCGAACCAGTGCCTGATCCGGGGTCGCGCTGTCGGCGATCTCGTCACGGTAGCGGCTCACGATGAGCAACGAATAATCGACTGCCAGGGCCAAACCCATTGCGGCGGTAAGATTTATCGTGAAAACCGAAACGTCGGTGAAATACGTCATGAAGCGCAGTACGGCCAACGAACTCAGGATGGCGAAAATGCCGACCGTCACGGGTAGAGCCGCCGCGAGCACACCGCCGAACACCCACGCAAGCGCGACGAAGCTCACGGGGATCGCGATCGACTCCATAAACACCCCGTCGCGCTCGCTTTGCTCGTCGACCTCGGCGTAGGTCAACGCGCCGCCGGCGCGGACGACGACGCCGCTCCGTTCAGGTGGGAACCGGTCGACGAGGTCGCGCGCAATCTTGGCGTATTCAGCGTCACCGCCCCGCAGCCCGGCCGCGATGACGCCAGTCCTGCCGTCGATGCTCGTGAGAGCCGGCGCTGCCGTAAGCGGCGCGGTCCATAACGACGTCACGCCCATGGTGTCGGGCGAGCTTTTCAACACGGCCAGAATATCGGCGGCAGTCTGCGCTGCCGCTGGGCTGCCGACTCCGCCGTCGGCGGTGACGCTGATCAGCAACTGCACGGGGCTCTGACTGAACCTGCTCGCCATGATGTCAGCCGCTCGAGCCGATTCCGACGCCGGATCGGTGAATCCGCCGGCAGAGAGCATCTTGGTGACGGGCAACCCGAACATCGCACATGCCACCATCACCAGCGCCGCTGCGGCGATGACTCGCTGAGGTGCCGCGACCGCGGCGAGCGCAGCCCGTTCCAGAGTCCCTCCCGCATTGGGCGCAGCACGATGTGATGAACCCTCAGCGATGTCGCGCCGCAGAGTCGGCATCGTCAGACGACTTGCGCTCGGAGCAGGAAGCCACGCAGGAGGCGTACAGACCGGCGTGCGCAGAAGGAGTCCGGTTCGCGACGCCAGGACGCGGCCGATCTCCGTGGGTTTCCCATCATCGCTCCTTCCGCGACTGTGGCTGCGAAGCGGCGGCTACCGCATTCGGTCGCCCTCTGTAGGTGACATCGTCGCGCTGACACGCTGTGACGAAAGCAGTAGTGCACCACTGCAATACCACGCGTGCCTCGGCGCGGAACTACCAAGATGTCGCCTCCAGTCCCCGCTTGCTGGCCGGCCAAGACGGCCGTAGTCCCGCGTCGCGGATCCCATGATGGGGGTTACCCGGCCCCGCCGTCGTATGTCGTTCAGTTTCGCGGCCGTACGCGGGCCGGGATCGGGGCGCCGGCGACCATGGTCAAAGGTACGGCCAGGGGAAAATCGTCATCCAGCGGTTGAATTTCGGTATGCCGGATGATGGTTGCCAGACCGAGCGTCGCTTCGAGCATGGCGAAATGATCGCCGATGCACGACCGTGGTCCGCCACCAAACGGCAGGTACTGCCAGCGATCCCGGTCCTTGGAGTGGGACCGGCTGAATCGGTCGGGGTCGAACACCAACGGACGGTCCCATAGGGCTGGGTCGCGATGCATGGCGTAGATCCCGACTATGACCCAGCTGCCCGCTTCGACCCGGCAGCCGTCGACGTCGAAATCCTGCGTCACCATCCTCGATGCGACGGGCGCAGGTGGGCACAAGCGCAGCGCTTCGTTCAGTACCTGAACGGTATGACCCAACCGGGGGACGTCGTCGGCGGTCAATGGCCGGTCGCCCAATGCGGCAACCTCAGCGGCAAGCCGGTCCTGCAGCTGGGGATGGCGCCCCAATGCCCATAACGCGTAGGTCAGGGTGGTCGCCGTCGTGTCATACCCGGCCCCCAGGAATACAACCAGCTCGTTGCGAATGTCCTCGTCGGAAAGCGCTAGTCCCGTATCCGGATCAACGACGTCGATGAGCGCGCGAACCAGTGGTGCATCACGAGTCGGGTCGGCCCGACAGGCTTGGAGGATGTCATCGGCGAGTCGATGAAAGGTGACACTGGCAGCGCGTGCGCGGCGCCGGGCGGGGGTCGGCAGCCACCACGGGGCGCGAACCGGCCGTAGGGCGCGATCGGTGATGTAGTTCGCGGCGGTGCGAAGCTGCTCTCCCAGCAGTGCATCGGCCCGTTCGTCGAGCTCCAAACCGAGAACCGATTGAGCCAACACCTGCAGCGTCAGTCGGCGGCACTCGTCATCGAGGTCGACTTCCGCACCGTCGCGCCACCCATGCGAGAGCTTGCCGGCACATTCGGCCATGTGCTGGGCGAACTGCGTCACGTGCTGCTTGGTGAACAGGGGCTGCAGTGCGCGTCGGCGGGGCAGCCACGCCTCGTGCTTGAAATTGAATAGTGAGCCGCCGACGAGCCGCCGGTGTTCGTCGAAGATCGGCTGTGCCCGATCGACAAAGGGATAGCTACGACTGAGGACGTCTCGAGCACCCGCGGGTGACGTGGTGACCACGAAGTGCGGCATCATCAATGTGGGGGCCAAGCGGGTCACCGGTCCGCCTGCGTCCCGCAGCGCTTCACAACCGGTGTGAAAAGCCCTGACAGCCTTCACCTGTTGCAGACGGGGCAGCGGATTCCTCGGGGCCAGCGGCAGCACCGCCACCTCGACCGTCTCGACCATGGTGGTACCTCTCCTCGATCATGCAGGTCTCCGGTCGCAGGACCCTGGCTCAGCGTCACACTCCCGGTGCGCGGCGGCATAAGTAGTCGACTACTGGTGTTTCGCAACTACCGCCGCTTAGCAGACGTGGTGTGGTCTGGATGGAGGTCGCCATGTCGCCTGAACGTCGGCTGCGCATCGGACGGGCTTGACCGCCGACACGCGGGCGAACGACCTACTCTGAGGCCAGCGGGGTGCTCAGTCCCGAGATCGGCGGTGCGTGAATGACGGCGGGTTTGGCCTGTGTGTCGTGCGGCACTGAGCTTCGGGAGAACGCCAAGTTCTGCGACGAGTGTGGGTTCCCGGTTTCGGGTTCGGGTGACATAGCGCAGTACAAGCAAGTGACCGTGCTATTCGCCGATGTCGTGGGCTCCATGGAGATCGCCGCCACCGTGGAGATCGAGCGGTACCGCGAGATCATGAGCGAGCTCGTGGAGCGGTCGGCCGCGGTGGTGGCGCGTTATGGCGGCACCGTGGAGTACACCGGCGACGGGGTGATGGCGCTGTTCGGCGCCCCGGTCGCGCTGGAAGACCATGCCCTTCGGGGCTGTCTGGCGGCGCTGGCCATTCAGAAGGAGACGAAAGGGCTGGCGGCGCAGGTGGCGGCCCACGACGGCGTGGCACTGCTGCTGCGGGTGGGCCTGAATTCGGGCCGGGTGATCGCCGGTGAGATCGGTGCGGGGTCGCTGGGGTACGCGGCGATCGGCGAACAGGTCGGGATGGCGCGGCGAATGGAATCGGTGGCCCCGCCTGGTGGGGTCATGCTGTCCGAATCGACGGCGCGGCTGGTCGAACACCTGGCGATCCTCGTTGAACCCGAGCGGGTGCACATCAAAGGGGCCGACGAACCGGTTCCGGTGCGCCGGCTGGTGGCGATCCAGCAGCGAGTTGCATTAGTCGGGCGTGGCGAGGCGAGCCTGGTGGGTCGACGCTGGGAGATGACGGCCCTCGAGGCGATGGTGGATCGGACGGTCGGCGGCCGCGGTGGAGTGGTGAACGTGGTGGGGCCGGCCGGTGTCGGCAAGAGCCGGGTGTCCCGTGAGGCCGCGGCGCTCGCGGCCGCCCGCGGTGTCGAGCTGTTCTGGACGTTCTGTGAGTCGCATGCGCGTGACCTCCCCTTCGCTGCCGTGACGCGGCTGCTCCGGGCGGCCACCGGCGTGGCTGACGTCGACGGCGACACCGCCCGCGCGCAACTGCGGACCTTTGTGTCCGATGCCGACCCGCAGGATCTGCTGCTGCTGGATGACCTGCTCGGCGTCGCCGACCCCAATGTGCCACTGCCCCAGATCGACCCGGACGCGCGCCGGCGCCGGTTGACCGCACTGATCAACACCGCGTCGCTGGCGCGCACCGCACCGGCGCTGTTCATCATCGAGGATGCGCACTGGATCGATGCGGTCAGCGAGTCGATGCTGGCCGACTTACTCACCGCCATCGCGGGCACGCCGTCGATGGTGCTGATCACCTCCCGGCCCGAGTACCAGGGAACACTGATGCGGGTACCCGGCGCCCAGACCATCGCGCTTGCCCCACTGGGTGATTCAGACACCGCGGCGCTGCTGGGCGAGCTGCTGGGCTCGGATCCCACGGTCGATGTCCTGGCGGTGGCCATCGCCGAGCGGGCGGCTGGCAACCCCTTCTTCGCCGAGGAGATGGTGCGGGAACTGGTGCAGCGCGGGGTGCTGACCGGCGATCGCGGCAGGTATGTGCGTCGCACCGATGTCACCGAGGTGAGCGTGCCGGCCACGGTGGAGGCGGCCATCGAGGCGCGGATCGACCGGCTCAGCACCCCGGCCAAACGCACCTTGTCCGCCGCGTCGGTGATCGGCGCCCACTTCGACCCGGAACTGTTGACCGCACTGGGACTCGATCCGGTGTTTGACGAGCTGCTCGGTGTCGAGCTGATCGATCAGGTGCGGTCCACCCCCGGCCCCGAATACGCCTTTCACCACCCGCTGATCCGGGCGGTGGCCTACGAATCGCAGCTGAAATCCGATCGCGCCACGTGGCATTGGCGCTTGGCCACCGCGATCCACGAGCGCTCCCCGGAATCGGTGGAGGAGAACGCCGCGTTGATCGCCGAACATCTAGAAGCCGCCGGCGATCTGCGTGCCGCCTACAACTGGCACATGCGCGCCGGCGCATGGTCTGTCAACCGCGATGTCGGTGCGTCGCGAGTCAGTTGGGAGCGGGCCCGACGGATCGCCGACGCACTGCCCGACGACGATCCCGACCAGCCATCCATGCGCATCGCCCCCCGGACCATGCTCTGCGCCACCGACTGGCAAGCCCGAACCCTCCACGAAAGCCGTGGCCGCTTCGCGGAACTGCGCGAATTGTGCGGTGCAGCTGGAGATAAGGTTTCGCTGGCCATCGCCATGACCGGGCTGGCAACCGAGCTCATGTACGCAGGGCGCGCGCGCGAGGGCTCACGGCTGGCATCCGAACAGATGACGCTGCTGGAGTCCATCGGCGATCCCAACTTGACCATAGGGTTGGCATTCGTAGCGTTCGCCAACTGGTTCGCCAGCGGTGAATTCGGCGAGATCCTGCGGTGGTCGCAGACCGTTGTCGACCTGGCGGCGGGCGACCCCGCCAAGGGCGCCGGCTTCGGCATGGGGTCACCGCTGGCGATCGCGGTAGCATTTCGCGGCGTCGCTCGGTGGTGGCTGGGCCGTGCCGGGTGGCGGCAGGACCTCCACGACGCCGTCGCGATGGCCCGAAGCAGCGACCCGGCAACCCTCGGCGTTGTCGTCACCTGGACATACGGTTCGATAGCCTACGGGGTGCTTCGGGCCGACGACTCCGCGCTGCGCTCGATCGAGGAGGCGGCGAAGACCGCCCAAAGGGCCAGCAGCGATATCGCACTGATCTTCGCTGAGTACGCGTTGGGTGTCGCGCTGCTGTATCGGGATGCCGCGGCCGACTGTCACCGCGGGCTTGAGCTGGTGGTGCAGGCCCGCGAGTGGCAACGCGCGCGTATGCCCTCCCTGGTCCCGGTCACCGAGTTATGGGTCGGTCGGGAGAGGGCTAGGCGCGGCGACCGCGATGCGGCCATACCGGTCATGCGCAAAGCCGTCGACGGGCTGCTTCAGGAAGGCCGGCTCGGTTACGGCGTTGTCGGCACCGGCGTTCTGGTGGAGGCGCTGCTGGAGCGTGGCGGCGAGGACGACCTGGCCGAAGCCCAAGAGGCATTCGACCGGTTGGCGAGCCTGTCGTCCGACGACGGCTCGGCCGTCCTCGAGATCACGCTGTTGCGGCTGCGTGCGCTGCTAGCTCGGTCCCGGGGCGACGACGTTGCCCACCGGGATTTGGCGAGTCGCTATCTCGCGATGGCGGAATCGCTTGGCTTCGAAGGACATACAGCCTGGGCCGAGGCGATGATCGAGGGTGGGGAGTAGCCGGTCGGGCGATCGAACAGCCTGCCCCGACTATCTCGCCTCGGTGTCGTTGTCGACGAGATATGCAGCAAAACCGCCGAACTGGGGGTCAGCATGCCAACCAACACAACCCACCCCCCGCACGTCGCCTTGTCCGGCGCTGGGGCGCTACTGAGGACCTGGCGCCCGATCTCGGTGCGAAGACCAGTGGTGCCCCACTCAAGCTCCCCCCGTCACACACGGTGACTCTGGTTGGGGAGGGGATAAACCCCCGAGGACTCGACCGAAGTGCGGAACGCGGACGGCACGCCCCTCCGGCGGCGGCGTTACACACCGTCGGGAGGAACGAAACCGCCCCTGCCGCAGCCGGTCTGACTAACCGTGCAAAGGCGGCGGCAGCCCCGGCGGCCGCGCGCCGTCACGGCAGTCGGAGCGAATAGACCAAACAGGCACTGGGGCAGCACAACCTGCCGCGATCGACGTGGACGTACTACTCGCCGGGAATGCGGCGGACAAGCAGGGTGGCGAGTTCGTCGCGGCTGGCGGTCCCGGTCTTGGCCATGGCCCGGTAGAGGTGGCTTTCGACGGTGCGTACCGACAGCGTCAGTCGCTCGGCGACGTCGCGATTGGACAATCCCGCACCGATCAGCATCACGATCTCGCGCTCGCGCTCGGTCAGCGGCACCTTCTCGCTGGCCTGCTGCAACGCAGGGGTGCTCACGCCGCAAGGCTGCGCCAATGCGTCCGCGCGTGCCGAGCATCCCAACGCCGACCCGCGTCGGTCCTGGCGACGATACGCAATCGCGGCCTGGGCGGCGGCATCGACGGCCGCAATCAGGTCGCCCATTCGCTCGAACGCCTCAGAGACAGCGGCCAATTCGGCGGCGTCGCCGTCGTGAAGGGCCTCGGCAAACCGGGCAACAAGACCCACCCGCGGTCCCTCGACGATCACTTCGAGTTCGCGCAACCGCGGCCCACTGGAACGATGCCCGAACTGGGTGGCGGTTTGCAGGCAGATCACTTCGGCCGCGAATTGGCCTTTCGCTGCGGCTCTGTCGGCCGCAGCCAATGACACGGTGATCGCCTCGCTGACGACGCCCTGGCCGGCGACCAGCCATGCCCGGGCCAGGCTGCGCTCGTAGTCCAACGATCTGAAGGGACGTCGCACCCGGTCAAGTTCTGCCAGCGCGGCGACGGCCTCATCGGTCGAACCGCGCATCGCCAGAGCCATCGCGCGAGGAATCTGATAGCGGTAGCCCCAGCCGATCGCATGGCCGGATGCCGACAACCCCGCCACCGCCTGCTCGAGCAACGAATACGCGGCATTGAGTCGGCCGGCAGAAAGTTCAGCCCGACCTGCCACCGCGGCACCGAGTAACGGAGCCGACCCAGGCAGATCGGCGGCCTGCCGACGCTCGCGCTCAGCCACCTGGAGAGCCTCGGCAACCCGGCCGGACAGCAGCAGGGCGCTGACGTGGGCGTCAGCGATGTTGAACCGCATGTGCGGAGCGTCCAGCGAGCGAGTCGCGACGGTGTAGCCCGCGTCCGCGACGGCAACGGCTTCGGTGGTGCGCCCGGCGTCGGCGGCGATGACGGCGAGCACGCTGGCCAGCTCAGCGCCGACGATATCCGGCAAGTCCTCCAAGGCAAGGCCTTCCGCGGCTTGCACCGCCGTATCCGGCTGGTCCATCGCAAACCAATACACCGTCAGGAAAGCGTCGATATAGCTGCGGGCCTCCGGCGCAGTGGTGCGCGCAGCGTCATCGATGATCTGCTTCGCGCGCGCGGGATCGCCGAGCGCCCAGAGCATGTTGCTGGCGCGCAGGAATGCGAGTCTGGCCTGATCTCGGTCGGTCAACTCACTCGCGGGAATCCCGGTGAGCACATTCTCGGCCTCCTCACCCCGGCTGAGCCACGACAGTGCATGTGCGCGGATGAAGTTCGGCTCCGCTCCCGCGCCCGCGTTGACCGCCGATTGAGCAAGCCGATCGGCCAGCTGCAGGTCCGCCAGCCAGACGGCGCCGTGCGCCGCCCGCACCAGTAACTCGGCGTCGGGTGGCAGGTCGGAGTCGAGGCTCAATGCGCCGCGACGCACCACGACCCGAATGTCATCCCGGTCCGCGGATGCGCCGAGTTCCGCGGCGACCAACCCCCGCAGCCGCCTCAGCCTGGTGGCCGGCGCACGCCGGCGACGCACTTCGCCGTAGAGCGGATGCGCCACGCGCACGTCCACCCCGGCCGCGGCGGGTTCGATCGTGATGAGGCCGCGGGTTTCGGCCTCTTCGACCCCCGCCGGGTCGGCGATCCGTCGCATCGCCGCCAGCCCGATCGGCTCGGCGACGGCGAGCACGTCAACGACATCGCTGACCGAGGAGGGGAGGGCGCCCATGCGGGATTCGATCAATTCGACCAAGCCCGGCGGCATGGTCGGATCACCGGTCCAGCGCCACTGGCGGTCACGCTGCGCGAGCCGTCCGTCGGCGACCTCTTGCTCGACGATGTTGCGAAGGTACAAAACATTGCCGCGGGTCAATGTCCACAAGCGTTGGGCGGCATGGGGATCCACCGTTCCGCCTAGGGTCGCCGACAGGAGTTTGGCGGTCTCGTCGAGGGAGAGCGGCTGCAACGCGAGGCGGTCGAACTGGCCTGCCTTCCAGATCTCCTGCACCGCGACGGGAATCGGTTCATCGTCGCGAACGGTGAGCACCACCTTCGCGGCGCCCTGCTGGACGATCTGATGCACAACGAATGTCGACAGATCGTCGAGCAGATGGACGTCATCGACACCCACGACCACCGCGCTGCCCGACGGTGCAGCAGTCAGCGACTCGATCACCCCCCGCAACAGCTGAACGGTGTCGGTGACACCCGCATGTGCCCACTCGGTGAAGGCGCCCAGGGGAATGGCCTGCGCCGAGGATGTGCCGACGGCCCAGCGGCTCACCAATCCCCGCCCCGCCGCGGCCGAGACTGCCTCACGGGCGACCCGGCTCTTCCCGACACCGGCCGCCCCGCGAACAACGATTCCGGAAACATCCCGCGCCACGATGGCCGCCTCAACAAGGCGCATCTCCTCCGAGCGGCCGATCAACGGCCACGACAAGCGCATCTTGAAGAGCCTACGAGTCCCGGGGCGGAGCGGTGCGACAACTCGGCAGAGGCTGCAGAAGCCAGCCGTGCGGGCTCCTCTCGTCCAGCGTGATCAGCAGCGTCGGGCACCGAGGCCAGTGCAGCCTTGTCTCAGGCAACGTTTCGGCCACGGATGAACGCTGCCGCGACACCGTTGAATCACGGTTCGGCAAAGCTCCCTGGGTGTTGCACCGGACGGGTGGAAGCCCACGACCGGCTGTTGTAAAAGTGGTTGTAGTGACTGGTGCGACGCACGTTAAGAGCGATGCGGCACCGTCCTTCGGAAGACACAGGGCAGGACCGGAGATCCCGGACAGCGCCCCGGAGAGGTGGAGTGACATGAAGCGCATGGGTTCGGCTTTGGTCGGATTGCTGCTGCTGATCCTCATGACGACATTGGGTTCGTTTTCGGCGTCGGCAGCCCCGGTGACCCGGGATCAAGCCGTCAACTATGTGATCGCGCGCGGACTCGCGCAACGCGGCGTGCCCTACTCCTGGGGCGGGGGAGACATCACCGGACCAACCATGGGCAAGGGTGACGACGCCACCGACGGAACTCCGAAAGTCGGTTTCGACGCGTCGGGACTCATCCAGTACGTCTACGCCGGCGTCGGCGCGAAGCTGCCCCGTTCCTCCGGCGCCATGTACAACGTAGGCCAGAAAGTCGCTCCGGCACAGGCGCTTCCGGCCGATCTGATCTTCTACGGAACCGATGGCGCGGAAAGCGTCACGATGTTCCTCGGGAACAACCAGATGCTGGAGGTTACCGACACCGGGGTGACGGTGTCACCGGTGCGCACCGCCGGCATGGCGCCCTACCTGGTCCGCATCATCGCCTGAAACCGCACTCGTCGATGCCCGGGACGCCACTGGCGGCGTCCCGGGTTCACGCGCATTCGGTGCAGATCGACTTCCCGCTGCACCCGCGGGCCAGCCGGCTGCGATGATGGACCAAATAGCAACTGCTGCAAGTGAATTCGTCAGCCTGCTTGGGGATCACCCGGACGACGAGTTCCTCGTCGGAGAGATCCGCGCCAGGCAGTTCGTAGGACTCCGCCGCATCGGTCTCGTCGAGATCGATCACGGCAGTCGTCGTCTCGCTGCGCCCGACGGCCAGCTCCTCGAGGGATTCGTCGGCGTCAACCGTCGCGCGGCGAGGAGCGTCGTAGTCAACGGTCATGGTTCAAGCCTTTCGAGTCGGTCTGTGGGCCACAACGTCGGCCGGATGCGGACATATTCCCCAAACCCCCGCAGGCTTAAACACGCCATTTTCAGGCAGGTCAAATCCGCCATAGCGACTCCTGGGCGACACTGGCTACCAGGGCCCCGCCGGCGTCGTGAATCGAGCCGAACGCCAGCCCACGCGCATCGCGGTGGCTCATGCCCACCGCGTCGTAGCAATGCCACTGATGCGGGTCGATAGGACGGTGCAGCCACAGGGCGTGGTCGAGGCTGGCGGCCCCGCCGGCACCGGGCTCGACCCTGCCCGGCGGGCGGGCCGTGGACACCATGCCCAGGTCGGAGACGAACGTCAGCGCACACGCCCGCAGCACCGGATCATCCTCGATCGGCTCGCGGGACCGGAACCAGAACGGCTGCTGCGGCCATTCCGGCACCGTCGCCTGCGGGGCCACCCGGGCCTCAAAGTATGTAGCCCAGCGCTCGGGGGGAGCGACGACGGTGGTGGCCTCGACCAGCGGCAGCCGCGGGGTGGCGGGCCGCTGCCAGTCCAGCGTCTCCTCAGGGCGGTGGAAGGAGGCCAGCATCTCGAAGATCGGCTCGCCGTCCTGTCCGGCCGTCACCCGGCGGGTATTGAAGGACCGGCCGTCACGGGTGACTTCCACGGTGTAGACGACGTCGACCCCGACCCTGCCGCCCTTGATGAAGTAGGCGTGCAGGGACTGCGGCAGCCGGTCGGACGGTACCGTCGCGGCAGCGGCGGCCAGGGCCTGAGCGGCGATCAGTCCGCCGAACAACCGCGGACCGGCGCCCAGCGCATGAGAACTTCGGAAGACCGGAACCCCATCGTCTGCAATGCCGTCGAGCCGCACCAGACGGGCAATCCAGCTCGGCATGGTCCTCCGGAGGTCGCGGGTTCGGCGGGGCGGGTGCGCCCGATGGCGGCCGCGGTGAACTTACACTCACCTTCCATGGAGCGGGGCCGGCGCCGGCATTTCGCCGGCGGGCAGGAGCGAAGCGACTCGGGAAAAGAGACAGCACCCGAGGGTCTGCTCGACATCGACGATTGCGTGGACGCCGACGGCGAGATCGCTCTTCCCCCGGGGACGACCCTGGTCTCGCTGATCGACCGCAACGTCGCCAATGTCGGCAGCACGGTGGCCTACCGATTCCTGGATTTCTCCCGATCCGAGAGCGCCACGCAAGAGATCACCTGGGCGCAACTGGATGTGCGGACGCGCGCGATCGGCGCGCGTATCCAGCATTCGGTGGCACGCGGTGAGCGGGTCGCGATCCTGACGCCGCAGGGCCTGGGCTACGTCGCGGCGTTCTTCGCCACCCTCAAGGCCGGGCGCATCGCCGTGCCGCTGTTCGCCCCGGAATTGCCCGGGCACGCCGAACGCCTTGAGGTCGCGCTCGCCGATTCCAGCCCGGCCGTCCTGCTGACCACCCGCGGCGCCGCGACTGCCGTCGAGGGATTCCTGGCCAAGCTGCCGGGGCCGCAGCCCCCGGTCATCGTCATCGACGACATCGCCGATGCGGAAGCCGACGAGTTCGTCGCCGTCACCATCGACGTCGACGACGTCTCGCATCTGCAGTACACCTCGGGAGCCACCCGCCCGCCGGCCGGCATCGAGATCACCCACCGGGCGTTCTGCACGAACCTCACCCAGATGATCCTGTCGATCGACCTGCTCAACCGAAACACCCACGGCGTCAGCTGGTTACCGCTCTACCACGACATGGGTCTGTCGATGATCGGCTTTCCGGCCACCTACGGCGGCCACTCCACCCTGATGTCGCCCACGGCGTTCGTCCGGCGCCCGCAACGCTGGATTCGCGCGCTGTCCGACGCCTCCCGGGAAGGCCGGGTAGTCACCGCCGCCCCGAACTTCGCCTACGAGTGGGCGGCCCAGCGGGGTAAGCCAACGCCGGGGGAGAACGGTGACGACATAGACCTGACCAACGTGGTCGCGATCATCGGGTCGGAACCGGTGAGCATGGCGGCCATCGACGCCTTCAACGACGCCTTCGCGCCCTACGGCCTCCCGACCACCGCCATGAAACCTTCGTACGGGATCGCCGAGGCGACGTTGTTCATCGCCAACATCGCACCCGCCGCCGTGGCGAAAGCTACCTATTTCGACGGGGACCTGCTGGCCGCCGGTCGGGCGGTCACCGTGGCGCCCGACGCTTCCAACGCGGTGGCCCATGTGTCCTGCGGCGTCGTCGCCCGCAGCCTGCGGGCCGTCGTCGTGGACCCGGACACCGGCGGCGAACTGCCCGACGGTGCCGTCGGCGAATTCTGGTTGCACGGCGACAACGTGGGCCGGGGCTACTGGCGCCGCCCGGAAGAGACCCGGCTGGTCTTCGGCGCGAGGCTGAACTCGCGGCTGGCGTCGGGCAGCCGGGCTACCGGCGTCGAGAAGGACGCCGACTGGCTGCGCACGGGAGATCTGGGGATGTTCGTCGACGGCGAAATGTACGTCACCGGACGAATCGTGGACCTGCTGACCGTCGACGGCCACACTCGCTACCCCCAGGACATCGAGGCCACCACCGCCGACGCCTCGGCACTGGTGCGACGCGGCTACGTCGCGGCGTTCGCCGTTCCCCGCGGCGATGACGCGGAGCTGGTCATCATCGCTGAAAGAGCTACCGGCACGGCCCGTTCCGATCCCGGGCCGGCCATCGAGGCGATCCGCGCAGCGGTGGAGCACCGGCATGGACTGACTCCGGCGGACGTCCGGTTCCTGCCTGCCGGGGCGATCCCGCGGACCACCAGCGGCAAGCTGGCACGCCGGGCCTGCCGGGCCCAGTACCTCGACGGGTCACTGAAAGTTCACCAGCGGTAGTCCGCCGAAAGCGCCCGCGGCGGTTAGGTTGGCTCAGATGGCTTCCAACCTGATCCAGCTGTTCCGCCGCAGCGGCGCCGACATTCCGTTCGGCAATCCGCTGCCCTCCCACGACACCGAGATGGAGGGCTGGTTCTGGCGGTTGTCCGACGAGGCCAGCGGCCGCGCGCTGATCGCACTGTGCAGTGTGAACCGTCATCCCGACGGCGACTGGTCGACGACCGCCGTCGGCGTCCACCCTGGACTGGTGGTGCGGGCAGCCGCCCTGTCCGGCGCGCGGGCCCAGCATTCGCCGTTCAGCGTCACCGCGGGTGACGCGGCCGGCAACTTCACCGTCGGCGCCGACGGTGTCCGTTTCGAACTCGACGACCTGAAACTGGACATGGAATTTCGGGATCGGGTGTTGTGGCCCAAAGCTTTCGGCGGCGGCGGAGTGTTCTCGGCCATCCCGTTCCTCAACCAGTACTGGCACCCGTACTACCTGGGCGGGCGGGCCCGGGGCACCGTCAGCTGGGCCGGCGACAGCTGGACCTTCGACAACGCCAAACTGTACGCAGAACGCAACTGGGGCAAGGGATTCCCGCTGCGGTGGTGGTGGGGGCAGGCACACGACTTCGGTGACGCCGACGTCTCCGTCGCGTTCTCCGGCGGGTTGTTGTCGCTCGGCCCGATCGCCCGCGACGTCAACGGCCTGGTGGTCCGCTTGGGCACCACGGTGATCCGGATGACTCCGCCGCTGCTGGTGCGTTCCGAGATCGGCGACAACCGCTGGCTGCTGCGGGGCAAGTCACGCCGCTACGAGATCGAATTGGATGGCGACGGAAGGCATCTGCCGCCCCATGTGCTGCCCGTGCCGCTGCCGGCCGAGCGCCGCAACATCGACACCGATTTCGAGCACCTCGGCGGGAGGCTGCGATGCACGGTCCGCGAGCACGGCAAGCTCGTCTTCGACGGCACCTCGGAGCTGGCGGGGCTGGAGATCGGCACCCGGCCGAAGTAAACCCCCGATCAGTTCAGCGCGCGATCGCCTTCTGGTAGGCCGCGCTGTCGTAATCGAGTTCGCCGACTGCACGGAGTCGTTCGCCGTCACACCGCCGTCAGAGCCGGATCGCTCCGGTGGCCAGCAATTCGATGGCGATGGCGGCGCCGATGAGGATCACGCCGAACAGCGCGAGTTCGGGTCCGGCGAAGACACGCAGACCCCGCTCGCGACGCGCCCGGGCGTAGAAGACCGTCGCCGGGGCATAGAGCAGGCACGACAGCAGCAGGTGCTTGGGCCCGGCGGCATACGCCAGGAATGCGGTGTAGAGCACTGCCAGCGTGGCGACGATCCTGTCGTTGCGCAGCGCCCGATCCTGCCCGTCATAGGTCTCCCGCCGCACCGTGAGCTTCAGCGCGTACGCGGCGGCCATCAGGTAGGGGAGCACCGCGAGGGCGGCGGTCAGGTCGAGGATGAAATCCAGTGCGTTGGAGACGAACAGCAGCAGAATCAGTAGGGACTGCACGTAAATACTCACCAGGAAGAGCGCTGCGGACGGCGTGCCGTTGGCGTTGACCTTGGTGATGAATTCCGGCATGTCACCCTTAGTGGCCGGGACGTAGAGGACCTCGCAGGCCATGAGCGTCCAGGCCAGGTAGGCGCCGAGCACCGAGATGACGACGCCGATCTTGATGAAGATCTCGCCCCAGTTGCCGACAATCGATTCGAATACCGTCGCCATCGAGGGCGGACTCGCGGCGACCAGGCCGGCCTGCGGCATGGCCCCGTAGGACACCATCGTCACGAGCACGAAGACCGAAAGCACCGAGAGGAACCCGAGCACGGTCGCCTTGCCGATGTCTTCGCGCTTGCGTGCATACCGCGAATAGACGCTGGCGCCTTCGATTCCGAGAAAGACGAACACCGTGATCAGCATGGTGCCCTTGGCTTGCTGGAAGATCCCCGACCAGGATCCGTCGCCCTCGCCCCAGAAATTGTCGGCGAAGACGCCTGCCTTGAAGAAGATGATCCCGACGACGATGAACACCGCGATCGGAACCATCTTGGCGATGGTGACGATGCGGTTGATCGAGGTGGCCGCATGGACACCGCGCAGGACCAGGAAGTGGAAGGTCCACACCCCGATGCTGGACAGCCCGATGGCCAGCAGAGTCTCACCCCTTCCGAGGGCCGGGAAGATCGCGCCCAGCGTCGCCATCGTGAGCACCCAGTAGGAGGCCGTGCCGGCGACGGCCGATGCCCAGTATCCGAACGCGGCGTTGAACCCGACGTAGTCACCGAAACCGGCTTTGGCGTAGGCGTATATGCCCGCGTTGAGGTCGGGCTTGCGTACCGCTAGGCTGCGGAATACCAACGCCAGCATGAACATTCCCGCACCCGCGATAGTCCATGCAATCAACGCGCCGAGAACTCCGGCCTCGGTGGCAAAGCGGCGCGGCAACACGAAGACGCCCGATCCGACGATAGAGCCGACCACCATCGCGGTCAGCGTCCCGACGCTGACCTTTTTGTCAGCGTTCAGTTCCGGGGTGTCGGTTGCGGTGTCAGCAGTGGTCACGATCGCCTGCTCACCGGTAGTCGATCACGACGCGGCCGTCGATCTGCCCGCGTTCCATGCGTTCGAAGACCTCGTTGATGTCGTCGAGGCGGGCGGCCTCGACAGTGGGGTGGATCAGTCCACGGGCATAGAAGTCCAGCGCCTCGACCATGTCCTGACGGGTTCCGACGATGGAGCCGCGAATCGTCAAGCCGCGCAGCACCACATCGAAGATGGGCAGCGGGAATTCGCCCGGGGGCAGGCCGACCAGGACGATCGTGCCGCCGCGGCGGGCAAACCCGATGGCCTGTCGGAAAGGCTTCGGGCTGACCGCGGTGACCAGTACCCCGTGGACGCCGCCGGTGGCCTGCTGGACCTGCTCGACGGCATCCGGGCTGCGGCCGTCGACCGTCACCTCAGCACCCAACCTGGTAGCGAGTGCGAGTTTGGCGTCGTCGATGTCCACGGCCACCACGCGCAGACCCATGGCACGCGCGTACTGGACGGCGACGTGCCCCAGACCGCCGACCCCGGAGACGGCCACCCACTGACCGGGTCGGGTGTCGGTCATCTTCAGGCCCTTGTAGACGGTCACCCCGGCGCACAGAATCGGCGCCACCTCAAGCGGATCCACACCGTCGGGGATGCGCGGCGCATAGGTGGCGTTGACCAGCATGTAGCTTCCGAAGCTGCCGTTGACGCTGTAGCCGCCGTTGCGCTGGCTCTCGCAGAGGGTCTCCCAGCCGGTACGGCAGTACTCGCACTCGCCGCACGCCGACCAGAGCCATGCGTTACCGACCTTGTCACCCACCTTCAGGTCGGTCACGCCCGGTCCGACGGCAACGACCGTCCCGTATCCCTCGTGTCCGGGGACGAACGGTGGCTGCGGGGTGACGGGCCAGTCGCCATGGGCGGCGTGCAGATCGGTGTGGCACACCCCGGAGGTCTCGAGTTTGACCAATGCCTCGCCCGGCCCGGGGGTGAGGATGTCGAGTTCGGTCACAGTCAGCGGCGCGCCCAATTCGGGAACGACGGCGGCCCGCATCGTCGCGGTTTGGAGATTGTGATCGGGTGTCATCCGGCGCTCCACTTCATCCGCTTGAATTGTCAAGAATTGTCGACCTCGCACGACGTAATAAGGCATGCGCCAACAGGTTTCGAGAGCACTTCGGCATTCCCGTGTGAAGACTGCGTTCAACATACGACCCGGCGGGAGGGCCGAAAGTCACTTCTGCGTTCAACATACGGCCCGTCGGGAGGGCCGAAAGTCACTTCATTGAGGGCTGAGGTGGATTTTTCGGTAAACCGTCGGGTTTTTGCCGGACTCCTGGTTAGTGTCCCGATCGACGACTAGCGCAGTACCGGAGGTACGACATGCCCGAGATCGACGTAAAGGACAAGACGACGCGTCCGACTGCGCCACAGGCCGGCCTGGGGCTGGCCGCGCTGACCGCAATCGTGGTGGGCTCGATGATCGGCAGCGGCATCTTCGCGCTGCCGTCGCAGATGGCGATGAGCGCCGCCCCGGGCCCGCTGCTGATCGGCTGGGCCATCACCGGCGTCGGAATGTTGATGCTGGCCTTCGTGTTTCAGACGCTGGCTCAGCGCAAGCCCGAGGTCGACGGTGGTGTCTACGGCTACGCGAAAGCCGGTTTCGGCAACTACATCGGCTTCACCTCGGCCTTTGGCTACTGGGCGTCAGCCTGGATGGGCAACGTGGCTTACCTGGTTCTGCTGATGGCCACGGTGGGCAACTTCTTCCCGGCGTTCAAGGGTGGCACCACTGTTCCGGCCATCATCGGTGCCTCGATCCTGCTGTGGGTGGTGCACTTCATGACCCTGCGCGGCGTTCAGACCGCCGCAGCCGTCAACACCATCGTCACCATCGCCAAGGTCGTGCCGATCGTCGCTTTCATCGTCATCGCCCTCATCGGGTTCAAGATGGGCCTATTCACCGCTGACTTCTGGGGCAAAGCCACTGAGATCGACGGCGCGCCGCTGGGCGACACCGTGGCTCAGGTCAAGAACATGATGCTGATCACCGTGTGGGTGTTCATCGGAATCGAAGGCGCGGCGGTGTACTCCTCGCGAGCCAACAACCGCAAGGATGTCGGTAAGGCCACGGTGCTCGGCTTCCTGGGGGTGTTGGCCCTGCTGCTGCTGGTGAACTTCCTGTCCTATGGCCTGATGAAGCAGGCCGAGATCGCCGGCCTCGACGATCCCTCGATGGCCGGCTTGATGAAGCAGCAGGTCGGAAGCTGGGGCGCGACATTCATTTCCATCGGCTTGATCGTCTCGCTGCTCGGCGCGCTGATCGCCTGGGTGATGCTGTGCGCCGAGATCATGCAGATTCCGGCCAATGAGTCGGTCATGCCGGCGTTCCTGGCCAAGACGAACGCCGCCGGTTCGCCGACGGGCGCGCTGTGGCTGACCAACGGCTGCATCCAGGCCATGCTGATCTACACGCTGTTCAACAACAGCGGTTACACCAAGCTGGTGCTGCTCGCGACCTCGCTGATCCTGCTGCCGTACCTGTGGTCGGCGGCCTACCAGGTGCTGCTGGCCGCCCGCGGCGAGACTTACGGCAACGGCCAGGGCCGCACCAGGGACCTGATCATCGGCGTGATCGCGCTGATCTATGCAATCTGGCTGGTCTACGCCGGCGGCATCGAGTACCTGCTGACCGGTGCCCTGTTCTATCTGGTCGGAACGGTGCTCTTCGTGTGGGCCCGCCGCGAGCGCAAGCTGCCGATCTTCACCCCGGTGGAGTGGGCGATCTTCGGCGTCGTCGCCGCAGCCGGGGTGTGGGCCCTGATCTCGATTCTCAACGGCACCCTGTCTGTCTGAGCAATTCACAACACATCAACGGGTTACCAGGAAAGGGAGATCACATGACGGACAAGGAGCCCCGCGTCGGGGTGTGGTCGGAGATCGGCAAACTGCGTCGGGTTCTGGTGTGCGCGCCGGGCTTGGCCCACGATCGGCTGACACCGGACACCGCCGACGAGTTGCTCTACGACGACGTGCTGTGGGTGCAGCAGGCCCGCCGGGATCACTTCGACTTCGTGGCCAAGATGGCGGACCGCGGTGTCGAGGTACTGGAATTCGACGACCTGCTCGGAGACATCATGGGCAACCCGGAGGCGCGCGCCTGGGTGCTGGACCGCAAGATCACCCCCGACCAGGTGGGTATCGGCATCTCCAAGGAGGTGCGGCCGTGGCTCGATGAGATGTCGGCCAAGGATCTGGCCGAGTTGCTGATCGGCGGTATCCCTTTCCACGAGGTGCCCAAGGAGGTCGCCGGGCCGTTCACGTCGGCCTTCTCCGAGAGCAGCAAGGCCGGTTTCGTCATCAAGCCGCTGCCGAACACCCAGTTCATGCGCGACAACTCGTCGTGGATCTTCAACGGCGTCACGCTGAATCCGATGTACTGGCCGGCCCGCCGGCAGGAGACGCTGCTCACCACCGGCGTCTACAAGTTCCATCCGGCCTTCGCCGGCGCGGAGTACAACGTCTGGCTCGGCGATCCCGAGGGTGAGCCGCACGACTACGGCGCCGTCAGCCTCGAAGGCGGCGATGTCATGCCGCTCGGCAAGGGTATCGTCCTGATCGGCATGGGGGAGCGGTCCTCCCGCCAGGCAATCTCCGAGGTGGCCCAGAACCTCTTCAAAGCCGGTGCGGCCGAACGGGTGATCATCGCCGTGCTGCCCCGCTCCCGCGCCGCCATGCACCTCGACACCGTCTTCACGTTCTGCAACACCGACGTCCTGACCGCCTTCGCGCCGGTCATCGACCACGCCGGGGCCATCAGCCTGCGCCCGGATGAGAAGGCGCCGTCCGGCATGACCGTCGAGGTCGAGAACAAGAGCCTCGTCGAGGTCGTCGGCGACGCCCTCGGGGTGAACTTCACCGTCGTCGAGACCGCTGGCGATGTCTACGGCATCCAGCGCGAGCAGTGGAACGACGCCAACAACGTCGTCGCCCTCGAACCCGGCGTCGTCGTGGGCTACGACCGCAACACGCTCACCAACACGGCGTTGCGCAAGGCCGGCATCGAGGTCATCACCATTGACGCCAGCGAACTCGGCCGCGGCCGCGGTGGCGGCCGCTGCATGACCTGCCCGATCCTGCGCGACCCCGCCTACTGATCAACCAACCCCCCGACAATTCAAGGAGCGAAAACCCATGGCTCTCAACCTGAAGAACCGTCACCTGCTCAGCCTTGTTCACCACACCGAGCGGGAGTTGCTCTACCTGATCGACCTGTCCCGGGATCTCAAGCGCGCCAAGTACTCCGGCGGCAGGCGCAACAGCCTTGCGGGCAAGAACATCGCGCTGATCTTCGAGAAGACCTCGACCCGCACCCGATGTGCGTTCGAGGTGGCGGCCTACGACGAGGGCGCTCACGTCACCTACATCGACCCCAACTCGTCCCAGATCGGGCACAAGGAGTCGATGAAGGACACCGCCCGCGTCCTCGGCCGGATGTACGACGCCATCGAGTACCGCGGGTATGGCCAGGACATCGTGGAGGAGTTGGCGAAGTACGCCGGTGTTCCTGTATTCAATGGCCTGACCGACGAGTACCACCCCACCCAGATGCTCGCCGACGTGCTGACCATGACCGAGCACTGCGCCAAGCCGCTGCACGAAATCTCCTACGTCTTCGTCGGCGACGGCCGCAACAACATGGGCAACTCGCTGCTGCTGGTCGGCTCCAAGCTCGGTATGGACGTCCGGATCCTGGCGCCCAAGGAACTTCAGCCCGACAAAGAACTCGTCAAGCTGTGCGAGGGCTTCGCCAAGGAGTCCGGCGCGCGCATCACCATCACCGACGACGTGAAGAAGGGCGTCAAAGGCGTTGACTTCATCCACACCGACGTCTGGGTGTCGATGGGCGAGCCTATCGAAAGCTGGGCGGAGCGCATCAAGGTGTTGATGCCCTACCAGGTCAACGCGAAACTCATGAAGGAGTCGGGCAACCCCCGGGTGAAGTTCATGCACTGCCTGCCCGCCTTCCACAACTCCTCGACCAAGGTCGGCGCGAAGATCGCCGCCCAATACCCGGAGTTGAAGGACGGCATCGAGGTCACCGAGGACGTCTTCGAGAGCCCGGCGAACATCGCCTTCGAACAGGCGGAGAACCGGATGCACACCATCAAAGCCGTCCTCGTCTCGTCGCTGGCCTAGGGATTTGCGGACATGAGAATCGTTATCGCCCTAGGTGGTAACGCGCTGCTGCAGCGCGGCCAACCGATGACCGCCGAGAATCAGCGGGCCAATATCCGGGTGGCAGCCGAACGCATCGCCGCCATCGCGCCGGGAAATCAGCTGGTGATCGCCCACGGCAACGGCCCCCAAGTCGGCCTACTGGCGCTGCAGGACGCCGCCTACACCGAAGTCGACCCCTATCCGCTCGACGTCCTCGGCGCTGAGACCGAGGCGATGATCGGCTACGTCATCGAACAGGAACTGGGCAACCTGCTGCCGTTCGAGCAGCCGTTCGCGACGCTGCTGACGCAGATCGGCGTCGACCCGAACGACCCGGCGTTCGGCAAGCCCACCAAGCCGATCGGGCCGATCTACGACAAGGAGACGGCAGAAAAACTCGCCGCCGAGAAGGGGTGGTCCATCGCTCCGGACGGCGAGCACTTCCGCCGGGTGGTGCCCAGCCCCAAGCCGCAGCGCATCTTCGAGATCCGTCCGATCCGGATGCTGGTCGATCAGGGCGTCATCGTCATCTGTGCCGGCGGCGGCGGCATCCCCACCATGTACGGGGAAGACGGAAAGCTCCACGGCGTGGAAGCCGTCATCGACAAGGACCTGGCCAGTTCGCTGCTCGCCGAGGAGCTCGATGCCGACATGCTCGTCATCGCGACCGACGTCGACGGCGTCTACACCGGCTGGGGGACCCCCGAGCAGAAGAAGCTCGGCAAGGTCACCGTCGACGAGGTCATCAGCATGAACCTGCCGGCCGGCTCGATGGGTCCCAAGGTTTCTGCCGCATGCCAGTTCGCCACTAACACCGGCAAGGAAGCCGTCATCGGTTCACTCGCCGACATCGACAAGATCGTGGGCGGTGACGCCGGAACGCGGGTGCGGGCTTAAGGTCCGATACCCGCGCTCCGGCGCGTTTAGCCGGTCCACACCGTGGGAACGGGTGTGCCATGCCGCTTGACGCTGCCCGGTGCGCGCGCTGGGGACTGACCGCCGCGGCCTGCGTCGGCATAGTCATGGGATTTCCCGGCGCCGCCCAGGCAACCACCTCGCCGGCGCCACTGACTCCGGGGGGCGCCTGGCCCGGGTGCCCGCCGGACAATCCCAGTGGTCCGTGCCAATGGTGTCCGGGAGACCCGCCGGTACAGACCGGAAATCACGTCACCAATCCGGTGGTGTGGGACGAAAACGTCTGCCACACCTACTGGTACGTCTACTTCGGCCAGGGCAACGTCGCGCAGAACATCTTCGAGGGCCCAACTCCGCCACCACCCCCACCGCCGGGGCCGCCACCGCTGATCGGCGACTATCAGGACTGCCTGCAGAAGCTGGGACCGCTGTCGGTGATCTGTCCGAAGGGTTGAGATCCTGCCTAGCTGGCGCCGAGGATCTTGATCGCGAACACCAAGGTGTCACCGGGCTTGATGCCCGCCCTCGGCTCACCCTGGGGGTAGCCATCCGCGGCGGTCATCGCGACGCCGACGGTGGAGCCCACCTTCTGGCCGACGATCGCCTTCTGGAAGCCGGGAACCACACCCTCAAGCGGGAATTCCACCGGCTCGCCGCGCTCGAAGCTGCTGTCGAAGACGTGACCGTCGCGGCCGTCGACACCCATGTAGCAGACGTTGACACGTGCCGTCGGCGCCACGACGGGACCGTCGCCGGCTTTGAGGGTGTGGACCTGCGTCTCGGTCACGCTGAACGGGGCCTCGACCGTGACCACGGGGGCCCCGGCATCGGTGGATCCGGTGACCGCCACGGTGCCGGTGGCGCCGGTCAAAGTCCACTCGGGTGCGCCCGGGGAGGACGGCGCAGCCGTCGGGCAGGAACTGGCCGACGCTGCGGAGGTCGCCGTCGACGGGGGACTGGCAGATGAGGTGTCGGTATGGCCGCATCCGGCGAGGGCGGCGGACAGCGCGCAGGCTGCTGTTACCGAAGATGCAAGTTGGTAGCGCACCGCATCACGATACAGAGGGGTCGCATCGACCCTCCTCGGGTAGATCCAGGATTCATTCCCCAATGGATCCCGGGATTCATAATTCGGCCTCCAACTGTGTCGCTCCGGCGTAGCGTTCTGATTCCGCTTCACAACGCGACTCTTCCAGTGCGAGGAGGTCTCATGGTCCGCCGCCGGTTAGCAAGCGTCTCCGCCTTGGCCGCAGCAGCGGCCGTCGGAGTCTGTCTCAACGCTGCTGTCGCACTTGCCGATTCAACCGATTCAACCGATTCAGACACCTCGAGCCAAAGCCAGCCACCGGCCCGCACCGCACAGCATGGGGCTGAATCCGGTACGTCGTCCGGGCACCGGGGCGCGCGCCTGCCGGCAGCGCGCTCCGCAATGAAGGATCCCGATGTGTCCGCCGCGGATCCGCTGCCTTCGCCACAGCTACTGCCGCAACCGATTCGGATCGTGACGCACGTGGGGATCCCGGTGGATTCGTCACCCGGCATGCCGCTGCCGGAGGTCGTGCCGATCGCCCCACCCGTCGTGACACCCCACAGCATTCCTACCCTGCAACCTCCACTGGCCGCCGCAGCCGTGCCTGCACCCCAGCCCGTGGCAGCCGTGCCTGCACCCCAGCCCGCGGTCCCGACCCGCCCGGACACCTGGCAGCCGCCACCCGTCGTCACCGCTCCCGCAGCGGCCCCCAGTGGGGCCATCGCGCCCGCACCCGCGCCCGACACGTCCCTCATGGTGGCGGTCTCCCGATTCCTGGCATCGCTATCGGATGCGTTGTCGGGCAACACCATTCCGGCCGACGCGGCCGTCGGCGTCATGTCCGAAGTCGTCCGGCGGGGGAGGTTCGCCCCAACGACCGTGGCCGGCCCGGTCGCCGCTGCGACGACGACGTCGTCGACCACGACGGCTGTGGAGAGCGAGAAGATGACTATCTCGCCCTCGGGTGTCTCGCGGGTGGTGTCGGACCGTAATGCCTCGGGTGGGTCGGCGTTGGCGATCACCGACAGCGCGACGGCCTCGACGACGGTGACGGTGTCTTCGGCCACAACGGGTTTGGTGATCCGCGCGAAGACCAATGCGGGCGCACCGGATATGACGGTGGCGATCGACGGGGTAGCGGTGACCACCCTGAAGGTCACCTCGACCAGGTGGACCGATTTCACCTTCGCCGGGGTGGTCCCCGCCGGATCCCACGTGCTCAGCGTGTCCTCGACGACCGCCACCGCCACCAACTCGCTGTATCTGGACAAGATCAGCACGATGACCGGCCCGATCGTCGACAATTTCACCGGCAGATCCGGCACGAAACCCAGCGATGCCCTGTGGGGCTTGGTCGCCGGCAGCGGGTGGGACACCGGAATCCAGACCTACACGACGAACAACGCCTTCCTCGACGGCCAGGGCCACCTGGTCATCCAGGCCGTGCGCGGCAAGAGGGGCACCTACACCTCAGCCGAGGTGTGGTCGAAGAACGACGTCAGCTACGGCTACGGCACCGTCACCGCACGCATCAAAATGCCCAAGGGACAGGGCATCTGGCCGGCATTCTGGATGGTCGGCGCCGACGCCGACACCATCAGCTGGCCGGCATCGGGGGAGATCGACATCGTCGAACTGCCGAGCACCACCACCACGCTCTACTCGACCCTGCACGGCCCGATCGCCGGCACCACCGCCACCCAGCAGGCCCAGGTCATCTCCACCCTGCCCGACCTGTCCACCGACTACCACAACTACTGGGTCCGCCACCTGCCCGACGAAATCACCTTCGGTATCGACAACCAGACCCTGGGCACCCTGACACCAGACGACCTGGGCCCCGGCGAAACATGGGTCTACAACCGACCCATGTACGTCATCCTCAACGTCGCCGTCGGCGGCCCCTGGGCAGGCGCACCCAACAACACCACACCCAGCACCTCCAAAATGCTCGTCGACTCCGTCCGATGGGACCCACCCGCCTAAAGAAAACCCCAACGGATGGGCGCCTTGGCAATCCGGTGCGCGAGCGTGGCCCGCTGGACGTACCTGGACCTGGCCAGCCCGTAGCGGGTCAAACGCAGACAGCCCACCCGAAGACCTCCGGTGAATGTGTGCGTTCCTAGACAGCTCGCCCTAGGCTTTTCGGAGTGGCCCGGCCGCTTTCTTCAACGGTGCCGCGGGGCCGGCCGGACGTTCCGTTCTTATCGAGCACCAACGTGGTTGTGCGGCGCAGAGTTTCGAGCGGACCGGTCGAGGTTGGCTAGCTGACACCGAGGATCATGCCCAGGGCGCGCTCCACGTTGTGCATCGTCTCGGGTGTCAACTGTCCGAGCGGCCGTATCAGGCGGCTCCTGGCGATTGCGCGCACTGCGCGGCATACCGCGACGCTATCCACGTCGACTCCCTCGGCCACGGTGACGGTGGGCCGAAGGGGCGACAGCGCGCGGGAACTGGAAATGGGCACGACCACAATGAGTTCCGATGGGATTCCGGTGAGGATGTCATCGACGGAGACCACCGCTGCCGGTCGATGTTTCGCCGGCTCCCCGGGGCGACCCGCACCCAGCGCGACCAGCCACAGCTCGCCTCGTCGCGGATCAGTCAATGCCGTCGCCCGAGGTGGTGCCCCAGTCCAGTTCCTCATCATTGAGTGCGGGAGTGTGCGCGTCGGCGCACGTGGCGGTTCGCTCGGCTTCGAAGGCGGCCTGCCGCTCAGCCTGGTCGGACAGTTCTTCAAGGAGGGCTGCCATTGAGACGCCGCGCTGGCGGGCCTGTGCGGCGAGCCTGTCGCGGGTGGCAGTCGGCACCCGTATCGTCGTTGTGTTTGTGGCCATAAAAGGTAGACTATTCTGTCTACTGAGATAGCGCCACTGGATGCGAGGCGCGGTTGGGAAAGTTCAGCAGTGGAGCACGCGCGGACGTACTGGGTCCACGCTCCCAGCAAGCTTCGCAGCGCGGCCCGCGCAGTTTCGTAGAAGACCGATTGTTCAGGCCATTGCACTTGCCGAGCAGTTCCATGTTCGCCCGACTCACGTTCAGCTCGCCAGTAGATATTCACCTCGTCGCGTATGTCGCCGGGGCGGGCGCGACGGTAGCCGGTGTGCTGACCGCTGCAGCTATGAAAGGTCGTCGATTTCTGGTCGAAGGTCAGTGAGGCCCGTAGCAAGCATCACCAGGCCAATTTTCATCGTGAAGCGTTTGGTCTGCTGCAGGATGAAATGGCTCACTGGCGCGAGGTACGAGCAACACAACGGCATCTGGACGCCGATGTCGAGGCCAGCGCGGTCGTGGACAAGTTGCTCGAAAGGGCGGTTGCTCGAAAGGGCGCTGATTCCATTGCAGGACGCCCATGAGATCAAAGTCGAAAGTCGAGCTGTCCTGACCCTACGTGAGTCGAACCCGCTCGGTCGGCGATGCGGTCGAGTACCTGCCAGCCCGTAGCGGGTCAACTGCAGACAGCCCAGCGCAGGTCGAGGGGATATGTGCAGGTCAAGCATCATTCGCCCCACTCGTGTTACTTGACATAATGTGGCTTATCGGCAAAAACCAGTGCGAGTTGCATCAGATGCAAGGACTCGCACTTTCTGAACACCGGGTGATGCCACCGTCGCGTGGCTGGCACCCCGAATCGCCCGCCCACCTGCGCGGGACGGATCGGAAGAATCCCCGGCGCGGATTGGGAAGCTGCGACTACGTTGGCGGCCGGTTACGGATCGCCCCAGGCCGCCGTGGTTCAATCACTTAATGAATGATTTGGACGTTAGATGAGATAGGCTCTGGCGCGTGTTCGCGGAGCCGCCGCCGCCGAGCCGATGATCGGGCCTCCCTCGACCGCCCCCGCGGTTGCACATTAATACGTCACAGTGATGAAATTAATGGTCTTCCGTGATTGAGGAACTGCCCGGTTTCGTACCGCAACTTCTGCGCCGCGATGACGTTTCGCTGCTCCGCGCCGACGAGACGGTGTTCAACGCGATGGTCGATGGCTGGCGCGCCCAGATGCTCGCGCGTGGCTTGGAGGTCGACACCATCAAGGGCCGCTGCCGGGTCGTGGCTCGCTTTGTCGAACTCACCAACGAGTATCCGTGGCACTGGCGGCCGCTTGATATCGATCAGTTTCTCGCAGATTCTCAGATCCGCAGAGACGCCGGTTGCATTGTCGACGTTGCGGTCGTACTGCAACGGCGTTTCCATGTTCTGTTCCTATGTCAGTGACAGTCGTTACGGTTGGGTTGCGTTCTGCGAGAAGCAATTTGGCGATGTTCCGTCGCAGATCTGCTTCGAATGGAACACGCCACAACACACCACTGACGATGCGGTGCCTCCGCGGCGGCGAGCTTCCAGCAAGGCTGAGTTGCAACATCTGTTCGATGTCGTCGATGACTTCGTCGATGAAGCGCACCGCAGCGGTTCTAAACGCTGGCTGACGGCCTTGCGGGATTCGACGGCCTTCAAGATCTGCTACGCGTACCGATTGCGGCGCCGCGAACCCAGCCGACCGCTCCCGAGCCGATGATCGGGCCTCCCTCGACCGCCCCCGCGGTTGCACATTAATACGTCACAGTGATGAAATTAATGGTCTTCCGTGATTGAGGAACTGCCCGGTTTCGTACCGCAACTTCTGCGCCGCGATGACGTTTCGCTGCTCCGCGCCGACGAGACGGTGTTCAACGCGATGGTCGATGGCTGGCGCGCCCAGATGCTCGCGCGTGGCTTGGAGGTCGACACCATCAAGGGCCGCTGCCGGGTCGTGGCTCGCTTTGTCGAACTCACCAACGAGTATCCGTGGCACTGGCGGCCGCTTGATATCGATCAGTTTCTCGCAGATTCTCAGATCCGCAGAGACGCCGGTTGCATTGTCGACGTTGCGGTCGTACTGCAACGGCGTTTCCATGTTCTGTTCCTATGTCAGTGACAGTCGTTACGGTTGGGTTGCGTTCTGCGAGAAGCAATTTGGCGATGTTCCGTCGCAGATCTGCTTCGAATGGAACACGCCACAACACACCACTGACGATGCGGTGCCTCCGCGGCGGCGAGCTTCCAGCAAGGCTGAGTTGCAACATCTGTTCGATGTCGTCGATGACTTCGTCGATGAAGCGCACCGCAGCGGTTCTAAACGCTGGCTGACGGCCTTGCGGGATTCGACGGCCTTCAAGATCTGCTACGCGTACCGATTGCGGCGCCGCGAACCCAGCCGACCGCTCCCCCGCGTTGTGGCCCAGTGAGCGCGGCGGCAGACTGACGCTCAACGCCTTGGGAAGGTCCTTCACGGCGTTTCGCCAGCGAGCCGGCCTGCCCCCGGAGCTCAGTTTGCATCCGCTACGGCACTCCTACACCACACATCTGCTCGAGCCCGGCTACGACCCGTTGTTCGTCCAACAGCAACTGGGGCACTGCTACGCCTCTACGACGGCGCTCTATACCTCGGTGTCGTCGGACTTCAAACAAAGGGTGGGTTCAACGGATGATCGCGCGACGACTCCGAATGGAGGACTCCGGTGGCTGAACAACGACGTATCGGTTTTCACTGGCATCTGCGCCGTGTGATGGCGGCCCACAATCTATGGAAGTCCACCGAGTTGCGACCATCAGCCCATCGAGACGTTTGTCCACGAATCTGAGCGGCAGTCATGCAGGATCACATCATGCGGGTTCTGATCACTGGCGGTACGGGATTTGTCGGCGGGTGGACCGCGAAGGCCATCGCAAACGCGGGGCACTCGATCCGTTTCCTGGTGCGAAATCCCGCCCGGCTGCAGACCTCCGTTGCCAAACTTGGCGTCGACGTGTCGGACTTCGCGGTCGGGGACATCACCGATCAGATCTCGGTGCGGGAGGCGTTGAGTGGATGCGACGCCGTCGTGCACAGTGCCGCGCTGGTTGCAACCGACCCGCGTCAGGCCGCCCAGATGCTGACCACGAACATGCAGGGCGCCCAGAACGTGCTAGGTCAAGCCGTCGAGCTCGGCTTAGACCCGATCATTCACGTGTCGAGCTTCACGGCTCTGTTCCATCCGAACTTGGACACCCTGACCGCGGACCTTCCGGTTACCGGTGGAGCAGACGGATACGGGACATCCAAGGCCCAAGTCGACATCTATGCACGCGGTCTGCAGGACGCCGGCGCACCGGTGAACATCACCTACCCCGGGATGGTCCTGGGTCCGCCGGTCGGCGACCAATTCGGTGAGGCCGGCGAGGGCGTCAAAGCAGCTCTGCAAATGCATGCGATCCCCGGACGGAGCGCGGCATGGTTGGTCATCGACGTCCGTGACTTGGCCGCGCTGCACGCGGCGCTGCTGGAGCCCGGACGGGGACCGCGCCGCTACACCGCGGGCGGGCATCGGGTTTCGGTACCCGAGCTCGCGAGCATGTTCAGCCAGATCGCCGGCACCCCAATGCTCGCACTTCCGATTCCCGACACCGCGCTGCGTATCGCGGGAGCGGTGCTGGATCGCGCAGGGCGGTTTCTGCCTTTCGACACGCCGATCACCTCGGCCGGGATGCAGTACTACACGCAGATGCCGGCGTCGGACGATTCTCCGAGCGAGCGCGATCTCGGAATCAAGTATCGAGATCCACACGACACCGTGGCCGACACGATCACGGCCCTGAACGCTTGAGCCGCTAATGTCCCGCGCCAGTAATTCGGGCTCTTCTGGCTCCCCGACGACTTCCCACGCTGGCGTCACATATTCACCGCTTTCGCACGACTCGACCCCGGTCGGTGCTGACCGCGGCCGGGGCCGTCGCGGTTACCGCGCCGCGGGTTGCCAAACGAGAAATATCGCAGTGCAGTAGTGCACTACTTAGGTATTCCGTGCTCGTCAGTGCGATGATCACTTATAACAACCCTTAGGTATTCCGTGCTCGTCAGTGCGATGATCACTTATATCAACCCGTCTGAATTCCAAGGAGAGTGACATGGCGATTGTGGAACCCAGCGTCCTCGCAAACTCGATCATGGCTAAGCTCTACAACGTCCTCACCAATGGCGACGACGTCGCCCCACCGTCGGACGATAACTTCTTCAGCTGGAACACGCCGGGCACACCGATCGAGCCAGCCGATCTTGAATTCTTAACTCAAGGCTTGACCGGGATCGTTAAGAAGGAGGCTGTCGCCGTCATCGCCGATGCCAACGGCATCCGCCAAGATCCGGCAGCCGCAGCCGCGAACCCGCTCACGCCGGAACAACTCAACGCGCTGCGCGCCCAGGACACGATGCGGCTCTACATGCAGGCCGAAAACCTTGCGCGACTGTTGGACTTCGTCCCCGATGTGGCGGCCATGAATAACCAGCAATTCGCGCGGATGGCCGTAAGGAACGACGATGGTTCCCTGTCTGACGTGTACCGCTACACCTTGCGTATGAGCCAGGTGATGCAAACTGAGTTGCCGGCAGACATCACAGCCAAGATCGAGAAGTTCCGGGGCCTGATGAACACCGTGGTCAAGAAAAAAGACCTCATTACCGACGAAGAAACGGAAACCACGGTTCCCAGCGCACTGACCTTGGCATACAATGAGAAGCTCGAAAAATATCGCAACGCGGCCCTCGACTACAACAATAAACGTATCGACGCCCTGACCGCCAACGACCCACGTGCGGTTCACGACTGGGCAATCAATGCCAACATCTACCGCGACCGCGTGCGTGCCGCAATGGACGACTGGGTCAACAGCGGCTACAAGCTTGACTACGAGGGCATGTCCGCGTTCATCACGCAGGTGCAACAGCGTGACATGGCACTGCTGAAAAGGGAGTACCTCGACGATTTAGAAAAGGCCCGGTTGACCAGCCCGGTGTCAGGCAGCGACTTCTTCTTCACGTCGCTGGTCCCCGGTAACTTCGCCACCTCGACAGGCTGGACACGGTTCGGATTCACTGCCGGCGACTACGAGTCGCATAGAAACGGCGCCGTCAGCTCGTCGTCATGGTCAACGCGGGCCGGCGGCGGATTCCTCGGGATCTTTGGCGGCTCGGCGGCCGCCGGTGGAGCGGAAGGCCGACAGGAATACCACGGCACCTTCGAATCGTCACACACGTCGATGAGCTTCGAGATCGCCGAAATCCCAATCGCCCGGCCTTGGTTCCGGCCGGCTTTCCTGAGTTCGCGCAGCTGGCGGTTCGATCAGAACAACCCAACGGTCAAGGGTAACGTTCTCTCCGATGCCGGCAGCCCCCCCAAAGGAATGATGCCCGGCTACGCGACCTCGGCGATCTTTGTGCGCAAATTGTCACTGTCGTTCGGTGAATCAAGCGGCTTCTCCGACTTCGTTGCCACGCAAAAGTCCAACTACGCGGGTGGCGGCGGAGGCCTATCTTTTGGATGCTTCTTCCTCGGCGGATCGTACTCACAACGGTCGGCGAGCGGCACAAGCCAACGCGACTGGGGCTATAAGTACGAGAACAACACCATGAACGTTGACGGTATGCAACTCATCGGCTACCGCTGCCACGTCCTGCCTAAGAGCCCCGATCCGAATCCAGCGATTCCCGCGAACGCCTGGATTTAGCGCGCCATGGATGCCTACGTGCAGTTGGCGCTGGTGGAGAAGGCGCGCCCCGGCGTATCCACCACCGCCGACACGTTGCACAGTTTTA
>CAZVST010000051.1:0-23191 GCA_964629725.1 uncultured Mycobacterium sp.
TCATCTGGTTGTCCATCCCGGCCTGCGCCGTTCCGGGCAGGGCCACGAACAGGCCCATCATTGCGGTGACCAGTGCCACCAGAACTCTATTGACAACCTTCATGGCGGCTCCCATCGCGGAGGTGAGACGTGACAGCTTTCTCATCGGTAACAGAGATCACATCGTTACCGGATTGAAAAGAAATTTTTCCGGGTTCCTCCGAGAACGGTAACAGGCTCACCGTTGGCCGGCGTGCCGGACCGGGCCGGTGCGTCAGGCGGGGACGGCCGCAACCGGCATCACGACGTTGCCTCGGCAGGCGCCCTCGGCGATGTCGGTGTGCCAATTGCCTTTGAACGAGCCGTCCGGTTGTGGTTTGTAGAACGTCCATGACGTCGCGCGGGCCCACTGCTTCTGGCCGTCGCCGAGCAGGCAGTCCCACAGCCAGTCGTAGTTGGTGGTCCACTCCGTCCCGTTCCAGGTGTAATGGGCGGGCCAGGGCACCGTCTGGTTTCCGGGGCGGGGACCGTCGAGGGTCGCCACGCAGGTCCTCACCGTGCACGAAGTGGAGACGTTGAACGTCGCACCGAAATCGTTCTCCGTCTGCCGGGTCGCCTGGCTGGTCCCTGCCTTCTGGGAGGCGTACGTCACCATCTTGTAGCGCCCGTTCCACGGCGTGGGCGCGGCCTGCGCCGGCGGGCTCACCACGAGCGACGCCAGCAGCGCCGCTGCACCCAGCAGCGGCGTGATGCGGCAGCGACCGGACCCCATGGCAGTGGCCAGGGTAGCCGCGATCAAACCCCATTCGTCGCATCTGCAACGCCGGTGTCTCCGGTAGCCTGCCGGGATGCTGTTGAGCTCGCTGAACCCCCCCGCGGTGGCGGGCGGGGCCGATCTCGGTGACGCGGTCACCATCGACGGGGTCACGCTGTCGCGCAGCGATCTGGTCGGCGCGGCCACCTCCGTCGCCGAGCGGGTCGGGGGAGCCGGCCGCGTCGCGGTTCTGGCCACTCCGACGGCCTCCACGGTGCTGGCGATCACCGGCTGCCTCATCGCGGGTGTTCCGTTCGTCCCGGTGCAGGCCGACGTCGGCATCGGCGAACAGGCGCACATCCTCGCCGACTCCGCCGCCCAGGCGTGGCTGGGCGACGTGCCCGCCGACCCGGCCGGACTGCCGCGCGTGCCGGTGCGACTACATGCCCGGTCTTGGCACCGCTACCCCGAACCGGATCCGCGCAGCACGGCGATGGTGATCTACACCTCCGGGACCACCGGGGCGCCCAAGGGTGCAGTGATCAGCCGAGGGGCCATCGCCTCCGATATCGATGCGCTGGCGCAGGCCTGGCAGTGGACACCCGAAGACACATTGGTGCACGGCCTGCCACTGTTCCACGTGCACGGCCTGGTTCTTGGGCTGCTGGGTTCTCTGCGGATCGGCAACCGCTTCATCCACACCGGCAAGCCGACGCCGCAGGCCTATGCCCAGGCGCGCGGCACGATGTACTTCGGGGTGCCCACGGTGTGGTCGCGGGTGGTCGCCGACCCCGCCGCGGCGCGCGCGCTGTCGCCGGCCCGACTGCTGGTGTCGGGCAGCGCGGCGCTTCCGGTGCCGGTGTTCACCGGGCTCGCCGAGCTCACCGGGCACGCCCCGGTGGAGCGCTACGGCTGCACCGAGACGCTCATCACGGTCAGTACCCGCGCCGACGGCGAGCGCCGGCCGGGTTCGGTGGGCCTGCCGCTGACGGGCATGCAGACCAGACTCGTCGGCGAGGACGGCTCGCCCGTGCCTCACGACGGCGAGACGATCGGCAGCCTGCAGGTGAATACCCCGACCGTGTTCGACGGCTATCTCCACCGTCCGGACGCCACCGCGCAGGCCTTCGCTCCGGACGGGTGGTACCGCACCGGCGACGCCGCCGTCATCGGCCCCGACGGGATGCACCGCATCGTCGGCCGCGAGTCGGTGGACCTCATCAAGTCCGGCGGCTACCGGGTCGGTGCGGGTGAGATCGAAACCGCCCTGCTGGGTCATCCCGGGGTCGCGGAGGTGGCCGTGGTCGGGCTGCCCGACGACGATCTCGGCCAGCGGATCGTCGCGTTCGTCGTCGGCGACGCCCAACCCGACGATCTGATCGACTATGTCGCCCAGCAGCTATCGGTGCATAAGCGGCCACGGGAAGTCCGGCTCGTCGAGTCGCTGCCACGCAACGCCATGGGCAAGGTGGTCAAGAAGGAGCTCATGCGATGAGCCTGCGGTTCACCGAGATCTGCGTAGACGCCCACGACACCGCCGCGCAGGCACGGTGGTGGTCACAGGCCCTCGGTTGGACCCTGCAGTCGGCCGACGACGACGGCGAGTGGCTGGTGCGCCCACCCGCCGGAGACGGTCCGGACTGGCTGTTTCTGCCGGTGCCCGAGGGCAAATCGGTCAAGAACCGCATCCACTTCGACTTCACTCCTGACGACCAGCAGTCCGAAGTGGACCGACTGATCGCGCTCGGTGCCCGCCACGTCGACATCGGTCAGGGCAGCCAGACCTGGGTGGTGCTTGCCGACCCCGAGGGCAACGAGTTCTGCGTGCTGGCCCCCGAATAGCGGTGCGCGTCAGTTCGCGTGCAGCGCTCGCCCTAATTCGCGTGCAGCGCTCGCCCTAATTCGCGTGCAACGCTCGCCCTAATTCGCGTGCAACGCGGTGTTGAGCGTGATGCCCTTGCCATCGCGGCGCACCACTTCCACCGCGCCGGTGACCGAATTGCGTCGGAACAGAAGGTTATTCGCCCCGGAGAGTTCCCGCGCCTTCACTGTGGCGCCGCCGGCCATGGTCACCTTGGTGCCGGCGGTGATGTACAGCCCGGCCTCGATGACGCAGTCATCGCCCAGCGAGATGCCCAGGCCCGCGTTGGCGCCGAGCAGGCAGCGCTTGCCCACCGAGATCACTTCGGCGCCGCCGCCGGAGAGCGTGCCCATGATGGACGCGCCGCCGCCGATGTCGGATCCGTCGTCGACCACCACGCCGGCGGAGATGCGTCCCTCGACCATCGAGGCGCCGAGGGTGCCGGCGTTGAAGTTGACGAAGCCCTCGTGCATGACGGTGGTGCCCGGCGCGAGGTGCGCGCCCAGTCGCACCCGGTCGGCGTCGGCGATCCGCACGCCGCTGGGCACGACGTAGTCGACCATCCGCGGGAACTTGTCCACCCCGTAGACGGTCACCGGGCCGCGGCGGCGCAACCGCAGGCGGACCTTCTCGAACCCGTCGATCGGGCACGGCCCGTGGTTGGTCCACACCACATTGGCGAGAGTCCCGAACAGACCGTCGAGGTTGAGCCCGTGCGGCTCGACCAACCGGTGGCTGATCAGATGCAAGCGCAGATAGGCGTCGTAGGCGTCGAGCGGCCTGTCGGCGAGGTCGGCGATGACGGTGCGAATCTCGACCACGTCGACGCCACGATCGGGATCGGGCCCGGCCAGAGCCCCGAGTTCACCGCCGATGTCGTCCGCCGACAGCACGGTGGTGCCAGCGGGGCTGTAGGCGCCCAGTTCCGGATCCGGGAACCAGGCGTCGAGTACGGTGCCGTCGCCGGCGACGGTGGCCAATCCGAAAGCCGCAGCAGAAGTCACGGAGCACAACTTAGTCGATGGCACCGGCCCGCTAGCCTGGTCTCTTGTGCTGGACCTTCGCGCTGACCCGAGTGATCTGACCGCCGCTCTCATCGACATCCCGAGCGTGTCGCGCGACGAGCGACGGATCGCCGACGAGGTGGAGGCCGCGCTGCGTGAGCAGACCGGCTACGAGGTGATCCGCAACGGGGACGCGGTGCTCGCCCGGACCCATCTGGGCCGACGGTCGCGGGTGATTCTGGCCGGCCACCTCGACACCGTTCCGATCGCCGACAACGTCCCCTCGCGCCGCGATGCCGACCACATCTACGGGTGCGGCGCCTCGGACATGAAGTCCGGTGACGCGGTCTTCCTCCATGTGGCGGCGACGCTCGCCGAACCCGCCCACGACGTGACGTTGATCTTCTACGACTGCGAGGAGATCGAGGCGACCGCAAACGGCCTGGGCCGCATCGAACGCGAACTCCCCGAGTGGCTGCGCGCCGACGTGGCGATTCTCGGTGAGCCCTCGGGCGGCTACGTCGAGGCGGGCTGCCAGGGCACCCTGCGGGCGCTGGTCTCGGCCACCGGTACCCGGGCGCACTCGGCGCGATCGTGGCTGGGGGACAATGCGATTCACAAACTCGGTGGTGTGTTGGAGCGGCTGTCGTCCTATGAGGGCCGAATCGTCGACATCGACGGCTGCACCTACCGGGAAGGGCTCTCGGCCGTCCGGATCGACGGAGGAGTGGCCGGCAACGTCATCCCCGACGCGGCCTCGGTGACGGTCAACTTCCGATTCGCCCCGGATCGGAACCCGGAACAGGCTTTCGCCCACGTCCGGGAGGCGTTCGACGGGCTCGACGTCGGGATCGAACGGACCGATGCCGCCCCCGGTGCGCTGCCGGGGCTGCATCACCCGGCGGCGGCAGCGCTGGTGGAGGCTGCCGACGGCCGGGTGCGCGCCAAATTCGGTTGGACCGACGTGGCCCGCTTCGCTGCGCTGGGCATCCCGGCGGTCAACTACGGCCCCGGGGATCCCAACCTCGCGCACCGGCGCGACGAATGGGTCTCGGTCGCTCAGATCGGCGCCGTGACCGCGACCTTGCGCAGGTACCTCGGCGGTTGACTCACTGGCCCTGGCTCAGCGAGTAGCCCGGCTCGCCGTCGAACCGGTAAAGCCCCTCGGACTCGACGAACTCCAGGCCCGCACCGGTCAGCCGGCTGAGCAGGGTGATGATGTCGGCGTTGCTGGCCTGCCCGGGTTCGGGCGCGTGGAAGCGGCACCGCCATTGGTCGACACAGAACGTCTCCGGCAGCCCATTTGGCCACACCTTGACGCCGCGGTTGGTGATCATCGTCAACTGCAGCCAGCTGTCATGGGTGGCTTCTCTGATCTGCGCAGCCAGGGCGTCGGGGCCGATTCCGTCGGCGTGCAGGAAGACGTCCACCCCGTCGCACGTCTTCTCCTCCCTACGGCGCGGCTTGAGGCTGACCGTCGGCTCGGTCTCGGTCACCGGATAGTCCACTGTTGCAAGCATCTTCGGCCTCTCCCCGAGATGATCGATGATGGCCTTGGCGAAGTCTGGTGTGGATAGGGCCTTCTGGTCGGCTTGGGTGATGTCCTGGGTGGCTGCGCCGGCTTCCAGCGCCGACAACCAGCCGTTGTGCACACGCGTGGCGATGTCGCCCTGCCCGATGTGCACGAGCATCATCACCGATCCCAGCAATAGTCCTGACGGGTTGGCCACATCCTGGCCGGCAAATAAGGGGGCCGAGCCGTGGATGGCCTCGAACATCGCCACGCCGTCGCCGATGTTCGACGACCCGGCCAGGCCCACCGATCCGGCGATCTGCGCCGCGACGTCGGAGAGGATGTCCCCGTAGAGGTTCGGCAGCACGACCACGTCGAACTCCTCCGGGGAATCGGCGAGTTTGGCCGCCCCGATGTCGACTATCCAGTGCTCGCTCTCCAGATCGGGGTACTTGGCGGCCACCTCGTCGAAGACCTGGTGGAACAGGCCGTCGGTGGCCTTCATGATGTTGTCCTTGGTGAGGCAGGTGACCTTCTTGCGGCCGTTGCGGCGGGGAGATCATGGATGCCACGCTGCGCATCCTCGACGCGGCCGGGGGCCCGCCTGGCGGTTGACGAGGTGGAGATCGGAGAAGCCGTCTACCGCCGCGGTCATTCGGCCGGTATCGAACCGTCGGCGTGGGATTCCCTGCGCCGCACCAGGGTGTTCCTCAAGGCGCCCATCACCACTCCGCAGGGCGGCGGATTCAAGTCGCTGAACGTCACCATCCGCAAGAGCCTCGGGCTGTATGCGAACGTCCGGCCGTGCGTCGCCTACGCCCCCTTCGTGCCGACCCGGCACCCGGACATGAACCTGGTGATCATCCGGGAAAACGAAGAGGACCTCTACGCCGGCATCGAACCTCGTCAGACCCATGACGTGACGCAGTGTCTGAAGCTGATCACCCGGCCGGGTTGTGAGCGGATCAGCCGCTACGCCTTCGAGTACGCCCGCCCGGGCCGATGCCGCCGCCGCGCGCGATGGTGATCGGCACCGTTCGTTGTCCGCGGACCGCCTCGGTGACCGATGCGGTTTCGACGACAGGGTCGGCGAAGGTCGTCATTCGTGGTGCCTTTCGTTGAACTCGTCGATGTAGCACAACAATAACGCGAGTGTTAATACATGTAAAACAATTCGCCTATTGCGTGACGGTCGATCCGGCGGCCACCTCGTCGGCTTGGCGCGACGCGTCGGCGGCAGCACCGTGGAAGCCCGCGGCGGCCAGTTTCTCCGCGGCCTCACGCAGCGCGGTGGCGTCGCCGGCGGCCAGCGCTCGGGCGTGTGCCAGAGCGAGGTCGGTATACACGCAGGGCACCGATTCGGCGATCTGGGCCATAGCGTCGGCGGCGCGGCGGTCTCCCAGCCGGGCGGCCTCGTGCCAGGCCCACACCGCGACCGCCAACTGCCCGGTGCGCTTGGCGGTCCGGGCGGCATCGCGGGCCGCGGTGATCGCCGCATGGTGGTCACCGATGGTCGCCAGCCGCCAGGCCCGCGCGACGCCCAACTCGGGGGCGAACATCGCCGACTTGGTGCCGTGGAGAGACATGGCCCGGGCCAGCGTCATGCCGGACTCGGCCACCTCGCCCTGGTACCCCTGCGCCGTCGTCAGGTACATCAGGGACAGCGGCCCCCAGGAGTATCCGGTGCGCGACAGGATGGTGGCTGCCGGCTTCAGCAACTCCACGGCGGTGGCCGTCTCGCCGCGGGCCAGCAGTACCTGGGCGAGCAGAACGTCGCCGATCGCGCGACCGGGCTGCACCGACTCGGCGAAGTCGGTGAACTTCCGCACCGCCTCCCCAGCCTCCTCGGTCTTCCCCTCGAACAGCAGCGTGGTGATTTCGGCCAAGCCCACGGTGAAGCGCAGCAGCCCGGGATAGTCCCCACCGAGGACCCGATCCGCGGCGGGTGCGACGGCGGCGAAATCGCCGCTGCGCGCCGAGCACAGCGCCGTCGCGCTGGCTGCCAACGCCACCGCCATGTCGGGCGCCTCGGAGTTGGAGAGCACGTCGCCGGCGACGTCCAGCGCGCGGTGGATGTTGGCGGCGTTCATCGCGAAGGTCGCCGACAGTCCGTCGAGCGTGCTTCGCGCCGACGCCGCGCATACCCGGGCGCGGATGTTCTGCAGGAAGATCGCGGCGCGCTCGGGCTCCGACAGCATCCAGAACTGATTGGCTGCCCGGGGCACCGCCCAGGCCATCAGCTGCTCCTCCGACATCTCCCCGATGTCGAGGCCGGCGAGCACCGATTCAGCCTCCCGGCCGCGGCCCTGCCAGCCCAGCGCGGTGCTCAACGCGAGCCGCGCGTTGAAGTTCTCGCCGCGGTCCAGCGCACCGCGTGCCAGGCGCTCGGCCAGACCGTGATCGCCCAGGCGCAGGGCCTCCTCGGCGGCGGCCACCACGGCGTCGCTGTCGATCGCGGCATCGCTCTGCAGGGCCAGTACGGTGCGGGCCAGCCGGTCGGCGGGGGTGTGGGTGGGCGTGCCGGCCAACCGGGCGGCGACGGCCGATCGCAGCCGCTGAACGTCGGGTTTCTGCAGCATCGCCGCCAGCCGTTCCAGGTACAGCGGGTGTCCGGCGTAGAGCTGGTCGGCATACAACTCGATGGCGCCGCACTCGATGCCCTCGGTGATCGTCTCTTCGCCCGCTAGCGCGGCGAGATCCTCACGAGACAACGGCTCGAAGACGCACAGGTAGTCCAACGCGGTACGGACCGGAGCGTGCAGATCATGGAGGTACTTGTCGATCGCGCCTGGCAGGCTTTCGTCGGTGAGGCCGGCGCTGAGCAGCATCCGCAGATGCAGGGGATTGCCGCCGGTGCGTTTGTAGAGGGCATCCGGGTCCCTGTCGCCGGCCGCCGCCACCAGCGCGGCGGTTTCCGTCGCGTCCATCGGCAGGACGTCGATGCGGTCCAGCAGGCCGTCCTCCCACAGCGCGCTGACCACGTGTGGCACCCGCAACACCGAACGCACCGTCACGATCACCGGACTGCCGGCCGGCCGGGCTTTCTCCTCTTTGGCCAGGCGGTAGACCAGGCTTGCTGAGAGCGGGTCGAGCAGGCGTGCGTTGTCGACGATGATCGGCGCTGAGTTCGCCTGCGCCAGTACGCTTTCGGCTGCCGCTGACAGCATGGCGGCGGGCTTGCCGGCCTCTTGGATGTCCGGGAGCAGTGGTCCGAAGGCGCCGAATGGCACGGCGGACTGGGCCAGTGTGCCGATCACCCACACCGGCTCGCCCAGGCCGAGTCGCTCAGCGGCCTGAGCGGCGAGCGTGGACTTACCCACGCCCTCATCCCCGATCAGCGCGACACCGCCCGAGCGATCGGAGGACAGTACCTCTACCACGCCGTCGAGTTCGCGTCGGGGAACCAGAGACCACGGCTTGTTGACTGGCATAGCCCCCGACTCTATTGGGCCACCGACCGGGTGGATTAGGTTTCGGTCGTGCGGCAACCAGAATTCGAAGCGAGCCGCCCCGCGGCAAGTACATCCCAGTGGGCCGTTTGCGTGTACTGCGCCGCCATTCCGCGCCACCCCGAATTGCTGGAACTGGCCCGCGGTGTCGGCGAGGCCATCGCCGGACGAGGTTGGACCCTGGTCTCCGGCGGCGGCAACGTCTCGGCGATGGGTGCGGTGGCCGCCGGTGCGCGCTCCCGCGGTGGGCGCACCATCGGAGTGATCCCCAAGGCGCTGGTCCACCGCGAACTGGCTGACGCCGACGCCGACGAGTTGGTCGTCACCGACACCATGCGCCAGCGGAAGCAGGTGATGGAGGACCGCAGCGATGCCTTCCTGACCCTGCCGGGCGGAATCGGCACGCTGGAGGAGCTTTTCGAGAGCTGGACGGCCGGGTATCTCGGAATTCATGACAAGCCGCTGGTGCTGCTGGACCCGCACGGACACTACGACGGCCTTCGGCGCTGGCTGGACTCCCTGGTGCTGACCGGCTACGTCGGCCAGTCAGCGCTGGACCGTCTGGTGGTCGCCGGCGACATTGATACCGCGTTGAATTTATGCGCGCCGACAATGGAGGTCCGATCATGACTGGTGAGCCCGCGAAGAAGTCGGTCGGGCTGCTCGACCTGGCTATCCGGCTGCCCGCGGTGGTGATGGACGCCCCGATCATTCTGCGCAGCACGCTGACCGGGATGCTGGTGCTGCCGACATCAAGAGCATCGATTGCCAAGGTTTTTCAGGACAGCGCGGCCCGTCACCCCAACCGGGTGTTTATCCGGTTCGGCGACGAGAAGATCACCTACCGGCAGGCCAACGAGACCGCCAACCGCTACGCGGCCGTCTTGGCCGACCGCGGTGTCGGTCGGCGCGATGTGGTCGGTCTGATGCTGCGCAATTCACCAGACGCCGTACTGATGATGCTGGCCGTCGTGAAATGCGGGGCGGTCGCCGGGATGCTGAACTTCAACCAGCGCGCAGAGCTATTGGCGCACAGCATCGGCTTGCTCGACGCGAAGATCGTGGTGTGCGAGGCCGACCTGATCGAACCGATCGTCAACAGCGGCGCCGAGGTGGCCGATCTGATGTCGTTGGGGAACCTCGCGACGCTCGCCGAAGGCAAGCCCGCCGGGAATCCGCCGTCGGCCGCCGATGTGCAGGCCCGCGACCCGGCGTTCTACATCTTCACCTCCGGAACCACCGGACACCCCAAAGCCAGTGTGATGACGCATCAGCGGTGGCTGCGGGCGCTGGCCGGGTTCAGCGGCCTGGGACTGCGACTGCGCGGCAGCGACACCCTGTACTGCGCCCTGCCGCTCTATCACAACAATGCACTGACCGTGGCGCTGTCCTCGGTGATCGGCGCCAGCGCGACGCTGGCGCTGGGCAAGACCTTCTCGGTGTCGCGATTCTGGGACGAGGTGATCGCGATGGACGCCACCGCTTTCATCTACATCGGTGAGGTGTGTCGCTACCTGCTCAACCAGCCGCCCAAGCCGACCGACCGGGCGCACAAGGTCCGGGTGATCGTCGGCAACGGATTGCGCCCGGACATCTGGCAGGAGTTCACCATGCGTTTCGGCATCAAGCGGGTGGTGGAGTTCTACGCCGCCAGCGAGGGCAATACCGCCTTCATCAACATCTTCAATATCCCGGGCTCGACCGGGATCAACCCGCTGCCGCTGGCCTACGTCGAGTACGACCCCGAGACCGGCGACCCGGTGCGCGACGAGAAAGGCCGGGTGCGGCGGGTGCCGTCCGGCCAGCCCGGGCTACTGATCAGCCCAGTCAACCGGCTTTCCCCGTTCGACGGCTACACCGACAAGGTTGCCAGCGAGAAGAAGTTGGTGCGCAACGCTTTCAAGGACGGCGACGTGTGGTTCAACACCGGCGACGTGATGAGCCCGCAGGGCATGGGCCACGCCGCCTTCGCAGACCGGCTTGGTGACACCTTCCGGTGGAAGGGGGAGAACGTGGCCACCACCGACGTGGAAGCGCCGCTGGCCGCCGACCCCAGCGTCGAGGAGTGCACGGTGTTCGGCGTAGAGGTGCCCGACACGGGAGGGCGGGCTGGGATGGCCGCCGTCAAGCTGCGCGAGGGTGCGACGTTCGACGGTGTGGCGCTGGCCAGCCGGCTCTACGGGGCCCTACCGAGCTATTCGGTTCCGCTGTTCATCCGGCTGGTGGACTCACTGGAGACCACCTCGACCTTCAAGAGCCGCAAAGTCGAACTGCGCCAACAGGCCTACGGCCCCGACGTATCTGATCCGCTGTTCGTCCTGTGCGGTCGCGAGGAGGGCTACGTGCCGTTCACCGACGACTACCCCGCAGAGGTGGCAGCCGGGAGGCGTCCAAGGGGCTGAGGTACGAAGCCCCGCCGGAGTGCCGACCCGTTGGGCCGGGAGGCGTCCAAGGGGCTGAGGTACGAAGCCCCGCGGCGGCTTTCCGTCCAGAGCGCCCACATTCGGTGATGGATACTGTCGGCGTGGTGAGCGCGACGTTCTGCGGACGGCCGGTGGCCGGTGACCGCGCGCTGATCATGGCGATCGTCAACCGCACCCCCGACTCGTTCTACGACCGCGGCGCGACCTTCACCGACGACGCCGCCATGGAGGCGGTACACCGCGTCGTCGCCGAGGGAGCCGACGTGATCGACATCGGCGGCGTCAAAGCCGGCCCCGGAACCGTCGTCGACGACGACGAGGAGATCCGCCGGGTGGTGCCCTTCATCGAGTGGGTCCGCGCCGCCTACCCCGAGCAGTGCATCAGCGTCGACACCTGGCGCACCTCGGTGGCCGCCCGCGCCTGCGCGGCCGGCGCCGACGTCATCAACGACACCTGGGCCGGTCACGATCCCGCACTGCCGGAAGTGGCGGCGGAGTTCGGCGCCGGACTGGTGTGTTCGCACACCGGCGGCGCGGTGCCCCGGACGCGCCCCTTCCGGGTGAACTACGGCACCACCGTGACCGGGGTGGTCGACGACGTCATCGCCGAAGTCACCGCTGCGGCCGAGCACGCGGTGTCGGTCGGGGTCCGCCGCGACGGCATCCTGATCGACCCCACCCACGACTTCGGGAAGAACACCTTCCACGGCCTGGCGTTGCTGCGCCACGTGCGCGATCTCGTCGGCACCGGGTGGCCGGTCCTGATGGCGCTGAGCAATAAGGACTTCGTCGGGGAGACTCTCGGTGTGGGACTGACCGAGCGCCTTGAGGGCACCCTGGCCGCCACTGCGCTGGCCGCCGCCGACGGCGCGCGGATGTTCCGTGTCCACGAAGTCGGCCCCACCCGCAGGGTCCTTGAGATGGTCGCCTCGATCAAGGGCGACCGGCCGCCGGCTCGGACGGTTCGGGGTCTGGCATGAGCGCGACAACGGCCGGGGCCGGCTCCCGAACGGCCGAGGATTGGCTTGTCGACCACACCTGGCAGCGCCCGCCCTGGACGGTCGCCGAGTTGGAGGCGGCCAAGCGCGGGCGCACCGTGTCGGTGGTGCTGCCGGCGCTCAACGAAGGCCCGACCGTCGCCGCGGTGATCGACACCATCATCCCGATGGTCGGCGGTCTCGTCGACGAACTGATCGTGCTCGATTCCGGGTCCACCGACGACACCGAAGCGCGTGCGCTGGAGGCCGGGGCGCGGGTGGTGCACCGGGAGGAGGTGCTGCCGGAGATTCCGCCGCAGCCCGGCAAGGGCGAGGCGCTGTGGCGCTCGCTGGCCGCCACCACCGGCGACGTCGTCGTCTTCATCGACTCCGACCTCATCGAACCGGACCCGATGTTCGTGCCCCGTCTGGTGGGGCCGCTGCTCACCGAGGGCGGCATCCATCTGGTTCGCGGCTTCTACCGCCGCCCGCTCAGACTCGGCGACGGTCAGGACGCCAACGGCGGGGGACGCGTCACCGAACTGGTAGCCCGCCCTCTGCTCGCCGCACTGCGGCCCGAGTTGGGATGCGTGTTGCAACCGCTGGGAGGCGAGTACGCCGGAACCCGCGAACTGCTCACCTCAGTGCCCTTCGCGCCGGGCTACGGAGTCGAAATCGGCATCCTGATCGACACCTACGACCGCTACGGTCTCGACGCCATCGCGCAGGTCAATCTCGGCGTGCGCACCCATCGCAACCGGCCGCTGAGCGAACTGGGGCCGATGAGCCGGCAGATTATCGCCACCCTGCTGACCCGCTGCAGCATCGCAGACTCCGGCGTGGGTCTTACCCAGTTCTTCCCGGCACCCGACGGCGTGGACGGGTACGCGAGTCGCACCTCGACGGTGTCGCTGACCGACCGTCCTCCCATGAATACCGTGCGCTGAACACCGCCCCTTGGACGCCTCCCGGCGGTGAGGCAGGATCGAGGACGTGTCGCTGATCCTGATGTACTTGGTGGTGCTGATCCTGGTGTCTGCGGTGCTGTTCGGCATCGGCAGCTTCATCTTCGGCCGCGGCGAACAGTTGCCCCCGCTGCCGCGGGCGACGACCGCGACAGTGCTGCCGGCCTCCGGCGTCACCGGGGCCGACGTGGACGCCGTCAAGTTCACCCAGGTGTTGCGCGGCTACAAGACCAGCGAGGTGGACTGGGTGCTCGACCGGCTGGGAGCCGAGCTGGACCAGCTGCGCGGTGAGCTCGCCGCGGTGCGTGCTGCCGCCGGTCTCACCGACGCCGACGGCGGTTACCCGGCCGGCGACGCCTACGACTATGCGCCGGGCTATTCACCCGAGTCCTACGACGCCGACAGGGCCCCGGGTGACTGATCCGCACCGATGTGGCTGGGCGACCACCGGATCGGGGCCGGACGGCGAGTTGATGCGCGATTACCACGACCGGGAGTGGGGCCGCCCGCTGCGCGGCCGGACCGCGATGTTCGAACGGATGACACTGGAGGCCTTCCAAAGCGGCCTGTCCTGGCTGATCATCCTGCGTAAGCGGGAGAATTTCCGCCGCGCTTTCGCCGGTTTCGACGTCGAGACCGTCGCCCGCTACAGCGAGCGCGACGTGGACCGGCTGCTCGCCGACCCCGGCATCGTCCGCAACCGCGCCAAGATCGAGGCAACCATCGGCAACGCGCGTGCGGCCGCCGACTGCGACGTCGACCTGTCCGATCTGCTCTGGTCGCACGCACCGGCGCCGCGACCACGGCCGGCAACTCTTGACGACGTGCCGTCCCAGACCCCGGACTCGGTCGCTCTGGCCCGCGAACTACGGCGCCGGGGCTTCCGTTTCGTCGGCCCCACCACGGCTTATGCGCTCATGCAGGCGACCGGGATGGTCGACGACCACGTGGCCGATTGTTGGGTTCCGCGACCTCGCATGACCACCGCTGGCGATAAGGGACAATAGGAAACACTAGAATCAACCCGAACCCGGCACCCGGTGTGGCGGTCGGCCTGCTCAGAATCTGGAGGGAGCACTCGATGGCGGCGATGAAGCCCCGGACCGGCGACGGTCCACTGGAAGCAACCAAAGAGGGGCGCGGCATCGTGATGCGGGTACCGCTGGAGGGTGGTGGCCGGCTCGTCGTCGAGTTGACCCCGGACGAGGCCGCGGCACTCGGCGACGAACTCAAGAACGTCACCAGCTAACGCTCGTCAGTGTGAAACCCCGCTCGTCAGCGCGGGGTTTCCTGCTGCCTGTCGCGGTTTAGGCCGACACCTTGCGGTAGATCTCCAACGTCTGCTCGGCGATCCGCGCCCAGGAGAACTCGTCGATGCAGCGCTGGCGGCCGGCTGTGCCGAACGCCGCGGCCTTGGCGGGATCGCGCACCAAAGCGTTGACCGCCTCGGCCAGTCCGGCCTCGAACGCCCGGGGGTCGGTGGCGTCATAGTGGACCAGGGTGCCGGTGACGCCGTCGTCGACCACCTCGGGGATGCCTCCCACGTCGGACGCCACCACGGCCGTCCCGCACGCCATCGCCTCGAGATTGACGATGCCCAACGGTTCGTACACCGACGGGCAGACGAAAGCCGTTGCCGCCGAGAGGATTTCGCGGATTTCATGGACCGGAAGGAAATCCCTGACCCAGAACACCCCGCCGCGCTCAGCAGCCAGGTCGTCGACGGCGGCCTTGACCTCGGCCCCGATCTCCGGGGTGTCCGGCGCGCCCGCGCACAGCACCAGCTGGACGTCGGGGTCGAATTTGTGCGCGGCCGCGATGAGATGCGGGACGCCCTTCTGGCGGGTGATCCGGCCGACGAACGCCACCGACGGACGGGAGGGGTCGACTCCGAGTTCGGCGAGCACCGACTCCTCGGGGTCCGGGGCGGCCGGGTACCAGACGTCGGCGTCGATCCCGTTCTTGACCACGTGCACGCGATCGGGATCGAGCCCGGGATATGCCGCCAGGACGTCCTTGCGCATGCCGGCGCTCACGGCGATCACCGCGTCGGCGGCCTGGACCGCGGTGCTCTCCACCCACAGCGACACCTGATATCCGCCGCCGAGTTGTTCGGCCTTCCACGGCCGCAGCGGTTCTAATGAGTGCGCGGTCAGGACGTGCGGCACGCCGTACAGCAGCGAGGCGATGTGTCCGGCCATGCCCGTGTACCAGGTGTGCGAGTGCACCACGGTGGCCCCGGCCGCCGCGTCCGCCATGCGCAGATCGGTGGACAGGGTCGCCAGCGCCGGGTTGGCATCGGCCAGCGCTGGATCGGGTTGGTGGGCGAACGCCGTCTCGCGGGGCACACCCATGCAGTGCACGTCGACGTCGCACAAACGGCGCAGTTGCGCCACGAGTTCGGTGACATGCACGCCTGCACCGCCGTAGACCTCGGGCGGATACTCCCGGGTCATCATCGCCACACGCATACCGCTGACCGTAATGCTCGCGACGGCTGCGCGGGTCGCGTTGGGTTTCTCAGCGCGCCGAAACCGCAATTGCCCTAGCCCCGGCCACCTGTGGTGGTTAGGTTAACTTCCATGAGGGAGTTGCCACACGTCCTTGGCATCGTCATGGCCGGAGGCGAGGGGAAACGGCTCTACCCGCTCACCGCGGACCGGGCCAAGCCGGCTGTTCCCTTCGGCGGCGCCTACCGGCTCATCGACTTCGTGCTGTCGAACCTCGTCAACGCCCGCTATCTACGGATTTGCGTACTCACCCAGTACAAGTCGCACTCGCTGGACCGTCACATCTCGCAGAACTGGCGGCTGAGCGGCCTGGCGGGGGAGTACATCACCCCGGTTCCCGCCCAGCAGCGCCTCGGGCCGCGCTGGTACACCGGTTCGGCTGACGCGATCTATCAGTCCCTGAATCTGATCTACGACGAGGATCCCGACTACATCGTGGTGTTCGGCGCCGACCACGTGTACCGCATGGACCCCGAGCAGATGCTGAAGTTCCACATCGAAAGCGGCGCGGGCGCAACGGTGGCCGGCATCCGCGTGCCGCGTGACGAAGCCAGCGCGTTCGGCTGCATCGACGCCGACGATTCCGGACGGATCCTCAGCTTCGTCGAGAAACCAGCCGACCCGCCGGGCACCCCGAACAACCCGGACCAGACCTTCGTCTCGATGGGCAATTACATCTTCACCACCAAGGTGCTCATCGACGCCATCCGCGCCGACGCCGACGACGACACCTCCGACCACGACATGGGCGGCAACATCATTCCCAATCTGGTCGCCGACGGCATGGCGGCGGTCTACGACTTCAACGACAACGAGGTGCCCGGGGCGACCGAACGCGACCACGGTTACTGGCGCGACGTCGGCACCCTGGACGCGTTCTACGACGCCCATATGGACCTGGTGTCGGTCCACCCGGTGTTCAACCTCTACAACAAGCGCTGGCCGATCCGGGGCGAGTCGGAGAACCTGGCTCCGGCGAAGTTCGTCAACGGCGGCTCGGCCCAGGAGTCGGTGGTCGGCGCCGGCAGCATCATTTCGGCTGCGTCCGTGCGCAATTCGGTGCTGTCGAGCAACGTCGTGGTTGACGACGGCGCCATCGTCGAGGGAAGCGTCCTGATGCCCGGTGTCCGGGTCGGCCGCGGCGCGGTGGTCCGGAGGGCGATCCTGGACAAGAACGTCGTGGTGGGCCCGGGCGAGATGGTGGGCGTGGATCTGGAGAAGGACCGGGAGCGGTTCGCGATCAGTTCTGGCGGTGTGGTGGCCGTCGGTAAGGGTGTGTGGATCTAAGCTCGGCCAGACTGAGTCCTGATTGCCGCATTCCTCATCGCGGCTCCTTCGTCGCCGCTTGATCGTCATGCGGCTAGTCCTGATTGCCGCATTCCTCATCGCGGCTCCTTCGTCGCCGCTTGATCGTCATGCGGCTAGTCGGATTCGACTGTGACGCTCTTCCAGAACGCGACGTGGTCTTTGATCTGGCTCGCCTTGGCGCTGGGTTCGGGGTAGTACCAGGCGGCGTCGGCGTTGACCTGTCCGTCGACGGTGACGCTGTAGTAGTGCGCCGTGCCCTTCCACGGGCACACCGATGTGGTGGTGCTGTCGGACAGGTATTCCCGACGCAGCGAATCCGCCGGGAAGTAGTGATTGCCCTCCAAACGCACCGTTTCGGGCGCCTCGGCCAGGACTGCGCCGTTCCAGACTGCTCGGATCATGTGCAGATCACCCCTGATCCGGTCGTGCGTGGACGTTATCCGATGGCCGATTGCCGGCGTCGCCGCTTACGCAACAGCCGCACCGCGGCCCAGGCGAGTGCGATCACCACCGCGATCACCAAGGCCGGCAACAGGATGGCGACGAAGGTCAGGGCGGCGCTGGTGAAGTCCTCGATCGTGCTCAGCACCGGCGCGGCCACCCCGGCCGTGGCGACGTTGGCGGCCGGCCGGACCGCCGACTTGGTGATGTGGACCACCAGCGCGGTGACCACGCCGATCACCACCGGAACCCACTGGCCGGTGCGGGCGAACTCGCCGGGGTCGGCGACGGCCGCGGTCTGCGCGGCCGTACCCGAACCGAACACGATGCCGCCGGAGGTCGGTCGCACGAAGGTCTGAATCGTGTCGTTGACGGAGTCCAGCGCCGGGATCTTGTCGGCGACGATCTCCACGATCAACAAGACCGCGACGATCCCGATCACCCAGCCGTTCTCCAGCCACGACCACCCCGGCGGCAGGTGAACAAGGTTGGTAAAGCGGCCCAGGAGGCCCATCGAGAGCAGTGGTATGTAGGCGTTCAGGCCGGCCGCGCTGGCCAGGCCGAAGCCGGTCATGAATTCCATTGCGGCCTCCCGAAGCCGTTGGCGGACATGATCGTCAGTCCCGGGCCGCCACCAGGACGCCGTCTCCGAGTGGCACCAGGACCGGGGTGAAGCGTTCGTCTTCGGCGATCAGCCGCGCGGCCTCCCGCACGGCGGTCACGTCGGAGTCATGGGCCGCCGGATCGCCGGCGCGGCCGTCGAGGGCGGCGTGGTGGACGACGATCAGACCTCCGGGCCGCAGCAACCGGATTCCCTCGACGACGAAGTGCTGCTGGTCGGCCGCTGCCGCGTCGATGAAGACCAGATCGTAGGACGCGTCGGCGAGCCGGGTGAGCACGTCCTGGGCGCGTCCGCCGATCAGACGGGTGCGGCCGGGGCCGATGCCGGCCTCGCTGAACGCCTGCTTGGCCAGGCGCTGATGCTCCGGCTCGATGTCGATGGTGGTCAGCACGCCGTCTTCGCGCATCCCGGACAGCAGCCACAGTCCGCTGACGCCGGCGCCGGTGCCGACCTCGACCACCGCCTTGCCGCCGGACAACCGGGTCAGCAGTGCCAGCAGCGCCCCGACCGCCGGGGTCACCGCGCCGGCGCCCGCGTCGACGGCGCGCTCGCGTGCGGCGGCGACGATCGCGTCCTCGGAGATCGAGCCCTCGGCGTGCGCGAGGATCCGGTCAGCCCTGCTCGGCACCGCTTCGTCGCTGGTGGACATGTTGTGCAGCGTAGAACACCCGAGGTGATGCGGGGGGCGACGCGCCACGCCGACGCGGCGGGCGGTTGCCGGGCGTTCCCGACACTCCGATGAGATAATCTAAGGAAATTGCTCATGATTACCGAATCCTGACGAATGGCCTAGTAGTGGGCATTTCAAGCACCGTTCTCAGTCAACATTTAGTTTGCTCACAGTGGTTGCACAAGCCCATGCGGAATGCTCACGCGCATGAGAAGCCTGGGTGGCTGGGCGGGGAATAGCCCCCGGGGGGGCCGCGTTATGTCGATTGACGCGCCGGTGGTGGCGCACCAATCCCAGGAGGATTCAACGATCACCATGACCACTCAGGTCGGGACGGCCCCGCTCACCATGTCCCACGTCGGGCCTGTGGGTGACGCCGACTGGGTTGAGCCGGCCGATGAGTTGCAGGGCACCGCGGTGTTCGATGCGACCGGCGACCGCGCCGCCATGCCGTCCTGGGACGAACTGGTGCGCCAGCACGCCGACCGCGTCTACCGGCTGGCCTACCGGTTGTCGGGCAACCAGCACGACGCCGAGGATCTCACCCAGGAGACGTTCATCCGGGTCTTTCGGTCGGTGCAGAACTATCAGCCCGGAACCTTCGAGGGCTGGCTGCACCGCATCACCACGAACCTGTTCCTGGACATGGTCCGACGTCGCGCGCGCATCCGGATGGAAGCCCTGCCCGAGGACTACGACCGGCTTCCTGGCGATCAGCCCAACCCCGAGCAGATATACCAGGACGCCCGGCTGGGCGCCGACCTGCAGGCGGCGCTGGATTCGCTGCCCCCGGAGTTCCGCGCCGCGGTGGTCTTGTGCGACATCGAAGGCCTGTCCTACGAGGAGATCGGCGCGACGCTCGGCGTGAAACTCGGCACGGTCCGCAGCCGGATTCACCGGGGCCGGCAGGCCCTGCGTGACTACCTCGCCGCCCACGGCCACGCCGAGGCGCCCTCCGCCTGACTCAACCTGTAGGTCTGTCGTGACGTCATCGCGTCCTCTACGCGCTAGATTCGGGGTGAGCTCTGCGTGCAGCCAGTCCGGACGCGGGCGGTTGGGGAGAGGAGTGCAGGTGGTCGACCCTGGCGATGTGTTCCGGCGCGCATTGTCCTGGCTGCCGTCGAACTTCGTCTCCGTCGATGTGGCCGCCCTCAACGCCCCCCGCCAGTTCAGCTCCACCGACCACCTGTCCACCGAGGCGATTGCGGCCTACGTCGACGGCGAATTGCCCGTGAAGGCACACCTGCGTGCGGGTAGCCACCTGGCGCTGTGCCCGCAGTGCTCCGACGAGGTCGACGCCCAGACCCAGGCCCGCGTCGCGCTGCGTGACTCCGGGCCGGTAGCCGCGCCGAGCACCCTGATGGGCCTGCTGGCGCAGATACCGCAGTCGACGCCGGAGGAGCCCGCCGGTTCGCCCGACGGCACGCAGCCTGACGACGGCACGCCGCGGGGGCGTCGTAAGCGCCGGTAGGGTGAAGGCCGATATCGAGCAGTGCCTCTGGCCTGCTGCTGAGTGTGTGGGATTGAGGTTGACGTGAGTTCGAGCGAGGACAATTCCGGCGGTGGCCCGCGGCTGGCGCCGAGACCAGTGTTCCGCCCGCCGGTCGATCCTGCGGCGTCGCGCGCCTTCGGGCGCCCGAGCGGCGTCGACGGCTCCTTCGTGGCAGAAGAGTTACGGCCGTCGCGGTTCTCGCTTGCCGATGAATTCAGGCCCGCCCCCAAGCCCGCCGATCCGGTGCTGGAGGAGGCTTTCAGACGGCCGTATCTGGGCAGCGATTCGCTGCAACGCCATCCGGCCGATGCCGGCGCGCTGGCGGCCGAGGCCGACGACTCCGAGGGGGTCGACGATCCGTGGCGCGATCCCGCCGCGGGGGTCGCGCTGGGCACCCCCGCGCTGCAGGCGCACGCCCCGGTCATCGAGGGGCCGCCGCCGGGCAAGCTCGGCCTGCGCGAGGTGCTCTTCGGCGGCCGGGTCTCCCATATCGCGTTGGCGACGCTGGCCCTGATCGCGTTGACGATCGGCATGCTCGGCGGTTGGGTGGGCCGCAAGACCGCAGAGGTGGTCGAGGCGTTCACCACCTCCAAGGTGACGCTGTCGACCTCCAGCGACGGGGAAGTGCCGCCCGGACGGTTCTCGCAGGTGGCCTCGGCGGTCGCCGATTCGGTGGTGACCATCGAGGCCAAGAGCGATGACGAGGGCTCGCAAGGCTCCGGCGTCGTCGTCGACGGGCGGGGCTACATCGTCACCAACAACCACGTCATCTCTGAGGCCGCGGCGACGCCGGGCAAGTTCAAGATGACCGTCGTCTTCAATGACGGCAAGGAGGTCCCGGCCAACCTCGTCGGCCGCGACCCCAAGACCGACCTGGCCGTGCTCAAGGTCGACAACGTCGACAACCTGACGGTGGCCCGGCTGGGTGACTCCAGCAAGCTCAAGGTGGGCGAGGAAGTGATCGCCGCGGGTGCCCCGCTGGGCCTGCGCAGCACGGTCACGCACGGCATCATCAGCGCGCTGAACCGTCCGGTTCCGCTGTCCGGTGAGGGTTCGGACACCGACACCGTCATCGACGGCGTGCAGACCGATGCGTCGATCAACCACGGCAACTCCGGTGGCCCGCTGATCAACATGGAATCCGAAGTGATCGGCATCAACACCGCCGGAAAGTCGTTGTCCGACAGCGCAAGTGGCTTGGGCTTCGCGATCCCCGTCAACGAGGTCAAGGCGACGGTCGAAGCGCTGATCAAGGACGGCAAGGTCCCCCACCCGACGCTGGGCCTCACCGCCCGCTCGGTCAGCAACGACCTGGCATCCGGTGCGCAGATCGCCAACGTCACCGCCGGCGGCCCCGCGGACAAGGCGGGAATCAAGGAGAACGACGTCGTGGTCAAGGTCGGCAACCGCAACGTCGCCGACGCCGACGAGTTCGTCGTCGCGGTGCGGCAGCTCCCGATCGGGCAGGACTCACCGATCGAGGTGATGCGCGAGGGCCGCAAGGTGACGCTCATGGTGAATCCGTCCCCGGACAAGCCGGACTAACCCATGTTCGCCAACGTCGGGTGGGGCGAGATGCTCCTGCTGGTGGTGATCGGTCTGGTGGTGCTCGGCCCGGAGCGGCTGCCCGGGGCCATCCAGTGGGCGGCGGGCACCCTCCGGCAGGCCCGGGATTACCTCAGCGGGGCGACCCGGGAGTTGCGCGAGGAACTCGGCCCAGAGTTCGACGATCTGCGCCAGCCGTTGAGCGAGATCCAGAAGTTGCGCGGCATGACGCCGCGGTCGGCGATCACCAAACATCTGCTCGACGGCGACGATTCCTGGCTCACCGGTGAATTCGACGGGGCCGGTGGCAGCGACCGCGGACCGGGTCCGGTGAAGCCCAAGAGTGCCGACATGCCGACGGCGACCGGGCCCACCGGCGGTCCCGCTCCGTTCGACGCCGACGCGACCTGACTCCGGCGCGGGCTGACCTTGGCGTCAGCGGCCGGCCGGATCCAGTCCCAGCGACATCCCCGCCAACCCGCGGCGGCGGGACGACAGTTTGTCGGCGATGGACCGCAGTTGTTGTGCCGCAGCCGAATCCGGTGCCGATAACACCAGCGGCACACCCGAATCCCCGGCAGCCACCAACGCCGGGTCCAGCGGAACCTGGCCGAGCAGTGGAACGTCGGCGCCGACTGTGCGGCTGAGCCGCTCGGCGACCTGGCGTCCGCCGCCCTCCCCGAAGATCTGCATCGTCGAGCCGTCGGGCATCACCAGGCCCGACATGTTCTCCACCACCCCGACGATGCGCTGCCGGGTCTGCAGCGCGATGGCGCCGGCGCGTTCGGCGACCTCGGCCGCGGCCATCTGCGGTGTCGTCACAACGACGATCTCGGCGCCCGGGAGTAACTGCGCCACCGAGATGGCGACGTCACCGGTCCCCGGCGGGAGGTCGAGCAGCAGGACGTCGAGGTCACCCCAGTACACGTCGGCGAGGAACTGCTGCAGCGCCCGGTGCAGCATCGGACCCCGCCACACCACCGGGGTGTTGCCCTGGGTGAACTGGGCGATCGAGATGACCTTCACGTCGTGGGCGACGGGAGGCAGGATCATCGACTCGACCTGGGTCGGACGATCGGTGGTGCCCATCATCCGCGGCACCGAATGCCCGTAGATGTCCGCGTCGAGCAGACCGACGGACAACCCTCGGGCGGCCAGTGCGGCGGCGAGATTGACGGTGACACTGGACTTTCCGACGCCACCCTTGCCGGATGCGATGGCGTAGACCCGCGTCAGCGAGCCGGGCTGGGCGAACGGGATCACCGGTTCGGCCGCGTCCCCGCGCAACTGCTTGCGCAGCTCGGTGCGCTGTTCATCGCTCATCACGTCGAGCTCCACGCTGACCGCGCCGGTACCCGGCACATCGCTGACCGCGGCGATGACGCGGTCGCTGATCTCGGTCTTCTTGGGGCAGGACGCGGTGGTCAGGTAGATCCCGACGTGGGTGGTGCCGTCTGGGGCGACGGTGACGCTCTTGACCATGTTCAGTTCGGTGATCGGCCGCCGGAGTTCGGGGTCGATCACTTTGGTCAGGGCGGAGCGGACGGCCTTCTCAAGCTCGGTGTTGTGTTCAGACATCGAGGATTGAGCCTAGTGCGCGCGGGCGCGCACAATCGGGCTGGGGTGCGCGCGGGCGCGCACAATCGGGCTGGGGTGCGCGCGGGCGCGCACAATCGGG
>CAZVST010000051.1:23291-35856 GCA_964629725.1 uncultured Mycobacterium sp.
CTGGGGTGCGCGCGGGCGCGCACAATCGGCTGGGGTGCGGCCGGGCGCGCGGGTCAGGCCGGGCCGGGGGGTGCGCCGACGATCGGCGGGACCACGGGTGCCGGGCCGGGAGCGGGCCCGGGTGCCGGAGCGGGAGCCGGGGGCGGGGCCAACCACGGAGCGACCTGCGGGGCGGGCGGAGCCTCTGCGGCGGGCCCGGGCAACGGGGCCTCGGGAGCCGGCGGCATACCCGGCAGCGGACCGGTGGCCGGCGGCATACCGGGCAGCGGTCCGGCGGCGGGCGGCATACCCGGCAGCAGTGCGCCGGCAGGTGCCATACCGGGCAGCGGTGCGCCGGCCGGAGCCATACCGGGAAGCGGGGCATCCGCCGGCGGTGCCATCCACGGCGGCGGCGCCATCCACGGCGGCAATTCCGGTCCGGGGGCCTGTGACGGAGCAAGCTGGGAAGCCATACAGATCACTTCGCAGCCGTGGGCGGGCCCGATCCCTTCGGCGGCCGGCCCGGGCAGCGGGCCGGGCAGCATCTGACCGGCCGTCTCGCTGTTGCCCATGTTCAGCGCGAGTTGTGCGAGCGGGTCGCCGGACGGCAGACCCGTCATGCCGGGGCCCAGGCCCTGGCCGGGACTCTCGAGGTGCCCGTCGCCCAGGGACGGAACCGGGCCGACGATGGGCGGCAGGTCCAGCGGCGCCACACCAGTGGCGTAGGCGGCCGCCCAGCCCAGGACGTTCTGGGCGTAGGCCATCGAGTTGTTGTAGCGCAGTATCGCCGTCAGCACCTGCGCCTGATTGCGCAGGTTCAGCCCGCCGCTGCACAGGTAGCGCGCCGTGCCCAGCGCGGCGTCGAAGATGTTCTGCGGGTCGGACTTACCGTCGCCATCGCCGTCGGAGGCGAACCGCGACCAGGTGCCGGGCAGGAACTGCATGGGGCCCATGGCGCGCGCGTAGACCGGCCGTCCCGCGGTGTTGCCCTGGACGATGACCTCGTTGCCGGGCAAGCTCCCGTCCAGCACGGGGCCGTAGATGGGCCGCAACGCGGTGCCGCTGGTGTCGGTGGCGCCGCCGTTGGCGTGCGAGGACTCGATCCGTCCGATGCCGGCCAGCAGGTTCCAGCTGACGCCGCAGCCGGGGGCTGCGACCGCCATGGTCTGCTCGGCCTTGCGGTAGGCGGCCAGCGCCATCGCCGGGATGCGCATGCCGCCCGACGAGCTGATGACGGCGGCAGGTGGCGGCGGGGACAGGGTATTGGCGGCGAACCGGAAGTCGGCGGGCGTCTTGGCCATCGGGACCACGGTCATACCCTTGGTGTCCACCGGCGGGGCCGCGGCGACGATGGCCGGGGTTGTCGACTCTTCGGCGGCGGGCTTAGCAGGCAGTGCGACGCGGCTGGGTGTCGCCGCGACGGCACCCGCCAGCACCACCGGCGTCAGCACAGCGATGCCGAACACAGGCGCCCGCACCACCTGGCCGACCCGGTGCCCTATCCCCACTCGTCTGTCCTCACCCGTAACTCCTGTTGTGAACCAAGTCACCATACATAAGGACCGCGGGGCTGCGAAACGCATCCGCTGGAGTTGTTACCCCGAGATTTGTTTCGCACGCCGCTCGGCCGCGTCTTTCTTACCGGACTTTGCTGGTTTGGTTCCGGCCGGGGCCATGCTTTCGAGAATTTCTCGTACTTCGTCGAGTTCGCGGCGCAGATAATCACGGGTGGCCACTTCGCCGACCGCCAAGCGCAGCGCGGCCAGTTCGCGGGCCAGGAACTCGGTGTCGGCCTTGGTCTGCTGGGCGCGGCGCCGGTCCTCCTCCAAGGCAACCTTGTCGCGGTTCTCCTGCCGGTTCTGGGCCAGCAGGATCAGTGGGGCGGCGTACGCGGCCTGGGTGGAAAACGCCAGGTTGAGCAGGATGAAGGGATACGGGTCCCAGCGCAGCGTGACCGCGAAGAGGTTCAACGCGATCCAGACGATCACGAGGACGGTCTGCCACAACAGATAGCGCCCGGTTCCGAGGAACCGCGCGATCGATTCGCTGACCCGACCCACCATCTCCGGATCGAAGTTGAGAGTCGGCCGCCGGGACGTCAGTGGCATGTCGAGACGCTGACGCGGATCGCTCATGGGTCGTTGCCTCCGGTCCCTGCGCCGGCTTCTTCGAAGCTATCCCGCCAGTCGTGCGGCAGCAGGTGGTCGAGGATGTCGTCGACGGTCACCGCACCGAGCAGATGGCCTTCATCGTCGAGCACGGGGCCGCACACCAGGTTGTAGGCGGCGAAGTACCGCGTCACCGCACCCAGCGTGGAGTCTGGATCCAGGGGCGGTAGGTCGGCGTCGACGAGGCCGCTGACCAAGCTGGCCGGCGGTTCGCGCAGCAGGGCCTGCAGGTGCACGCACCCCAGATAGCGGCCGGTCGGGGTGGCGGTGGGCGGACGCACCACGAAGACCAGCGACGCGAGCGCCGGGGTGAGGTCTGGGTCGCGCACCCGGGCGAGCGCCTCGGCCACCGTCGTGTCCGGGGCGAGGACCACCGGGTCGGAAGTCATCAGGCCGCCGGCGGTGTCGGGTGAGTGGCTGAGCAGGCGGCGCACCGATTCGGACTCCTCGGGATCCATCTGGCGCAGCAGCGCTTCGGCCTCGGTCGGGTTGAGCACACCGAGCAGGTCGGCGGCGTCGTCGGGATCCATGGCCTCCAGCACGTCGGCGGCCCGCTCGCTGTCCAACTCACGCAACAGCTCGGTCTGGTCGTCCTCGGAGAGCTCCTGCAGGATGTCGGCGAGCCGTTCGTCGTCGAGTGCCTTGATGACCTCGGTGCGGCGCTTGGACGGCAGGTCGCGCAGCGCGTCGGCCACCGCGATCGGCCGCTGGCCCTCGAACTGATGCAGCAGTTGGGCCACGCCCTGGTCGGGCATCGCCAGACCCGACGGGGTGAGGCCTATGACGTTCTGCCACTCCACCACCACTACCGCGCCGCGCCGTCCGAGTCGGCGGTGACTGCGCACCGCCACCCGGGTGACCACCCAGTCGCGGGTCCGGGTCTGCTCGATGCCGAGGTCAACGACGCCGACGCCGACGCCGGCCAGCTGGGCCTGCTCGGGGTCGTCGACTCGGACCTCGGTGTCGAGTACCTGGCCCAGCACCAGGACCTCCCCGGGGCGCTGGACGAACCGGCGCAGCGACACATTGGCGGTGGTGAGGGTGACGGCGTTGGGCTCGATGGCGGTGACGCGCAGGATCGGCACGAAGATCCGCTTGCGGGTGGGCAGTTCGACGACCAGTCCCAGCACCCGCGGCTGCTGGCGCACGATGCTGATGCTGATCACCAGGTCGCGGACCCGGCCGAGGGATTCCCCGTCGGGGCCGAGGACCACCATCCCCGCAAGTCGCGCCGCGTATACCCTGTTCACCGACGCCATGACTACAAAGCCTAGGAGTCTGCGCGTGGAGAAGACCGATCGACCCGCCTATCGGCCCCGCCGGACCTGCCTGTCCGTTCCAGGCAGTAATCCCAGGATGATCGATAAGGCCAAAGCGTTGGCCGCCGACGAAGTGTTCCTCGATCTCGAGGACGCCGTCGCTGCGGACGCCAAGGCGGCAGCGCGCACCCGGGTGGCCGCCGCGCTGGCCGCGCCGGGGTGGTCGGGTCAGCTGCGTGGCGTGCGGGTCAACGACTGGACGACCCCCTGGACCTATCGCGACGTCATCGACGTGGTGTCGGCGGCCGGCGCCGATCTCGACGTCATCGTGCTGCCCAAAGTGAGCGACGCCAGCCATGTACACGCCCTCGACCTGTTGCTGACTCAGCTGGAACGCTCGCACGGCCTGCCGGTCGGGCGGATCGGGATCGACGCACAGATCGAGGACGCCAAGGGGCTGATCAACGTCGACGCCATCGCGGGCGCGCCGCGGGTGCAGGCGTTGGTTCTCGGGCCCGCGGACCTGATGGCCAGTCTGAACATGCGGACTCTGGTGGTGGGCGAGCAACCCGACGGCTACGACGTGGGCGACGCTTACCACCATGTGCTGATGACGATCCTGATCGCCGCACGCGCGCACGGGGTGGCCGCCATCGACGGGCCTTATCTGAAGGTGCGCGACGTCGAGGCGTTCCGCCGGGTGGCCGGGCGGTCCGCGGCGTTGGGCTACGACGGTAAGTGGGTGCTGCACCCCGACCAGATCGCGGCTGGCAACGAGATCTTCTCACCTGCGCAGGATGAGTACGACCGCGCCGCATTGATCCTGGACGCCTACCAGTGGCACACTTCGGCCGAAGGCGGCGCCCGGGGAGCGGTGATGCTGGGCGAGGAGATGATCGACGAAGCCAGCCGCAAGATGGCCCTGGTGGTGGTGGCCAAGGGCAGGGCCGCCGGGATGGCACGCACGGGCGCCCGGTTCAGCCCGCCGGTCTAATCCGTTCAGCCGAATCTCGCGCGGCTGTCATGCTGGTGACATCCAGTTTCGGCCGTCCATGAGCCGAACGACCCACTCAAGGAGCGCAACAGCTATGACCAGTCCCTTTTCGTCAGCGCACAACCCGGGCGGGGTTCCCGGCGCGTCGCGCCGCGGCCCGCTCGGCCTGCCGACGCCGCCGAAAGGCTGGCCGGTCGGCTCCTACCCGACCTACGCCGAGGCGCAGAAGGCCGTCGACTATCTGTCCGACAACCAGTTCCCGGTGCAGCACGTCACCATCGTCGGTGTCGACCTGATGCAGGTGGAACGGGTGATCGGCCGGCTCACGTGGGGCAAGGTGCTGCTCACCGGCATCGCCAGCGGTGCCTGGCTCGGTGTGTTCATCGGCCTGCTGCTGGGGATGTTCACCGGCAATCTGGCCGGCGCGATCGTCGCCGCGATCCCCGCCGGTGTGCTGTTCGGGCTCATCACCTCGGCGATCCCCTACTGGATGTCGAAGGGCACCAGGGATTTCAGCTCGACGATGCAGCTCGTGGCCGGCCGCTACGACGTGCTGTGCGATCCGCAGAGCGCCGAGCAGGCCCGGGACATGCTGTCGCGCCTGACCTTGTAAAGCTTCGGTCCTGCAGCGACGCGTCGGCTCTTCGCGCAAGCGCGCATCGCACGTTTACAGTAATCGCGACTCCACGAGGAAAGGCGGATGTCGTGACGATCCTTGGCGGGCGGGTGCGGCGGGCCGCCGCCGTCGCGGCCGCGGTGCTGACCACCGCGGGGGCGGTGTCGGCATGCGGCTCCAGCGCGGGCGGCTCGGTGGTGAGCCTGTACACCCCGGCCAGTGAGACCGGCACCTTTACCGCCGTAGCCAATCGGTGCAACGAGGAACTGGGCGGCCGGTTCCGTATCCAGCAGTTCGCGCTGCCCAAGGGGGCGGACGATCAGCGTCTGCAGTTGGCCCGCCGGATCACCGGCAACGATCACTCGTTGGACATCATGGCGATGGACGTGGTGTGGACCGCGGAGTTCGCCGAGGCGGGCTGGGCGCTGCCGCTCTCGGACGATCCGGCTGGTCAGGCCGAGTCCGACGCCACCACCGACACGCTGCCCGGTCCGTTGGAAACAGCGAAGTGGAAGGGCAAACTGTTCGCCGCGCCGGTCACCACCAACACCCAGATGCTGTGGTACCGGCCGGATCTCGTGGCGCCGCCGCCGGCCACGTGGGATGCGATGGTCGCCGAGGCCACCCGGCTGCACACCGAGGGCAAGCCGAGCTGGATCGCAGTCCAGGCCAAGCAGTACGAGGGTCTGGTGGTGTGGTTCAACACCCTGCTGCAGAGCGCGGGAGGCCAGGTGGTCTCCGACGACGGCAAGACCGTCACCTTGACCGACACGCCCGAGCATCGCGCGGCCACCGTCAAGGCGCTGCAGATCATCAAGTCGGTGGCGACCGCGCCGGGTGCGGACCCGTCGGTCACCCAGACCGACGAGGGCACCGCCCGACTGGCCCTCGAACAGGGCAAGGCGGCCCTGGAGGTCAACTGGCCGTTCGTCTTCGCCTCGATGCTGGAGAACGCCACCAAGGGCGGGGTTCCCTTCCTGCCCCTCAACGAACGGCCGGAGTTGGCGGGAAGCATCAATGACGCGGACACTTTCGTGCCGAACGATCAGCAGTTCCAGGTGGCCTTCGACGCCAGCAAGCAGGTGTTCGCCTTCGCCCCCTATCCCGGCGTCCTCCCGGGGCAACCGGCCCGGGTGACCCTCGGCGGGCTGAACCTCGCGGTCGCCTCCACCACCCGCCATCGCGCCGAGACGTTCGAGGCGCTGCGCTGCATCCGCAACGAGGGCAACCAGCGGTACACCTCGATCGAGGGCGGTCTGCCGGCGGTGCGGACGTCGCTGTACTCCGACCCTGACTTCCAGAAGAAGTACCCGCAGTACGCGATCATCCGTGATCAGTTGACCAATGCGGCGGTCCGCCCGACGACCCCGAACTACCAGGCCGTCTCCACCCGGATTTCGGCCACGTTGGCGCCGATCACCCAGATCGATCCGGAGCGGACCGCGGACGAACTGACCGATCAGGTCCAGAAAGCCATCGACGGCAAGGGGTTGATCCCGTGACCGCTCCCGACACTGTCGTCAAGGGCGCTGCCAGCACGGTTCTCACCGGCGACCGGCGTTCGCAACGCCGCCTCGCCTACTGGCTCATCGCCCCCGCAGTCTTCTTGATGCTGGCAGTTACCGCGTACCCGATCGTGTACGCGTTCTGGCTGAGCCTGCAGCGCTACAACCTCGCCAGCCCGAACGATACGAAGTTCGTCGGGTTCGCCAACTATCAGACGATTCTGACTGACAAGTATTGGTGGACAGCACTTTTCGTGACGCTGGTCATCACGGTCATCTCGGTAGCCATCGAATTCGCGCTTGGTCTGGCGCTGGCCCTGGTGATGCACCGAACGATCTTCGGCCGAGGACTGGTCCGCACCGCGATCCTTATCCCGTACGGAATCGTCACCGTCGCCGCGTCGTACAGCTGGTACTACGCCTGGACCCCGGGCACCGGCTACCTGGCCAACCTGATGCCTGAGGGCAGTGCTCCACTGACCCAACAGATTCCGTCACTGGCTGTCATCATCCTGGCCGAGGTCTGGAAGACCACTCCGTTCATGGCGCTGCTGCTGCTGGCCGGGCTGGCGCTGATTCCCCAGGATCTGCTGCGCGCCGCTGAGGTCGACGGGGCCGGAGCCTGGGCCCGCCTCACCCGGGTGATCCTCCCGATGATGAAACCGGCCATCTTGGTCGCGCTGCTGTTCCGCACACTCGACGCGTTCCGGATCTTCGACAACATCTATGTGCTCACCGGCGGATCCAACGACACCGCGTCGGTGTCTATCCTGGGCTATGACAACCTGTTCAAGGCATTCAACCTCGGGCTGGGGTCGGCGATCAGCGTGCTGGTCTTCGCGACCGTGGCCGTGATCGCCTTCATCTACATCAAACTGTTCGGGGCAGCCGCACCCGGCGCCGAGAACGAGGTGCGTTGACATGTCTGATCGCGTCGACGGCAGGCGCGCCACCTTCTGGACCGTCATCAACGTCCTGGTGGTGCTCTACGCGCTCCTGCCGGTGCTGTGGATCCTCAGTCTGTCGCTAAAGCCGACCCAGGAGGTCAAGGACGGCAAGCTGATTCCCTCGTCGATCACTCTGGAGAACTACAAGGGCATCTTCAGCGGCGATGTGTTCTCGTCGGCGCTGATCAACTCCATCGGCATCGGGCTGATCACCACCTTCGTGGCCGTCGTCATCGGCGGGATGGCGGCGTACGCGGTGGCCCGGCTGGACTTCCCCGGCAAGCGGCTGCTCATCGGAGCGGCTCTGCTCATCGCGATGTTCCCGCAAATCTCGCTCGTCACACCGCTGTTCAACATCGAGCGCCGCATCGGCCTGTTCGACACCTGGCCTGGCCTGATCATTCCCTACATCACCTTTGCGTTGCCGCTGGCCATCTACACCTTGTCGGCGTTCTTCCGTGAGATCCCCTGGGATCTGGAGAAGGCCGCCAAGATGGACGGCGCGACTCCGGCGCAGGCGTTTCGGCGGGTGATCGCCCCACTGGCCGCTCCGGGGATCGTGACCGCGGCCATCCTGGTGTTCATCTTCGCCTGGAACGACCTGCTGCTGGCGCTGTCGCTGACGGCGACGAAGTCGGCGATCACCGCACCGGTGGCGATCGCGAACTTCACCGGCAGTTCGCAATTCGAGGAGCCGACCGGGTCGATCGCGGCCGGCGCCATGGTGATCACGATTCCGATCATCGTGTTTGTTCTGATTTTCCAACGACGGATTGTCGCCGGGCTGACCTCCGGCGCGGTGAAGGGGTAACGGGATTCTGCGATGGCCGAGATCGTTCTAGAGAATGTGACCAAGCGCTATCCCGATGGCGCCACCCCGGTGAAGGATCTTTCGCTGACCATCGCCGACGGCGAGTTCGTCATCCTGGTCGGGCCATCCGGCTGCGGAAAGTCCACGACCCTCAACATGATTGCGGGCCTGGAGGACATCACCTCCGGTGAACTGCGGATCGGCGGCCAGCGGGTCAACGAGAAGGCGCCCCGCGACCGCGACATTGCGATGGTGTTCCAGTCCTACGCGCTGTACCCGCACATGACGGTGCGCCAGAACATCGCCTTCCCGCTCACCCTGGCGAAGATGTCCAAAGCGGACATCGACGCCAAGGTCGCCGAGACCGCCAAGATCCTCGACCTGTCAAACCTACTCGACCGCAAGCCCTCTCAGCTCTCCGGCGGCCAACGCCAGCGGGTCGCGATGGGTCGGGCGATCGTGCGGAACCCCAAGGCGTTCCTGATGGATGAGCCGCTCTCCAACCTGGACGCCAAGCTCCGGGTGCAGATGCGCGCGGAGATAGCCCGGTTGCAGAACCGGCTGGGCAGCACCACGGTCTACGTCACCCACGATCAGACCGAGGCGATGACCCTTGGTGACCGGGTGGTGGTGTTGCGTGCCGGCGAGGCTCAGCAGATCGGCACCCCCGACGAGCTGTACAACCATCCGGCGAATCTGTTCGTGGCTGGCTTCATCGGGTCGCCGGCGATGAACTTCTTCCCGGCCGCGCCGACGCCCATCGGTCTGCGGCTGCCGTTCGGTCAGGTGGGGCTCGACGCGCTGGACAGCGAGACACTGCCGGAGAACGTCATCGTCGGTGTCCGGCCGGAGCACTTCGAGGACGCCACGCTGCTCGATATCCACGAGCGGGCGCGTTCCCTGGCCTTCGGTGTCCGGGCGGATCTGGTCGAGTCGCTGGGCGCGGACAAGTATGTGTACTTCTCGACGGCGGGCGCCGGTGCGCGGTCGGGCCATCTCGCCGAGCTGGCCGCTGATTCCGGGATCGGGGAAAACCGTTACGTCGCAAGGGTTTCGGGAGATTCCCGCGTCGCCACGGGGGACACCATCGAACTGGCCCTCGACACCACCAAGATGCAGGTGTTCGACGGTGACACTGGGTTGAATCTCTCCGCTCTGGCCAGGTGAGCGATTCGCTGGCGGCGGTGAGCGGCCACCTTCGTGCGCACTTCGCGTCGCTGGGAATGGATTCCGATCCCGACACCGCCAGTGTGACCTTCCTGGGCGTGGAGCGTATCGACGTGCTGCGCTTCGGGCCCGACCGTCGGCCGGGACTCGACGGCGTCTTTCACCATGTCACCCTAGGCTGTTCGCGTTACCCGATGACCGATCCGTCGGCGCCGGTGTCCGATCCACTGCTCGGCCCGCGCGCCGAAGTGGTGCTGAGCCTGCGGTCGGCGCTGCCCAGTGCCGGACTGGCCCGGACCCTCGCGGTGGTGGCCGCGACACCGGCCGTCGAAGGTGTGGTGCTCACCCCCGGCGCGCTGGTGGACTTGTCCGGACCGCTGTGGAGCGGAGCCCCGTTCACCGCTGTGCTGCTTGGTGTTTCGGACATCCCCGAGTTCGCGTTGCCGACCCCGCGTGACCCCGTTCAGTTCCTGTCTGCGGTGCCGATCACCCAGACCGAAGGGGCCTGGGTGCGGCTCAAGGGCGCAGACGCGATGGGTCAGGCGTGGATCGACGATGGGGTGGACGTGCTGGATCCGTTGCGCCCGGCGTCCTCTGCGGGACCCCGCTAGTCAGAGCCAGTGGTTGCGGCGGAACGTCCGGTACAGGAACGAGCAGACCGTCACCATCAGCAGCAGCACGGCGGGGTAGCCCCACGTCCAGGTGAGTTCGGGCATGTTCTCGAAGTTCATTCCGTAGATGCCGGCGATGGCGGTCGGCACCGCGGCCATCGCGGCCCACGCCGAGATCTTGCGCATGTCCTGGTTCTGCTGCATGCCGACCTTCGCCAAAGCCGCCTGTACCAGTGAGGACAGCATCTCGTCGTACTCCGCGATCTGGTCGGCGGCCAGGATCTGGTGGTCGAGGACGTCGCGCATCTGCTGGCGTACCTCCTTGGACAGCAGATCGCGGTGGTCGTTGTTGAGCCGTTCGATGTTGTCGGTCAGCGGCGACACCGCGCGCCGTAACTCCACCACTTCGCGCTTGAGCAGGTAGATGGGCTCGATGTCGGTCTTGCTGATGGGGGAGAAGGTGTTCTCTTCGATCGCGTCGACATCGGCCTCCATGGCGGCGGTCACCCAGCGGTAGCTGTCCACCACATGGTCGGTGACGGCGTGCATCACCGCCGCCGGCCCGAGGCGGAGCTGGTCCAGTTCGGATTCCAGTTGCTTGCGGACGTCCGCGAGTCCGCTGTGGTCGCCGTGGCGGACGGTGACGACGAAGTCGGGGCCGACGAAGACCATGATCTCGCCGGTTTCGACGATCTCGCGGGCCAGTGCGACCGTCTCGTGCGGCACGTAGTTGACGGTCTTGAGCACCAGGAACAGGGTGTCGTCGTAGCGTTCGACCTTGGGGCGCTGGTGGGCATGCACGGCGTCCTCCACCGCCAGCGGATGCAGCCCGAACAGACCGGCGATGGAATCCATTTGTGCGTGGTCGGGCTCGTGCAGACCGATCCACACGAACGCCTGGTGTCCGGATGCTTCCAGCTCGTGAACCCTGGCGAAGGCGGCTTCGGGGGTGAAGGAGCCCGGGACCCGCTGTCCATCAAGATAGACCGCGCAGTCGACGACGACCTGCGTCACCGGGGCCGGCGTGGGTTCGGGGTTGTCCTCGGCGGCGCGCCCGAGGACCAGAAGGGGGTGCAGGGGCGCCCGGGGCCGAAACGATGCCATGGTCGGACCTCCTGTGCGTCGCTAGAATGCTACGCTCCGACGCGTTGGGCAGGCCCGAAAGCCGCGCGCTTTCGGTCGAGTACCCTAACGCCGTGTCTGAAACGGTGCCAGCCCCCCATCTCGCCATCGACGACGAGGAGATCTTCGCCGCCCATGTTGGCGGCAAGCTTTCCGTCGAGTTGAAGGCGCCCCTGGACACGCAGCGTGCGCTGTCCATCGCCTACACCCCCGGGGTGGCCCAGGTGAGCCGCGCCATCGCTGCGGACCGGACGCTGGCGGCCCGCTACACCTGGGCGCATCGCCTGGTGGCCGTTGTCAGCGACGGCAGTGCGGTCCTCGGTCTGGGCGATATCGGCCCGTTGGCGTCGCTGCCGGTGATGGAGGGCAAGTCGGCGCTGTTCAAGACGTTCGCCGGGCTGGATTCCATTCCGATTGTGCTGGACACCAAGGATCCCGACGAGATCGTCGAGACCCTGGTGCGGCTGCGCCCGACGTTCGGCGCGGTGAATCTGGAGGACATCTCCGCCCCCCGCTGCTTCGAGATCGAACGCCGCTGCATCGAGGCGCTGGACTGCCCCGTCATGCACGATGACCAGCACGGCACCGCGATCGTGGTGCTGGCCGCGCTGATGGGTGCCTCAACGGTGCTGGGCCGCGACATGAGTTCGCTCAAGATGGTCATCACCGGCGTCGGCGCGGCCGGCGTCGCCTGCGCAAACATCCTGCTCGAGGCAGGCCTGAGCGACATCACGATGGTCGACTCGAAGGGCATCGTGCACACCGGGCGGGACAACCTGAACTCCGTCAAGGCCGAACTGGCGTCGCGGACAAATCCGCGCGGACTCACCGGCGGGGTGGCTGAGGCGCTCGCGGGCGCCGACGTCTTCCTCGGTGTCTCGGCGGGCAAGGTGCCCGAGGACGTCATCGCCACGATGGCCCCCAACGGCATCGTGTTCGCCTGCTCCAACCCCGATCCGGAGATTCACCCGGAGGCGGCCAAACGGCACGCCGCGATCGTCGCGACCGGGCGCAGCGACTTCCCGAACCAGATCAACAACGTGCTGGCCTTCCCCGGCGTCTTCCGCGGCGCGCTGGACGCCGGTGCCCGCCGGATCACCGAGAAGATGAAAGTGGCTGCGGCGGAGGCGATCTTCTCCGTCGTCGGCGACGATCTGGCCCCCGATCGTATCGTCCCGAGTCCGCTGGACCCGCGCGTCGGTCCGGCGGTGGCGGCGGCGGTGGCTGCGGTCGCCGAGGTCTGACCCATTCCCGTGGGGAGGGTCTGATGGGTCGGCGCTCCGGCGGGGCTTCGTCAGACACAGGGTCCCTCAGCCCCTTGGACGCCTCGCGTCTGATGGGTCGGCGCTCCGGCGGGGCTTCGTCAGACACAGGGTCCCTCAGCCC
>CAZVST010000051.1:35956-36025 GCA_964629725.1 uncultured Mycobacterium sp.
CTTGGACGCCTCGCGTCTGATGGGTCGGCGCTCCGGCGGGGCTTCGTCCCTCAGCCCCTTGGACGCCTC
>CAZVST010000052.1:0-36013 GCA_964629725.1 uncultured Mycobacterium sp.
CTACCAGCGCCAATGATACTACCCAAAAGGGTGGAAAAGTAGGACACCGCCGAACACAAATTAAGGAACGCCCCCCGAGAAATCGGGGGGCGTTCCGCTTTTTTTTGGGTCGGGCTTCTTTGCTCAGAATTCAAATTCGAAATAATCGATATCGGCGCGGTGCCTGCAGCACGCTGAAGCCGGCTGTCCTCGGGACGTGGATGAACACGATTCCCGCGTTGCAGAAGTCGGCTTGCGCCTGCCGCTTCTCCATGTAACTGCGCGGGAGGATCAACGTCGCCGGACCGTAGACGCTTCTGCCTCAGGTCGAACATGCATCTCCTTTGGGCCCCTAGTCTTGGACCGGTCGACGTTATCTAAGCCAAACCTTCGCAACGAACCGGTCTGGATGCGGGAATCCCGACGGTGAACCCAGCGCGCCGTATCCTCTAACCCAAATGGCTGACAACGACAAGAACCCGGGCGGTCGACCCATCCGCCAATCCGCCCAGGCGAATAGGCCCCGTCCCGGTACGTCGGCGCCGCGCCGGTCCGGTCCGGACCGGGCCCGACGGCAACAGCCTCAGCAGCAGCGGGACGCTGACACCGAGCGGCAGTTCAGCGGCCCTCCTATTCCGCCGACCATTGAGGCGAAGCAACTCGCACCGGACGTCCGGGCGGAGTTGTTGACGCTGGACAAAACAACCGCCGACACCGTGGCCCGACACCTGGTCGCGGCAGGGGAGTTGCTCGACGACGATCCTGAGGCCGCATTGGCACATGCCCAGGCGGCCCGGCAGCGGTCCGGACGGATCGCTGCGATTCGGGAGGCCGTCGGCGTCGCCGCCTACCACTGTGGGGACTGGGCCCAGGCGCTGGCGGAGTTCCGGGCTGCTCGGCGGATGGGGTCGAAATCCCAGCTGCTTCCCCTGATCGCCGATTGCGAGCGTGGCGTCGGCCGGCCCGAACGGGCCATCGAACTGGCTCGCAGCGCCGAGGCGGCCGAACTGACCGGCGACGATGCGGATGAAATGCGTATCGTCGCCGCCGGTGCTCGTGTCGACCTCGGTCATCTTGACCAGGCGCTGGCGGTGCTGTCCGCGCCACCGCCGGACCCATCGCGCACGGGTGCGACGGCGGCTCGCCTTGCCTATGCCTACGCCGAGGTCCTGCTGGCACTGGGCCGCCAGGACGAGGCGCTGCAGTGGTTCGTGCATTCCGCAGGCGCCGACGACGAGGGCGTCACCGACGCCGAGGACCGGATCGGTGAGCTGGCCTGAGATGACAGCCCTTGCGCGCCAATATGATTGCCTGCTGCTCGACCTCGACGGCACGGTCTTCCGCGGCCACGCACCGACGGCGGGCGCCGTCGAGACGCTCGCCGGCGTCGAGTGCCGGTCACTGTTCGTCACCAACAACGCCACCCGGTCAGCGGACGAGGTCGCCGACCACCTCCGTGAGCTCGGCTTCGCCGCCACTGCTGACGATGTGGTGACCAGTGCCCAGAGTGCCGCCCGCATGCTGAGCCGGCAGCTGCCTGCCGGGGAGAAGGTTCTCGTGCTTGGGACCGACGCCCTCGCCGGGGAGGTGACGGCCGTCGGCCTGATCCCGGTTCGGACCTTCGCCGACGATCCGGTGGCCGTCATCCAGGGACTGTCGATGACGATCGGGTGGCCCGATCTGGCGGAGGCGGCCCTGGCCGTCCGCGCCGGGGCATTGTGGGTGGCGACGAACCTCGATGCGACCTTGCCGACCGAACGCGGGCTGCTTCCGGGGAACGGTTCTCTGGTGGCGGCGCTGCGCACGGCGACGGGAACGGACCCTCAGGTGGCCGGCAAGCCGGCGCCCGTCCTCATGTACGACGCCCTGGCGCGTGGTGACTTCCGGACCCCGCTGGTGGTCGGCGACCGACTCGACACCGACATCGCCGGCGCCAACGCCGCCGACCTGCCAAGCCTGATGGTGCTGACCGGGGTCAACAACGCCCGGGACGCTGTGTTCGCCATTCCCGCGGAGCGGCCCACCTATATCGGCGCGGATCTGCGTTCGTTGCTCTCTGATGCCGGGACACTGGCGGTGGCCGCTCATTCGGCCTGGAAGACCGAGTTGGGCGCCGGTGCGGTCACCGTCACGGCGACCGGACAGGATGCCAGCGCAGACGGACTGTCGGTGGTTCGTGCCGTCGCCCGCGCGATGTGGGATGCCCCGGTCGGGGGAGCGCCGCTCGACGTTGTCGCCGGAGACGACGTCGCGCGCGCTGAGCTGCAGCGCTGGTCGCTGCTCGCCGGCGCCGATCCGCTAGCGTGATCGTGACATGAACACCGACCCGAAGCAGATTCGAGCCCAGGTGGACGCCGTCCTGGCCGACCTCCCGCAGATCGACCCGGAAGCCGCCGACAACGTCGAGACTGCCGACATCGACGCGGTCGGACAACGCCTGGAAGAGGCGCACCGGATCCTCGTCGACGCGTTGGAATCGGTCGAGAAGGGCTGAATCGCGCATGACGCGCCGTGCCCGGGTTGACGCCGAGCTGGTTCGCCGGGGATTGGCCCGCTCCCGACAGCAGGCGGCCGAGCTCATCGATGCCGGACTGGTCACGATCGACGGTATGCCAGCGGTCAAACCGGCGACGGCCGTGGCGCTTAGCGCGACGATCGCCGTACAGGGTGCCGGCGAGAAGACCTGGGTCTCCCGGGGGGCGCACAAACTCATCGGTGCCCTGGAGTCGTTCGGGATAGATGTGCACAACCGTCGCGCTCTGGACGCTGGCGCCTCTACCGGCGGGTTCACCGAGGTGCTCCTCGACCGCGGCGCCACCGAGGTGGTGGCGGTGGACGTCGGCTACGGCCAGCTGGCCTGGTCACTGCGCTCCGACCCCCGCGTGCAGGTCATCGAACGCACCAATGTCCGTGAACTGACCGTTGACGCCATCGGCGGCCCGGTCGACATCGTCGTCGCGGACCTGTCGTTCATCTCGCTGTCCACAGTGCTTCCGGCACTGGCCGCCTGTGCGGGTCCGCACGCCGATATCGTTCCGATGGTGAAACCGCAATTCGAGGTCGGCAGGAGCCAGGTGGGCGCTGGCGGCGTGGTCACCGACCCGCAGCTGCGCTCCGCCGCGGTGCTCGGGGTCGCGCGCACGGCGGCCGGACTCGGCTGGCACACCATGGGGACGGTGGCCAGCCCGCTGCCCGGGCCGTCCGGCAACGTCGAATACTTCCTGTGGCTCTCGACCGGCGCCGAAGGCGCTCTCCACGGCGAGGATCTGGACGCCGCGGTGGAGCTGGCAGTCGCAGCGGGGCCGCAGTGACCGGAATTGCGGAGGGGCTGCGGTGAGAACCATTCTGATGGTGGTGCATCCCGGCCGCGGCGAAGCCAGCGAGACGGCGCGCCGGGTTGCAAAGAGATTGGGCGAGAACGGTATTCGACTCAGGGTACTGTCCCGTGAAGCCGTGGATCGAGGCAGTCTGCACCTTGACCACCTCGATCTGCGGACCACCGGGATCGATATCGATGTCGTCGACGACGAGCGGCGTTCCGCCGACGGCTGCGAACTGGTCCTGGTCCTTGGCGGCGACGGCACCTTCCTGCGGGCAGCCGAACTCGCCCGAAACGCTGAAATCCCCGTTCTAGGAGTCAATCTCGGCCGCATCGGCTTCCTGGCCGAGGCCGAGGCCGAGGCGATCGACGTCATCCTCCAGCACGTCATCGCCCGCGACTACCGCATCGAGACCAGGATGACCCTCGACGTCCTGGTCAGTTCCGGTGACGACGTCATCTACTGCGGCTGGGCGCTCAACGAGGCAAGCCTGGAGAAGGGCACCCATCAGGGTGTGCTCGGTGTCGTCGTGGCCATCGACGGCCGTCCGGTGTCGGCATTCGGCTGCGACGGTGTTCTGGTGTCGAGCCCGACCGGCTCCACCGCCTACGCCTTCTCGGCGGGCGGCCCTGTGGTGTGGCCGGATCTGGAGGCCATCATCGTGGTGCCCAACAACGCGCATGCGTTGTTCGCCCGGCCGATGGTCACCAGTCCCAACGCGGTGATCAACGTCGACGTCGGTCTGGATAACGCCGATGCCGTGGTGCTCTGTGACGGCCGCCGTGAAGCCGTCGTGCCCGCGGGGGCGCGTCTGCAGGTGACGAAATGCCAGACGCCGCTGAAGTGGGTGCGCCTGGACAGTGCGCCTTTCACCGACCGGCTGGTGCGGAAGTTCCGTCTGCCCGTGACCAGTTGGCGGGAGCAGTAGATGCTGGCCGAGCTCCGGATCGAATCGCTGGGCGCGATCAGTTCGGCTGTCGCCGAATTCGACCGCGGCCTGACCGTGCTGACGGGGGAGACCGGCACCGGCAAGACGATGGTGGTGACCGGACTGCACCTGCTGGGCGGCGCGCGGGCCGACGCCACCCGGGTGCGCTCGGGGGCCGGCCGTGCGGTGGTCGAGGGTCGGTTCAGCACCGCCGAACTGGACCCGCCGACCGCGGCCCAGATCGACGAGATCCTGGAGTCCTCGGGTGCCGACCGCGACGACGACGGCAGCATCATCGCCCTGCGTACGGTCAATCGCGACGGCCCGTCTCGGGCCTACCTCGGCGGACGCAGCGTCCCGGCCAAGACGCTCACCACGTTCACCACCGGTCTGCTGACGTTGCACGGCCAGAACGACCAGTTGCGGCTGATGCGGTCCGACGAGCAGCGTGCGGCGCTGGACCGTTTCGCTGGCGCCGCACCCGTTGTGGAGCGCTATCGGAAGCTGCGCGACGAATGGCTGGTGGCTCGTCGCGATCTCGTCGACCGGATCAACACCGCCCGGGAGAAGGCACAGGAGGCCGACCGCCTCAAATTCGCTCTCACCGAGATCGACGGTGTCGACCCGTCGCCGGGTGAGGACGAGGCGCTGGTGGCCGACATCCGGCGGCTGTCCGAACTCGACGCGGTCCGGGAGGCGGCGGCCGGTGCGCGGGCGGCCCTGTCTGGAGGCGACGCCGATGCCCCCGATTCCGACGAGCGTTGTGCCGCAGACCAACTCGGTCGCTCCGTGTCGATGCTGGCGGCCGCCGACGACCCACTGCTGACCGGTCTGGCCGGCCAGCTCGACGATGTCCTCACCGTGATCGGCGATATCACCGGCGAACTCGGCCAGTTCCTCGCCGACCTTCCCGCCGACGCCAGCACGCTGGAGGTCAAGCTTGCGCGCCAAGCCAAGCTGCGCAGCCTCACCCGCAAGTACGCCGCCGACGTCGACGGGGTGCTGAGCTGGGCGGCCGATGCCCGGCGGCGACTGGCGCAACTCGACGTCTCCGAGGAAGCGCTGAGCGGCCTCTCGCGCCGGGTCGACGACCTGGCCGGGCAGGTGGCCGCCGCCGCGGTGGAGTTGTCCGACCTGCGAGCTGTGGCTGCCACCGGCCTGGCGGCCGCGGTCACCGCGGAACTGAGCGGCCTGGCCATGGCCGATGCCGACTTCACCATCGGTGTCTCCACCGTTGCCGCCCGCTACGACGACACCGCCGCGCTAGGACTCCCGTCCGGGCAGACCGCCCACGCCGGCTCCGATGGCATCGACCTGGTCGAGTTCGGATTCGCCGCGCACCGCGGCACCGACGTCCTCCCGCTGACCAAGAGTGCCTCTGGCGGCGAGTTGTCGCGGGTGATGCTGGCTCTCGAAGTGGTGCTGGCCGCCTCGGCCGCGGGAACCACGATGGTGTTCGACGAAATCGACGCCGGGGTCGGCGGCCGCGCCGCCGTGCAGATCGGCCGGCGGCTGGCCCGGCTGGCCCGCAGTCACCAGGTGATCGTCGTCACCCACCTACCCCAGGTCGCCGCCTATGCCGACACCCACCTCGTGGTGGACAGCAGCGGACCGGCCAGCGAGGTGCGCAGACTCGACACCGACGAGCGGGTCGCCGAACTCGCCCGGATGCTGGCCGGTCTCGGCGAGTCGGACACCGGCCGGGCGCATGCCCGCGAACTGCTGCAATCGGCTCAGGCCGATCGCGAGGCGCCATAACGCCACTGCCGCTCGGCCTGTTACCAATGTGACTGGGTGTAACTTATGAGGCGCATGTTACGGCGCGCCTAATCGCGCATCGCCGCCTACGCCGACAGAATCGCTCAGCATGAAGATGTCAGCGCTTCTCACGCGTAATGCCAATGCACGACCGGGCGTCACGGGGAACGCCCGGGTCGACCGCGACATCGACCGCCTGCTGCGGCGGGTCGGGGCCGGCGACATCGCCGTGCTCGACATCCTCGACCTGGACCGGGCGACCGCGGATGCGCTGGTCGACGCCGGGGTGGTCGGGGTGGTGAACGCGGCGCCCTCGATCTCCGGCCGCTACCCGAATCTGGGTCCGGAGGTTCTGGTCGCCAACAACATCGTGCTGATCGACAACGCCGGACCGGAGATCTTCAAGAAGATCAAGGACGGCGCCAAGGTGCGGCTGCACGACGGCGGCGTCTACACCGGTGACCGGCGCCTGGTGCACGGCGTCGAGCGCACCGATGAGGAAATCGCCGACCTCATGCACGATGCCAAGACCGGTCTGGTGGCTCATCTGGAGGCCTTCGCCGGCAACTCGATCGAATTCATCCGCAGCGAGAGCCCGCTGCTCATCGACGGCATCGGCATCCCCGAGATCGACGTCGATGTGTACCGCCGCCACGTCGTGGTGGTGTCCGACGGGCCCGGAGCGGCCGACGACCTCAAAGCGCTCAAGCCGTTCATCAAGGAGTACCAGCCGGTCCTGATCGGCGTCGGGGCGGGCGCCGACATCCTGCGCAACGACGGCTACCGTCCCGCGCTCATCGTGGGTAACCCCGAGACGATGAGCGCCGACGTCCTCAAGTGCGGCGCTCAGGTGGTGCTGCCCGCCGACCCCGACGGCCACGCCGCCGGGCTGGAGCGCATCCAGGATCTCGGCATCGGCGCGATGACCTTCCCCGCGGCCGGCTCACCCACCGACCTGGCTCTGCTGCTGGTCGATCACCACGGCGCGTCGCTGATCGTCACCGCCGGTCAGCCCGCGAGGCTGGAGGAGTTCTTCGACCGGTCCCGGGCGCAGACCAACCCGTCGACCTTCCTGACCCGACTCAAGGTGAGCGACAAGCTCGTCGAGGCCAAAGCCCTTGCCACGCTGTACCGCAGCCACATCTCCGGCGGCGCCGTGGCCCTGCTCGTGCTGGCGGTGCTGCTGGCGATCATTGCGGCCCTATGGGTTTCACGCTCGGATGCTGTGGTGATCGACTGGCTGACGACCTACTGGCACCGGCTGACGGTGTGGCTGCAGAGCTGGGTGACCTAACGTGAGGTCGGGACGACATCGCGTCCTCTGGCTGGCCGCGGTCGTCATCGCGTTGGCCGCCGGTGTGGTGCTCGGTTCGCTCACGCTGTCCGGCCCATTGGTGTCGGGTTTACGCGGCGACAAGGGGAGTTTGCAGCAGCAGCTCACCGCGCTCGGCGACGAGAACCGTGCGCTAACCGAAAAGCTCGCTGCCGCAGACAAATTCGACACCGAGATGGCAGGTCGGATTGTGCACGACGCACTGGCCGGCAAGTCGGTGGTGATGCTCCGCACCCCCGATGCCGACGACTCCGACCTCGAGGCGATGTCCCGTCTGGTCGGCCAGGCCGGGGGTGCGGTCACCACAACCATCGGACTGACCGACGAGTTCGTGCACGGCAATGCCGCCGAGAAACTGCAGTCGGTGGTCAACTCGCCGATCGTGCCGGCGGGAGCCAAGCTGAACACCACCCTGGTGGACCCCGGCGCGCAGGCCGGAGACCTGATCGGCATCGCGCTGCTGATCAATCGCGACCCCAAGATCGCCCCCGTCGACGACGCCGCCCGCGACACCGTGCTTGCTGCGCTGCGCGACACCGGATTCATTTCCTACAGCGACCGGCCGGGAGCAGCCAACACCGCCGTCGTCGTCACCGGCGGCGCGCTGCCCGAGGACGCCGGCAACCAGGGCCTCACGGTGGCGCGGTTCGCTGCGGCGTTGGCGCCGCACGGATCCGGCGTCGTCCTCGCCGGCGGGGACGGCTCGGCGACCGGGGTGTCGGCGGTGGCGGTAGCCCGGGCCGACGCCGGCCTGGCCAACGCGCTGACGACCGTCGACGACATCGGCCGGGCGTCGGGCCGGATCACCGCTGTGCTCGCCCTGCAGAACATGATCGGCGGCGGGCCGCCCGGCGTCCCGCAGTAGGCACGTCGGTGTGTCAGCCCCGTCAGAGCGGCGGCGGTGTTAGGGTGAGTTTCCGTGGGTCGGCAGGCCCCAACCAGTCTGGCAATGCTGTCGGGCCTGGGAGAACAAAGTCCTGCGTCGTCGTCACGGAGGTTGTGCGTTGGCTGCTTTGCGCAAGCACCCCCAAGCCGCGACTAAGCATCTCTTCGTCACCGGTGGCGTCGTCTCCTCGCTGGGCAAGGGCCTGACCGCCAGCAGTCTCGGTCAGCTGCTCATCTCCCGCGGCTTGTCGGTCACGATGCAGAAGCTGGACCCCTACCTCAACGTCGATCCGGGAACGATGAACCCGTTCCAGCACGGCGAGGTGTTCGTCACCGAGGACGGCGCCGAGACCGACCTCGACGTTGGCCATTACGAACGCTTCCTGGACCGGGATCTGTCCGGATCGGCGAATGTCACCACCGGACAGGTGTATTCGACCGTCATCGCCAAGGAGCGCCGCGGCGAATACCTCGGCGACACCGTCCAGGTGATTCCGCACATCACCGACGAGATCAAGCACCGCATCCTGGCGATGGCCGAACCGGACGCCGGCGGAAAGCGACCCGACGTCGTCATCACCGAGATCGGCGGCACCGTCGGCGACATTGAATCCCAGCCGTTCCTGGAGGCCGCCCGCCAAGTGCGCCACGATGTGGGCCGGGAGAACTGCTTCTTCCTGCACGTCTCGCTGGTGCCCTACCTCGCCCCGTCGGGGGAGCTGAAGACCAAGCCGACACAGCACTCGGTGGCCGCCCTGCGCAGCATCGGCATCACCCCCGACGCGCTGATCCTGCGCTGCGACCGCGCCGTTCCCGAACCGCTCAAGGAAAAGATCGCGCTGATGTGCGACGTCGACTTCGACGGCGTGATATCCACACCGGATGCGCCGTCGATCTACGACATCCCCAAGGTGCTGCATCGCGAAGAGCTCGATGCGTATGTGGTGCGCCGGTTGAACCTGCCGTTCCGCGACGTCGACTGGACCACCTGGGACGACCTGTTGCGCCGGGTGCACGACCCGCAGGAGACGGTGCGAATTGCCCTGGTGGGCAAATACATCGACCTCTCCGACGCCTACCTGTCGGTCGCCGAGGCGCTGCGCGCCGGCGGGTTCGCCCACCACGCCAAGGTCGAGCTGCGCTGGGTGGCTTCCGACGACTGCGAAACGGACGCCGGTGCGTCCGCGCTGCTCGACGACGTCCACGGGGTGCTGATCCCGGGCGGGTTCGGCATCCGCGGTATCGACGGCAAGATCGGAGCTATCCGCTACGCGCGGCACCGCGGACTACCGCTGCTCGGGTTGTGCCTGGGACTGCAGTGCATCGTCATCGAAGCGGCGCGGTCGGTCGGCCTGGCCGGGGCGAACTCCGCCGAATTCGATCCCGCCACACCGGATCCGGTGATCTCCACGATGGCCGACCAGCGCGACGCTGTCGCCGGGCAGGCTGATCTCGGCGGCACCATGCGGCTGGGCGCCTACCCGGCCGTGCTTGAGCAGGGATCCGTTGTGGCACAGGCATATCAGTCGACCGAGGTCTCCGAGCGCCACCGGCACCGCTACGAGGTCAACAACGCCTACCGCGACCGGATCGCCGAGAGCGGTCTTCGGTTCTCCGGCACCTCCCCGGACGGCCACCTCGTCGAGTTCGTCGAGTATCCCACCGAGGTGCACCCGTTCCTGGTCGGAACACAGGCGCATCCGGAGCTTAAGAGCCGTCCGACCCGGCCGCACCCGCTGTTCGTCGCTTTCATCGGAGCCGCGATCGACTACAAGGACGCCGAGCGGCTCCCGGTCGAGATGCCAGCACAGCACTCCAACGGCCACGAGCATGCCGACGGAAGCGCCGTGCAGCCGCTGGCGGACCGCGCCCGTGGGTAGGCACGAGTTCGAGACCGTCGCCACCCACACCGTCTTCCGCGGAAACATCATCGCGCTGCGCACCGACGAGGTACGCATGCCCGGCGGGGCCACAGCCACCCGCGAGGTCGTCGAGCACTACGGCGCGGTGGCCGTTGCCGCCCTCGACGACTCCGATCATCTGGCGATGATCTACCAGTACCGGCACTCCCTGGGCCGCCGGCTCTGGGAGCTGCCGGCGGGTCTGCTCGACGAGCCGGGGGAGGACCCGGCGGCCGCGGCGGCGCGGGAACTGCTCGAGGAGACCGGACTGGTTGCCGACGAGTGGAGCGTTCTGGTCGACCTCGCCTCCTCGCCCGGATTCTGCGACGAGTCGGTGCGGGTGTATCTCGCCCGTGGTCTGCAGGACGTCGGGCGGCCCCCGGCACACAACGAGGAAGCCGACCTGACGGTGCACTGGGTCGGACTGCGGCAGGCCGTCGACCGTGTGATGGCCGGCGAGATCGTCAACTCCACCGCCGCCGCCGGCGTGCTGGCCGCGCACGCGGTGATCGTCGACGGTAAGCCCACCCGGCCGGTGGACGTGGCGTGGCCGGACCGGCCGTCGGCCTTCGCGGCCCGTCAGGGCCGGCCGTGACGACCTTCGCCGTCGTACTGGACACCCAGGTGCAGGGCTATCTCGACCACCTCGCCATCGAACGTGGTGTTGCCGCGAACACCCTGAGCTCCTACCGGCGCGATCTTCGGCGTTACACCGAAAACCTGGCTCAGCGCGGGATCGGCGATCTGCGCGGCGTGACCGAAATCGATGTCAGCGAGTTCCTGGTGGCGCTGCGCCGGGGCGATCCCGACGCTGGCGCCGTCCCGTTGTCGGCGGTCTCGGCCGCCCGGGCGCTCATCGCGGTGCGCGGACTGCATCGGTTCGCCGCCGCCGAAGGGATCACCGAACTCGACGTGGCCCGCGCGGTCAAACCGCCCACGCCAAGTCGGCGGCTGCCCAAGAGCCTGTCGCTGGACGAGGTGCTGGCCCTGCTCGACGGCGCCGGCGGCGACGCGCCCACCGACGGTCCGTTGACGCTGCGCAACCGGGCACTGCTGGAACTGCTGTACTCGACCGGCGCCCGGATCTCCGAAGCCGTCGGTCTCGACGTCGACGACGTCGACACCCACGCCCGCTCGGTCCTGCTGCGCGGTAAGGGCGGCAAGCAGCGACTTGTGCCGGTCGGGCGCCCCGCCATCGCAGCCCTGGACGCCTATCTGGTGCGGGGTCGCCCCGAACTCGCCCGGCGCGGCCGTGGCACTGGATCTTCCCCGGGTCGCTCCGCTCCTGCCCCAGGACCGGCCATCTTCCTCAACTCCCGCGGCGGCCGACTGTCCCGGCAGAGCGCCTGGCAGGTGCTTCAGGATGCCGCCGAACGTGCCGGCATCAGCGCGGCGGTGTCACCGCACACGCTGCGGCACTCATTCGCCACCCACCTTCTCGAGGGCGGCGCCGACGTGCGGGTCGTGCAGGAACTCCTGGGCCATGCGTCGGTGACGACCACCCAGATCTACACCCTCGTGACCGTCAACGCGCTGCGCGAGGTGTGGGCCGGCGCCCATCCGCGGGCCTGACGCTTACGTACTCAGCCCCGGTAGGTCGACTCCAGCACCAGGTCGGGGAACTTCGAGTACTCGGTGTGGGTCTTGCGTTCGACGGTGTCCCACAGGCCGCCCTGATGGCGGCGCATGTAGGCCCGGTACTTCGGTGCGCCCGGCAACAGGACGTTGTCCGCCACCACGACGCTGCCCGGATGCAGCCAGCCGCAGCCCTCGATGCTGAGCAGGTCGGGGAGGTAGACGTCCTTGTTGTGGTCGATGAACAGAAAGTCAAGGGTGCCGGCATCGAACCCGTTGGCCACCAGGGCGTCCAGCGTGCGGCCGCCGTCGCCGATCGTGCCGACTACGCACGTCACCCGGTCGGATACCCCGGCGTGCTCCCAGATCCGCCGTGCGTTCTCGGCGTTGGCGGCCGACATCTCCACCGAGAACACCCGTGCCTGCGGTGCCGCCCGGGCTATGCGCAGCGCGCTGTACCCGCAGTACGCGCCCAACTCCAGGGCGAGCCCGGCCCCAGTTCGAGGAACGGCGCGGCGCACCGCGGCGTCGAGGAGCAGGCCCTTCTCGTCTCCGACGTTCATCAGGAACGACTCCTGGTAACCGAACCGGTCGATGGTGGCGATTGCGTCGTCGACGTCGCCGGGTTTGGCGTTGGCCAGCACGTAGCGGACCGTCTCGGCCTCGCGGCCGTCGCCGACCTGACCATTGCGGATCACACTGGGCAGGCCGACGGCGAAGCGCCAGAAGGACCGGCGCAGGAAGGGTAGGCGGTCCTTAAGGGGCATGCCCCCCACGGTAGGGCACCATTCATGGATAGACTTTGCGCCGATGTTCGCCACGCCGCGGTTTTGCCCGATCCAGGGAATCCGTCTGGGGGTCGCGGCGTGACCGACGAGGCTGAGGACGCCGCAACCGGTCTCACCGGACGCCCGCCCCGGAGAACCCCCGAACCACAGCCGTTGACCACCCATGGTCCGGCTGTGGTGATCGCGATGTGCAATCAGAAGGGCGGCGTGGGAAAGACCACGTCCACCATCAATCTGGGCGCGGCGCTGGCCGAGTACGGGCGCCGGGTGTTGTTGGTGGACCTCGATCCACAGGGCGCGTTGTCCGCCGGTCTGGGGGTTCCGCACTACGAGTTGGCGAACACTGTGCATAACCTGCTGGTGGAGCCGCGGGTCGGCATCGACGACGTGTTGATCCACACCCGCGTCGACGGCCTGGACCTGGTGCCCAGCAACATCGACCTGTCGGCCGCCGAGATTCAGTTGGTCAACGAGGTGGGCCGAGAACAGACGCTCGGGCGGGCATTGCGACCGGTGCTCGACAGCTACGACTATGTGCTGATCGACTGCCAACCATCGCTGGGCCTGCTGACGGTGAATGCCCTGGCCTGTTCGGACGGCGTGATCATCCCTACCGAGTGCGAGTTCTTTTCGCTGCGCGGCCTGGCGCTGCTCACCGACACCGTGGAGAAAGTCCATGACCGGCTGAACCCGAAGCTGTCGATCAGCGGCATCCTGGTCACCCGTTTCGACACCCGGACCGTCAACGCCCGTGAGGTGATGAGCCGCGTCCTGGAGCGCTTCGGCGATCTGGTGTTCGACACCGTCATCACCCGCACCGTTCGGTTCCCGGAGACCAGTGTCGCGGGCGAACCCATCACCTCGTGGGCCCCGAAATCGACTGGCGCCCAGGCGTACCGCGCGCTTGCCCGCGAGGTCATCGACCGCTTCGGCAAGTGACCGCCGACGTGGCGCCGGGTGCCGAGGCGGTTCCGGAGAAGGGGTTCCGGGTCCGGCTCAACAATTTCGAGGGACCCTTCGACCTGCTGCTGCAGCTGATCTTCGCCCGGCGTCTCGACGTGACCGAGGTGGCGCTGCACGAGGTCACCGACGAGTTCATCGCCTACACCCGGGAGATCGGGCCGGCGCTCGAACTCGACGAGACCACCGCGTTCCTGGTAATCGCCGCGACCCTGCTCGACCTCAAGGCCGCGCGACTGCTGCCGGCCGGGGAGGTCGACGACGCCGAAGACCTGGCGCTGCTGGAGGTCCGGGACCTGCTGTTCGCGCGGCTGCTGCAGTACCGGGCGTTCAAGCACGTTGCAGAGATGTTCGCCGAACTCGAAGCCGCGGCGCTGCGCAGCTACCCGCGGTCGGTGGCGTTGGAGGAGCGGTACTCCGAGTTGCTGCCCGAGGTGATGATCGGGGTGGATGTCCCGAGCTTCGCCGAGATCGCCGCGGCGGCGTTCACCCCACGGCCGGTGCCGACGGTCGGCACCGACCATCTGCACGCGGCCCGGGTGTCGGTGCCTGAGCAGGCCGAGCGACTGCTGGCGATTCTGGAGCGACGCGGGGAAGGGCAGTGGGCGTCGTTCTCCGATCTCGTTGCCGACTGCAGCGAACCGATCCAGATCATCGGGCGCTTCCTGGCGCTGCTGGAGTTGTTCCGCTCCCGGGCGGTCACGTTCGATCAACCCGAAGCCCTTGGCGTCCTTCAAATTTCATGGACGGGCAATCGATTGGTGAACGAGGAGATGGTGCGAGCCGAGTGGGACGAAGCCGAGGGGGAATGACAATGACAGAGCAATACACCGATCAACCGGCAGAGGGTGCCGAGGCCTCTGAGTACGTCCTCGACAGCATCATGGACGAGGACGAACTGATCCGCGTTCTCGAGGCACTGCTGCTGGTGGTCGACACACCGGTGAGCGCGGAGGCGCTGGGGTCGGCGACCGAGCAGCCGGTGCATTACGTCACGGAGACCTTGCGGCGGATGGCCGACGGCTACGCTGCCCGCGACAGCGGCATCGACCTGCGCGAGGCCGGCGGCGGCTGGCGGCTCTACACCCGCTCGCGGTTCGCACCCTACGTCGAGCGGCTGCTCCTGGACGGCGCCCGGTCCAAGCTGACCCGTGCCGCGCTGGAAACCCTTGCGGTGGTGGCGTATCGGCAGCCGGTGACCCGCGCCCGGGTGAGCGCGGTGCGCGGCGTGAATGTCGATGCGGTAGTGCGCACCCTGGTCGCACGCGGCCTGATCACCGAGGCGGGAACGGACTCCGATTCAGGAGCGACGACGTTCGCCACCACCGAGCTGTTCCTGGAGCGGTTGGGCCTGTCATCCTTGACCGAGCTGCCCGACATCGCTCCGCTGCTGCCCGACGTCGACGTGATCGACGAATTGACCGAAACTCTGGACAGCGAGCCGCGTTTCGCGAAGCTGTCCACAGCGCCGCAGGCGGATAAGCCCGTGGCGTTCAACGTCGACACCGAAGGCGGTGGCTGAGATGGCGGATCCTGAAGGCGTGCGGCTGCAAAAAGTGTTGTCCCAGGCCGGTATCGCGTCCAGGCGGGTGGCGGAGCGGATGATCACCGACGGCCGGGTCGAGGTCGACGGCCGGCTGGTCACCGAACTGGGCACCCGGGTCGATCCCGAGACCGCCGACATCCGCGTCGACGGCAGCAGGATCGTGCTGGATGACTCCATGGTCTATCTGGCGATCAACAAGCCGCTGGGGATGCACTCGACGATGTCGGATGACCGAGGACGACCCTGCGTCGGCGATCTGGTGGAGCACCGCGTGCGCGGCAACAAGAAGCTGTTTCACGTCGGACGGCTGGACGCCGATACCGAGGGTCTGCTGCTGCTCACCAATGACGGCGAATTGGCGCACCGGTTGATGCATCCGTCGTACGAGGTGCCGAAGACCTATCTTGCGACGGTTGCCGGATCGGTGCCGCGGGGACTGGGAAAGACGTTGCGAGCCGGGATCGAGTTGGAGGACGGCCCGGTCGCCCTGGACGACTTCGCTGTCGTCGACGCGGTTCCCGGAAAGACGCTGGTCCGGGTTACCCTGCACGAGGGTCGCAAGCACATCGTGCGCCGACTGCTCGCCCACGTCGGCTTTCCCGTGCAGTCGCTGGTGCGCACCGACATCGGAACGGTGACGCTAGGTGAAATGCGGCCCGGGAGCATTCGTCAGTTGACCCGCAAAGAGGTTGGCGATCTATACAAGGCGGTGGGTTTGTGAGCGGCGTGGTGATCGCGATCGACGGTCCTGCCGGCACCGGAAAGTCAAGTGTGTCAAGGGGTTTGGCGAAGGCGCTGGGGGCCCGCTATGTGGACACCGGCGCGATGTACCGCATCGCCACACTGGCCATGCTGCGCGCCGGGGTGAATCTGGAGGATCCAGCCGCTATCGCCGCGGCGGCGGACGTGCCGGTGTCGGTCGGTTTCGACCCTGATGTGGAACAGACTTTCCTTGGCGGCGAGGATGTTTCGGCGCTGATTCGCGGTGATGACGTGACCCGCGCGGTGTCGTCGGTGGCGGCGGTTCCGGAGGTGCGTGCACGACTGGTCCAGCTGCAGCGTGAGCTGGCCGAAGGGGTCGGCATCGTCGTTCTGGAGGGCCGCGACATCGGGACCGTGGTGCTGCCGGACGCCGATGTGAAGATCTTCCTGACGGCGTCGGCCGAAACCCGGGCCTCGCGCCGCAACGAGCAGAACATCGCCGCCGGACTGCCCGACGAGTACGAGACGGTGCTGGCCGACGTCATCCGCCGGGATCACTTGGACTCCACCCGGGCGGTTTCACCGTTGCGGCCGGCCGACGACGCGCTCAACGTCGACACCAGCGAGATGACACAGGACGAAGTGGTCGCCCATCTGCGCAACCTCGTCGAACAGCGGACGGGAGCAGTGCGATGACTGAAGAAGACGGAACCTGGTCTGACGAGAGCGACTGGGAACTCACCGAGGAGCAGTTGCTGGGCGAGGCCGGTGAGGCGAGTGGGCCGCCGCCGGTCGTCGCGGTGGTGGGTCGGCCCAATGTCGGCAAGTCCACGTTGGTCAACCGCATTCTGGGCCGGCGGGAAGCCGTCGTGCAGGATCTGCCGGGCGTGACGCGCGACCGGGTGTCCTATGACGCTGGGTGGAACGGGCAGCGATTCATGGTCCAGGACACCGGTGGTTGGGAACCGGACGCCAAGGGCTTGCAGCAGTTGGTGGCCGATCAGGCCGCGATCGCGATGAAAACCGCCGACGCGGTCATCCTGGTGGTCGACGCCGTTGTCGGTGCCACCGCCGGCGACGAGGCGGCAGCGCGCATTCTGCGCCGATCGGGCAAGCCGGTGTTTCTGGCGGCCAACAAAGTGGACAACGAGAAGGGCGAGTCGGACGCCGCGGCATTGTGGTCGCTCGGGCTGGGGGAGCCGCACCCGATCAGCGCGATCCACGGGCGCGGCGTGGCCGATCTGCTCGACGACGTCGTCGACGCGCTGCCGGAGGTGTCTGAAACCGGCGGGTCGGGTGGGGGACCGCGCCGGGTGGCTCTGGTCGGCAAGCCCAATGTCGGCAAGAGTTCGCTGCTGAACCGGCTGGCCGGGTCGGAGCGATCGGTGGTGCACGACGTCGCCGGCACGACCGTCGACCCGGTGGATTCGCTGATCGAACTCGGCGGCAGGATATGGCGTTTCGTCGACACCGCGGGGTTGCGCCGCAAGGTCGGCCAGGCCAGCGGGCACGAGTTCTACGCGTCGGTGCGGACGCACAGCGCGATCGATGCCGCCGAGTTGGTGATCGTTCTGGTCGACGCCTCCCAGCCGCTGACCGAGCAGGACCAGCGGGTGCTGACGATGGTGATCGAAGCCGGCCGGGCGCTGGTGCTGGCGTTCAACAAGTGGGATCTGGTCGATGAGGATCGGCGTTTTCTCCTGGACCGCGAAATCGACTTGCAGCTCGCGCAATTGCAGTGGGCGCCGCGGGTGAACATCTCGGCCAAAACCGGTCGTGCAATGCAGAAGCTGGTGCCCGCTATGGAGACCGCGCTGGCGTCCTGGGACGCCCGCATCTCCACCGGTCAGCTCAACACCTGGCTTAAAGAGGTCGTCGCTGCAACACCGCCGCCGGTGCGTGGCGGCAAGCAACCGCGAATCCTGTTCGCCACCCAGGCAACTAACCGTCCGCCGACCTTCGTCCTGTTCACCAGTGGATTCCTGGAGGCCGGCTACCGACGCTTCCTGGAACGCCGGCTGCGGGAGACCTTCGGGTTCGAAGGAACGCCGATCCGGATCAACGTCCGGGTACGGGAGAAGCGGAAACTCAAGGGGCGCTGACATGGGCATGTTCGCTGTTTCAGCCCGCTCTGTGGGCTGCCTTCTGGCAGCGACCTTGCTTGTGGCCGGGTGTTCCGCACCGCCGCGGACCCACCAGGCCGCGCAAGCACCTCAACTCAGCGGCGGTTGGGGGCCGTGCCCGTCGGCCGATGCGCCGGGAGTCGAGTGCGCGACGATCAGCGTGCCCTACGACTACGCCCGGCCCGGCGGGGAGACGTTCACCATCCCGGTTGCCCGCATCCCCTCGAAGGCCGAGAAACCGCAGTTGCTGATGATGAATCCCGGGGGGCCGGGCATCAGCGGTGTTGACGACCTGCGATCCGGTCGGGAGTACTACGAGAAGTTCACCGACGTCTACACGGTGGTGTCGTTCGACCCGCGGGGGATGGGCGGATCCAGGCCGGCGGTCTCCTGCCTCGATGACCAACAGAAAGCGGCGATTTTCAACCAGCCTAGCGTGCCGCGGTCGGGAAGCGATGACCAACGCAGGCGGGAGCTTGCCAGCGGAATCGGAGCCGCCTGCGAACGCAAATTCGGCTCGGCGCTGAGCCATCTCGGCACCGAGAACGTAGTTCGTGACATGGACGCCATTCGTGCGGCCATGGGTTTCGACAAGGCCAGCTACCTGGGCTACTCCTATGGGACTTTCGTCGGCGCGCTCTACGCGCAGATGTTCCCGGAACGTACCGGCCGCGTCGTACTGGATTCGGTGATGGCTCCCGAACTGGACTACCGCGCCGTCAGGCACGGGCAGGCCAAAGGTATGCAAGCCAGTGTGACGGCCTTCGCCGAAGACTGCCTGCGCCGCACCGACTGCCCGTTGCCGGGCCCCGCGCAGGACGCTGTCCAGACGATCGTCGGGATCATCGAGCGGCTCGACACGGCGCCCTACCGTGCTCCAGACGGTCGTGAGCTGTCCGGTTCGCGGATGCTGGCTCTGGTCGAGTCATCGCAGTACATGCCTGCGTCGGGTTGGCCGACCCTGCGGGCGACACTGGGCGACGCACTGGCGGGCCGGTGGCCGGCGGTGGTCGAGGCCGCCTACTCCCCGGGCCTCATGGTCAACCCGGCGGATTCGGAGTACTTATCGGTGGTGTGCACCGACTTCGCCACCGAACGCGACCCGGAGGCCCCAGGCCGGTTGGCTTCCATCTGGGCTCAGGAGAGCCCGGTCAGTGGCGGCAACCGGGCGTGGTCGCTGGCGCCCTGTGAATCCTGGCCGGTGGGCCCGGTTCGCACACCCGGGCCGGTGAACCCCGAGGGGGCCGGCCCGGTGCTGATCCTCAACACCACCGGCGACCCGGCCACCCCCCTGGAATGGGCGCTGTCGCTGCACGGTCAGATCCGGGGCTCGTCGCTGGTGATCGCACCCGGCCCGGGGCATCTCGCGAGTACCCAGAACACCTGCGCGGAGAAGATCCTGATCGCGTTCCTGCTCGACGCCACGGCGCCACCGGAACCCGTCTTCACCTGTCCGGTGAACTCGTGAGGCCAGCGCGGTGACGACAGAGGTGTTGGGTGTCTAACTCGATCCGGGGTTGACCGAGGTTGTGACCCGCGAGGGTGATGTGTGGATCGAGTCCGATGGGGTCTTTGTCTGGCTCGTATGCCGCTGATTTGGTGCTTGCGGCGCGAAGCTGCTGACCATCGGCCGCCTCGGTGATGTGTGCGGTGGGCCTTCGCTCCAGCAGCCCCGGCCCAAGGCGCGCCGATGGCATCAAGCTGAGTGGATACAGTTCCTCAAATGTCCGTCGCGCAGATGCTGGTGATCGTCCTGGCCGGTGTGGGCGCGGGCGCGATCAACTCGCTGGTGGGGTCGGGCACCCTCATCACGTTCCCCACGTTGGTGACGTTGGGGTTTCCGCCGGTGACCGCAACGATGTCCAACGCGATCGGGTTGGTCGCCGGCGGGGTATCCGGCACCTGGGGATATCGCGCTGAGCTCGCCGGCCAATGGCGTCGGCTGAAGTGGCAGATCCCGGCGTCGGTGACCGGTGCGGTGATCGGTTCATTCTTGCTGCTGCACCTGCCCGAGAAGGTGTTCACCCAGGTTGTGCCGGTGCTCTTGATCCTGGCCCTGATTCTGGTGGTCGCCGGACCGCGGATCCAGGTCTACGCCCGAACCCGGGGGGAGGCGGCCGGGCACTCGGCCGAACACGTCTCGTCGGCACGGATGGCCGCGCTGGTTCTGGGGACCTTCGCGGTCGGTGTCTACGGGGGCTATTTCACGGCCGCCCAGGGAATCCTGCTGATCGGGGTGATGGGCGCGCTGCTGCCCGAGGACATGCAGCGGATGAACGCGGCCAAGAACCTGCTGTCGCTGCTGGTCAACGTCGTCGCTGCGATCGCCTACACGCTGGTGGCCTTCGACCGGATCAGTTGGCCGGCGGCCGGGCTCATCGCGATCGGATCCCTCGTCGGGGGATGGCTGGGGGCGCACTACGGACGACGGCTGTCGCCGGCGGCATTGCGGGCCGTGATCGTCGTGGTCGGATTGATCGGGCTCTACCGGCTGCTGAACGTGTGACCGACAGGCGTGCCCGAGTTCGGTCCGGTTGCGGTCTGCGGTAGTCTTTGCACCTGCCGCCCGTCGCGACGGGTGGCAGCGGGCTGTGGCGCAGCTTGGTAGCGCACTTGACTGGGGGTCAAGTGGTCGCAGGTTCAAATCCTGTCAGCCCGACGCAGGTCAGAGGCGGTTTTGGGGGCGGCCCTAGGGGTCATTTGGGACCAATTTGGGACCAAATCCCGGGTGTGCAACTCGTTTCTGGCGTTTCCCGGCGCCAGCCGGGCTTGGCTGCGGCCGGGCACGATGGCGAATGCGACAGGCGGAATCTTGTTAGGGCGACTAGCTGATGCTGTTGATGGCGGCTGCGGCCTTGCTCTGAAACTCCGTCGGCAATGGTATGTAGCCGACTTTGTTGAGGTCGGTTTGACCGACGGTGATCGCTGATTGCAGGAAGGCCTTGACGGCTTGTCCGGTGGCGGTGTCGGTGTAGCGGGAGCAGACGATTGCGTAGCCGGCCAGGATGATGGGGTAGCCGAATTTCTCGGTGGGCTGGTAGGCCGGGGTCATGTCGAGAACGATGTCGTTGCCTTGGCCGGTGATCTTGACTGGTGCGATGGATGTGCCGACCCAGTCGGTGCCGATGTGGGTGATCCCGGCGGGGGTCTTGATGTCGGCGGTGGAGAGGTTCTGGTCGATGGCGGAGGACCATTCGTTGTAGGTGATCGCGCCGGGGGTGTTCTTGACTAGTTCGGCGGTGCCCTGGTTGCCTTGGGCGCTTTGGCCTGATGCGCCTTTGAAGGACTTCCCGGCGCCGCGGGTCCAGGTTCCGCCTGAGGCGGTTTGCAGGTATTGCTGGAAGTTGTCGGTGGTGCCGGATGCGTCGCTGCGGGACACCACCGTGATGGCCTGGGCGGGCAGGGCTGCGTTGGGGTTGAGTGCTTTGATCGCCGGGTCGTCCCAGCGGGTGATGGTTCCGGAGAAGATGCCGGCCAGTGTGGGTCCGTCGAGGATAAGGATGTCGACCTCGGGGAGGTTGTAGGTGATGGCGATCGGTCCGAAGACGATCGGGATGTTCAGGGCCTCCGAGCCGCAGCGTTGTTTGGCGGTCTTGTACTCATCGCCTTGCAGTGCTGAGTCCGAGCTGCCGAAATCGGTTTTGCCACCGAGGAATTCCTGGATGCCGGCGCCGGATCCGTTGGCGGTGTAGTTGAGCGTTGTTCCCGGGCAGGCGTTTTGGTAGGCCTTGGTGAAGTGGGTCATGGCGGTGGCTTGGGCGGTGGAGCCGCTGGCGGTCAGCGTTTTTGTGCCGGCGCAGGTCACGGTGGCGTCTTTGGCGTAGGGCTGCACGGGGCCGGTCTGGGAACATCCCGCGGTCAGCAGAGTGCCCGCTGTGACGAGGGCGGTCAGGGTGTGGCGTGGGGTGGTGGTCATCTCGGTGGGCTCCTTTGGGGGCGGGGTTGGTGTCGGTCGGTTAGGCGTTGCGCCGGGCGGCGATCAGTGCCTGCCGTTGGTTGTGGAGGTGGTGGTCACGGATCCAGGCTTGGGCGGCGATCTGGGTGGCGTCCCAGGGTGAGCCCAGGGGTGGGGTGTAGGACAGGTCGAGGTCGCCGAGTCCGGCCACGGTCATGGTGTGGAACAGGGCGGTGGCGTAGGTGTCGACGCGTTTGGACACTTCGGCGCTGCGGTGACCGACGAGTTGGGCTCCGAGGAGTCGGCCGCTGGTGGCATCGCCGGTGATGCGGATGTGTATGGGTGTGGCCCCGGGGTAGTAGGCCTTGTGGTCGTCGGGGGCCGATTGTGTGGTCACCGGCTGCCAGTCGGGGTTGGCGGTGTGGGCTTCGTGGTCGCGCAGTCCGGTGCGGGCGGCGACGAGGTCGAACACTTTGACGACCTGGGTGCCCAGGCTGCCGGCGAAGCGGGCGTTGCCGCCCAGGGCGTTCTCGCCGGCGACTCGGCCCTGTTTGTGGGCGGTGGTTCCCAGCGGTAGCCAGGTGATGCCCAGGAGGCGGTGGTGGGTGTGGACGCAGTCTCCGGCGGCGAAGACGTCGGGCAGGTTGGTGGCCATGGCTTCGTCGACGGCGATGGTTCCCTTGACGCCCAACTGGGCACCGGCGTCTGCGGCCAGTTCGGTGTGGGGTTTCACTCCGACGACCACGAGAACGAAATCGACGACGCGGGTGACGGTGTCGTCGTGATGCTGCATTGTCAGGGCCAGTGCGCCGGTCGAGGTTCGGGTGATGGCCGTGACGGTGGTGTCGGTGAGAACGTCGACGCCGTTGCGTTCGAGTTCGGCGTGGATCAGGGCGCCCAGGTCGGGGTCCACGGTGGGCAGGACCTCGGGCAGGGCCTCGATCTGGGTGACCGCGATTCCCCGGGTGGTGAGGGCCTCGGCCATTTCCAGCCCGATGTAGCCGGCCCCGATGATGGCCGCCGTCTTCGGGTTTCGGGTTGTCAGGGAGTCCATGACGGCGAAGGTGTCGCCCATGGAGTGCAGCAGGTGAACCCCGTCGGCCGGCCCGAGGGCGTCGGGGCCGTCCAGCCCGGCGATGGGTGGGCGGGCGCTGACCGCTCCGGTGCCGACGACCAAGGCGTCATAGGGCAACTGGCCGGGATTGCCGGCGGCATCGAGGATGTCGAGGGTGTGTTCGTCGGCGTTGATGCGGGTGGCCCGGGTGTTGGTGAGGACCTCCATCCCGGTGGCGGCCAGCTCGGCGGCGCTGCGATGGGCGAGGTTGCTCCAGTGGGTGACTTCCCCGGAGACGTAGTAGGGGATGCCGCAGATGGAGAAGTTCGGGTAGGCGTCGGCCACCACCACGCTGACGTGGACGCTCGGGTCGAGTTCGCGGGCGCGCAGTGCGGCGCTGATGCCGGCGTCACTTCCGCCGACGGCGACGATGCGGCGAGCTGTCATGGGCGTGGCTCCTGTTGTCTGGCAGAGGTTTTCGGGTCAGGTGATGGCGGGTCAGGTGATGGCGTTGACGGCGCCGGCCACTTTCGACTGGAACTGATCCGGTAACGGGAAGTAGCCGTGGTCTTCCAGGTTCACCTGGCCCTTGCTGACGGAGGACTGCAGGAAGGCCCGCACCGCCGTGCCGAGGGCAGGGTCGGGGTATTTCGAGCACACCAGTTGGTAGGTGGCCAGCACGATCGGGTAGGCGCCTGGCTGGGTGGGGGTGTAGAACGCGGAGGTGTCGAGCACCAGGTCGTTTCCTTGGCCGGCGATCGTGGCGGCGGAGATCGTCGTGCCCACCGTGTCGGCGGTGATGGGCACGGGGGCCGGCCCGGCAGAGGTCACGATCTGCGCACTGGCCAGTCGCTGCTGTTTGACAAAGGAGTACTCGTTGTAGCTGATCGCCCCGGGGGTATCTCGGACGGTGGCCGAGGTGCCCTCGTTACCCTTGGCGCCCTGGCCGACTCCGCCGTGGAACGTCTTTCCGCTTCCCTTGCCCCAGGCGCCGCCTGACGCCGAGTCCAGATACCGCTGGAAGTTGTCGGTGGTGCCCGATTCGTCGCTGCGGTAAGTGACCAGGATGTCGTCCGGTGGCAGTGGCGCTGTGGGGTTGAGGGCTTTGATGGCTGGGTCGTCCCAGCGGGTGATGGCGCCGTTGAAGATTTTCGCTGCGGTCGGCCCGTCGAGTACCAGGATGGGTGCTTCGGCCAGGTTGTAGGTGATGGCGATCGGGCCGAAGACCGTGGGAATGTTCCACGCCGGTGAGCCGCAACGCTTCTCGGCGGCGTCGTACTCGCCGCGATCCTTGCTCAGTGGCGAATCCGAACCGCCGAAATCGGTTCTGTTGGCGAGGAAGTCACTCACCCCGGCACCGGAGCCGTTGGAGGTGTAACTCAGTGTCTTTCCCGGGCAGGTTTTTTCGTAGACCTCGATGAACAGGGGCATGGCGTTGGCCTGGGCGGTGGACCCGCTGGCGGTCAGGTTGTCCTTGCCGCCGCACTGGACTCTCGCCGACCCGGCGTAGGGGGGGGACGGCCTGATCGCTGCCACAACCGGGCAGCAGCAGCACCGCAGCCGCCAAGAGTGCCGCGGTGGCCGATCGGCTCGGCGAAATAGTCATGGGAGGTCTCTTTCTGGGGGGAGTGCTGTTTCGGCTCATCGGAGTCACCGGCCCCGCGGCCGGTTGAGGGTCGGGGCCAGCTGGTCGATCCGGGCGACCAACTCGTCGAGGGCGTGATCGAAGGCCCGTGGGCTTCCCGCGCGGACGGGATCGGCGATCGACCAATGCAGCCGCGCCGTCTCGGAGGGCAGTTCTTCGTGGACGTTGTCGCACACCGCCACGACGAGGTCGGTGGGCCGCAGCACCTCATCGAGGTGTCGCGGCCGGCGGGGCCGCATCGGCAGGTCGTGGCGGGCCGCCGCGGCTACCGCACCGGGGTGTACCTGGGCGGCGGGCTGGGTGCCGGCCGAGGCCGCGGGCAACCGGCTGCGCCGATTCCACACGGCCACCGCCAGTTGGCTGCGCGCGGAGTTCTGGGTGCATACGAACACCACCCGCTGCGCCTGCAGCGCCGCCGAGGGCACCAGCAGGTCCAGCGCCCCGGGGATCAGCTGCAGGTAGGTGCGGCGGCGGTCACCCTCGGAGCGGACCCGCCGCAGGATGCCCGCACCCTCCAGCACAGCCACGTGGTGGGCCAGCAGATTCGACGACATCGACAGCACGCGCTGCAGCTCCGACGGCGAGGCATCGCCGAGCAGCAGCCGGTCAACAATCGTCAGCCGGCCGGCGTCGGCCAGGGCGGCGTGGACCTGCACGCGGCGCAGCCCGTGGGCGGAGAGCTCAATCATGATTGAGTCAACACCGCGGTGATCGAACCCAAATACTGGGGTGGGGTGTGCCTCAATGTCGGGTGCATCCCGTCGAAGGCGTTGTTGCGTAACGCCGAACTGGCACACATTTTCACCAGGGACGCCAAGACCTTCGGGATCAGCGGGGAGGCGAGGTTTGACTACGGGGCGGCGTTCGACCGGAGCCGCTCGGTGGTCGACGGGCACGTCGCTGGGGTGCACTTCCTGATGAAGAAGAACAAGATCACCGAGATCAACGGCTACGGCCGGTTCACCGACGCCAACACCATCGAGGTGGCGCTCAACGGCGGCGGTACCCAGATCGTCACCTTCGACAACGCGATCATCGGCACCGGCAGCAGCGTGCGCCTGGTGCCGGGAACCTCGCTATCGAAGAACGTGGTCACCTACGAGGAGCAGATTCTGTCCCGGGATCTGCCGCGCTCGATCGTCATCGCCGGGGCCGGGGCGATCGGGATGGAGTTCGGCTACGTGATGGCCAACTACGGCGTCGAGGTGACCATTGTCGAGTTCCTGCCGCGGGCGCTGCCCAACGAGGACGCCGAGGTGTCCAAGGAGATCGAGAAGCAGTACAAGAAGCTGGGCGTGACGATCCTCACCGGCACCAAGGTTGAGTCGATCACGGACGACGGCGCGATGGTCACCGTCGTCGTGAGCAAGGACGGGGTCACCCAGGAACTCAAGGCCGAGAAGGTGTTACAGGCCATCGGGTTCGCGCCCAACGTCTCCGGCTTCGGGTTGGAGACCACCGGCGTCGCGCTGACCGAGCGTGGCGCGATCGCGATCGACGACTACATGCGCACCAACATCCCGCACCTCTACGCCATCGGGGATGTGACCGCGAAACTGCAGCTGGCCCACGTCGCCTCGGCGATGGGCGTGGTGGCCGCCGAGGCCATTGCCGGGGCTGAGACGATGCCGCTGGGTGACTACCGGATGTTGCCGCGGGCCACTTTCTGCCGGCCCCAGGTCGCCAGCTTCGGGCTCACCGAGGAGCAGGCCCGCGCCGAGGGCTATGACGTCACCGTGGCCAAGTTCCCGTTCACCGCCAACGGCAAGGCCCACGGACTGGCCGAGCCGACCGGGTTCGCGAAGGTCATCGCCGACGCCAAATACGGTGAACTGCTCGGGGCGCACCTCATCGGGCCCGACGTCTCCGAGCTGCTGCCTGAGGTCACCCTGGCCCAGAAGTGGGATCTGACGGTCACCGAGTTGGTCCGCAACGTCCACACCCACCCGACGCTGTCGGAGGCGTTACAGGAGTGCTTCCACGGCCTGGCCGGCCACATGATCAATCTGTAAACCCCAGACCCGCTTAGTGTTCGGCGGGCCCGCCCCCGGCAGGGGAGGGCCCGCCGGCCGGATCACAGTGTCAGCAGCAGGACGTGGTGACGGCCGCGTTGTCGGGCTGGCCCGGGCCATCGGTCGCCCCGGTGGCTGATCCGCAACACGGCCCCGCTTGAGGCGGGGCATCCAGATGCTGTGAGGTGGAGCCGAAGGTCTCGGAGTCGGCCAACACGGTGTAGACCTCCCACTTCTCTCCGGCGGGTCCGGTCACCCACACCTTGTCCTGGGTGGCAAAGCAGCACGTCGTGCCGATCTCCTCATCGGTGAACAGGCCCTCGCCGGTGAGGCGGGCGATCTCGGCATGCACCTTGTCGCTGGACTCGACCTCGACGCCGAGGTGGTTGATGGTGCCGCCCTGCCCGGGGTTTTCCAGCAGCACCAGCTTCAGCGGCGGCTCGGCGATCGCGAAGTTGGCGTAACCGGGTTTCACCTTCGCCGGTGCGGTGTTGAACAGCTTGGAGTAGAACGTGATCGCCTCGTCGAGGTTGTCGACGTTGAGGGCGAGTTGAGCTCGGGACATAGGGAGAATCCTCCAACTTCTGAGACATATATCTAACTGCGCGGGATGACTACAGAATGCCCACCTCTTTGATATATGTCAAGGACTCTGGCGGGATGGATTCGTGCCCAAGACGCTGCCCGTGGTCGAGATCTCCGCCCCGGTGTGTTGTGCGCCGATGGCTGCGGGGTCGATGAGCGACGACGACGCCCTTCAGGTCGCCTTGCGGCTCAAGGCGCTGGCCGACCCCGCCCGGCTGAAGATCATGTCGCTGTTGTTCAGTTCGCCGACCGGAGAACACAACAGCGGAGAACTTGCGACCGCACTCGGCCTGAGCGAGTCGACGATCAGTCACCACCTAAGTCAACTGCGCAAGGCCGGCTTGGTCGAGTCGCATCGGCGCGGCATGAACGTCTATCACCGCCCCAGCCCGGACTCACTTGCCGCGCTGTGTGTGGTGCTTGACCCGAACTGCTGTCGCTGAGCCCGCCGCGGCCCGGCGCTGTCACCAGATCTTCACCGGGAGTTCGCTTGCACCCGGGATTGGATATCTGTCAATATCGACGCATGTCGAAACAGGATGGCGGTGACGACGGCTGCCAGGTGGCCCCCCTCGTCGCCGAACCGCTGAGCATGCCGGCGGCGGTGGAGATGGCGGCGAAGTTCAAAGCGCTCTCGGATCCGGTGCGCCTGCAGCTGCTCAGCTCGGTGGCCAGCCACGCCGGTGGCGAGGCGTGCGTGTGTGACATCTCCACCGGGGTGGGGGTATCGCAGCCCACGGTGTCCCATCACTTGAAGGTGTTGCGGGACGCCGGCCTGTTGACCTCGCAGCGGCGGGCCTCGTGGGTGTATTACGCGGTGGTTCCCGAGGCCCTGGCGACCCTGTCGGGGTTGTTGAGCGCGGGTGCGGATTCGGCTGCGACTGTGGGGGTTTCCGCGTGACCGACACGGTGAACGCCGACGCGCATGTGACCGACCGGCTGTCCACCCTGGACCGCTACCTGCCGGTGTGGATCGGTGTGGCGATGGCCGCGGGCCTGCTGTTGGGCCGCTGGATTCCCGGGCTGAACACCGCCCTGGAGAAGGTGCAGATCGACGGCATTTCCCTGCCGATCGCCCTGGGCCTGCTGATCATGATGTATCCGGTGCTGGCCAAGGTGCGCTACGACCGCCTCGACACCGTGACCGGGGATCGCAAGCTTTTGATCAGCTCGCTGGTGCTGAACTGGGTGCTCGGCCCGGCACTGATGTTCGCCCTGGCCTGGCTTTTCCTGCCGGACCTGCCGGAATACCGCACCGGGCTGATCATCGTCGGGTTGGCCCGCTGCATCGCCATGGTGATCATCTGGAACGACCTGGCCTGCGGGGACCGCGAAGCCGCCGCGGTTCTGGTCGCGCTGAACTCGGTCTTCCAGGTCGTCATGTTCGCGGTGCTGGGCTGGTTCTACCTCTCGGTGCTGCCCGGCTGGCTCGGCCTGGCCCAGGCGGGGATCTCCACCTCGCCGTGGCAGATCGCCAAATCGGTGCTGATCTTCCTGGGCATCCCACTGCTGGCGGGCTACCTGTCCCGGCGGATCGGGGAGAAGACCAAGGGCCGGCAGTGGTACGAGAGCACGTTCCTGCCCAAGGTCGGGCCGTGGGCGCTCTACGGCCTGCTGTTCACCATCGTGATTCTCTTTGCGCTGCAAGGCGATCAGATCACCAACCGGCCCTGGGACGTCGCCCGTATCGCCCTGCCGCTGCTGGCCTACTTCGCCATCATGTGGGGTGGGGGATTCCTGCTCGGCGCCGCCCTCGGCCTGGGCTACGCCCGCACCACCACCCTGGCGTTCACCGCCGCCGGCAACAACTTCGAACTGGCGATCGCGGTGGCGATTGCCACCTTCGGCGCCACCTCCGGACAGGCGCTAGCCGGGGTGGTCGGCCCGCTGATCGAAGTCCCCGTCCTGGTGGCGCTGGTCTATGTGTCGCTGGCGTTGCGTAACCGCTTCCCCTCCACCGCTCTCAAGGAGTCCTGATGGACAGCGAACACACCCCGGCGCCGGAGTTGTTGATGCCGCAGGCCGTGCTGTCGCGGACCGCGCAGAACCTCGCGGCCAAATACTCCGGGGTGTTCTCCCCGCAGACCGTGGAACGGTATGTCTTCGAGTCCTATGCCGCCCTGCGCCGCACCGCCCGCATCCACAACCATCTGACCGCCCTGGCCACCCGCTTCGCCGCCGACCGGCTCACCGCCCTGGCCCAATCCGAGGGGGCCGCACCCAAGGATGTCCCCGAGGTGTTGTTCATCTGCGTGCACAACGCCGGGCGCTCCCAGATGGCCGCAGCCCTGCTCAACCATCATGGGCAGGGCCGGGTCCATGTGCGCTCGGCCGGGTCGGCGCCGGCGCAGGAGATCAACGCGCAGGTGATCGCCGCCATGGCTGAGATCGGCGTCGATCTGGGTGAGGAGTACCCCAAACCGCTGACCGACGACGTGGTCGCCGCCGCCGATGTGGTGGTGTCGATGGGCTGCGGGGATGCCTGCGCGGTGTACCCGGGCAAGCGCTACCTGGACTGGACGATCGACGATCCCGCGGGTGAACCCTTGGAGTCGGTGCGCAGGATCCGCGACGACATCGACCTCCGGGTCCGCGGCCTGCTCGCCGACCTGACTCAACCCTCCCTTTCCCTCTAATTCCCCCTCACGCGCCCCGTCCCATATCTGAAAGGTAAGTGCCCCATGACTTCTCGCCCGAGTGTGCTGTTCGTCTGCATCCACAACGCCGGCCGTTCCCAGATGGCCGCCGGTTTCCTGCGCGAGTTGGGCGGCGGCGCGATCGAGGTCCGCTCCGCGGGCAGCGACCCGGGTGAGCGGGTCAACCCCGCGGCGGTGGAGGCGATGGCCGAGGTCGGCATCGACATCTCCGACCAGAAACCGAAGCTGCTCACCCACGAAGCGGTCGAGACCTCCGATGTGGTGATCACGATGGGCTGCGGGGACGCCTGCCCGATCTTCCCCGGCATCAGCTACCGCAACTGGGAACTGGAGGACCCGGCCGGCAAGGGCGTCGACGCGGTGCGCCCGATCCGCGACGAGATCAAGACCCGCGTGCAGGCTTTGGTCGCCGAAATCCGGCCCGCCGGGACCCCGGCATGAGCACACCCAAGGTGTTATTCGTCTGCGTGCAGAACGGCGGCAAGTCCCAGATGGCGGCCGGGTTGATGCGCGAGTTCGCCGGCGATGCGATCGAGGTGTATTCGGCCGGAACCGCACCGGGGGCGGCGCTCAACGCGCTGTCGGCCGAAGCGCTGCGCGAGGTCGGCGTCGACATCAGCACCGAGTACCCCAAGCCGATCGACCCGGCACTGGTCCGCGACGTCGACGTCGTGGTGACGTTGGGGAGCAAGGCCCGCGTCGAGCCCGTCGAGGGGACACGGTTCGAGAACTGGGACACCGATGAGCCTTCTGAGCGCGGGATCGAGGGGATCGAGCGGATGCGGCTGATCCGCGATGACATCGCCGCCCGTGTCCAGCACCTGGCCCATGAATTGAATCCGTCTGTGCCCCAACCCGATAAGGAGATCCGATGAGCAAGATCGAGGTGTTCGAGCCCGCCCTGTGCTGCGCGACCGGTGTGTGCGGGGAGGACGTCGACCAGCAGTTGGTGAATTTTTCCGCCGACATGGACTCCATCCGCAGCCAAGGCGGTGACATCGCCCGCTACAACCTGGCCAGCGAACCGCAGGCATTCGCCGACAACGAGACCGTCAAAGCGTTCCTGCACGTCTCCGGTTCGGCCGGGCTGCCTCTGGTTCTGGTCGATGGGGTCACCGCGATGACCGGCCGCTACCCCGACCGCGCCCAACTGGCCACCTGGGCCGGCCTTGATGCCCCCGTCGGGCTGGGCATCACCGCCACCAGCGCCTCTGACGGTGGCTGCTGCGGCGGCGCGGCCTCCAGCTGCTGCTAGCCCGACCGACACTTCCGAAAGACTGGTTATGAGTTCACAACCCACCCATGACGTCATCATCATCGGCTCCGGCCCGGCCGGATACACCGCGGCGATCTACACCGCCCGCGCCGAGTTGAATCCCCTTGTCTTCGAGGGCACCTCGTTCGGTGGGGCGTTGATGACCACCACCGAGGTGGAGAACTATCCCGGCTTCCGCACCGGCATCCAGGGCCCGGACCTGATGGAGGAGATGCGCGAGCAGGCCCTGCGCTTCGGCGCCGATCTGCAGATGGAAGACGTCGAATCGGTGTCACTGACCGGCCCGATCAAAGAGGTGGTAACCGCCGGCGGCGAGACACACCGAGCCCGCGCGGTGATCCTGGCCATGGGCGCCGCGGCCCGTTACCTGGGCGTGCCCGGGGAACAGGAACTGCTCGGCCGCGGGGTCAGCGCGTGCGCCACCTGCGACGGGTTCTTCTTCAAGGAACAGGACATCGCCGTGATCGGCGGCGGCGACTCAGCCATGGAGGAAGCCACCTTCCTCACCAAGTTCGCCCGCAGCGTCACCATCGTGCACCGGCGCGAGGAGTTCCGCGCCTCCAAGATCATGCTGGAACGCGCCCGCGCCAACGACAAGATCCGCTTCCTGACCAACACCACCGTCGAGGCAGTCGAAGGCGAGTTCACCGTCACCGGCCTACGGGTCCGTAACGCGCTCACGGGGCAGGAGTCCACCCTGACGGTCACCGGGGTGTTCATCGCCGTCGGGCATGACCCCCGCTCGGAGTTGGTCCGCGGGGCTGTTGAGTTGGACGCCGAGGGCTACGTGGAGGTGCGCGGGCGTACCACCGCGACCTCGGTCGACGGTGTCTTCGCCGCTGGGGATCTCGTCGATCACTCCTACCGCCAAGCCATCACCGCCGCGGGCAGCGGTTGCGCGGCGGCCATGGACGCCGAGCGCTGGCTGGCCGACACCCACCACACCACCGAGATGATCGGAGCACACCCATGAGCACACCACTGACGGTCACCGACGACTCCTTCGCCGCGGATGTCCTGGCCAGCGAAACCCCTGTGCTGGTGGACTTCTGGGCCGCCTGGTGCGGGCCGTGCAAGATGGTCGCCCCCGTCCTGGAGGAGATCGCCACAGAGAAAGCCGGAGTGCTGACGGTGGCCAAGATCGACGTCGACGCCAACCCGACCAGCGCCCGGGACTTCCAGGTCTCCTCGATCCCCACCCTGATCCTGTTCAAGGACGGCAAGCCGATTACCCGCATCGTCGGCGCCAAAGGCAAAGCCGCCCTGCTCAAAGAAATCGCCGACGTCCTCTAGCCAACCCGTTCAACATCCCTGAAGGGCAATCCCACCGCGATGAAGTTCCTTGACCATCCGCCGCGCTTTCTGTTCTTCACCGGCAAGGGCGGAGTGGGCAAGACCTCGATCGCGTGTGCCACCGCGATCACCCTGGCCCAGCAAGGCCGCACGGTGCTGCTGGTCAGTACCGATCCCGCCTCCAACGTCGGACAGGTCTTCGGGCTGACGATCGGCAACACCATCACCGCCATCCCCGCGGTGGCCGGACTGTCGGCATTGGAGATCGACCCCGACCAGGCCGCCGAGGCCTACCGAGAACGCATCGTCGGACCCGTGCGCGGTCTGCTGCCCGAGGCGGAGTTGGCCTCGATCACCGAACAACTCTCCGGCTCCTGCACCACCGAGATCGCCTCGTTCAACGAGTTCACCGAACTGCTCACCGATTCGGAGGGCCGCATCGGGCAGTTCGACCACGTCCTGTTCGACACCGCCCCCACCGGCCACACCATCCGGCTGCTGCAACTGCCCGGCTCCTGGACGAACTTCCTCAACGAGGGCAAGGGCGACGCCTCCTGCCTGGGCCCGTTGGCCGGCCTGGAGAAACAGCGTGCCGTCTACGCCGACGCGGTCGATGCGCTGGCCGACCCGACCCGCACCCGACTGGTGCTGGTGGCCCGGGCCCAGACCTCGACCCTGACCGAGATCACCCGCACCCACCGGGAACTGGCCGCCATCGGCCTTGGCCACCAGTACGTGGTGATCAACGGCGTCCTGCCGGAACCGGCCGATGACACCGATCCGCTGGCCTCGGCGATCTACCGCCGCGAACAGGCGGCGATCGCCGCCATCCCCGAGGAACTGCGGGCGCTGCCGCTGGATGTGGTGGATATCAAGGCCACCAACATCGTCGGAATTGACGCGCTGGCAACGCTGTTCACCCCTGACACCACCACTTCCGGCCAGTTCGACGAGCCTGCGGTGGAGGTGCCCGATGCGCCGCTGGCTGCGCTGGTGGACCAGATCGCGACCGGCGACAAAGGGCTGATCATGTGCATGGGTAAGGGCGGGGTGGGTAAGACCACCGTCGCCGCTGCGATCGCGGTCGCCCTGGCCGAGCGCGGCCACCCCGTTCATCTGACCACTACCGACCCGGCCGGGCATCTCACCGAGACCCTGCACGGCACCCTGGAGAACCTGACGGTGTCGAGCATCGACCCGGTCGAGGCCACCCGGGTCTACCGCGAGCACGTGCTGGCCACCAAAGGTGCGGACCTCGACGAGCAGGGCCGGCTGATGCTCGCCGAAGACCTGCGCTCCCCGTGCACCGAGGAAGTCGCTGTCTTCCAAGCGTTCTCGAAGGTCATCGCCGAATCACGCCGTCAGTTCGTCGTCGTGGACACCGCACCCACCGGACACACGCTGCTGCTGTTGGACGCCACCGGCTCCTATCACCGTGAAGTCGCCCGCCAACTCGGGGACCGTCAATTCACCACCCCGCTGATGCGGCTGCAGGACCCCGAACTCACCAAGGTCATCATCGTCGCCCTTGCCGAGACCACCCCGGTCCTGGAAGCTGCCGGCCTCAAGAGCGAGCTCGAACGCGCCGGCATTCACCCGTGGGCCTGGGTGATCAACAACTCGCTGGCCGCCGCCGAACCCACCTCGCCGCTGCTGCGCCGCCGAGCCTCCGCCGAGATTCCCCAAATCGCGAAGGTGCGAGACGACTACGCCGACCGCATCGCCGTCATCCCACTTCTCGCCGTCGAACCCGTCGGCATCCCCGCCCTGAAAGCACTCGCCGACGCCCGCGACACCGCCCCCACCAGATGAGCAGCGAGGACATCGACGTTGTCGTGATCGGCGGCGGGCAAGCAGGACTTGCCGCGGGCTACTACCTCCGCCGGGCCGGGCACCGCTTCGTCATCCTCGACGACCAGCCCGCGCCGGGCGGCGCCTGGCCGCACACCTGGACATCGCTGACTCTGTTCTCCCCGGCGCAATACTCCTCCCTGCCGGGATGGCCGATGCCCAACTGGCCCAACGGATTTCCTCCAGCCCGGCACGTGGTCGAGTACCTGCGCGCCTACGAGCAACGCTACGAGCTGCCGGTGCGCCGGCCAGTCCACGTGGACGAAGTCACCCGCGACGGCGAGCACCTCCTTGTGTCGACGTCGGCCGGCCAGTGGCGGGCACGGCGGGTCATCAGCGCGACTGGCACCTGGCACCAACCCTTCTGGCCGATCTACCCCGGCGCACGGGCCTTCCGCGGACAACAGCTACACACCGTGCACTACCGTGACGGCGCACCCTTCGCCGGCAAGCGCGTCGTGGTGGTCGGAGGTGGCAACTCCGCGGCGCAACTTCTCGCCGAGATCTCCGAAACGACCACCACGACCTGGGTCACCCACGCCCCGCCCCGGTTCCTGCCCGACGACGTCGACGGACGGGCGCTGTTCGATGTCGCCACCAGGCGGGCCGCCGACCTCGCCGCTGGCCGTCCCGACACAGGTGGCATTAGCGCTCTCGGCGACATAGTCATGATTCCCCCCGTGCTGGCCGCCCGGGACCGCGGCGTGCTGCAGGCGATTCCCATGTTTGAGGGACTGACCGCCGATGGAGTGTACTGGCCAGATCGCGAACAACGCGCCGACGTGATCGTGTGGGCGACCGGCTTCCGCCCGGCTCTGGCCCACCTGCGGCCGCTGCAACTCCGCGAGCCTGACGGCACTGTCGCCGTCGACGGCACCCGAGCCGTCAAAGAACCCGCCCTGCACCTACTCGGCTACGGCGATTGGACGGGCCCCGGATCGGCGACCCTCATCGGTGTCGGCCGCACAGCCCGCGCCGCTGTCGACGAAATCGCCTCAGACTGAGGCCAGCCGCCGGCCCGGCTACTTACATCGACCGCAGCTTAGGCCTGCTTCGCTCGCTCAAATGGCTCGACAGCAATCCGCTGGCCTCGGCGATCGTCTCTTGGTCTGGGTGCAGGTAACGCTGTGTCGTTGTAATGCTGCCGTGGCCGGCGATCTTCTGAAACACGTGGACCTTGATGCCGCTGTCCGCCATCCAAGTGAGGCCGGTGTGGCGAAGCCCGTGCCGTGTCAGGTACTCATATCCGAGCGAAGCGACTACTTCATCCCAATGAGTAGCCCGGCGGAGCCCCGCGGTGGAAATTGGACCACCCCGAGGACCTGTAAAAAGTCGGGCATCAGGTTCATTTCCAACAGCTTTCAGGCGGCGAAGTACCGTATCCCGCACCTGCGGAATCAGCGGGACTACACGGACTCTTCGTCCTTTGGTTGCCCTTGTCAACGAGTCCGCCGCCGCTTGTGTGGGCAGTCCCCTCGGTGAGTTCACCCGGGGAAGGCGTCGTCTGGCGGCGGACCGTCCAAATCCATTTCTTGGTGTCGATATCCCGGGCTCGGCACCCCGATACTTCCCCAATTCGCGCAGCGGTACAGGCTGCGAAGATCACTGCGTCACCCCACCCTTGGTATTTGGGGTTTGATTTCTTGACAAGCGCGGCGGCCAACGTCTCAAGGGCGTGAAGGTCGGCCAGTGCCAACGCGCGGGGATCGTCTATCTCGTCCTCCGACATTTCGTACTGGCGTTGCCAGCCGTAGACCCTGGCCGGGTTGCGTTCAATGGCCTCATCCCGCAGGGCCTGTTCCATCACCAGGATGAGGACCGCGAGAGAGTTCTTGACCGTCGACCTGCTCGCGCCGCCGGCAATCCATGCCTTTATGGCACGATCCACGATTCCCCTCACTGTCAGGCTGTGATGAGACACTCGGACTTCCCCGAGTTCACTGTTTT
>CAZVST010000053.1:0-34760 GCA_964629725.1 uncultured Mycobacterium sp.
GGTCGACGAAGCCGGTGTCCCAGGGGTCGGTACGCACCCACCGGCCACTGGCCTGGTCACGGGTCCAGCGCGGCTTGCCGCGGCGGGTCTCGTCGATGCCCAGCACCGCCACCGGGGCCGGGTCACCCAGGACCTACTCGGCGTGGGCCACGAAGGCAACGTGCGCGGTCGGCCAGGACACTCCTGCACCGTCGGCGACCTCGGCCACCGAGCGGGCCGCGTCCCCGACGCACCGCCCGATCTGGGTACGCAGCCGGGTCGTGGTGCGCCGCCGCGGCGGTACTTGCGGGATCGCTTCGGTGAAGCTCACCCGTTTGCAGGTCTGGTTGCGGCACTAACCCTGTTGGGTCATCGCCCAGAAGGCACCACGGCGCGCGAGCAGCTCCGCGGGGCTGCCCTGCTCGACGATCCGGCCGTCGTCCATCACGACGATGAGGTCGGCATCCCGGATGGTCGACAGACGGTGCGCGATGATGAAACTCGTTCGCCCGCGCCGCAATTCGACCATCGCCTGCTGGACCTGCAACTCGGTCCGGGTGTCCACCGAACTGGTGGCCTCGTCGAGGATCAGTAGCTGCGGGCGGGCCAGGAACGCCCGCGCGATGGTGATCAATTGCTTCTCCCCGGCGCTGATGGTGCCGCCGTCGTCGCTTATCGGGGTGTCGTAGCCGTCGGGCAGGGACGCCACGAACCGGTCCACGTAAGCGGCGCGAGCGGCCTCCACGATGTCATCGCGGCTGGCATCCGGTCGGCCGAACGCGATGTTGTCCGCGATGGTCCCGGCGAACAGCCAGGTGTCCTGCAGCACCATCCCGATCCGCGACCTCAGCGACTGCCGGCTCACCGTGGTGATGTCGACGCCGTCGATGAGGATGCGGCCGGAATCGACGTCGTAGAACCGCATCAGCAGGTTCACCAGGGTGGTCTTCCCGGCCCCGGTTGGCCCGACGATCGCGACCGTGCTGCCGGGCTCGGCCACCAGTGACACGTCGTGCAGCACCGGGCAATCCGGCCGGTAGCCGAACGTGACGTTGCGGAACTCCACCCGGCCCGAGCCCGACGGCAACGGCGTTGCGGGCGAGGGGGATTCCTCGGGTTCGTCGAGGAAGTCGAAGACGCGCTCGGCGCTGGCCACCCCGGACTGCACGGTGTTGTACATCCCCGCCACCTGGCTGATGGGCTGGTTGAACTGGCGGACGTACTGGATGAAGGCCTGAACGCTGCCCAGGGTGGTCTGGCCGGTCGCGACCTGGTATCCGCCGAGGACGGCGACGGCGACGTAGCTGAGATTGCCGACGAGCATGCTGGCCGGGCCGACCAGCCCGGAGAAGAACTGCGCGCCGAACCCGGCGTGGTAGACGTCGTCGTTGAGGGCGGCGAATTTCCGCTGAGCGGACTCCCGGTGGCCGAACGTCCGCACCACCGTGAAGCCGCTGTAGGTCTCCTCGATATGGGCGTTGAGCTTTCCGGTGTTTGTCCACTGCGCGACGAACATCGTCCGCGAACGCCGGGTGATGGCCCGAATCGCCCACAGCGACAACGGCACTCCCGTCACGGTGATCAGCGCCAGTAACGGCGAGATGGCCAGCATCATCACCAGCACCCCGACTACGGTCAGGACGGCGGTGAACAACTGGCTGACCGTCATCGACACCGACGTCTGAATGTTGTCCACGTCATTGGTCACCCGGCTGAGCAGTTCCCCGCGCTGCCGCGCATCGAAGTAGGCCAGCGGTAGCCGGTGGATCTTGGCCTCCACGTCGGCCCGCAGAGCGGTGATGGTGCGCTGGACGATGACGTTGAGCAGCCGGGCCTGTCCCCAGATCAGCAGGGCAGCAAGCACATACAGCACCAGAGCAAGCAGCAGGGTGCGACCGACGGCCGTGAAGTCCACGCCGTCTCCGGGTGTCACGTTCATCCGGGACAGCATGTCGGCGAAGGTGCCGTCCCCCCGCGCCCGCGCCTGCGCGACGGCCTCGTCCTTGCTGATCCCGGCCGGCAGCCTTCGCCCCACGGCGCCGTTGAACAAAAGATCGGTGGCGTGGCCGAGCACCCGCGGGCCGATCACCGACAGTGCGATACCAGCCAGCGACATCGCCACCACCGCCGCCAGCAGGCCGCGGTGCGGACGCAACCGGCTGAACAACCGTTGCACCGATCCGCGGAAGTCCCGCGGGCGGGCGTTGGCGGGGTCGGCCAGCATCGCCCGCACGCCGGCGCGCATCGGCGGTGCGCTCACCGGATCCCACCCGCCCCGGTGTCCACACACTGCGAATCCACCAGTTCGGCATATACCGGGCAGTCCCGCACCAGCCGGTCGTGGGTGCCCACTCCCACCACCGTGCCGCCGTCGAGAACGACGATCTGATCGGCCTCGGTGACCGTCGAAACGCGTTGGGCGACAATGATTACCGTCGCTTGCGCCGAGATTTCCCGCAGCCCGGCCCGCACCCGGGCATCGGTGTGGACGTCGAGCGCGGACAGCGCGTCGTCGAACAGATAGATCGCCGGCCGGCGGATCACCGCGCGGGCGATCGCCAGGCGCTGGCGCTGACCACCGGACAGATTGATGCCGCCTTGCGCGATCCGCATGGCCAGGCCGTCGGCGTGGTTCCGGACGAAGTCATCGGCGGCGGCCACCCGCAGCGCCTCCCACATCTGCTCGTCAGTCGCGTCGGAATTCCCGTAGCGCAGGTTGTCGGCGACGGTGCCGGAGAACAGGTATCCGCGTTGGGGCACCGGGCCGAGTGTGGACCACAACGCATCGGGGTCGTAGTCGCGCACGTCGATCCCGTCGACGCGCACCGCGCCGCCGGTCACGTCGTACAACCGGCAGATCAGGCCCACCAGCGTCGACTTCCCCGACCCGGTGCCGCCCACGACGGCTGTCGTCGCCCCGGGGGAGGCGGTGAGGGTGACGTCCTGCAGCACCGCGCGTTCTGCGCCGGGATAGCTGAACGTGACATGGTCGAGGGACACCTCGCCGCGGACGCCGTGCGGCGGGTGGCGCGGGGAATCCGGTGCGGCCACCGCTGGGTCGGTGTCGAGCACCTCGGTGATGCGTTCGGCGCACACGGCGGCGCGGGGCAACATCACCAGCACCAGGGTGGCCATCAGTACGGCCATCAGGTTCTGCATGAAGTAGGACAGGAACGCGAACAGCGATCCCACCTGCATGCGGCCGGAGTCGATACCGATGCCGCCGAACCAGATCAGCGCGACGCTGGAGAGGTTGATGGTCAACGTGGTGACCGGAAGCATGAGCGCCTGCCAGCGACCGGCGACCAGTGCGGCATCGGAGACGGCGTGGTTGGCCTCGCTGAAGCGCTGCTGTTCCAGGGGCTCCCGCGCGAACGCCCGCACCACCCGGATCCCGGACAACTCCTCACGCAACACCCGATTGATGCCGTCGATGCGCCGTTGCATGCTGCGGAACACCGGCAGCATCCGCGACACGATGAGGTAATTGCCGATCGCCAGCACCGGAACGCTCACCAACAGCAGCCACGACAGGCCGGCGTCCTGGTGTATCGCCATGGCGACGCCGCCGATACACATGATCGGTGCGGTCACCAGGACGCCGGCCGTGACTTGCACGAGAACCTGGATCTGCTGAACGTCGTTGGTGGTCCGGGTCAGCAGGGACGCCGTCGAGAAGCGGTTGGTCTCATGCTCGGAGAAGCTCAGGACACGGCCGAACAGCGCCGAGCGCAGATCGCGGCCGAAACCCATGCCGGTGCGCGACCCGAAGTACACCGCGCCCACCGCGCACACCGCTTGGGCTGCCGTCACCGCCAGCATCACCAACCCGAGCCGGGCGATCAGGGTCGTGTTGCCCTTGGCGACGCCGTCGTCGATGAGAGCCGCGTTCACCGTCGGCAGGTACAGCGAAGACAGCGCGCTGAGGATCTGCGCCACCACCACCCCCGCGACCAGCCAGCGGTACGGCGGGACGAACCGCCGCAGCAGCGCCAGGAGCATTTCGCTACTGTCCCACACCGTGTCCGGCCGGCAAACCGGCAGTTCAGCCGGTATCTGAACGGGTGCTGCAGCCGGTGCCGCTACAGTGCATGCTGTGAGAAGCAGCAGGTCCGCATGACCGCGGCGCGTACTTTCGCGGCCGGACTGGCCGTCCTGGCGATCGGCGCGCTACCGGCGTGCTCGTCGTCGAAGAACGACCAGCCCCAGTCCGCCGATCAGCCGGGCCAGAGTGGCCCGGTCGCCGGCAGCGGCAAACACGGCCCGATGTTCCCCGAGTGCGGCGGCGTCAGCGACCAGACCATCGCCGAACAGACCCGGGTCAACGGACTGGTCAAGACGGCGGTCAATTCCGTCGGCTGCCAGTGGCTGGCCGGCGGGGGAATCCTGGGACCGCACTTCTCCTTCAGCTGGTACCGCGGCAGCCCGATCGGACGGGAACGCAAGACCGAGGAATTGACCCGCACCAGCGTCGAAGACATCAAGATCGAGGGCCACGACGGCTGGGTCGCGGTGGGGTCGGATCCGACGCTCGGCGATAACCTGTGTGAGATCGCGATCCAGTTCGACGACGACTTCATCGAGTGGTCGATCAGCTTCGACAAGAAGCCCTTCCCACCGGCCTGCGACGTCGCCAAAGAGTTGACCCGCCAATCGATTGTGAACGCGAAATGAGCCGTCCGATGCGACCTTCGACACGGCGACGGTCCATCGCGTGCCTGGTCGCGACCCTCGTCGTTCCCGTGTTGCTGACGGCCGGTTGCGCCCAGACCGTCGGCGGCACCGCGATGAAGGCCGGGAAGGGCAGTTCGCGGGGCGAGAATTCCGCCGACAAGTACCCGAACCTGCTCAAGGAATGCGACGTCCTGACATCCGACGTGCTGGCCAAGACGGTGGGCGCCGATCCGCTCGACATCCAGAGCACCTTCGTCGGCGCCGTATGCCGCTGGCAGGCGCTCAACCCGGCCGGTCTGATCGACATCACCCGATTCTGGTACGAGCAGGGCAGCCTGGACAACGAGCGCAAGGTCGTCGACTTCCTGAAGTACAAGACCGAGAACCGCGCCATCAACGGCATCGCGTCGATCGTCATGCGCACCAACGATCCCAACGGCGGCTGCGGGGTGGCCAGCGACGCCGCCGGCGTGGTCGGCTGGTGGGTGAATCCGCAGGCGCCGGGGATCGATGCGTGCGCCCAGGCGATCAAGCTCATGGAATTGACCCTGGCCACCAACAGCTGACGAATCCGCTGTCAGCGCGGGATGTGGAAGGTGTTGAGTTTCGCACCCTCCGGGCTCAGATCTGCCCATGATCCGGGCACGGTGAGCACCGCGATGCCCGAGGTCGGGAACTTCAGTGCGACGTGCTCGGCAGCGCCGCTGTCGCTGCCCGGACCGGCCAATCCCAGGGTGACGTGGCTGACCGTCGGCTCGTGGCCGACGACCAGAAGCGTGTGATTCGTATCGGGGATCTCGTTGATCGCCCCGATCATCGTTCCGGGCGCAGCCCCGTAAAGCTCGTCGAGGAATGCTATCCGCGCCTGCACCCCGGTATAGGCCAGTGTCTGACGCGTCCGGATCGCCGAGGAACACAGCACGGCGTCGATGGGCGGGACGTTGGTCCGCAGCCACTCACCGGCCAGCGCGGCCTCCCGTTCACCGCGGGGTGCCAGCGGTCGCTCGTGGTCGGGCACGCCGTCGGGGTAGTCGGACTTCGCATGCCGCATCAGCACCAGGGTTCTCATCCGTCCCAGGTTATCCCGACGACCGATGCGGGACGTAGTCCCGAGGAGGAGTCGGGAAAGTCGAACACAGGGCACTCGCCGCCGCAGATCCCCAGACTTGTCAGACCCCCGCCATAAACTCGCGCCGTCAGCATCGAAAAGCAGTCGAAAGGACCGTCGGGGGAATGAGGTTCTTGCACAGCGCGGACTGGCAGCTGGGGATGACGCGGCACTTCCTGGACGCGGAGGCGCAGTCGCGCTACTCGGCCGCCCGCCGCGACGCCGTGGCGGCGTTGGGCCCGCTGGCCCGGGAGACCGGGGCGGAATTCGTCGTCGTCGCCGGTGACGTGTTCGACGCCAACCAGCTTGCGCCCAAGGTGGTCAGCCAGTCGCTGGAGGCCATGCGCGCCATCGAGATTCCGGTGTACCTGCTGCCGGGCAACCACGATCCGCTGGACGCCTCGTCGGTCTACACCAGTGCGCTGTTCCGCAAGGAATGCCCGGACAATGTGACGGTGCTCGACCGGGCGGGCTTATGGGAGGTCCGACCCGGCGTGCAGATCGTCGCCGCTCCGTGGCGGTCGAAGAAGCCCACCACCGACCTGACCACCGACCCGCTCGCCGAATTGGAGGCCGACGGGACCGCCCGGATCCTGGTCGCCCACGGCGCCGTCGACATCCTCGACCCGGACCGGGATAATCCGGCGCACATCGCGGCAGCGGGCCTGGACGCCGCGCTGGCCCGCTCGGCCGTTCACTATGTCGCCCTGGGGGACAAGCACTCTCGCACCTCGGTCGGCGACAGCGGTCGCGTGTGGTACTCCGGCTCACCGGAGGTCACCAACTACGACCACAGGGAAGCCGACTCCGGCCATGTGCTCGTCGTCGACCTCGACCTCGCCGACCCGGCGCATCCGGTGAGCATCGAGTCCCGCACCGTCGGCAGCTGGCGGTTCCTCACCCTGCACCACGAGGTCAATGACACCCGCGACATCGCCGATCTCGACCTCAACCTCGACCAGTTGACCGCCAAAGACCGCACGGTCGTGCAGCTCGGCCTGGTCGGAACCCTGACGGTCACCGACCGGGCGGCGCTGGACGCCTGCCTGGACCGGCACTCCCGGCTCTTCGCCTTCCTGGGCACCTGGGACCGGCACACCGACATCGCCGTGATGCCGGCCGACGACGAGTTCGAGGACCTCGGCATCGGTGGATTCGCCGCCGATGCGGTCGCCGAACTGGTCGAGACGGCCCGCTCCGCGAGGGCTGAGGCGGGAGCGGCGCGTGGCGCGCTCGCCCTGCTGCTGCGACTCAAGGAGGGAAGCGCAGCGTGATCCTGCACCGTTTGCGGCTGACGAACTTCCGTGGGGTGGACAACCGCGAGATCGCCTTCCCCGACCAGGGCGTCGTTGTGGTCTGTGGTCCCAATGAGATCGGTAAGTCCTCGATGCTCGAGGCTCTCGATCTGTTGCTCGTATATCGGGACCGCTCCAATCATCGCGACGTCAAGGCGGTCAAGCCTGCCCACGCCGATGTGGGTGCCGAGGTCGAGGCCGAGATGACTACCGGCCCTTACCGGTTCGTTTACCGTAAGCGGTTCCACAAGAAAGCCAAGACCGAACTCGAGATCATCGCGCCCAAGCGGGAACAGCTGTCCGGCGACGCCGCCCACGAGCGGGTCGAGGCAATGCTGGCCGAGACCCTCGATACCAAGCTCTGGGATGCCCAGCGGGTGCTGCAGTCGGCGTCGACCAACGTGGTAGACCTGTCCGGCTCCGACGCGCTGTCCCGGGCTCTGGACGCTGCCGCCGGCGAAACCGACGCCACCCCGTCGGGAGACGAGTCGCTTCTCATCGACCGGGTTGACGCCGAGTACCTCAAGTACTTCACCGGCACCGGGCGGCCGACGGGCGTGTGGAAGTCGGCCATCGACCGCGTGAAGGCGGCCCACGCCGACGCCGATCGCTGGCTGCTCGCTGTCGAGGACGTCAACGATCGCGTGTCTCGGCACGAGTCGCTGAGTGCCGCGCTGCGGGATCTGGAGCAGTCGCTCACTCCGGCAACCGGGCGGCTTGAGGTTGCCCGCAAGGCGCACGAGGGCCTGGCCGACCTGCGCGAGCAGTTGCGTCAGGCCCGCCTCGTGGCGACTGCCGCGGCGGCCACCAGTTCGAACTCCGCGGCGGCCTACGGCCAGCGTCGGCAGTTGGTCGATGACGGTAAGCGCCGGGGCGAGACGCTACTCGCGTTCCAAACAACGCTGGCAGAGGCCGAGCAGCAGGAGATCTTGGCTAAGGACGGTGCGGCGGCGGCCGCCACGGCGGCTGAGCGGTCCGCGGCCGCGCTGGACGCCGCGCAGGAGCGCTTCGACACCGCCAAGGCATCGGCGCAGGCGTGCGTCGCCCGCGAGGCTGCCGACAAACTCGCCGGCCGGGTCGCGAGCATCGACCGTGTTGAGAAGGAACTCGCCCGGTTTGCCGGGGAGCTCGCCGTCATCACGCTCACCGAGACCGCGAAGGCCGGGATCGAGCAGAAGTGGGCCGAGGTGCAGCGCCTCGAAGCGCAAATGCTGGCCGACGTTGCCGGCGTCGAATTCACCGCGCCCGCCGACCTCGACATCACTGTTGACGGTCGGCCGCATACCCTGGCCGCCGGTGAGTGTTGGACGCAGCCCGCCTCGGCAGCAGTGATCGTGGACGTGCCGGGCGTGCTGACCGTGCGCATCGACCCGGGTGCCAGCGTAGTCAAGTTGCGTGCGGATCGTGATGCGGCACAACAGCTTCTGGATCGCGAACTGGCCGTCGCCGGCGTGCCCGATGTCGAGGCCGCACGTGCGCTGGATGCCCGGCGCCGCGAGCTCACCGATCATCGCGCGACGCAATCGGCGAAGCTCGAAGGCCTGTGTGCGGGTGAGGACGCTACGGCTCTGTCCACCCAACTGGCCCAGCTTCGCGCCGCAGCGGCCGAGGGTGAGCAGATCGATCCGGAGGCGGCGGCCGCCGAGCTGACGGCCTCCGGCGAGGCACTGGGCAGCGTCCGGGCCGAGGCCGTCGAGCATCAGAAGGCCGCGGCCGCGGCGGCCACGGTGCTCGCCTCGAAGATCACCGAGGCAACTGTGGCGCGGGACCGGCTGAGGACGGCCGAATCCGAGTTCGTCTCGGTGCGTGACCAATTGGCGATGTTGCGCGCCGCCGTATCGGACGAGGCCGTCGCCGCGCAGGCCACTGCCGACGCCGATGAGCAGCGCGTGGCGGACGAGGCGGTGAACGCTCTGGCGATGCGCTACGCTGCGGCCGACCCGGTCGCCGTGGAGGCCGAACTTGCAGCCGCGTTGCAGACAGTGGAGACCATCACCGCGCAGCGCGATGACACCAAGTTGGAGTTGCACACCCTCGCCGCGGAGTTGGGGGTGATCGGCAGCGAGGGCCGGCAGGGTCAGCTCGATGAGGCGCAGGCCGAGCTAGAGCGCGCTCGTTCGGAGCACAGCCGGATCGAGGGCCGGGCCACTGCCGCGCATCTATTGCGCAGCACCATGATTCGACATCGCGATAACACGCGCCAGCGCTACGTTCAGCCCTATCGTGCCGAGTTGGAGCGACTGGGCCGCGAGGTATTCGGCAGCAGCTTCGAGGTGGACGTCGACACCGAGTTGACCATCCAGACCCGCACGCTGGACGGATGCACCGTGCCGTTCGACTCGCTATCCGGTGGCGCGAAGGAGCAACTGGGCATTCTGGCCCGGCTCGCCGGTGCGGCATTGGTCGCCAAAGAGGACACCGTGCCGGTCATCATCGACGACGCACTCGGCTTCAGCGATCCTGACCGCCTCGACAAAATGAGTGCGGTGTTCAACACCGTGGGTGACCGCGGTCAGTTGATCGTGCTGACCTGCACGCCGGGCCGCTACGACGGTATCGCCGACGCGGAGGTTATTGAGCTGAGCGCCTAACGGTGCGCGCCGGGGCGGAGGCCGCGGACCCGCTGTCGACGGACCGGGCCCGCGCCCGAGCCGGGTGCGCGACTGCGGACTCTTGCGCCGGGGTGGCAACAGGCGCCGCCTCCGCAGCCTCGGTGACCGCGGCCTCGTCGGGTATTGCGGCCGCGACCGAGGGGGCCTGCTCGAGGGCGGGTGCCTCTGCGATGGCGGCGGCCGACGCGGCGTGCCCGGTCACCGCAACCGGCTCAGCGTCGACCGGCGCCGCATGACGGCCCCTCGCCGGCCGTGCGGGGGACGGGGCCTCGCTGACATCGGCCGGTGTGACACTGGGCTCAGGGGCGGTGCGCCCAGGCGTAGCGTCCGAACCCGTGACGCCCGGAGTCGCTGACGTCGCGGGCGAATCATCCTGCGCAGCAACCGATTCCAGAGCCACCGAAGCGGCCGCCCCCCGCGGCGTCTCCGGCGCGGCGGCCGCGGCGGGCCTCAGATCCTTCGGAAACCCAAAGACGAGATAGATGGCCCCCATGATCGCCCCGACCACCGTCATCACGACGTAAAGCGGGGGCAGAATGGCGTACTGGATCTGCGGCGGCAGGCTGGCGATCAGCTTGTCCAGGAACGTCGACGGCCAGGGCTCGCCGAGCGCCGATGCCGTCGCCGCGGCGGGAGCTGCCGATGCGGCGGCGAGCGGCGCGGACGCCAGCCCGGTGACCGCGCCGTCCGCAAGTCCGGTGACGTAGCTGGTCACTTCGGCCTGCAACCGGATCGCAGACACCTCGGCGAGCCGCGGCGACGATGCCACCGGGTTCGGCTGCGCCACCGTCACCAGACCCAGCGCGAGAACCGAAGCCGCGGGGAAAACCAGACGGTCTCGGACACCAAGTCTCGACATGACGGTCCCCTCCGTGGTCAGCATGTTTGCTCGCGATGATATCCGACTGCTGGAATCCCGTTATTCACCCAGGTGGCGGAGTGGTCAGCCGCTCCGCTCGCCGGTCGCTGGCATCCGATCTCAGTCCGCCAGGGCGAGTACCTCGTCGAAACCTTCGACCAGGCAGTCGTAGAACTGCTCGAAGTCGGGGATCGCGCCGGTGTCCACATCGATGCCCAACGAGCAGGTGTCGACGTAGGTCAGCAGCGTGACGTTGACCGAAGCGCCGATGGTGGGCCCGAAGGCGTACTGCATCCTCACCTTGGCGCCGCCGAGGTAGACCGGGACCGGAATGCCGGGCACATCGCTGGCCAGGAAGTCGACCTTGCGCAGCATCGAGCCGATGTACCAGCGGGGCATCAGGTTCATCGCACCGGCGAGGATCTGGACGTAGGCGGTCGACCGCTCGTTGCGGACCTGAATGCAGCGCTGCCGAGTTTCGCTGATCCGCTGGGCCGGGTCGACCATGCCGACCGGGACGTCGAAGCGGGCCAGGGTGATGTGGTTGCCGCCCACGCCGTCGCCCTCTTTGCGGATGCTGATGGGCATCGTCAAGTGCAACTCGCCCACCGTGGCGCCGTGCTTCTCGTGATAGCGGCGCAGGCCGCCGGAGATGCCGGCGACGAACGCGTCGTTGAGCGCGCCGCCGCCACGGTGCGCGGCTTCCTTGAGTCTGGCCAGCGGCACCTCGTGGACCGCCAGCCGCCGCACCAGGGTGCGCTCCTTCATCAGCGGAGACCCGGTCTCAGACACCGGGCGCACGAACCGGTACACCGACGCCGCCAGTTCCGCGGCGGACTCGGCGGTCTTGATCGGCCGGCGGACGGTGTTGAACAACAACTTCGGAGCGCTGGTCACCGCACCGGTCACTGCGCGGCGCACCACCCCGACGTCGTAGCGGATCGCGTCGACGTAATCGCTGAGCGGACCGAGGGGATGCACCTCGGGCTCGTCGGCGCCGGCGGCGACCGCCTCCATCTGCCGTGGCTCTTCGGTGAGGTCGAAGATCGTCATCGCGATCTGGACGCCGCCCACCCCGTCGGTGAGGGCGTGGTGGAACTTCATCAGAACCGCGGCACCGCCGTCGTCGAGGCCGTCGATCAGCGTCGTCGTCCACAGCGGCCGGGCGCGGTCGAAGTCCGACATCGCCGCCACCCGCGCCATTTCCAGCACGCCCTCCAGGTTGCCGGGCTCCGGCGCGGACACCCTGCGCAGGTGGAAGTCGGGATCGAAGTCCGGCGCAGGCTCCCAGCGCGGCGGGGTGGGTCCGGGGGTCTCGACCACGATCTGGCGGAACATCGGCAGATTGCGTGACACCACCTCGAAACGTTCCCGCACCACGTCCCAGTCCGGGGAACGGTCCAGCAGGATGACGGTCACCACCGTCGAACGCAGCCGGGGATCGGACTCCATCGCCCAGGTGAAGGCGTCTGTCTGGCTCATGAATTCACTCATCGTGGCTCTACGCTACGACCGCGGGGTGGCGGCCGTCACCCCGCGGAGGGCACTGGTGACTTTCTCCCCTAATACCGTGGGCAGAATCGAGCGAACCGCAGTGGTGACGACGAGGCGGCTGCGTGGTTCTACGACTTCAGGTGCGGTTCCAGCAGCGCGTTCCAGGCCTTGGTGAGAGTCTGGAATTCCCACTCGCAGCGGCTGGCTCTTTCGCCCGGAAGCTCAACCTGGGTTATCAGGTCGGTATGGACGGTCGGGTTCGAGCCGTAGACCCAGCAGGCGAGGTTATACATCCGCGTCATATCCGGTGGGTGCTCGTCGGCGAAGTCCGCGACGGAGAGGGCCCGGCGGGTCAGTGCGTGCTGTTTGAGCATCTCGGCGTAGTCGACGACGACTTCGGGCGCGTCGTTCTTGATGTTCTCGTCTGGGACGAGCCACATGTATGCGGCGAGTTGATCTGCGGCGTCCTCATGGCTTCCGGTGGCCGGGAGGTCGTAGATGGCGATGATCGCATGGCCGAGCTCATGGTAGGCCGTCGCGATCTGGGCGTTGACCGCTGCCTTGGCAGGGTCTCCCACGTGTCCGTCGACGCTCGCTTGGAAGAGGTTCAGCATGAGGTCTGTGTACTCGTAGCAGATCGTGATCTTCTTAGCGTCGGCAGTCCAGAAGGCGTTCGCCTCGTTGCACTGCGCTCCCACCAGTGCGACCGAGTAGGGAAGCTTCAGGTAGCTGTTGACGTAGCGGGCCATGTCTTCCAACATGTGGGCGTTCGTCATCAGAGTGCGCCCACTGCGCGCGGCCGGCGTTGTCGCATCCTGGTAGGTCACGAGCATCTGCCCGGAATTCCGATCGGGTTCGACACCACCACGTTCGCCGCCACATCCCGCACTCAGCATTGCGGCAATCAGCATCGCCACCATGCCGGTACACTGCACTGCGGGGGATCGCGGCGGCAGTCGCGTTCGTTCGCCATCGCGCGCTTCCACCGCTACTTCATGAAACCGATTGTGCTGTAATCCAAGTCGCCGATCCCGGCCGGACCGAAGTTGGCCAGATTGTTGCGCACAGCGACGTTGCCCGGGGACTGGAACAGCGCGAGGCTGAACACCTCGTCCCACAGCATTTTGTCGACATCGTTGGCCAGCGCCCGCGCCTTGGCCGGGTCGAGCTCGTCGAGCACCTCGTTGACCTTCGCGTCGATCTGTGGGCTGGAGATCTTGCCGAAGTTGCTCTCCGCCCCGGTGGTGAAGATCTGGTTCAGGCAGCACAGTGAGAATGCGTCGCCGACCCAGGAGAACTGGGTGATGTCGAAGTCGCCGACGTTGACGTAGTTGGTGAAGAAACCGTTCGCGGGCTTGACGTCGAGCTCGAGCTTGACGCCGATCTGCGCGAGCGTGTTCTGGGCGACCTGCGCCACCTGCCTGGCGGACTGGGAGTCGTAGAGCACGTCGCGGATCACCAGCTGCTTGCCGTCCTTGGCGCGGAACTGCCCGTTCTGCTTCCACCCCAGCGCGTCCAGTTCGGCCTTGGCCTTCTCCGGGTCATAGGCGACGACGCCGCTGTTGTCCTGATAGCCCTCCTGGCCTGCGACGAAGATGTGGTTGCCTAGTGGCGTCGGGTTGTCGACCAGTCCGCGCTGGGACACGTTCACGATGGCTTGGCGGTCGATACCTTTGGCAACCGCCTGCCGCAAGGCCTTGTCGGCCAGGATCGAGCCCGGTGCCCCGTTGAACGTCAGGTGGTACCAGCTGGGTCCCGGCGCGCGGCGCAGTGCGATTCCGGCGGTGTTCTCGGCGATCTTCAGCTCGTCCAGCGAAGCGATGCCGGTGGCGTCGATGGTGTTGTTCTGCAGTGCCGGGATCCGCGCGGCATCATCAAGCGCCAGGTAGGTGATCGAATCCAGCAGCGGCGGGGTGCCCCACCACTTAGCGTTGCGGCTCAACGTGATTCGCTGGGCCGTCTTGTCCACCGACGAGACGATGAACGGACCCGCGGACGGTCCGGGCTTGTCGAGCTGGCCCTTGTTGAAGACGTCGGGGTCGGCGGTCATGCTCTTGGGCAGCAGCATGGTGTTGCCGGCGAACATGCCGCGCCACTCGGGATAGTTCTGGGCGAAGGTCATCACGGCCTGCCGGTCGTCGGCCCCGCGGGTCACCGACGCGACCCGGTCGGAGCCGTTGGGTGAGGCGATCGCGAACGCCTTGTCCTTGCCGTTGGTGGCGTTGATCTGGGCGGCGATGTCCTCCCAGGTGATTGGCGTTCCGTCGGACCAGGTGGCCTTGGGGTTGATGGTGTAGGTGACCACCTGCGGCTTGGTACTGGTCAACTCGACTCCTGTGAAGTAGTCGGTGTTGACCTTCATCGTCCCGTCTGGCGCGATCACGAAGGCGCGCGGCATGGTGGGCCGCAGCAGCGAGGCCGTGTCGGCCTCGTTGCCGTCGATGTTGAGGGTGTTGAAGTTCGACGGCAGCGCGCCGATAGCCAGACGCAGATTGCCGCCCTGCTTCAGGGTCGACGGGGCCTGCGGGTTGATGTCGCTGCTCTTGCCGAGTTCGGCGTTGCCGCCCGGCGACGACGCGGTGCGACTGGGGGAGGTCGCGCAGCCCGCCACGACCAGCACCAGAGCTAAGACCATGGCCGCCCGAAGGCGGATCAGACGAGTCACGCCCCAGATGCTAGACCGAAGACGATGATGGACGCCCAGCGTCCCGAGGAGGAGTCGGTCTGTGGGGACGAGTCGACGACGATGCGGGACGCCCAGCGTCTCTGACGAATGCGCCGAACACCCGGAGACGTAGGCCCAACGGGCGGCGTCATTCCCCATCGCGTCGGTACATGTTGCAGACGGAAATAGCCCTATGCTGCACAGCCACGTGGGCGTCGGTCACCCTTCGACCTTTCCGGCTCGCGGGGGGCGCGGATCAGGCACCGAATGAAGTCGCCGGGGGGCCAGCTCGCCGAACGCCCGCCCGGTATCACGTGCTCCGTCACGCCGAGACAGCAAGACGCCGGCCTGCTGACGGACGGCTCTCTATACGAACACGACTTCGCGGTCCTATTACAACAAGTTGCACTACGTTGCCCTCCGGATCAACCGCGTCGACCCGGACAGCACCCGCCCAACACCATTCGCGGTCAGGCCCGTCGACAACACCGCCGTGCTCACCGATGCGCTGACTGACCTGGATCAAATCGTCGACGGGAACGATCAGTTTGATGGGTGAATCCTCCCGGCGCACCGGCGGTGTGGCGATGACGATGTCAGCGGCGACTGAGGGCGGCACTCGGATCAGGTGCAGAGTTGAACCGCCGCAGTGCAATTCGGCCCCGCCGTCGTGACCTCCCGACGGGCTCAGACCGAGGGCCTCCTGATAGAACGCAACCATCCGCTCAAGGTCAACGACATACACGACGGCGTCCACGCGCTAGAGACTACGTCGGGATCGACGGCGATCAGGGGGCGGCAGGTTCTCCTGTGCGGCAGCCGCGATCCCGACACCGTCTCCGGACCTCCCGGATCGAAGCCATCCTTCGGGGGGTGCCCGGGCATCACCTTGCCGACTGACATGGCCGATGCTGCCCAGCGCGACAAGGTCTCCGCCGGTGAGAGCGAGGTGATCCGGGAAGGTCTACGGGCCCCGTCGACGATTGACTGCTGCTGCTTGGCGAAGGCCTTCTTCTCATGTCGATGGCAAGATCCGAGAATCGTAGGGTGGTGAAGTTGTCGGCCCTCGATTTAAGTGGACCGTTCATGGGGAATACCCGAGGAAAGCACCCAGCACCCCGAGCTTCGCCGGGTGCGTAACATTCGCCGACAGGATGCTCGACCAATACCGGGGCTAGGGAAGACGCCACTTACACTCGCCGGAGTGCCAGGCGGCATGGGAGTTCCGCCTTCGGCGTAATGAAACGCCGGCGAACTCAAGTACTGACGCTGGACAGTCTCAACTCCGGCTGCGCGAGTGCAGCCCAAGTGCAGTCATTCTCGAGAAAGTGCAGTCAAATTCGAGAACCTACGGAGTCGGTCCGTCAGGCCTAGCGGCGCGACGGTTCCGGTTGCGGGATGGCGGCGAGCAAGCGCCGGGTGTACTCGTTTTGCGGGTTCGCGAACACCTCGTCGCTGTCGCCGTACTCGACGATCGCGCCGCGATACATCACCGCCACGCGGTGGGCCAGGTGCTTGACCACCGACAGGTCGTGCGAGACGAACAGATAGGACAGGTCGAATGCGCGCTGCAAGTCCAGCAGCAGGTTGATGATCCCTGCCTGAATGGACACGTCCAGCGCCGACACCGGCTCGTCGAGCGCAAGGATCTTGGGCTGTAGGGCGAGTGCTCTGGCGATCCCGATGCGCTGCTTCTGCCCGCCGGAGAACTCACCCGGGTACCTGCTGGCGTCGGCGCGGCGCAGTCCGACGATCTCCAGCAGCTCCGCGACCCGGCTGTCGGTGGCGCCCTTGCCGAAACCGTTGGCGCGCAATGGTTCTGCGAGGAGGTCGAACACCGGCAGGCGGGGGTCCAGGGAGGCTACCGGATCCTGGAAGACCACCTGCAGATCGCTGCGTAAGGCTCGGCGGCGCTCGGGGGACAACGTCGCGACGTCGTTGCCGAGCACCTCGATGGACCCGGACTGCGGTGCCTTCAATTCCAGGATCTCGTGCAGTGTGGTCGACTTGCCCGATCCGGATTCGCCGACGATGCCCAGGGTGCGGCCCTGCTCAAGATCGAAGCTGACGTGGTCGACGGCGCGGACCTCACCGATCTGGCGTCGGAACACCACGCCCTTGGTCAGTTGGAAGGTGCGTGACACATCGCGCACCCGCACGACGACCGGCCGGGGGGCATCGGTGGCGGTCTCGGGTGCCTCTACGGCCACTCCGTAGATGTCGGCGGCGCTGCGGCCGGCCACCTGGTCGGTGCGGATGCACGCGGCGTCATGCCCCGGATCGTCAGGCACCGGGCGCAACGCGGGTTCGGCCGCCAGGCAGTCGTCGATCGCCAGCGGGCAGCGCGGGGCGAACGGGCAACCCGGCGGCAGGGTCACCAGCGACGGCGGCGCCCCGGGAATCGGCACCAGCCGCTGCCCGCGCGGCGCGTCGAGACGGGGAGCCGAACCCAAAAGTCCTGCCGTGTAAGGCATCCGGCGATCGCTGTAGAGGTCGTCGACAGACGCGGCCTCGACCGGACGGCCGGCGTACATGACCACGGCGCGGTCGGCGAACTCCGCCACCACCCCGAGGTCGTGGGTGATGATCAGCACGCCGGCGCCGGTGACGTCGCGGGCCGTCCGCAGCACGTCGAGGATCTGGGCCTGCACGGTCACGTCGAGGGCCGTCGTCGGTTCGTCGCAGATGATGAGGTCGGGGTCGTTGGCGATGGCGATGGCGATCACGACGCGCTGGCGCTCGCCGCCGGAAAGTTCGTGCGGGAAGGCGCGGGCCCGTCGCTCTGGCTGGTTGATGCCCACCAGTTCCATGAGTTCGGTGGCCTGCTGGCGGGCTGCCGCCTTGCCGACGTCGGGCTGGTGGATGCGGATCGCCTCGGCGATCTGGTCGCCGACGGTGTAGACGGGGGTCAACGCCGACATCGGGTCCTGGAACACCGTGCCGATGCGCCGGCCGCGGATCTTCGACATCGCCTCGTCGGACATCCCCAGCAGTTCCCGGCCGTCCAGTTGGACCGAGCCGCTGACGTCGGCGTACTCCGGCAGCAGGCCGATCACCGCCATAGCAGCTGCGGACTTGCCGGACCCGGACTCGCCGACCATCGCCACGACTTCGCCGGGGGCGATCCGGTAGGTCAGGCCGCGGACGGCTTTGAGGTCGCCGTCGTCGGTGGGGAACGTGACCGACAGGTCGGTCACCGACAACAGGCTCACCGCTTGGACTTCCGGCGTTGCAGGTTCGCGCTGGCGGGGTCCAGCGCATCGCGCAGCCCGTCGCCGATCAGGTTGGCGGACAGGATGATCAGCACCAGAACCGTGGCCGGGAACAGGAATACCCACGGGAACGTCGTCGCCGACTTGGTGCCGTCGGCGATCAGGGTGCCCAGCGACACGTCGGGCGGCTGCACACCGAAACCGAGGAAGCTCAGCCCGGTTTCGGCCAGGATCGCCGCGCCGACGTTCAGCGCGGTGTCGATGATGAGGATCGAGGCGACGTTGGGAACGATGTGGCGGGCGATGATTCGCCGGCTCGGCACACCCATATACCGCGCGGCCTGAACGTATTCGCGCTCCCGGAGGCTCATGGTGAGCCCGCGCACCATCCGCGAACTGATCATCCAGTTGAACGCGGCCAGCAGAACGATCAGCAGGGCGATGTTGGCCGAGTTCTTGGTGCGCGGGGTGGTGATCGCGATCAGGATGAAACTGGGCACCACCAGCAGCAGGTCGACGAACGCCATCAGCGCGCGGTCGCGCCAGCCACCGAAGTAACCGGCCACCGATCCGACGGTCGCAGCGATCGTCGTGGAGATGACGGCGACGCACACGCCGATCAGCATCGACTTCTGCGTGCCGCGCAGTACCTGGGCGAGGACGTCCTGCCCGATCGCGTTGGTGCCGAACCAATGCTGCGGACTGGGTGGACTTTGCAGGGCGTAGTAGTCGATGTCGGTGTGCGAGTAGGGAAGCAGCGGCGGCACGGCATAGGCGACGACGAACATCACCACCAGCAGCGCGAGTGAGGCCACCGCCAGCCGGTTCTTGACGAACCGGCGGGTGACGAGGGTACGCCGGGAGAAGAAGGCCAGCGGTGTGCCTGAATCTGTCAGGGCGCCTTGGGGATCCGCTCTCGTCATGCCACTCGCACCCGGGGGTCGAGGATCGCGTAGATGACATCGGAGAGCAGGCCGGCCAGCAGCACCACTGCGCCGGAGAACACCGTGATGGCCGCGATGATGTTGGTGTCCTGGGTGGAGATGCCCTGGACCACCCACTCGCCCATGCCGTGCCAGCCGAAGATCTTCTCCACGAACACCGCACCGATGACCAGTCCGGCGACGCTGTAGGCGAACAGGGTCGCCATCGGGATCAGCGCGGTGCGCAGACCGTGCTTGATCAACGCCTGCCGGCGGGTCAGTCCCTTGGCGCGGGCGGTGCGGATGAAGTCCTGGCCGAGCACATCGAGCATGGCGTTGCGCTGATACCGGCTGTAACCTGCGATGGAGAAGAGCGCCAGCGTCATCGTCGGGAGCATCAGATGCTGCAAGCGGTCCACGGACTGGTTCCAGGCGCCGCTCACCGGCACCGGTGAGGTCTCCCCGGTGAACTCGAAGATCTGAACTCCCAGAACCGAATTGACGTGCAGCGCGCCGAGGATCAGCAGATTGGCCAGTACGAAGGTGGGGGTGCTGATGATCAGCAGCGACACCAAGGTGACTACGCGATCGGAGAACCGGTACTGCCGGATGGCACCCCATGCGCCGATCGCGACGCCGATCAGCGTGCCCAGGACGGAGCCGATCACCAGCAGGCGCAGGCTCACTCCGATGCGGCGCCACAGTTCGCCGGCGACGGGCTGGCTGTTGACGGTCGTCCCGAAGTCGCCCCGCACCGCCCCAGACACCCAGTGCGCGTAGCGCAACGGTATCGGCTTGTCGAGGTCGAGCTCGGCCGCCTTGGCGTCGATCACCGCCTGCGGCGGCCGGGGATTGCGCTGGAGCAGGCTGTCCAACGGCCTGAAGGAGTACGACGTCAGCGCGAACGTCAGGAACGAGGCCAGCGCCAGCAACACCACGTAATTGAGCAGCCGACGTGCCAGAAACCGGATCATCGGCGCCGCACGCGGGGTGTGTGCATGCAGCACAGGGTAGGAGATGGCGGGCGTTTATCCGCGGCAGCCACGGGTGCGAGCCCCGACCATAGGGCAATTGCCCGGTTCTTCAGCGGTCCCGGACCGATCCAGACGACTCAGTGGGGTGACGTGACGACCACGACGCCGTGGGCCCCCTCATTTCGTCCGTTGGTGACCGCCACCCCGCCGCCGCCCACCTGACACCGCCTTTGCGATCACGCTGAATCCTGCTGGTGACATCGGCGAGGGCTCTGGTTACCGTCGGGCCGGTTTGAGGCCCAAGACAGGAGAGCCCCGTGAGCGTGACCGACGAGTACCTGGCCAACAACGCCGAGTACGCCAAGACCTTCTCCGGCCCGCTGCCGCTGCCGCCGAGCAAGCATCTGGCCGTGGTGGCCTGCATGGACGCCCGGATGGACGTCTACCGCATCCTCGGCCTCAAAGAGGGGGAGGCGCATGTCATCCGCAACGCAGGCGGCGTCGTCACCGACGACGAGATCCGGTCGCTGGCGATCAGCCAGCGACTGCTGGGCACCCGGGAGATCGTCCTGATCCACCACACCGACTGCGGCATGCTCACCTTCACCGACGACGATTTCAAGGCCGGTATCCAGAAGGACACCGGGATCAAGCCGGAGTGGGCGGCCGAGTCGTTCTCCGACGTCGAAGAGGACGTGCGCCAGTCGCTGCGCCGCATCCAGGCCAGCCCGTTCGTCACCCTGCACTCCTCGGCGCGGGGATTCGTGTTCGACGTGGCCACTGGAAAGTTGCACGAGGTCACGCTCTAGTGCGTTCGTCGACTCTGCGCGCAGATCGCGTTCCCGCCCGGAATCAGATCTGCGCGCATTTTCGGCGTCGGGTCCCGCCTTGACATGACGCCTCAGCGGGTGGATTAATGACGATGAGTCCAATTAACCTGGCTAAATCTACCAACTTTATGGGGAAATATGCCCAACTCGCTGGCTGCCCGGCCGTTGCCGGGCCAGCACGACCCTGAACGGCCTCAACCCGGCCAATATGAACTGACCCAACTTCGCTCCCTGGAAGCCGAGGCCATCCACATCATCCGGGAGGTGGCTGCGGAGTTCGAGCGGCCGGTACTGCTGTTCTCCGGCGGCAAGGACTCGATCGTCATGCTGCACCTGGCCATCAAGGCGTTCGCGCCGGCCCGGGTGCCGTTCCCAGTGATGCACGTCGACACCGGACACAATTTCGAGGAGGTCATCGCCACCCGCGACGCCCTCGTCGAGCGGCACGGGCTGCGTCTGGTGGTGGCCAGCGTGCAGGACGACATCGACGCCGGCCGGGTGACCGACAACGGCCCGTCGCGCAATCCGCTGCAGACGGTGACCCTGTTGCGGGCGATCCGGGAGAACCGCTTCGACGCCGCGTTCGGCGGTGCCCGCCGCGACGAGGAGAAGGCCCGCGCCAAGGAGCGCGTCTTCAGCTTCCGCGACGAGTTCGGGCAGTGGAATCCCAAGGCGCAGCGCCCCGAACTGTGGAACCTGTACAACGGCCGGCACCACAAGGGCGAGCACATCCGCGTGTTCCCGCTCTCCAATTGGACCGAATACGACATCTGGGCCTACATCGGCGAGGAGGACATCGAGCTGCCCGCGATCTACTACGCCCACCGGCGGCCGGTGTTCCGGCGCGACGGGATGCTGCTCGCCGTCCACGAATATCTGAAGCCCACTCCCGACGAAGCGGTGTTCGAGACGTCGGTCCGGTTTCGCACCGTCGGCGACGTCACCTGCACCGGCTGTGTGGAGTCCGACGCGGCCACGGTCGAGGAGGTGATCGCCGAGACGGCTTTGTCACGGCTCACCGAGCGTGGCGCCACCCGGGCTGATGACCGCATCTCCGAGGCCGGCATGGAGGACCGCAAGCGGGAGGGCTACTTCTGACATGGGGCGAGTGAAGCGACGGGAGAACTGATGAGCGCTACAACGCTGCTACGCCTGGCCACTGCCGGTTCGGTCGATGACGGCAAATCCACCCTGATCGGTCGGCTGCTGTATGACTCCAAGGCCGTCATGGAGGACCAACTCGCCGCCGTCGAACGCACCTCGCGCGAACGGGGTAACGACTACACCGACCTCGCCCTGGTGACCGACGGTCTGCGCTCGGAGCGCGAGCAGGGCATCACCATCGACGTCGCCTACCGCTATTTCGCTACGGCGAAGCGGAAATTCATCATCGCCGACACCCCGGGCCACATCCAGTACACCCGCAACATGGTGACCGGCGCCTCCACCGCGCAGCTGGTGATCGTTCTGGTCGACGCCCGCAACGGATTGCTGGAGCAGTCCCGGCGGCACGCCTTCCTCGCGTCGCTGCTCGGGGTGCAGCATATCGTGCTGGCGGTCAACAAGATGGATCTCATCGGCTGGGATCAGCAGCAGTTCAACGAGATTCGCGACGAGTTCCACGCATTCGCGGCCCGCCTGGATGTTCACGACGTGACCACGATCCCGATCTCCGCGCTGAACGGCGACAACGTCGTCACCAAGTCGGACAAGGCTCCCTGGTACGACGGCCCGCCGCTGCTGCGCCACCTCGAGGAGGTTTACATCGCCGGCGACCGCAACCTCGTCGACGCCAGGTTCCCGGTGCAGTACGTCATCCGGCCGCAGACCCGCGAGCACGCCGACCACCGCAGCTATGCCGGCACCATGGCCGGCGGCATCATGCGCCCCGGGGACGAGGTGGTGGTGCTGCCCAGCGGGAAGACCAGCCGCATCACCGCCATCGCCGGGCCCAATGGCCCGGTGGCCGAAGCGTTTCCGCCGATGGCGGTCTCGATCAGCCTCGCCGACGACATCGACATCTCCCGCGGCGACATGCTGGCCCGTCCGCATAATCAACCCGACGCCACCGACGAATTCGATGCGACGATCTGCTGGATGGCCGACGATGCGGCGTGCGAGCCGGGCCGTGACTACATCATCAAGCAGACCACCCGCACCACCCGGGCCCGGGTCACCGCGCTGGACTACCGACTCGACGTGAACACGCTGCACCGCGACAAGAGCGCAACAGCGTTGAAGCTCAACGAACTCGGCCGTATCACATTGCGCACCCAGGTGCCGCTGCTGCTCGATGAGTACACCCGCAATGCGGCCACCGGATCGTTCATCCTCATCGATCCCGATACCAACGTCACCGTGGCGGCCGGCATGGTCCGCGACACCGTGCCGGCGTCGAGTCGCCGTGCCTCGCCGAACACGGTGCGGCACCAATCGCTGGTCACCCCGGATGACCGCCTCACCAAGGGGCGCACCCTGTGGTTCACCGGCCTGTCCGGCTCCGGTAAGTCGGCGGTGTCCGTCGTCGCCGAGCGGATGCTGCTCGAACGCGGCACTCCCGCTTACATTCTCGACGGTGACAACTTGCGGCACGGGCTCAACGCCGACCTCGGCTTCACCATGGCCGACCGCGCCGAGAACCTGCGCCGGCTGGCGCATGTCGCGACCCTGATGGCCGACGCCGGCCTGACGGTGCTGGTGCCGGCGATCAGCCCGCTGCGGGAGCACCGCGAACTGGCCCGAGCTGTGCATGACACCGCCGGGATCGAGTTCTTCGAGGTCTTCGTCGACACCCCGCTGGAAGACTGTGAGCGAAGGGACCCCAAAGGCTTGTACGCCAAGGCCCGCCGCGGGGAGATTACCCACTTCACCGGGATCGACAGCCCGTATCAGCGGCCGAAGAACCCCGATCTGCGGCTGACCCAGCAACACACCGTCGAAGAATTGGCCGCCCAGGTGGTAGGTCTGCTGGAGCCTCGGGGTGAGTGATCACGAGTTGGCCGCCGAGTTGGCTACTGCGGCGGGTGAACTGCTGCTGAGGGTGCGTGCCGACTTTGCCGCGGCACCAGCCGCGGAGCGGAAAGCCGAGGGCGACAAGCGGTCCCATGACTTCCTGATGCGGGCACTGGAGCGGGCCCGCCCTGCCGATGGGGTGTTGTCCGAGGAAGGTGCCGACAACCCGGATCGGCTGCTCGCCGAACGGATGTGGATCGTCGACCCCCTGGACGGCACCCGCGAATTCTCCGAAGCCGACCGCGACGACTGGGCGGTGCACGTGGCGCTGTGGGAGCGGGGGGAACTGGTCGCCGGGGCGGTAGCCCTGCCCGCCCAGGGCGTCACACTGGCCACTCCCGACGTGGCGGCTCCCCCCGAGATGTCCGGGCCGCCGCGGATTCTGGTTTCGCGCACTCGTCCGCCGGCCGCGGCCATGCAGGTTCGCGACGCACTCGACGGCGTGCTGGTCGAAATGGGTTCGGCCGGCGCCAAAGTCGCGGCGGTGGTGCAGGGCCGCGCCGACGTTTACCTGCATTCCGGCGGGCAGTACGAATGGGATTCCGCGGCCCCGGTCGCGGTGGCGCGGGCCGCGGGACTGCACGCCTCGCGCGTCGACGGCAGTCCGCTGCGCTACAACCGTCCGGATCCTCTGCTGCCCGATCTGCTGGTGTGCCGTCCCCGTTATGCCGAGGCGGTCATTTCCGCGGTCGGCTCGGCCTAACATCATGCGGATGTCGGCGAAAGCGGAGTACGCCGTCCGCGCGATGTCGCACCTCGCATCCTTACCCGCGGGGGATCTGGCCACGACGCACGAAATCGCGAGATCTCAGGGGATTCCGGCCCAGTTCCTCGTCGACATCCTGTCCGACTTGAGGGCTGATCGGCTGGTCCGCAGCCAGCGCGGCCGGGACGGCGGCTACCAACTGGCCCGCCCGGCCGAGCAGATCAGCATCGCCGACGTGTTGCGCTGTATCGACGGCCCTCTGGCCAGCGTGCGCGACATCGGATTGGGCGATCTGCCGTATTCGGGACCGACGGCCGCACTCACCGACGTGTGGCGGGCGCTGCGTGCCAGCATGAGGTCGGTCCTCGAAGAGACGACGCTGGCCGACGTGGCGTCCGGCGCCCTGCCCGCGCATGTCGGCCGGATGGCCAGCGAGTACATCAGTCAGGAGGACCGCCGTGGGCGTCGCAGCGGCTGACCGCCGGGGGCTGGGAAATGTCGGGCCGAACTGGTTCGCCTCGGTCATGGGGACCGGGATCGTCGCCAACGCCGGCGCTACGTTGCCGGTGGATGTGCCTGGCCTACACATCTTTGCGCGTGCGGTGTGGGTGGCTGCCGCGGTGCTGCTGACCGGGCTGGTGGTGATCGTCGGCGGCCACTGGTTGCGCAACCCGACGGTGGCGCGCAGCCACGCCCGCAATCCGCAGATGGCGCACTTCTACGGCGCGGCCCCGATGGCGCTGCTGACGGTCGGAACCGGTTCGGTACTCCTCGGCGGCGACGTCATCGGCGACCACGCCGCCATCGGCCTGGCCTGGCTGCTGTGGGCGGCGGGGACGATCGGCGGGCTGTTCACCGCCGTCAGCATCCCGTATCTGATGTTCACCCAGCACGAAGTGGAACCGGACGCCGCCTTCGGCGGCTGGCTGATGCCGATCGTGCCGCCGATGGTCGCCGCCGCAACCGGGGCCTTCTTGATTCCGCATGCGCGGGAAGGCGTGTGGCGGCAGACCCTGCTCTACGGCTGCTGGGCGATGTTCGGGTTGTCGCTGCTCGCGGCGCTCATCATCATCTCGATGATCTGGAGTCGGCTCGCACTGTACGGAACGTCGGGAACCGCGCGAGTTCCCACCCTGTGGATCGTGCTGGGCCCGCTTGGTCAATCGATCACGGCGGCAGGGCTTCTCGGCCGTGAGGCGGCCTCGGCGGTGGAGCCGTCGATCGCCGGCGCGATGAACTCCTTCGCGATCCTCTACGGCGTTCCGGTGTGGGGTTTCGCGGTGCTCTGGATCGCGCTGGCGACCTCGCTCACCGTCCGCACCCTGCGTCGCGGAATGCCATTCGCGCTGACGTGGTGGAGCCTGACGTTCCCGGTCGGGACGTTCGTCACCGGCACCACCCAACTGGCCGCGCACACCGGGCTGCCGGCATTCCGGGTTGCCGCCGTCATCGCCTACGCCGGGCTGTTGACCACCTGGCTGCTAGTCGGGTTTCGCACGGCGCGCGGCACCGTCGGAGGCACGCTGCTGGCGCCTCCGCCGAACGCCGGCCCGGTCCGCGCGCGCAAGGATCCCCTCCGGTAGCCGCCACCCGTCGCCGGCCGTGCCACAATCGCGATCGTGCAGATAGGCATGACCATGCCGGTGATGGAGCCCGACCTCGACGCGGACAGCCTGCGGCAGTGGGCCCGCGGTATCGACGACGGCCCGTTCGCCTCGCTGTGCTGGGGCGAGCGCATTGCCTTCGACAATCCGGAAGCCGTCGCACTGCTCGGCGCGCTGGCCGCCTGGACCGACCGGGTGCCGCTGATCACCACCGTCATCGTCCCGCAACTCCACGATCCGGTGCTGCTGGCAAAATCCCTGGCCACCGGTGACGTGCTCAGCGGGGGCCGGCTGACGGTCGGCGTCGGCGTCGGCGGACGGCACGAGGACTACCGCGCCGTCGGCGCCGACCCGTCGACCCAGACCATCCGGGAGATGGCCGAGCGCGCCGCGATCATGAAGAAGGTCTGGGCCGGCGAGAGACTCACCGATTCCGTCCTTCCGGTCGGCCCCACGCCGGTGCAGCCAGGAGGCCCGCGTCTGCTCGTCGGCACCGTCGGACCCAGGACGCTGCGCAGCGCCGCCGTCTGGGCTGACGGCTTGGCCGGAATCACCCTGAACCTCGATGTGGCCCAACAGAACGAGCTGTTCGACGTCGGCCGGGCCGCCTGGGCGAAAGCCGGGAAGCCCGCCCCGCATCTGGCCACCTCGTTCTGGTTCGCCCTCGGCGACCCTGAGGACGCCCGGGCGCAGATGCACCGGCACCTGCGTCACTACATGAACTGGATTCCCCCGCAGATCGTCGACGCCATGTCCCCGCACACCGGATTCGCTGGCAGCGAGGAGCAATTGGCCGAGGTCCTGCGCGGCTTCGCCGAGATCGGCACCAGCGAGGTGCACCTGATCCCGACGAATTCGGACCTCGACCAACTGCGCAGGGCGGCCGACGTCGCCACGGAATTCGGCTCTGCCACAAGGAGATCGCCATCATGAGTTTCGGCAACTACCAGATCGAGATCTACTTCCAGGGTTTGGCCGGCGTGCTGCCGACCCTGCCGATGTCGTTCGCGGAGTTGGAATCCCGCGCGCAACAGGCAATGTCGCCGTCAGTCTGGTCATATGTGGCCGGCGGCGCCGGCGATGAGCTGACTCAGCGCACCAACGCCGACGCGTTCAACCGCTGGGGCCTGATCCCGCGGATGCTCGTCGGCGCCACCGAGCGGGATCTGTCGGTGGAACTGTGGGGGCGCCGCTGGCCCGCGCCGGTGTTCATGGCCCCCATCGGCGTCATCGGCCTGTGCACCCAAGACCGGCACGGCGACCTGGCGGCGGCCCGTGCCGCGGCACGAACCGGTGTCCCGATGTGCGTGTCCACTCTCACCATGGACCCGCTGGAAGATGTCGCCGCCGAATTCGGTGACACCCCTGGGCTTTTCCAGCTCTACACCCCCACCGACCCCGAGTTCGCGGAAAGTCTGGTGCATCGCGCCGAGGGGGCCGGTTACACCGGCATCGTCGTCACACTGGACACCTGGATCCCGGGCTGGCGTCCAGGCGACCTGTCGACGGCGAATTTCCCGCAACTGCGCGGACTTTGCCTGGCCAACTACATCAGCGACCCGCACTTCCGCGCCAAAGTCGACGCCGATCTCAGCGATCCGCGCAACGCCGTGCCGCACTGGGTCAGTGTCTTCGGCAACTCCCTGACGTGGAACGACCTGCCCTGGCTGCGCTCCATCACCAAGCTGCCGCTGATCCTGAAGGGGATCTGCCATCCCGACGACGCCCGCCGGGCGATCGACGCCGGCGTCGACGGCATCTACTGCTCCAATCACGGCGGGCGCCAAGCCAACGGCGGTCTGCCGGCCATCGACTGCCTGCCCGACGTGGTGGCCGCCTCCGGCGACGTGCCGGTGCTGTTCGACTCCGGAATCCGTTCCGGCGCCGACGTCGTCAAGGCGCTTGCACTCGGCGCCCGTGCGGTGGGGATCGGCCGTCCGTACGCCTACGGTGCAGCCCTGGCCGGGACTGACGGCATCGTGCACGTCCTGCGGTCCATGCTCGCCGAAGCCGACCTCATCATGGCCATCGACGGTTATCCGACGCTGAAGGATCTGAACCCGGCGGCGCTGCGGCGGGTCGGCTGATGGACCAGACCATGCCGTCCACCGAGGTGACCCGCCTGCGGGAGAAGCAGATTCAGGAGCGCGACCACCTCGATGCGCTGCTCGACAGCACGCCGCTGGTCACCATCGCCTTCGTCCGCGACGGCCATCCGGTGGTGCTGCCGATCGGGTTCGCCCGGATCGGAGACGAACTGGTGATCCACGGCTCCACGGGGTCGCCGTGGTTGCGGGAACTCGCCGGGGGGGCGCCCGCGTCGGCGTGTGTTACCACCCTCGACGGAATCGTCGTGGCGCGCAGCGGCTTCGAGTCGTCGTTCCGGTACCGCAGCGCGGTGTTGTTCGGCAGTTTCACCGCCGTTGGCGCCGATGCGAAAACCGACTATCTGACAAAGCTATTGGACATCTTCATCCCCGGACGGTCTGCCGAACTGCGGGGGAGTACCGGCAAGGAACTGGCCGCCACGATGGTTCTCGCGATGCCGATCACCGACGACAACTGGTCGCTCAAAGTGTCCGCCGGTTGGCCCGAGGACGGACCCGACGACGTCGCCGCCGGCGGCTGGGCCGGGGTGGTACCTGTCGCGATGAGTTACGGCGAGCCGTTGCGCGCGCCCGACTGCGAGCCGGGGATCGCGGTCCCGGCCTCGGTCCGGTCGATGACCGGAAGCGTCACCAACCGCCGGGGCTAGCCTGTCTTACCGCCGACTCGTGAACCACGGCAACCAGTAGTGAACGCGTTGGGCGTACTCGTCGAAAGCCGAACCGTAGATTCGTCGGAAGCGCCGCTCCTTGAAGCGCGGTGCGACCACGCAGTACGCCGTCAAGGTGATCGCTAAGAGCAGTTGGTCGGGAGTCCATGTCGGAACGGTCCACAGGGTCAGCGCGAACGCCACATAGATCGGTTGGCGAGTGAATCGAAACAGCCCCGTCACCGGCATCGGCGGATAGACCGGCTTCCTGCCCCGAAGCAGCGCGATCCACCCGATGGTGCCGGTCTGCAGGCCCAGTCCGGCGTCGACCATCGACTTGCCGAGCAACAGCCAGGAAGCCACGTAAGCCACCGTCCACGCGACCAGCGCAGTCCCGCTGGCCTGCCACCAGATCGTTCCCGTGGGTGACCAGAACGCGAAGAGGACGAAAATCTGCAGCGCGGCGATAGCGACGTAGGTCGTCGTGGACAGCGTGGCTCCGGTACCCGACGGCGCCATCCGCCCCAGCAGCCTCCTGCCGCGGGCGGTGAGGAGTAGCGAATGCACGACCGGAAACTGAACGAGCAGAGCGACGTTGGCGACCCAGGACCACGGCGCGGGGACGGCGCCCAGCGACCGGCTCATCCCGAAGAACATCGCGACCATCATGGTCCCCACCCCGAGCAGGAAGGCGGTGTGGCAGACCAGCCCGTAACTCAGCGCTATGAAGGTCCTGCCTTCGCGCTGGCGAGCACTACGGGTTGACGTCATTCCACCGAACCCCGCATTGCGGCACCGTCTCTCGGTCGGCACTTCCCGTAGCGTAGTCGCATGGGACTACGACGGCGTCTGCCGATGCTGCGATGGTCGGTGGTGCGGGCGGGCATCGGTATCCGCACGTTCAACTCGACAGGCCAGTTGGGCGACGGGCGGGAGGCTGCGGTTGCCCGCTATGTGGTGGAGAACGCCCGCCCCGGCGATATCGACGACGCTCTCGCGACGATCGACCGCTACGCCTACGACAAGTCCTTTCTGGTCAACGTCGGCGACGAGAAGGGCAAATTACTCGACGCGGCGGTCCGTCGGTCGAATCCCCGCCTGGCATTGGAGTTGGGCACCTACTGCGGTTACGGCGCGCTACGGATTGCTCGGGCCGCGCCCGCAGCACGGGTGGTCTCGGTGGAGTTGTCGGCCGCCAATGCCGAAGTCGCCCGGCGTATCTGGACACACGCGGGCGTCGTCGACCGGGTCACGTGCGTCGTCGGAACCATCGGCGATGGGGGCCGCACCCTGAATGTGTTGCAAGCTGAGCACGGGTTCGCGGGCGGTGCATTGGATTTCGTGTTCGTTGATCACGACAAGAACGCCTACCTTTCCGACCTGCTAGCCATCGTCGACCGCGGCTGGCTGCACCGAGGCTCGATCGTGGTCGCTGACAACGTCGGTTTTCCCGGATCCCCGAAGTACCGCGCCTACATGCGCGAACAACAGGGCCGCGGCTGGCAGACCGTGGAGCATCGCACGCATGTCGAGTACCAGGACCTGATCCCGGATCTTGTTCTCGAGTCCGATTACCTCGGGGTCTGAATCGGGGCAATAGGCCACGCGGCGTCGACGGGCGGGGGTGTCGCCGCGTTGTGAGATGCTGCCCGCCATGGGGGAGTCGCAGGCCAAGAAGGTGAAGGACCGCACGGTCCGTTACACCGTCATGATGACGGTGCTGGCCCTGCTGGCCGCGTCGGTCGGACTGGTCGGTGGCGTCAGCCATGGTGTGTGGAAAACCACCGCCCCGTACGCCGCCTACTTGCTGGCTGCCATGACGGCTGTTCTCGGTTTCTACAAGTTCGCCAATGAGCGCGCCTACAAGTCTCAGCAGGAGGGCGAAAGACTCACCCTGGAGCAGGCGCTCAAAGCCGAATCGCGGCGGACCTCGTTGCTCATCAATGGTGCGATGCTGGGCACTGCGGAGAAATTGCGCCGTCTCGCGCCGCTGTCTGGGCCGTCGAAACAGGTGGAAATCGGCGCATTCCGGGCCTCGATTGTCAGCAAGGTCTGCGATCTCGTGCGCAGCGATGCACCGCGAGCCGCCTATTTCCGGGTGGAGGATCCCTATGTTCGTCCGCGGGTCATGCGGTGTGGCTCCTATATCGATTCCATCAACCGCGAGGACATGTTCACCAGCGAGTTCTGCGAAGGGGTCGGCGCCGATCAGGGAGTGTGGGAGTTGATCGACGACGGTGACGCCGCATTCAGCAACGACACCGACACGAAGATCCCGGCCGGCTGGGATGCCAGCAAGCATCGCCGGTACAAGTCGTTCGTCTCGGTTGCCGTCCGCGCCGATGACGTGGCGTTCGGCATGCTGACGGCGAATACTGTGGAGCGCGACGGTTTCACCGATTCCGACATCGCGTCGATGAAGGTGCTGGCTCGGCTACTGGCCGCTGCGGAGGCGATGGCGTCGTCGCCGGCGTAATCGGGTCGGGCGAAATTCGTTCGACGAATTTTGTCGTCCACCCCGTTATGCTGAAAACAGCCATAAAGGGGTGAGCATGACTAAAACCGCAACCGTCGGATTCCGCGACGCTGATATGCGTCGTGCGTGGCAGGAGGCCATCGCGGCCGAGCGTCAGGATGAGCAGCATCCCGAGCGCGTCGCAGAACGTCGTCGGCGGCTGATTCGTTGGGTGGAAGCGCGCGCGTAGGCGCCAAGACAAGCGGCAACTAACCCGGATTTCTCGCGCCGGTGGGGTCCGGCGATGCTGAGTCCTGAAAGTCGCTGAACTGCTGTTGTTTTGGGTTTGGGGCAGGTTCGATCCGCCCGCATCGCCGGGTGCAGCGGGCTTTCCAAGGGCCGCTTGGTCTTTCGGGTCGTTGGGGCGGGGGTCCCAGGTCGCCCCGTGGCCGTTGGGTCGCGTCGGGCGAACCGCCTGGGCGACCGCGCCGATCAACCCGTCATCAAGTGCCTCCACACCGGCGTCGCGGGGTAGCCCTGCCGCCTGCGCGGCTTCCACATAGCCTCGCACCGTTTTGCGGTCGACACCGCAATGCCCGGCGATGGTGCGCAGCCCCGGTGCCGGTAATCCAGGCACCACTCCCAGCCACAACCGCAGTACTTCCCTGATCTCACTCACACTGACCTCCCGATACGCCATGCCGCCCAGAACCTCCGTGACTCGAACTGTCACGGAGATTGAACGGACAAATGAAAAGGACCACCGACGCAGCGCGCCGGTGGTCCCATAACTGGCAATCCAGGTGGTCCCATCACCCTGGCAAAAATCAGGTCAAACCGGTCCCATGCTCATGGCAGACGACACCCAGACCTTCTGAAGCGCCTTCAGCGCATCATAAGAATACTTCGGCTTTCGTTGTCGGCGAGAGTGTTTGGCGATTTGTCGGCCCGATCCCGGCGGCCGACTGGCTGCAGCCGTCAAACGACGCCGAGCATTGTCACGCGACCAGCCGGTGACTTCCACCACCTGACCAAGAATCCGACCCTTGTCCGCCTTCGACGCCTTCACATACGCCTTGGCGTACTTCGCGGTGATCTCGGCACGAGACGACATCGACAGCCCACTCTCCATGCCTGGGTAGAATCACCCATTTCGCGGGCATTCTTACGTGATGCACCGAGGGTGTTTCGCGGGCACTTTTCGTGAGTCAAGTCGCCCTCTTGACAAATAGTACCTACATAATCAGCTAGGGTAGCCTTCCGGGCACCGGATCACCACCGCGGCCACCCAGGCCGCTTAACCGATGTCCACCAAAGGGGTAAAGTGCAGCTCTCGCAACGCACGCCCTACCACTATCCAGCTAAACCCATCAGTTTAGGAGATGATTGTCTGCCATGATGCACCCGGATACAGTTGCTGGGGTTGTTTCTCCGCAAATTGGCCTGGGCGTTTTCGCCACTAAGTTCATTCCCAAAGGAACGATCGTCTATGTCGATGATCCGTTCGAATCCGATATTGCAGCCGACAGTCCTCTTTTTGATCACCCCGTATTCAGCGACATCATCTATAAGTACGCGACAGTTGGAAAGAACGGTAGATATTCTTTCAGTTGGGATATCGCCAAGCATGTCAATCATTGCTGCTATCCCAATACCCTGGCGACCGGTTGGGACTTTGAGGTCGCCATCCAGGATATTCAGCCGGGGGAGCAGATCAGGGACGACTACGGCCTATCTAACCGAGATTACCAGATGAAGTTGAGCTGCGAACGTACGGAATGTCGTAAATTCATAAGAGCGGCTGATTTTGAAAAGTATGCCGACTCGTGGGACAGGAGAATTCTCGACGCGCTCCTCTGTTCCGGCGAAGTTGAGCAGCCCTTGCTGGCGGTGATGGATGAAAACACCCGTACAGAACTTGAACACTTTCTACAATCAGGCGAAGGATATCGTTCGGTGCGGGAAGTGAAATACAATCGACTCTGAATGTCGATCGTGATTTGCGTCTGACTTCGCCGCAGAAATTTGGGGGAGAAATTACCCAAGGCTGGCCTCAAAATTTCACGCACACCCTGGGTCTGCCTCAAAAATTCACGCACGCCAGGGGTCTGTCTTCAGGGCCCCGAAAGGAAAGGTCGGTGGGCGGGTCTGTGACCTCGGGGTTTATCGCCGTGTGATCGGCGTGGCTGCTGTGATGGTTGGAGTGCGGACAGTTTGGTCGTCGAAATGCCCTTGATTGCCATCCTGTCCCGGGCCGGTTTCAATTAGCGGTTCACCGTCGCCGGGCTCATCGCCTTGAGCTCAACCAATGCCTGCTCAGTGGCGAACGGCCGGTCATGGACATTGACCGCAGCCACAGATCCAGCATGACCACCAGGTACTCGCCGCCCGGCATGCCCATCAACATCCACACGTGTTCCAGCAGCGCCCGGGCATCGTCGTTGAAAAGCCGTATTTTCGATGAGTCAACGCGTTGTCTTGCCCCTGGACATGAATCTGTGCTATAATTCGCCGCCGAAGTGCACTTTTGCGGAAACCGCCCGAATCGCATGTCACAGGATCTGCCGGTAACAAGTGGAGTTGGTTTGGAATGATACATCCGATGACAGAATTACGTTACATTAGTTCCAAGATGGGATTTGGCGTATTTGCTACTGCGGACATTCCCAAGGGCACGATTACCTACGTGGTAGACGATTTAGACATCGTGATTCCACTCGATGACGCTAAACTTCAAGATCCAGTCTATGGCCCATTGATCGAGCGTTACGGTTACACGGATCGCAATGGAAACTGGATAATTAGTTGGGATATTGGTCGGTATGTAAACCACTGTTGCCATCCAAACACGATAACGACCGGATATGACATGGAGGTGGCGATACGGGACATCAAGGAAGGTGAGGAGATTACATCCGACTACGGCGTTTATGCATTTGAAGAAACGATTAAGCTTTCATGTGATATGGCTGACTGCAGAAAGGAATTAACCCCGTTCGATTTCGATCAATGTGTTCACGATTGGGATGAAGTAGTAAAGGCTACGTTGCCCTTTGTGGGTCAGGTGGAACAGCCTCTCATGCCATATTGGAACGATCCCTTCGAGGCGACCAGCCTTCAGAACTATCTCAACACCGGTGAAGGCTATCGTTCGGTGGTGTTATGCAAACCCAATCAGGCGAATATCGGCACACTTGATTATCGGTAAGCGCAATGCCGATGGCAAACGGTGGATCTACTGACGTTTCCGTGGGTCGGGTTTCGTGCGGCGCGGCCGGGTAGCGGCGGGCAGAGTCCGCCGCGGGTGAGCATAGCCGTCGCGATGAGCGCATCTGGGCTGTGAAGTCCATAGGCGCGCTTGATCAATGCGCGCAGGTGAGTGTTGGTCGCCTCGGAGCGCGCGTTGGACCTGAGTTTGGACACTGTTAGCCTCGATTTTTCGCGCCGGTGGGGTTCGGGGGCGCTGAGCCACGGAAGACGTTGAGCGATAGCAATTTTGGGTTGGGGTGTGTTTGGCCTTCCCGTGTCGCCGGGCTGGTCGGGCTTTCCCGGCTCTTCCGAGTTAACAGGGGCGCAGCTGTCTGGTGCTGGATGGCGCTCGCC
>CAZVST010000054.1:0-34661 GCA_964629725.1 uncultured Mycobacterium sp.
CGTCTTCCGTGGCTCAGCGCCCCCGAACCCCACCGGCGCGAAAAATCGAGGCTAGGAGGCCTGGTGACATTGATTACACTTTCGCGGACCCGGCAGTACGACCACCCCCACCCAACCAACATTCCTAGCTGGTACGTCGGCTTGCGGCACCTCCGGAAAGAGCTGATGTGGACTCTGAAACCACCCCCATGGATCGATCGCGACGTCATCCGATGTGGGCCCACGTACCGGGCGACCAGTGGAACGACTGGCGCTGGCAGTCGCAACACGCCATCCGATCAGCCCGGCAGCTGAAGGACGTCCTGTCCTTCAGCGGGGCGGAAATGGCGGCATTAGAGCTGCTCGACAGGCAGTACAGGGTGGCGATCCCCCCGTACTACCTGTCGCTGATCGATTCGGGCGACCCCGCCGACCCGATCCGGCGGCAGTCGGTGCCCTCACCGCTGGAAGCCGAGAATCCTTCGGGCTTCGAGCTCGACGATCCTCTGGAGGAAGACCGGGACTCTCCAGTTCCCGGGCTTACCCACCGCTATCCGGACCGTGCCCTCCTGGTCACCACTGGCGTGTGTTCCATGTACTGCCGGTTCTGCACACGCAAGCGAGCCACCATGGTTCGCGGCGGCTGGGACGCGATAAGCCGCAACGACCGCAAAATGGTCGACTACGTGGAGGAGCATCCGGAGATCCGCGATGTCATCCTCTCCGGCGGAGACGCGCTGATGCTGCCGCCGGCAAAGCTGCGCTTCTTCCTGGATAGCCTGCAACGGATTCCGCACGTCGACGTCGTCCGCATCGGCACCCGCGTCCCGGTGACCCTGCCGCAGCGGCTCTATGATCCCGACCTGGTCGAACTCCTCGCGTCGTCGGACAAGGTCTGGATTCAGACCCATTTCAACCATCCGCGGGAGGTGACCCCCGAGGCGGCTTATGTCTGCGGGCTTCTGGCGCGAGCCGGGTTGCCGATCAACAATCACACGGTGTTGCTCAAGGGCGTCAACGACGACCTGGCCACCATCCGGCTGCTGATGCGGGAGTTGCTTCGTATTCGCGTTCGCCCGTACTACCTCTTCCACTGCGACCCGGTGCGGGGTGCCGGTCACTTCCGCACGTCGGTGTGGAAGGGCGTCGAGATCATCGAGGGTCTGCGCGGTCATATGTCGGGGCTGGGCATACCGACCTACGTCGTCGACAGCCCGCATGGCGGCGGGAAGATCCCGGTGATGCCCAATTACTTGGTGTCGGCTTCCGACGACGCCGTCGTCCTGCGAAATTACGAGGGCATGCTGGTGCGGTACCAGGCGCGGGATGAGCCGCTTACCGTCGAGCCCACCGTGAGCCGGGGTGTCAGCGCATTACTGCAGGGAACACACTCCGCGCTGATTCCGGAGGGCAACGATCGAATCGCCCGCCGCGCCGCACCCACCACCCAGATACCGCTCAGCGTCACCGATCCGCGGACCTGATCGCGGTGCACAGTGAAAGCCCTGTCGATCGACATCCAGGACCCTCCGACCCGTCGTGCCCCGACTGTGCGTCGGAGAGGTTCGCATGACCAGTAAGCGCCGCAGCGTCTTCGCATGCCAGGAGATCGCAGCGGGTGAGGTGGTCGAACGATCCCCGGTGGTGCCGTGCCCGCAGATCAGACCGCCGCGATCAGCCAGACGCTGCTGGGCGAGTACGTCTTCCGGTGGGGCGACGACGATTCATTGTGCATCGTGTTGGGGCTTGGGAGCTTATTCAACGACAGCTACCATGCCCAACACGGAGTACACGCGGGACTATGCCGGAAGTGAGATGATCTTCACGGCGTTGCGGCCGATCTCGACCGGCGACGAGTTGACGATCAACTTCAACGGATTCATCGACTGTCAGGACCCGGTCTGGTTCGACGTGCTGGATTGAGCGGACCGCATTGCCAACTATATCCAGAGGGGGGTTCCGTGAGAATCGGGCTGACGTACGATCTGCGCTCTGAGTATCTCGCGCTGGGTTATGACCACGAAGAAACAGCCGAACTGGACAGCGAAGCAACGGTTTCGGCCATCGATCAGACGTTGCAGGAGCTGGGTCACCAGACGGACCGCGTCGGTCACCTGCGGCAGTTGACCGCCAGGCTGGCCGCCGGTGATCGCTGGGATCTGGTCTTCAACATCTGCGAAGGCATGCATGGCCTATCACGCGAATCGCAGGTCCCGGCGCTGCTGGAAGGCTGGCAGATCCCCTGTACATTTGCCGACTCCCTCACCATGGCGGTCTGTCAGCACAAGGGCATCACCAAGGCCGTGCTGCAACGCGCCGGACTCGCCACGGCGGGCTTCTTTGTGGTTGAGTCAGAAGCCGATATCGACCGCGTCGCGCTGCCCTGGCCCCTGTTTGTCAAACCGGTCGCTGAAGGCACCGGAAAAGGAGTCTCAGCAGCCTCGATTGTCGGGTCCCCGGCGGAACTGGATGCGGCATGTCGTGACCTGCTGGCCCGTTTCCGACAGCCTGTGCTGGTGGAGCGATTTCTGCCCGGACGCGAATTCACGGTCGGCATTTTGGGGACCGGCTCTGCTGCCCGCGTGATCGGCATCCTGGAAATTGAATTGCTGCCCACCGCTGAACAAGGCTGCTATTCACTTGAGAACAAGAAACTCGAGCTCTGGCAGGATCGGCTGAAGCTCACGCTTGTACTGCCGGAGCAGGACGCGGAGGCCGAGGAGGCTGCGGAGTTGGCATTGCAGTCCTGGCTGGTGCTCAACGGTCGTGACGCCGGACGGATCGATATTCGCTCCGACGAAAACGGCCGGCCCGCTTTCATGGAGGCCAATCCCCTCGCCGGCCTGGCCTATGCCTCCGATCTGGTCATCCTGGCCGGCAAAGCCGGAGTCAGCTATCGACAGCTCATCGGCGGTATCGTCGACTCCGCCGCTGAACGTATCCGTCCGTCGCGCTTCACCGCCCTCACGGCAGTGTCGAAGGAGTAGCCGATGGCCCGCGTTGTGCTGTTGTTCAATCACGTCGCTGCCGGTGACTCTGTCAGTGAACTGGACGTGCTGCAGCAGTGCGCTGCAGTGGAGTGCAGTCTGCTGCGACAAGGCCACCAGGTGCAGAGAATGGGCTGCACACTGGACCTGGACACTGTTCGCCGCCAGCTGCTGCTGGCCGCTCCTGACGTAGTGTTCAACCTCGTCGAAGCGCTGGGCGGTACGGACCGACTCGCGGCTCTGGCGATAATCCTGCTGGAATCCGTGGGAGTGCCCTTTACCGGATCGTCATCACTGGCCGAGCAGCTGACCACCCGCAAGCCGCTCGCCAAGAAGCGGCTCTCTGAACTCGGTCTGCCGACTCCCGCATGGTTGCTCCCGGGTGATCGCGAATGGCGGGGCGTGGCCGCCGGCCGGAAGACCCCGGCAAGAGCAATCGTCAAGGCGGCAACGGAACATTCCTCACTGGGACTGAGCGAGGACAGTGTTCTTGCCTGCTCCTGTCCGCAGTTGATGACCTCGCTGCAGCAGCGAATCCGGGCTGCCGAAGCAAAGTTCGGCACTCCGTTCTTCGCCGAGGAGTACATTCACGGGCGCGAATTCAATCTGAGTCTGCTGGGCGGACAAGCGGAACCGCAGGTGCTGATTCCTGCGGAGATTCGCTTCGAGATATACCCCGAGGATCGACCGAGGATCGTTGGCGCTGCGGCGAAATGGGACGAAGATTCCGTTGAGTATCAGCAGACACCTCGAAGCTTCAGCTATGGCGCCGGCGACCGGCCGCTGCTGGATGAACTGAGCGCGCTGGCGCGCAGCTGCTGGTCCGCATTCGAATTGGCCGGCTACGCGCGAGTGGATTTCCGGGTTGATACCGATGGGCAGCCGTGGATTTTGGAACTGAATACCAACCCCTGCCTCTCCCCGGATGCAGGATTCGCTGCAGCACTTGAAAAGAGCGGAATCGCGTGGGACACCGCCGTGGCGAGGATTCTGGAAGCGGCGACACCCCGCTGAACCGGGGCGATGTAGCGATGAGAGGTGACAACCATGGGGCATGAGTACGACGGGGAGTCTGCAGAGGGCCTGGAGTTCCGGGACGAGCTGCATTCAGAGGACGTACATGTGATCCGGGAAATCGTTGAGTCAACGGGGTTCTTCCATCCATGGGAGGTGGAGATTGCGGTGGAACTGGCCGATGAGCGGCTCAACAAGGGGGTGGCTTCGGGTTATAACTTCCTGTTTGCCGACTCCGAGAGCCAGACGGAGGGCTACGTGTGCTTTGGCGAAATCCCCTGCACGCGAGCCAGTTACGACGTCTACTGGATAGCAGTGCGCAAACAGTCTCAAGGGCGCGGGCGGGGGCGAAGTCTCATGCTGCTCGCCGAGCAGCGAATGACGGAGATGGGCGGTCGTCGCGTGTACGTCGAGACGTCCGGACGTACCGACTACCTGCCGACTCGGAGGTTTTACGAACGCCACGGTTACGAAGTTGCCGCAGAGCTACCGGATTTCTATGAGCCGGGAGATGCCAAAGTGATTTATTCGAAACAGCTGAATAACTGACAGGACAGCCCCGAGGAAGATGCCGCGAATCGGTGTCGATGACCGACACTGTGTCCCGACTTCCGCAGTTCGTAGACACATTTCGGGGTAGCGCGGAGCGATGGTGCTGGTAGGAGGCTTGTGGACTCGCCCGAACGGCGAATTCGTGTAGACACACGCATAGTGGGGTGTCGCTACACTTCATCAGCGGGTATGCGCCAATCGTGTAGGTGTGTGCCTGCGGGAGACGAAGCGACGCAACCGCGATGGGTCGGACGCCGCACGAGGTCCGCACCGAGTGTCAGAATTCACAGTTCGCGGCGTAATGCACACGAAATCCCCAGTCCGTGAAACGCGGGGCAGCCCAATTGAGCGTGTCCAACACACGGGGGTAGGCCCAACTCGGGGTCGTCGGGGAGGTAGTCGAAGAAGTCCTTTCCGAATACTTTGGGGGGGTTCGGCTCTCCGGTGCGCACCGTATCGGCTAGCCGCGTCCAGTTCGCCCGGTGCTGCGGTGAGCCGTAGAGCAGCGCAGCCCCACGCATCGAGATCGGAGAGTCGGTACGCAGCGTGTCGCCCAGCGCGTTAAGCGCGAAACGGCCGTCGCGGCGCCTGCGAAACACGCCGCGGCTGATCAGCAACCCCATCAGCCGCGCCAAGCTGTCCGGGTCGGCCCCGCCCAAAACCGGCGACGCCCGAGAAGGGCGGTGCCGAAAACCCAACAGAGTTGTTCGACACGCTTTAGCCGACACCCCGGCTCAGCCAGCTGACCTCGCCGGTGTCACCGCCGTCACGGTAGGGCTCCAGTGCGTCGTCCCAGGCGGTGCCCAGCACGGTGTCCAGTTCGGCGGCCAGCGTGTCGGCACCGGCAGACATCAGGGTCCGCAGCCGCATCTCGCCGACCATGATGTCGCCGTTGGCGCTCATCGCCCCGCTCCAGAGGCCAAGTTGCGGGGTGTGGCAGAACCGCTGGCCGTCGACGCCCGGGCTGGGATCCTCAGTGACCTCGAAGCGCAGCACCGACCACTGCCGCAGCGCATTGGCCAGCCGCGATCCGGTGCCCACCGGTCCCCTCCAGTTGGTCACCGCGCGCAGCTGACCGGGCATGGCCGGCTGCGGGGTCCACTTGAGGTTCGCCCCTGCACCGAGGGTCGACGACAACGCCCACTCGACATGTGGGCACACCGCCGCGGGTGAGGCGTGCAGATACACCACGCCTGTCGTCGCGTCGGCAAACTGATTCGACGCACGCATCACTTGCTCCTTCGGCTCCACTATGGACGTCTTCCCCAACGACCTGGTGTTTCCGAAGATGCAGTTGTGTCGTACGTGCTTATTGTGCCCTCTGATACCCCTGTTGCGCTAGTGCGAGTTGTAGTCGGCAAGGACCCGATCCGACAGCACGGGCCATACCGACTTGGACCATTCGCCGAAGTCGCGGTCGGTCAACGCCACCAGCGCGAGATCCCTGGCCGGGTCCACCCACACGAAGGTGCCCGACTGACCGAAGTGCCCGTACGTCGCGGGCGAGTTCAACGATCCGGTCCAGTGCGGGCTCTTGCCGTCCCGGATCTCGAAGCCCAGGCCCCAGTCGTTGGGCCGCTGCATCCCGAAGCCCGGCACAACGCCGTCCAGACCCGGGAACGCTACGCTGCACGCCTCGGCGTGCATCTGCGCCGACACCGTCGTCGGCCGCAGCAGATCGCCGGCGAACCGGACCAGGTCGCCGAGGCACGCGATCCCGCCGTATCCGGCCGCCGCGGCTCCGCCGTCCAGCCGGGCCGACGTCATACCCAGTGGTTCGAACACCGCCTCGGCCAGATAGCGACCGAATTCGATGCCGGACTCCTGCTCGATCACCTCGGCCAGAACTGCGAATCCGACGTTCGAGTAGATCCGCCTGGTCCCCGGTGCGGCCTGCACATCCGCCGATCCCATAGACAGCCCGGATGCGTGCGCCAGGAGATGGCGCACCGTGGCACCGGGCGGGCCGGCGGGGGTGTCGAGGTCGACGACACCTTCCTCGATCGCAACCTGGGCGGCACGCGCCACCAGCGGTTTGGTCACCGAGGCGAGCCGAAAAATCCGGGACTGGTCACCATACGCCGCGATCACTCCCGATGGGCCGACGACGGCCGCGGCGGCGGTCGGCACCGGCCAGTCTGCGATCAGATCGAGCGCCGCCACGTCGCGAGCCTAGTGTGCAGCGGAACCAGCGGGCTCGCCCTTGGGCCGGCGCCGCGGCAACCGCTCGATGACGAGCACCAGGATGGTGCCGATGATGATGCCGAGGAAAGCCGACGCCAGCGTGTTGACGACCCAGCCGAGCACACCGCCGATGCCCGGGACGCCGTGGGCGAGGTGTTCGAGTTGGTGCACCAGGTGGTACGGCGCAGCCCAGCCCAGCTCGGCCGCACCGGCCAGGACGATGTGGCCGCCGACCCACAACATGGCGGCCGTCCCGATCACCGACAGCCAGGCCAGCACTTTGGGCATGCCGGCCACCAGCATGCGGCCGATCCGCTGACTGGCGGCGGACTTGCGCTCGGCCAGGCTCAGGCCGATGTCGTCCATCTTCACGATCAGCGCGACCACCCCGTACACGCCGACCGTGATCGCCACGGCGACGACGGCGAGGATCACCCCGCGCGAGACCAGCGGCTCGTGCAGCACCTCCTTGAGGGCGATCACCATGATCTCGGCGGACAGGATGAAGTCCGTCCGGATCGCACCGGCGATGGTCTTGGCCTCGGCGTCCGGGCCGAGTTCGGCCGACGGGGCGTCATGGTCGTGGTCATCGTGGCGCAGGCGGTGGATCACCTTGTGGGCGCCCTCGTAACACAGGAAACAGCCGCCGAACATCAGGATGGCCTCGACCACCTTGGGTGCGATCGAGCTGAGCAGCAGAGCCACCGGCAGGATGAAGAGCAGCTTGTTGCGCAGTGAGCCCTTGGCGATTCGGGCGATGATGGGCAGTTCGCGTTTGGCCGCCAGGCCGCGGACGTACTGCGGGGTGACCGCAGTGTCGTCGACCACGACTCCGGCCGCCTTGACGCTGGCCCGGCCCGCAGCGGCGCCCACATCGTCGAGCGATGCCGCCGCCAGCTTGGCCAAAGCGGCGATGTCGTCGAGTAAGCCGACCAGACCGCCCGACATGACCTTCCTCCACAATGATTTAGCGCGACACTACCGCTTCCCTGCCCGCTATGGTCTGAAGTCATGAGTCAGACCGTGCGCGGCGTGATTTCACGCGCGAAAGGCCAGCCCGTCGAACTGGTGGACATCGTCATTCCGGACCCCGGCCCGGGCGACGTCGTCGTCGCCGTCCAGGCCTGCGGGGTCTGCCACACCGACCTCACCTACCGTGAGGGCGGCATCAACGACTCCTATCCCTTCCTGCTCGGGCACGAGGCCGCCGGCGTCGTCGAGACCGTCGGCGAGGGCGTGAAGCACGTGGCACCCGGCGACTTCGTCATTCTCAACTGGCGGGCGGTGTGCGGCCAGTGCCGCGCCTGCCGACGGGGACGGCCCTGGTACTGCTTCAACACTTTCAACGCATCTCAGAAGATGACGCTGAACGACGGCACCGAACTCACTCCGGCGCTGGGCATCGGCGCGTTCGCCGACAAGACATTGGTGCACGAGGGCCAGTGCACCAAGGTCGACGCAGACGCCGATCCCGCTGTCGCCGGCCTGCTGGGGTGCGGCGTGATGGCCGGCCTGGGGGCCACGATCAACACCGGCGGGGTGGATCGCGACGACACCGTCGCGGTGATCGGCTGCGGCGGAGTTGGGGACGCCGCGATCGCCGGAGCCCGGCTGGTCGGGGCAAGGACGATCATCGCCGTCGACGTCGACGCGACAAAACTCGAATTAGCAAGGGAATTCGGTGCCACCCACACCGTCAACGCGCGCGAGGCCGACGTGGTCGAAGCCATTCAGGAACTGACCGACGGCAACGGCGCTGATGTGGTGATCGACGCCGTCGGCCGTCCGGAGACCTGGAAGCAGGCCTTCTACGCCCGCGACCTCGCGGGAACCGTTGTGCTGGTGGGTGTTCCAACACCCGATATGCGCCTGGACATGCCGCTGGTGGACTTCTTCTCCCGGGGCGGATCGCTGAAGTCGTCCTGGTACGGCGACTGCCTGCCCGAGCGCGATTTCCCCACGCTCATCAGCCTGTACCGGCAGGGGCGGCTTCCGCTCGACAAGTTCGTCACCGAGCACATCGCTCTGGACGCCGTCGAGGAGGCCTTCCACAAGATGCACTCCGGCGAGGTGCTGCGCTCGGTGGTGGTCTTGTGATGAGCGCTTGCGCGAAGAACGTCGAACTGTGAGTCCGATCCAGCGGGTTGTCACCCACGGCACCTTCGAACTCGACGGCGGCAGTTGGAACGTCGACAACAACATCTGGATCGTCGGCGACGAATCCGAGGTGATCGTCATCGACGCCGCCCACGACGCCGCGGCCATCGAATCGGCGGTCGCCGGCCGGCACGTCGTCGCCGTCGTCTGCACGCACGGACACAATGACCACGTCACCGTCGCCCCGCAATTGAGCGCCGACCTCGACGCCCCGGTGCTGCTGAATCCCGCCGACACGATGCTGTGGTCAACCACCCACGGCGACAAGGCATTCCGGGAGCTGCACGACGGTCAGGTGCTCACCGCCGGCGGCATCGAACTTCGTGCCATCGCCACACCGGGCCACTCCCCCGGCTCCACCTGCCTGTACGCCCCCGCATTGGGCGCGCTGTTCTCCGGGGACACGCTGTTCGCGGGCGGCCCCGGCGCCACCGGCCGGTCGTATTCGGACTTCCCGACCATTCTGGCCTCGATCAAGGACAAACTCGGTGTTCTGCCGGCGGACACCGTCGTCTATACCGGGCACGGCGATTCGACGACCATCGGCGACGAGATCGTCCACTACGAGGAATGGGTGGCGAGAGGCCACTGACGAGGCGACGCGAGGAACGAGCGACGCAGAGGAAGCGGCCCAACAACAGAGGCCACTGATCACGCCGGTTTCGCTGTCCGTTCCCTCGCCGGGGCCTTTACGGATTTCTTGGCCTTGGCCCCCTTCTTGGCTTTGGCCGACTTGGCGGCGTTCCTGCCGCCGCTCCGCTCCGGCGCGGGGTCGGGGATCCAATCGTTACCCAGCTCCTGGACCGCATTATGTGCCATGTCCTCCGTCTCCGACCAGCATGTCGCTGCGCGGGCCGCAGGCTGGCCGACGGTCGACTTGAGTCGGCCGCGCATCCAGTTGATGCCGCCGGTGAGGTCGTAGGGCGAATAGTGCGGATTGGGCTTGTCGCCCAGGAAGTTCACGCCGCTGATGATGGCCTGAATGATCGCCATGACGGTCTCCACCGGCTGGTGGAAGATCTCGGCCAGCTGCGCGGCCAGCGAGTAGGGGTCGGACCAGAAGTCGCCACGGGCGATGGCCTGGTAGACCGCCGCCCTCATCTGGCTGGCCTGGTCGTCGCCGTTCTCGGCGAAGATGTCGCCCTCCCGGTAGACGTCGCGCCAGTTATCGGGTTTGGCCGGGAATCCCGGCAGCCCGAAACGCCGCGCGGGATCGAGGCCGTGGGTTCCGAGTTTGGTGATCCACGGCCGGGCCCAGTCAGCGATACTGTCGGTCTGCCGGCATGGATTGCCGTACGCCAGAACCCCTTTGAGATCCGGCGTGCGCCATGCGAGTGGCTTTCCGGGTGCCAGGTAGTCGAAGTAGAAGTCGCTGATGATGATCCCGCCCTGCGAGAATCCGCCGAGCGCCCACGGCGTGCCCGTGGGGAACGGGACGAGGTTGTCCATGTACTGCTGGCCGACCAGTCGGGCCAGTTCACGGACGCCACTGCCGTTGTCGAAGGGGATCGGGCCGTTGTTGTAGCCGATCGGTTGATGCCGGCAGACCCCTTCGGCTTCCAAACTGGTGGCGGTGTCGGCCACCGGGCCGGCGAACATGTTCGACATGTGGCCCTCGACGGTGAACATGATCGGCAACAGGCCCGGAGCGGGAGCGACATAGCCGGTCCGATTCGCCGTCGCGACGTCGAAGATGCCGGACTGCGTCATGTTGAGACGGCGCTGCATCTCCTTGACGGCCGCGACATCCTCGTTGCCGTAGTAGCCGTCCTTGGGCGGCGCGTAGGAGGCGTACTTACGTTTGAACCACGACTGCCAGTACTCGATCTCCGGACCACTGGACCCGAGTTTGTAGGGAAGCGGCATGGTGATCAATCTCCTCGGTCAGGCGCGGCCGGCGTTGGTGAAATCCACTGTCAACAATAGGCAATTCGTCTGGATTGTGAACCCCATCCTGACGTCATGGCGACCCCGCCACACCCGGTTTCGGTCGGTCGTTCGTCCCGAGAAGCTTGTCCCGGATTTCCGCCACCGCCTCCACCAGCGTTTGTCCACCGAGCATGTTCCACCGCATCGTCAACTGGTCATCGGCGGGCCCGACCGGGCCGGGGTCAGGTGGCGGCGGCTCAGGAGTCGGCGTTAACGCAGCGGCGTAGTACTGGATCCGCTGAGTGAAGTAGTCCCAGGGGAAATTCGGGCCGCAATCGGTATGGGTACCGATGCCCAGGTACTGGGTGACGTAGTGGTGGTCGGTGATTCCACCCGGGCTGCTGTATTTACCCCACGGCATGACTTTGATCGGTATCCCGAACTTCAGACAGTCCTTCACACACAGATATGCGGCGACGTCGATCGCCCGCGACTGTTGCAGCCACTGGGCGCGTGTCCAGGTGGTGCGGCTTCCCGCGAAGGACAGGTTGATGGAACGGTTGTTGGCGTTCAACACACTCCAGGACGCCAGGTCCGTGTCGACGACGTCACACACCGTCACGCCGTGGTCGTTGTAATCCTCACTGATCGTGTAGTGGTAGGAGACTCCGACGTTGCCCTGGAGATAGTGCGCGAGACTGTCGGCGTTGCCGTCGCCTTCCTGCGTATGGATGATCCACAGGTCCACCTTCGTTCCAGCACGGCTCTGGTTGTTCGGGCTCCACACCGCATATTCGTTGAAGTCCGGCCGAGGTGCGGCGGTGGCCCGCGGCGCCGCCGCAGAGGTCGTCCGCGCGACCGGCGCAGCAGCGGCGGGCTTCTTTGCAGCAGCCGGCTTCTTCGCAGCCGACTTCTTCGATACGGCCTTCTCCGCCTTCCTCGGCATCTGTGTGCTCCCGTCGCGTCGCTATCGCACCAGAAGCTAACGTACCCAAAATCGGCCGCTATCACGTTCATAACCGGAAATGAGCGGTGAACAGCGACGATGCAGTCGAAGAAGCGTGACCGGGAGCGCGGCAACCGCGGCAGTCACGAGACCGAGTCGGCCGTACTGGTCGGATCGATCAGGATCTTGGCGTGCGTCTCGGGATCACCGAGTGCTTCGAACGCCGCGGCCACCCCGCTGAGGCCGACCGTCCCGGTGATCAGCGGCGAGGCGTCCAGCTTCCCGTCTGCCAGCATGTACAGCGTGTCGCGGAATTCCAAAGGCGTGTAACCGAAGACGAATCGCATGTCGATCTCTTTGCCGACGGCCATGGCGGGACGGAACTGATCGGGCTTCATACAGACCCCCGCGACGATCACACGGGAGTGCAGCGGCACCGCTCCGATGATCGCGTCGATGATGCCGGGAACGCCGACACACTCGAAGATCACCGGCCGTTTCGGTCCGGCCGCACCGAGCTTTTCGGCCGTCCGGTAGAGGTGCTCCCAACCCGGCAGCTTGCGCAGCTTCTCCATGGAGCCGACGCCCAACTCTGCGAGCCCGGAGAAGTCGGTCAGCATCCCCTTACCGACCGCGCGGGCGTACGGCGTCTCGACCTTCGGGTCGACGACGACATCCGCGCCGCACCGAGCGGCCAGCGCGCGGCGCCCCGGCGAGAAGTCGCTGGCGACGATTTTTCCGACGCCCATCGCCTTGAGCTGACAGATCACCGCCAGGCCGACCGGCCCGCAGCCCACCACGATGGCGGTGTCGCGCTTGCTGATCTCACTTCGCCGGACCCCGTGCAGGGCGACCGCCATCGGCTCGGTCAGCGCGGCGACGTCGAGCGGCAACCCGTTGGGCACCGCGAAGGTCATGGCGGCTTCCACCAGCACCTGCTCGGCGTAGCCACCCGGCGCCAGCGGCGACAGGCCGGTCATCTGAACCGCGCCGTGGTCACGGACCATCGGGAAGGACACCGCCGGGGTGCCCACCGTGAGCCCCTTGGGTGCGCGTCCGCCGACCTCGGCCACCACACCGGAGAATTCATGGCCCATCACTGTGGGTGTATCGCGGCGGATGCAGTCGTTGTAGCCGACCTCGGCGAGGACGTCCGCGAGTTCGTCGGCGTGGTCCTTGGCGTGCAGATCCGAGCCGCAGATACCGCAGCGGTGGACGTCGAGGACCAGCTGGCCGGCAGCAGGTCGCGGGGCGGGCATTTCGACGACGGAGAAGATCCCGTTGGCAACGCTGACAGCCTTCACGGTGGCCGAGTCTAGACGCCTAGCGGCCGTCGAGGATCCGTCGCTTCTCGGCCTCGAACTCCTCCTGCGTCAGAGCACCTGAATCCCGAAGAGCTGAAATGGTTTTCAACTGTTCGAGCCGAACGCCCTCGTCGCTCGGCAGGAAGGCGGCGGTGGGAAGTTCGCTCGAACCGGTGTCACGCCCGCGCCGCCCGAACCACCACGCCGCGATCGCAAGATCGACACTGATCATCGACAGCGCGGCGAACAGCCACAGCGGACCCTCGACCGACCGCGTCCGGCCGAACGCCAACCGCGGTTCGACGAACCCGTTGACCTCGCCCTTGGTGGCGATCCGGTAGCTGCCCTCGACCTCGACCCGCATGAACCAGACCCGGCGGTGGGCGTCGTCGTTGACCGAGACCGTCGCACCGAGGTCCTCGGTGACCGATGGATCGGGTGCACCGGGCGGCGGGGTGATGTCGAAGTTCAACGGCGGAACCCTCAGTCCGCGCCCGCCGTAGCCACCGACGTGGAAGCTGACGATCGCCTCGCCAGCCGGTAGTCGCACCTCGGCAACACCCGGGATCGGAACCTCTCCGTAGGCGCCGTACTTGTCGGCGGAAGCGCCGATCACCATCGTCGTGATCAGACCGCCGAGCGAAACCGCGGCCAGCGTCCCGAACAGGATCAGAAGGACCTGGGAGGTGCGGGTGCGGCCGATCATCTGCGCAGTCTGACACGACCTGGGTTGCGCCGGAGCGCCCAACCGATACGGTGCGCAGTGAACGCTAGGAGGTCCTTGATGTCCGCTGACGGAACACCCCGCGGAAACGCCGTTGCCCGCTTCGCCCTGAACTACTGGGCGCCGATCATCCTGGTCGCGCTGTCGGCGATCTTCATCGGACAGAACCGGGACCGCCAAGAGGTGCACTTCCTGTGGGCCACGGTCGAGTCACCGATGTGGCTGCTGCTGGCAGCGATGCTGGTGGTCGGTGTGGCGGTGGGCCTGCTGCTGCGTCGCCGCCGACGCTGACCACGGTGGCGAAGACCGGCTCCACCCCGGTGCGGCAATCCAGCATCGTCGTGCGCCCGCAGCCGATGGAAAGCGCGACCTACACGGCTTCCTCTCGCCTGCAGGCCTCCGGATTAACCTCGGGCATAAGGCTTTTCGCCCAGGCGGCCGAAGAGGTCCCACTGCCGGCCTCGCCGCAGCCGATCGGCATCGCGGACTACGGCGCAGCCACCGGGTACAACTCCCTGCTGCCGATCGCCTCGGCCGTGGGCGTCCTTCGCGGACGCACCCGGGGAGACCACGCGATCCTGGTCACGCACACCGACCTTCCCGGCAACGACTTCACGGCGTTGTTCACCACGATCACCGAGGATCCGGACAGCTATCTGAGGGCCGACCGCGCCACCTTCGCCGCTGCCGTCGGCCGTTCCTTCTATCAGCAGATCCTGCCGTCGGAAAGCGTTGCGCTGGGGTGGAGTTCCTGGGCCGCGCACTGGCTGAGCCGGGTCGCGGCGCCGATCGGCGACCACATTCACATCGCGTACAGCACCGACGAGGCGGCCCGCCGGGCCTATGCGCGCCAGGCCGCGCTGGACTGGCATGACTTCGTCGCGTTCCGCGGCCGCGAACTCGCGCGGGGCGGCCGGTTGGTGGTGTTGACCTTGGGCCTCGACGCGGCGGGCGAGCCCGGCTTCGGCGGGGTTATGCGCGCACTGCTCACCGCACTGCGGGAGCTGGTTGCCGACGGCGTACTGGGCGCGAAGGAGGTGGACCGAATGGTCATTCCCACCGTCGGCCGCGCGGAGGCGGACCTGCGGGCTCCGTTCGCGCCGTCGGGCCGGTTCGAGGGACTGTCCGTCGAACACCTCAAGATTTTCGACGCCGAGGATCTGTTCTGGTCGCGATACCTCGTCGACGGCGACGCCGGGCGGCTGGGGGCGGCATGGGCCGGATTCGCCCGCGCGGCGATCTTCCCCACGCTGGCCGCGGCGCTGGACGGTGGCGCGGCCGATCCGCGTGCCGCGGCGTTCGTCGAGCGACTGGAGTCTGCGGTGGCTGCTCTGCTGGCGGCCGATCCGGCGCCGACGACCATCCCGCTGGCGGCGATCGTGATGGTCAAGCACAAGAAAGCCTGAACACCGCAAAACTCCCGCCGGACGTCGGGCCGGCGGGAGTTGCGGAGTGACGGCGTGCGACCAGTCGCCACCGGGCATGGACGGGTCCAACGGCAGATGCTTGAACTGGTTGTGCATGGACGTGACGGGCCGCTGGGGCAGATTCCCGTTCAGACCCGTTTACACCTGCTGCTCACGCATGGTCGTGATCCGCGTTCTGCTGGGGTCGCGATCGACCGAGTTGTGGGTGTCGGCGATGGCGATCTCGGCCAGCCCGATCGAGGCACCGACGGCCAGGCCGGCTGCGATCATCACGCGGCCGGTGAGGAGGGCGAGCTTGTGGGTCAGCGTGGTTGCCATAAGTTGATCCTTTGTCACCGTTTTCGGTTGTGCCGGAATGTTTTCCGGCGATGTCGTTGACGGTGCGCCACGTTGCCCGGCCCGTCTGTCGACGAGATGCCCCTCTGCATTGATGAGATCGGTGTCCTCATTCATGAGGACACCGGCACTTCGTCGTCAGTTACCGGGGGCCGCCAAGCGGCACGGTGACGGCGATGTGGGTGCCCTTGGGAACGTCGAGGAGACGGACGCTGCCGCCCGTCGCCTCGATCCTGGCGCGCTGCGAGGCCAGGCCGATGTGCCCCGCACTCAGCCGCTCGGCGGCCCACTGCTCGGTCATGCCGACCCCGGTGCCGGCGACGTCGAGGCGGCGCGCCCCGTCCGCCACCTCCAGCGTGAGGGTGGCCTTCGTCGCCTTGGAGTGCCGGCCGACGTTGGACAGCAACTCCCGGGCGATGCTGAACACGATGGGGTCGGTCGGGTCCGGCCCCGCAGCCGGGTCGATGTCGGTGCCGATCGCAATGCCGGTGCGCGCCGAAGTGGCGTCGGCCAGCTGGGTCAGAGCGCGGGCCAGCCCGGCGCCGGCGAGGACCGCGGGATGCAACTCGAAAGTGGCCTCGCGCATCTGGACACGCTCAACCGGGAGATTTCGTCGAGTTGCCGGCTCTGGGCGTAGACCGCCAGCCACACCGTGCGCAGAGGAAAACGAAGACCACCGATGCCAGCGCGATGCGCCCGTAGCCGATCTGGGTCTGCATCACCGGGTCGGTGAAGATCTCGAAGGTGAACGTCGCCGCGATGATCACCAATGCGAAGGCGGCCCGCTGCCAGGACACGTCGAGCACCACCATGACCGGCAGCAGGGTCAGCGCAAGCAGGGGGACGTAGGCCCCGTCCGGGCAGGCGATCTTGAAGGCGATCACCATCGCCACGTCGAGGCGCTCATTGGTGCCCGGCGACCCCGAGTCCAAACCCGAAGCGGGCGCGGCCGACCTCGAACGGATCCGGCACACCCGGGAACCGGGTGCGCTGCGAATCGTGGCGCTGGTTCGTCTCGGTGTGGCGGCCGTGATGATCGGCGCCGCGCGCGTCGGTCTCAAACCCAAGTTCGCGGCCTACGGGCCGGTGCCCTGGCTGTACGGGCTGGCCGCGGTCTGGGCCGCCGTGGTGTTGTTCGGGCCTTAGGCCCGTGACCTGGCCCTGGCGAACATCCAGCTGGTCCTGCTGGTGCCCGCGGTGGCACTGCTGGATTACCGGATGCCTGAACTGGACGGGCTGGCGGTGGTGACCGCGGTCGCCCGCGACAAACTGCCGACCCGGGTGCTGCTCCTGAGCGCCACCGAGGATCCGGCCACGGTGTACGAGGCGCTCGCCGCCGGGGCGGCGGGTTACCTCACGAAGGAGTCCGACCGCGACGAGATCGTGGCCGCCGTGGTCGGCTGCGCCAAAGGCCGCGGTTACGTGCCCGCCCATCTCGCCGGCGGGCTGGCCACCGAGCTGCACCAGCGGGCCCGCGGGAACGCGACGCTGTTGTCCACCGCGGGAGTCGGAAGTGATCACTATGATGGCCGACGGGCTGTCGGTACCCGATATCGCCGCCCGCCTGCACCTGGCGGCGACGACCGTCCGCACACACGTCCAGCGGCTGTACTAGAAGCTGGGGGTGTCCGACCGCGGTGCCGCGGTGGCCGAGGCGATGCGACGACGCCTCGTCGAGTGATCGGGGGCGTCAGCCTGATGTCGGGGGCGGCGGAAACACCGTCGGCAAGCCGGGCAGGCCGGGAATCGCCGGAATCGGGATCGGCGGGATCGTCGGCAGCGCCGGAATCGCCGGAATCGCCGGAATCGCCGGCAGCGCCGGAATCTGGGGCGCTTGCGGCGGCGCGGCGGCGGGAGCGGGAGGCTCGGTCGCGGAGTCGGTGACCGGCGCCGCGGCGCTCGGTGCGGGCGGGGTCTGCGGCGGCACGGCATTCACCGGCGCAGGTTCATTCACCGGCGCAGGTTCGGTCGCCGGAACCGGCTCGGTCACGGCGGCAGCGGGCGGTTCGGTCGCCGGCTCACTTGCCGCTGTTCCCGGGCCCTCACCGGCCGCCGGCACCGCCACGACCGTCCGCGGTGGCCGGGCCGGTCCATCGACGGCCGTATCGGCCGGAAGCGCCTGGCCGCTGCCCTGCGGGGTAACAACACCGCTGACGGCGGGTGCCGCATTGGTGTCCGAACGCAGGGCCAGTGCCGTCGCCCCACCTGCACCGGCGATCACCGCGAGAACGGCCGCGGCCAGCACCAGCGGCCGACGGTGCCATGGCATGCGGGCGGGGACGACGGGCGGGGATGTGAAGTCCAGCTGCGGCCGGGGCGGGCGGCGCTGTGCCCAGACGGCCCGCTGCGGAACCAGTGCGGGGACATCCGGTGCCTGCGACCAGGCGAGCGCCGCCGGTTCGGGCACCGATTCCCCGGGCTTCCGGTGGGCGTACTTGACCGCCGACGCGCCCGGCTCGGACGACTGTGTAGATGCGCGCAACGCCGCTCCGGTGGCGGCGGCGAGGACCGGCCGCGCCGCGGTGATGATCGGCACGCGCAGCTGCTCAGACAGTGTCGCCGCGACCGCAGGAACGATGGCCATCCCGCCCACAGTGACGGCGGCGGATAGATCGGTGAGTTGGATCCCGTTGCGCTGCAGGCTATCTCTCACTGCACCGATGAGGTCGGTCAGCGGCCCGCGGACGAGCCCGTCGACTTCCGGACGGGTCAGCCGGATGCTGCCGCGGACCCCGGCCGGCGCACCCGGCACGGTCGTGACGGTCTGGGTCGAGAGCCGCACCTTGGCCGAACGGCACTCGCCGCGCAGGGTCGTCAGCGCCCGAATGGACCAGGTTCCGGTGGCGTCCGGACCGATTCCGGCCGCACCCAGAACATGGGTGAGCAACGCCCGGTCGATCAGATCCCCGCCGAATTCCGGGCAGCGCACCGGCTCACCGATGGAGCTCAGACCGTCGCCGGCGTCGACCAGTGTGATGGTGGTGGCGCTGGCGCCGAAGTCGCAGACGGCGATCACCCCGCGCGCCGGCAGGACCGACTCGCTCTGCACTGCGGTCAGCGCCGCGGCATAGTCGGGCACCAGAGCGGCGCCATCGGACCAGACCGGGATGCGCCGCAGCGCGCGGCCGAGCGCCTCGACGGCGACAGGCTTCCAGTACGCGGGATAGGCGACCGTGGCCGCGGCCGGCAGCGGTCGCCCCGAGGTGGCGGTGCGGGCGATCTCGTGGAGCGCGTCGGCCAGCAGAGCGGCGGCCGAGTGCAGTGATCCATCGGCGGCGACGATGCCGACCGGGTCACCGACGCGGGTGACGAAATAGTCGATCGGGTATCCGGCCCGGTTGATCACCGGGCTGCTGGCGACGGTGCGATCAGGCGTCACCGCGGCCAGGGTGCTGGTTCCGACGGAGAGGCCGACCGCCGGTGAGGTTGGCACGGTCATGTCGACCTCTATGTCGGCGCGCGGGCTCCGTGCGTTACTCAGCGGATGGTGCCGCGCCCCGGGATCAGCGGCAGGTCCAGCGCCGTCACCCAGCCCTGCGGCAGATCGTTGACGGCCGGGACCGCATTGAGCGCGCGCAGGCCGGTGGCCATGCATCCGGCGGTGGCGGCGTCGCGGCCCGAGCCGTCGGTGAACCGGAACGCGGTCTCCTGGAAGATGCTCGGCGTGCCCTCGATGTCGACCCGGTAAACGTCGTCCTGGTCACCCGACGGCCAGTCCGGCGCGGCGTCGTGGCCGATCCGGTTGACGTGCTCGAGTTGGATGCGCGTCTCGCCGCGGTAGATGCCGTTGACGGTGAACCGGACGGCCGCGACCTTGCCGGGTTCGATCACTCCCTTGACGGTCGCCCGCTCGGTGGGCGTCACCCACTTGTCCCAGGTGGTGGTGATCCTGTCCAGCTCGATTCCGGCGGCGTAGGCGATCATCGGAACCGTTGCACCCCAAGCGAATACCAGGATGTCGGAATTCTCCAGCAGGGGCCGGTAGTCGGGCTCGCGGCCGATGCCCATCTCGAACTCGTAATCGCCTTCGTAGTTCGAGTAGTCCAGAAGTTCCGACGCCCGGACCCGGCGCACCTCGGAGCACAAGCCCATCAGCGTCATCGGGAACAGGTCGTTGGCGAAGCCCGGGTCGATGCCTGTGGTGAAGCACGACGCCCCGCCCGCCTCACAAGCCGCCGTGATCGGCTCGATCCAATTCGGCGGATTGAGATGCATCTTCGGCCAGACCCACGGGGTCATGGCGGTCGAGCACACGTCGATTCCGGCCCGCAGGAAGCAGGTGATCACGTCGATGTTGGCGTCGGCGTGCGCCGCGGTCGGCCCGTAGTGCACCACCGCATCGGGTCTGGTCGCGATCAGCGCGTCGACGTCGTCGGTGGCGATGACACTAGTGGGCTCCGGCAGCCCGCAGATCTCGGCGGCGTCGCACCCGACTTTGGCCGGATTGTTCACCCCGACGCCGACCAGTTCGAACTCCGGGTGTTTGATCACCTCCGGGATGATCATCTTCCCGACGAAGCCGGTCCCCCAGACCACGACACGCTTTGCCATTTCAGTGACTTGCTTTGGTGCGCAACGTATAACGTCGTTCGGCGTACTCCAGGTCGTCGCGCCACAGCCGGGCCGCACCGAGTCTCATCAGCGGCTTGAGGACCGGCGCCGCGTACATCGAGTACCCGAAGCCGGTGCGGTCGGACTGGGCGATCACCGCTTCGATGACGGCGGTGCGGGGACGGCCGTCCGGGCCGTTCCCGAGCGGCGTGGCGTGGGTTTCCACCACGCTGCCCACCCCCTGGCCCTCCACGATGTGCATGACGACGGTCCGGGGTTCGGGAGCGGTGAATTCCGCGATGACCGGGACGCCGATACGCCCGAAGTGGAACGTGACCGCAACGGTGAAGACGTCGGACTCCTCGTCGGCGTCGGCGGGCGGGGCGCTGAGCACCGCCAGTTGCGCGAACGAGTACGGGTGGAACCACGCCCCGTGCCAGGGGTCGAGCCGGTTGGAGATGATGTCGCGGGGCTCGCAGACACCTTCCAGTCGGGTGACCGCGGCGAGTTGCGGACCGGTGGGCCTCGCTGGCAGCACGGGGGCGTCCAGTGGCGCCTCGCCGCCCACCTTGTCCAGCCGGACCCATACCAGCACGCCGTCGTCGTAGGCGGGCAGCGGCTTCCAGCCGAACTCCCGGCCGCCGTCCAGGCGCAATCCGTGCCACGGGCAGATCAGCCCGCCGCATTCGATCTTCCCGGTGGCCAGGTCGGCACCCAGATGCGGGCAGGACGCCGGTCCGACGTGCAGCGCCCGCTCCTCGTCCCGCCAGGCGACGATCTCGACACCGGCCACGGTGGTCCCGAAGGGGCGGTCGGTGCGGACGTCGGTGCTCGCGGCGAAGACGAACCAGTTACCGCTGGGCCGGCGCAGCGCGCGCTGCAGAGCCGAGTCGATGGTGGCAGGCTCGGCCTGCTGATAGGTCGGCTTCTGCGCCGACCACCGGATTTTCGGAAGTACTTGCAGCGGTGCGTCTTTGGGCAGTCGCTCGGCCACCCGGGACCACAGGTCCATCAACCCGCCCCTTTCTCCGCCAGCCGCCGCAGAATCGGTGATCGCCCCTGCACCGGCACCGTGTAGAGGGTGTGCCCGTTGACGCCCCAGCCCGCCAGCAACCGGTTCGCCGCCGTCCACCCCGAGGTGGCAGCCCGTTCCATCAAGGCTACCGGCAGGTCGATCCGGATCCCGTCACCGGCGAGCATCACACCGTCCACCGGCGTCTCGACGGTGGGCCGGCCGGCGAAGGAGCCCGGCGAGAACAACGGGCAGTCCTGCTTGACCAGGACGCGTTCGGCGACGATGCCGGCCCGCGCGGTCTCCGGGTACAGCTGGTGCAGCCGGGCCAGCATCTGGTCGCGCAGACCGCCCAGCGCCGCTGGTTCAACCGCGCCCAGCGGCACGTCCTGCGGAACCGAGTAGGCGTGCACCTCGACCACCGAACCACCGTGGGCGCGGGCCCATTCGGCGGCCTGCCGCTCGTAGTTGCTGACCACGCTGATGTTGTCAACCGGCTCCAGGCCGCCGGTGCCCAGAAAGGCTGGACGGCCTGGGTTCACCGGGGCGTCCAGCCACAGCCGCTGCACGACGAACGGAGGAGCGACCTGCATGGCCGCGACCCGCGCGCGCCAGTCGTCGTCGCCCAGATCCGGGGAGGCTGCCACGATCCGCTGCAACCCGCCGACGTCGACCGCCAGAACCGCGCCGTCGGCATCGATCACCCGTCCGTCGTCGGTGCGGACCTGCAGTTTCCGGGTTCCGCCGGTGGCGATCGACTCCGCCGAGACACCGGTGTGGAACACCACCCCGCGCCCCTTCAAATACTCCCCCAACGGATTCCACAGCGCGGTGTCGAAATTCGACGCCGCGACGTCGAACACCAGGCCCTCGCTGGAACCCAGGAAGTAGATGTGGAACATCGCCGCCAGTTCGGCCGCCGAGAGCCGATCGGGCCGGGCGAAGAAGCTGCGGGCGAAGACCTCGAACGCGAGATGCCTTGCCGCCCTGGGGAAGTTGATCTGGTCCAGAAATGTGCCGGCGTCGCGATCGTCGAGTTTCTCGTAGATTCCCGGCACCGAAACGCATCCCAGCGGGGCGGCCGCCTTGCCGTCGATGCGCACCAGGTCACGGAACCGGAACGTCGGGCTGCGCAGTGCGAACACGATGGCATTCCACGGCGGCTTCTGCGGAAGCCCGCGGAACGTGTCGCGGCGGCCCTCGCCGTCGACGAGCGGGTAATCCTCCACGGCCGTCAGCCGCTGCAGGTCCGGATCACAGCGGCGCAGCAGTTCCCGCAGGTTGTAATACTGCCGGAAGAACGCGTGGAAACCCCGGTTGTTGGCCACGTCGGCTCCCGCCAGCGGACCATCGTCGACGTGTTCGGTCCAGCCGGCCACCCGGCCGCCGAGGTGGGGTTCGCGCTCGAGGACTTCCACCGAGACACCACGTTCGGCCAGCCCGGCTGCGGCGGCCAGACCGGCGATCCCGGCGCCGATCACAACGACGTGCGGGACCGTGGGCAATGCGGTGGCGTGCGGAAGGCCGGACTGGGCCCGGTGGACGACACGACGCGGATCTTTCATCTAACCCCTCAAAACTATCCCGGCGCACCGGCCAGGAAGGTGTGCACGATGTTGCGCTGCCAGCCGGGCATGGTCTCACTGTGCACGCCGGTGAAACCCGCTGCCGCCAAACGCCGTTGGAAAGCCGCCGCGTCGTCGAAGTCGTTGACGCTGCGCCACAGGTGACGGTACAGGGCACTATCGCCGGTCTGCCGCCAGCCGGCCGGGATGATCACACCCCAGCAGACGGCGTTCCAGATCACTTGGGCCGCTGCGGAATCCTTGACCGAGTACTCGTGCACCGCCAGCGTCGCCCCGGGTCGCAGCAGATCACGGAAGCGGCGCAGCTGGGCGTCCGGATCGGCCAGGTTGCGCAGCAGGTAGGCGGCCAGGATGCCGTCGAACGGGCCGTGCACGCCGGCCTCGGCGAGGCCCTCGATCGGGGTGTGCACGAAACGCACTGTGTCCGGCCACAATTTGGCCGCAGCCTGTTCGAGCATGCCGGCGGAGGCGTCGACAGCGACGATCTCGGCGTGCGGCGCCGCATCCAGCAGTGCCGCAGTGGACGCCCCCGTGCCGCAACCGGCGTCCAGTAGTCGCATCCCGCGTCCGCCGTCGGGAATGCGCAAGCGCCGCGCGGAGATTCGCAGATGGTCGTGATAGCCGGGGTTGGCGCCGACCAACCGGTCATACGCCCGGGCGCCGATGTCGAAGGCTCCCGGAACCTCGGAGCGCGACAGACCGGACTTCGGCATACCGCGGAATTTGGGCACGCCCCAATGATCCAGCCTCATCGCTTCTTCACCTGCTGCCTCTCCCAGAGCAGCAGCACAGCGGTCACCAGTGCCCAGCCGAAGAGGAAGTCCTCGATGGGGATGTCCCACGGAAAGCGGATCCCGGAGGTGTGCTTCTCGTTGTAGATGACGATCGGCGCGGACAGCTTGGTCAGCCACCCGTCGACGAGCACTTGGAACCCCAACACGATCACCATCGATATCCAGTAGGCGGGCCTGCGGAACAACCCGGTTCGCAGCACGGCCAATTCCAGCACGCAGACCACGACAACCGAGATCACCGCCGGCAGCGTGTACCCGAGCCCCGTCATCGCCGGGTCCGCTCGCGGCGGCTCCGCAGCCGGCCCCACCAGCCCAGGCTGACCGTGACGACGTTGTACGTCAGCAGCCCGCACAGCGGGATCACGATGAAGAACAGCAGCTCCTCCAACGGCATGAACGGCACGTTGATACCGCTGATGTAGCGGGGGTTGTAGTGCCACACGTCCAGCACGATCGCGATCGCGTCCCAGATGAGGAACACCGCGACCACCGGCAGCATGGCGCGCACCAGACGTCGGGGCTGGCGGTAGACCCCGGTGCCGAAGAACTCCAAGGGCAGCGTGATGAGCAGACAGCCCCCTAGAAGCAGCAGGTATTGCCACTTGTCCATAAGCAAAGTGTGTCAGGCGGCCGACAGCCTGCGCGCCCGGCGCGCCCGCACCAGACCGCCGGTGAACACCTGGAGTCGCCGGCCCATACCCACCGAGGCGCGCTGGCTGAACACCGCGTAGTCGGTGTCCTCGATCCGGTCGAGAATTTCGGAGTACAGGGTGTATGCCGCCGTCACACACGGACGGGACTGCGGAGCCAGCAGCGCGATGCCTTTCTTCGCCTCGTGGTAGATCGCCCGGGTGACCTCATGCTGGGCAGCCATCGCCTGCCGGACCCGCGGGTCGGTGCGCTGGTTGTCGTGGCACCAGGTCAACAGCTCGCGGTCGACCCCGAAGGCGGCGAGTTCGTCTGCCGGCAGATACACCCGGTTGCGATCGAGATCCTCGTTGACGTCGCGCAGGAAGTTGGTGAGCTGGAACGCCCGGCCCAGTGCCTCCGCGCCGGGCTCCGCGTCGGCGATCGGCCCCACCGTGCCGAGAATGGGCAGCATCTGCAGGCCGATCACCTCAGCCGAACCGCGCATGTAGCGGTTGAGCGAGGGACGGTCCGGATAGTCGGTGACGGTCAGGTCCATCCGCATCGAGGCGAGGAAATCGTCGAACAGGCTCAACGGAATACGGTAGGTCCGCGCGGTGTGCAGCACGGCCGGCAGCACCGGCTCACGAGCCGCCTCCTGCTCGTCGCCGCTGAAGAACCTCGACGCCAGCAACTCCAGCCTGGCCGAACGTTCATCCGCCCCGGCGTCGGAGTGCAGGTCGTCGAGGATGTCGTCGGCGTAGCGCGCGAACCCGTAGAGGGCGTGCACCGCCGGACGCTGCTGCGGCGTCAGCAACCGGGTCGCCAGGAAATAGGTGCGGCCGTGCTGCGCGTTGAGCCGACGGCAGTACCGGTAGGACTCGCGCAGCCGCTCCTCTTGAATTCCGGCGGCGTGCAACTCGGTTTTGGTCATGCCCTTACCTGCTTCGCTGGGTGGTGAATAACCGTCTTGCGAACCGGGTCGAACGGACCTGTCACCCGCTCCGCGGCCAGCCTGCCCGAGAGCAGAGCAGTCGGCACCCCGACCCCGGGCACCGTCGATCCGCCGGCGAGGACCGCGTTGTCCACGCCCCGAACCAGGTTCGCGGGCCGGAACGGCCCGGTCTGAGAGAAGGTGTGCGCCAGCGCGAACGGCGTTCCCGCCGTCATGCCCTGCCGGGCCCAGTCGTTGGGCGTGACCACGTCGAGGATGTCGGCGTGGTGGTCGAGTCCGGGCAGCAACCGCTCGGCAGCGGTGGCCAGGATCTGGCGCGCGTAGCTGTCGCCGTGCACAGACCAATTGACCTTGCCCACTTCGAGATTGGGACAGGGCGCCAGGACGTACAGCAGATCGCGGCCGGCCGGGGCCAGGGTGGGGTCGCCGGCACTAGGCATCGTCACCAGGATGGACGGATCGCTCATCAGCTCTCCGTCGCGGATGATCTCGTCGAACGTCTGCGACCACTTGCCGCCGAAGCTGATGTTGTGGTGCTGCAGACCCGACCCGACGGCGGGCACCCCGACGTGCATCACCACCGCAGACGGGGCGGGGCGCATCTTGATCGGGCGACGCGGGGTGCGGCCGAGTAGCTGGTAGGTCAGCGGCAGTTCAGTGGTGAGAACGACTGCGTCGCAAGCGATCCGGTCGCCGGAGTCGGTGCACACCGCGGTGATCCGCGATCCCGACTGCTCCAGCCGGGTCACGGTCGCGTTGTAACGGAACTGCACACCCGCGTCGGCGGCGGCCGCCGCCAGCGCCTCCGGCACGGCCCGCATACCGCCCTTGGGGAAGTACACCCCGGCGACGGTGTCCATGTAGGCGATGACCGCGTAGGCGGCGAGCGCGTGCTGCGGCGGAACCCCGGCATAGAGGGCCTGGAAGGTGAAGATCCGCTGCACCCGCTCGTCGGAGATAAAGCGGCTCACCATCTTCTCCCAGCCGCGGAAGCCGCCGATCGCCGCGAGCCGCGCCAGCTGCGGGGTCAGCAGGGACACCGGCGAGGAGAAGTTCGACCCGATGAACCCTTCGATCTCAAGCTTGTAGAGCTCGGTCAGCCACTGGCGCAGGCGCTGGTAACCGGCGGCCTGGTCCGGCCCGGCGAAATCCCGGATGGCCTGCGTCATCTCCGCCGCGTCTGTGTGCACGTCGAGGCTGCTGCCGTCGGCGAAGGAGGCCCGGTAGGCCGGATCCAGCTTCATCAGGTCCAGGTAGTCGCCCATCGAGGCACCGACGGCATCGAAGGCCTCCTCGATGATGTCGGGCATGGTCAGCACGGTGGCGCCGGTGTCGATCCGGTAGCCGCGGATATCGGCCTGGCCCACCCGTCCGCCGGGAAAGCCATATCGCTCAACGACAGTCACCGACCGCCCCTGACCGGCGAGTTGCATTGCCGCCGAAAGGCCGGACAGACCAGCGCCGACGACGACTACGTGATCGGTCTTCCCGGGAACGCTTCGAACCTTGGCCATCACGTGCTCCTTGCTACTTGTCTTATGTCATCCGCAGGGTGCACACGGCAGCCATGTCGGCCAGCGCGGACTGCACCCAGTCGTCGATTCGGTCGTCACAGATCGAGGCGGTCGCGACGTCCACCCGTTCGGCGATCAATTCCTCGATCCAGTCGACCGCTCCGGTCGCCACGATCAGCGTCCGCCAGTGCGAAATGTCTTCGTCCGTCAGTTCTTCAGCACTCATCAACTCGGCGAACTGACGGCGAATGGTCGAATCGGCCATCCGCTGCGCGGCAACCACCACGCTGGTGGCCTTGCGCTCGGCGAGGTCTCCCCCCGCTGGCTTTCCGGTCACCGTCGGCGAGCCGAAAACGCCGAGGATGTCGTCGCGCATCTGGAACGCCTCACCGATGGCACGCCCATAGACGCCCAGCGAGTCGATCAGGTGATCGCAGCCGGCCATCGCGGCGCCGATCTCCAGCGGCCGCCGCACCGTGTAGTTGCCCGACTTGCGGCGAGCGACGTCGAGCACGGCCTCCAGGTCAGGGTGGGCGCCGGCGTCGTTGGCCACGTCGGCGCACTGACCGACGGCGAGTTCGATGCGCATGGCGTCGTAGTGCGGCCAGGCCCGGTACAGCGCCTCCGGCGCAACGCCGCTCTCGCGCATCATCTGTTCGGCCCAGACCAGGCACAGGTCCGAGAGCAGCACCGCCAGCGCCGCTCCGAACCGATCGGGGCTGCCGGAAAGTCCGCGGTCGAGGTGCCACTGGCCGAATTGCACATGCGCGGCAGGCCGTCCGCGGCGCAGCGGCGACTCATCCATGACGTCGTCCTGCAGAAGAGCGAACGCGTGCAACAACTCCAGTCCTGAGGCGGCGCGCAGAGCGGTGTCGTCGGGATCAGCGCCGCACAGCCAGCCGAGATACATGAACGTCGAGCGCAGGCATTTTCCGCCGTCGACGAACTGAACCAACACATCGCCGGTGATGTCGACGCCGGTGCGCTCCAGCTGGGGCAGGCAGCGGGTGTAGACGAAATCAGCGACGTGTTCAAGGGATCTGCGCCGCAGACCGTTTCGCCAGATCTCGAATTCGGCCCCCGGTGGTGTGACCCCCAGACCGGCCGCGGTGGTGCCCCCGCCTCTCGGCGACGTGGCATCGCTCGCGCGCAATGGATGCTCCTTTTTCCCAGGGTTCCCTTGCCCCGCTGTGTTGATCTCATTCAAGTCGACGCGGGCGGCGGGCGCCTTCCGGGACGGGGTTGTTCATGCACGCGTAAGGATTCGTACGCCGTTCTTGCTGCGATTCGGCCCGATCTGAGCTGAAATTGCGGAATGGTCACTCATTCCGCCGCCGTGGTCGTCGACACTCCCCCCGTGCCCGACAATATTGCCGTTGCGGAGTCGCTGGCCACCACGGGCAGCATCGCCGTTGCGGGATCGATCGCCGCCGCCGGCAGCATCGCCGTCGCGGGATCGATCGCCGCCGCCGGCAGCATCGCCGTCACCGGATCGGTCGCGACCGCCGGAAGTATCGGTGTCGCGGGTTCGATCGCGACCGCGGGCAGCCTCGGCGTCCGGGCCAGCGTCGTGACGGTGCTGAGTCTGCTGCTCAGCGAATGCATCGGCTGTATGGCATGTTTCCGGTGCCGACGCTGCATCGGCTGTTTCGGGTGCGGGCGATGCACGGACTGCACCGGCTGTGTGGGCTGCTACAACTGCTCGGGGCTGCGCAATGCACGCGGCCTGCGCGACGTTCATGTCTGAATCAGGGTTCATGCCTGAATCAGCGCAGCTGGCCGGCAAAGTGGCGCTGGTGACCGGAGCGTCCTCCGGCTTGGGCGCCGCTGTCGCGCACGTGTTCGCGAAACGGGGCGCCACGGTTTTCGGGATCGCCCGCGACACCAGCCGGATGGCCGCGGTGTTCGAATCGGTGCCCGGCGGACGTTTCACCGCAGTCGACGTGACGGACCCGCAGGCGTGCAGCGATGCCGTCGCACAGTGCATATCGCAGTTGGGCAAGCTGGACGTGCTGGTCAACGCCGCAGGTTTCCATCAGATGCGCCACACCACCGAGGTGCGCGACGACGACTGGGCCTACGACCTGGCGGCCAACCTCAGCGGCCCGTTCTACCTGTGCCGGGCCGCGATCCCGCATCTGCTCGCCTCCGGCGGCAACATCGTCAACGTCGCGTCGGTGGCCGGGCTGGAAGGTGAGGTCTACTCGGCCGGGTATTGCGCGGCCAAGCACGGCCTGGTCGGCCTGACCCGCGCGCTGGCCGTCGAATACACCCGGGAACGGTTGCGGGTCAACGCCGTCTGCCCGGGCGGGATGCTGACCCCGCAGGTCACCGAGTTCGCCGCACCGCAGGACGCCGACTTCAAACTCATCATGCGGATCGCCGCACCGCGCGGGCTGATGGAACCTGCCGATGTGGCCTCGGTGATCGCATTCCTGGCCAGCGACGACGCCGCAGCCGTGCACGGCGCGGTGTACACCGTCGACAACGGCAAATTCGCCGGTTAGCGGCGGGTTAATGCGCCGGGTGACCCCGGGGAGTCTCACCCCGGGGCTCCCACAGAACCGTGCTTAACAGTCTCCCGTTACACGGCTCGTCTCATCTGATCTGTCAGAACTCGGTCATCCAGGCCCAATGAGCGAACAGTCGGGGCTGCCGCTGGAGCAGCCCGGTCCACCACCGTTTGGGCTGCTTGAACGACCTCAACCGCTTGAACTTCCGCCGCGCCCACCGCGCCAGGTAGGTGTTGATGCGCCGCAACAGAACATAGATCTCAGTCCGGTAGAACTTGCCGTAATAGGTCATCCAGCCGCGCACCGTCGGATTGATCCACGCGGCCAGCGCTGCCAGATCATTGGTGGTGCGCAGGTGACGACGCCAACCCCAGATCTCCGCGCCCTTGGTTTTGAGCGCATCCGTTCCCATTGCGGGAAGAAACGCGCTGAACATACTCAGCTGCCGGACGATGGCCGACGCGGTCGGGGTCTCCAAAGACACTGTGCAGCGGGTGTGGTCGGCACGCGGGCTCAAGCCGCACCGCATCGAGACGTTCAAGCTCTCCAATGATCCCCGCTTCGAGGAGAAGCTCGTCGACGTCGTCGGCCTCTACCTCAACCCCCCGGACAAGGCGATCGTGTTGTGCGCCGACGAAAAGTCCTCAGTGCAAGCCCTGGACCGCACCCAAGCCTCGCTGCCGATGATCCCGGGCCGAGCGCAGACGATGACCCACGACTACAAACGCAACGGCACCACCACCTTGTTCGCCGCCCTCGACGTACTCACCGGCACGGTGATCGGCCAATGCCTGCCCCGCCACCGCCACCGCCACCAGGAGTTTGTGAAGTTCCTGCGCACCATCGACCGCGAAGTCCCCAAGGAACTGGCGATTCACCTCATCATCGACAACTACGCCACCCACAAACACCCCACCGTGCGGGCCTGGCTCGACAAACACCCCCGCTTCCAGCTCCACTTCACCCCGACCTCCTCGTCGTGGCTCAATCTCGTCGAACGCTGGTTCCGCGAATTGACCGACAAAGCATTGCGGCGCGGGGTGTTTCACTCTGTACCCGATCTCATCACCTCGATCCAGGAATACCTCGACGCCCACAACGAAAACCCCCGGCCCTACGTCTGGACCGCCACCGCCGAATCAATCCTCGCGAAAGTCGCCCGCGGCCGGATCGCCCTCGAAAAAGTCAGCTAAAACTGAGACACACCACTAGCGCACCGGTCGGGTGTGGCGATGGCGAGCGTTGCGGGCCCGCCGCTTTATGTTCCCGAACATGGCTGATGCGTTTGACGAAGAACGTGACCTCGCGGCCCTGATCGTGCGCGGAGCGAGGTCTGTCGTGGTGGGCGATGACGTGTGGGAGCCCGTTCGTCTGGTCGATTCGAGCGGCGCCGTGGTCGGTGGGGTCCGGGCGTTCCTCCAGGACCTGCAGTCTGCGGGTCGGTCGGCGGCAACGCAGCGCTCGTATGCGATGGATCTGCTGCGCTGGTTCCGGTTCGGTTTGGCCATCGACGTGCCGTGGGATAAGAACACACGGGTGGAGGCCCGCGACTTCTGCCGCTGGCTGTCGTTGCGCGGCAAGCCTTCCCCGGCGATGGGTTCGGCAACCCGGGTAGCGCGTGGCGGGCCCAACGCGGTGACCGGGCGGCCGGGACCGGGTGATCGGTACGCGGTTGCGACTCGGGCGCATTCGGAGACCGTGCTGCGGGCGTTCCACGAGTTTCACCGCGAAGCGGGGTCCGGACCGATCGTCAACCCGTTCCACCCCGCCCCCTCACCGCCCGCTGCAACATGCCGCGATCCACCGCAATCAGCGTGGTGTCGACCAAGGCCCGCACGGTGGCGATACGGGGGATGTTGCGCAGGAGCGCGTGCTCACCAAAACCGTCGCCGGGACCAAGGTCTCCAACCGGGCTTTCGCCCCTGAACACCCGGACGGCGCCGTCGATAATCACGTAGTACGCCTCTCCGTAGTCGCCCTCACGGACGACGAGCGCGTCAGCTGGCGCGGCCACCACCCGGGCGCTTCTGGCCAGCTCACGTAGCTCATCGGCGGCGATCACCGACAGCAACGGCTGTTCGGCAAGCAACTCATTCACGGGCCGATGACCGAGAGCGGTATCGCCGTCCAGTTCGACCAGCGCCCCTTCCACAGACGGCCCGCCTGACCGAGTTCGTTCAGCCCCACCGATTCGCCCGAGGGCGCCCGGATCAGCCGACAGTGCGGCGAGGAACTCGGCGCGATCGATGGTGACCAGGTCGAGATCTTCGCGCGCAGTCACCGTGACGCGACGCGGCTCGTCGCGTAGGGCGGCGGTCTCGCCGAAGGAGCCCCCGGGGCCTAATGTGCCCACCGGGATTCCGCCTAGCACGACATCAGCCCGGCCTGCGGCGATGATGTAAAACCGGTCCCCTATCTCGCCTTGACGAATGACCTCTGTACCCGCGGGCACCGCCAGATGTTTTGCAGCTCTGGCGAGTTGTTCCAGAGCTAGCATCGGGAGCGGGGCCAGCACCGCTGTGGTCCGCATCAGCGTCAGTTTCTGGCTGTCCTCGACACTGAGCACGTCGGCCCGACGCAGCTGCGGCCATGCGAGCACGGTGGCCGCCACCGTGACGGCACCCACTAGCGCCAGCGTCACAGTCAGCCCGACGGAATCGATGAGCAACGCGGCCATCGTCGCTCCCGTGCCGACACCGACCAGGGTCAGTCCTTGCAGAGTGGCAGCGGCGGGCGCCATTGCGGTAGCGGCGACACTGCGATGCACGAGGGTGGGGACCGTGCCATACGCGACGGCGCAGGCCGCACCCACGCCGGCCGAGAGCATCAGGCCCGGCAGCGGCCGCTCGATCAGCCCCATGACGGCGAGCACGACCGCAGATGTGAACATTGCTCCGGCCACCGCACGGGGTAGTCCGCGCCGACCAATGATCGACAGGGTCGCCAACGCACCCACCAGGCCGCCGGCTCCAAAGAGGACGATGATCAGCGTGGCGCCTTCCGCTCCCAGCCCCAACTGAACCTCGGCCACCGAGACGCTTGCCACGAACCAGAAGGTGTCCAGCATCATGGTGACGAGGAACATCGCAGTTGCCGCGACGGCCGGCCGGCTAGCAGCAATCCCACAGAAGCCGGCTCCGACGGCGATCAGTTGGGCACGCACCCAGCTCCGGGAAGAACGGGGATGTTCCAACCGGTCGTCAGCCCTGGGCGTCCTAATTCGCAACGCGGCCGCCGTTGCCACCACGAAGGTGACCACAGGCAGCGCTAGTGACCAGGCGACGCCGACGGCACCCAGCGCCAGGCCGGCAAGAGCCGGCCCCGCGAGCATGGCGGCACTCCTGAGTGAGCTGGTTGCGGCGTTTCCGGCCTCCGCCTCCTCCATGCGGTCGGCTAGGCGTACGACCAACGACCCATGCAATGGTCGCACCGCCGCCGACACCAACGAGTCAGCGGCTAGGAGCGCCAACACAACACCAACCGACGCGTCGCCCGAGATTGCGACGATGATCGCGATGGCCACCAAGCCTCGGGCGCCGATCCCGACCGCCAGGTGCAGTTGAGGCCGCCGGCTGGTAGCAAGCACCGCCATAAAAAGCCCCAGCACGCCACCGGGTAGCACGCGCAGCATCGTCGCCGCTGCGACGGCGGCGGGTCCGCCAGCTGAGAATGCCCACACACTGCCGAGAACGCCAAGCGCGCTATTCCCGGTCGAAAACGCCGCGTAAGCCACCATCAGTGCACGCAGTTGCCGGTTACGGACTAACCCACGAATCGATGCCGGCACCACGCGGGAAGAGTAACCCTGGCGGCGTACGGACCCATCGCAAATGGACTGAGATGTGCCGTCTGAACCCAGGGTTGCGTCCAGCAGAGTGGTGTACGAGTCGGAAGCTGATCGGAGTCACCGGCGTGTCGTAGCCGAGTGAGTGAAGGTCATCGCGTGATTCTTCGAGAGACCCGTCAAAGTCACTCGAGCAAAGGAATCAACGCGATGACCACTGCCCACGATATCGACCTGCCGACCGTGCTGGCCGAACGACTCACCACCGCTCACCTCGACGTGCTGGGTGATCTACTCACCACGTTCATCCACGCCCTGATGGGTGCCGAAGCCGACGCCCTGTGCGGGGCCGACTACGGCCGGCGCAGCGCCGAGCGCACCAATCAGCGTAACGGCTACCGGCAGCGCGAATTCGACACCCGCGCAGGCACATTGGAGTTGGCGATCCCCAAGCAGCGGACCGGATCGTACTTCCCGGACTGGCTGCTGGAGCGCCGCAAACGTCTTGGACACCATCCACACCGCAAACCAGCAGATCACAGCCCTGCCCGACCACCGGACTACAGATAACCCCAGGAGCGGCTCAACAAGGAAATCCGCCGTCGCACCGACGTCGTCGGTATCTTCCCCGACCGCGACTCCCTGATCCGCCTCGTCGGCGCTGTCCTGGCCGAACAACACGACGAATGGGCCGAATCCCGCCGCTACCTCGGACTGGAGGTCCTCAGCAAATCACGCGCCGTCAACGACACCCCAACAGAGCAGGAGGCCACAACAGCGGCACTGACCGCCTGAACCAACCCGTCGAAGAATCCTGTCGCGCTACGGCGGCCCAGTCGGCCTCGGCAAGGCGGATCCCGCAAGCTGACCGCGATCGCCACCAAACACGCACCCCGAATGGGCGCTCGTCTGGTTCAGGACATCATGGCGGCACTGCCCCAGCAGACCGTCAGCGTCCCCGGCGCCAACGCCGCAGAGATCGTCCCGCCCAAGCTGGCCGAATCACTGAAAACCATTCAACAACAACGCAACACAATCGCAACAGCCATCGAAACCATGCTGGACGCGCACCCTCTTTCCCAGGTCCTGACCTCGATGCCCGGCATCGGCGTCAGGACCGCCGCCCGCATCCTGCTCGAGGTCGGCGACGGCTCAGCCTTCAAGACACCCGGACACCTGGCCGCCTACGCCGGGATCGCCCCGATCACCCACCGCTCCGGCAGCTCGATCCGCGGGGAGTTCCCTGCACGATCAGGCAACCACAAGCTCAAACGCGCCCTGTTCCTCTCGGCGTTCGCCGCCCTGCACGACCCAGCGAGTCGTGCCTACTACGACCGCAAACGCGCCGAGGGCAAAAAGCACAACGCCGCCCTGATCTGCCTGGCCCGCCGCCGCTGCGACGTCCTGTTCGCCATGCTCCGAAACGGCGAGCCATACCGGGCCGAACGCCCGGCAGCCGCTTGACAAAGGACATAGGGACACCCCCAGGAACATCCCGGGATTGAGCGTGTCCAACAAACACATGGGGTCAAGTCCCGGCACACGGGCTCTTCATGATTGAGGGTGTAGTCGGGGTGAGGTGAGCCCCTCGTAGTGGTCCAGTTGTTGTGCGACTCTGTTGCCCGGATGTTCGGGCAGGAAGAATCGGCAATGACATGACATCGACGAAACGCCGGCGGCATACGCCGGACCAGATCATCCGCAAGCTCGCCGAGGGCAACAAGCTGCTCGCCTCGGCCCTCTCTACTCATCAGTGAAAGATGCGCCGGCTGAGCGGAACACCTGATCAAAACAGGATCGAACGGTAAGTCTATCCACAGGCTCGGTGCCCGGTGCGGTCGGCGCA